>NZ_JBIWFZ010000002.1:0-668230 GCF_044763325.1 Streptomyces sp. NPDC096136 | reverse complement strand
CGAGGGGCCGATGAAGCCGATGTCGAGGGAGCCGCCGTTGAGGGCCTCGATCTCGGAGGGGCCGGCGTTGAAGGTCTGCGGCTTGATCGCGGTGGTGCCCAGCTCCTTGGCGATGAGGCCTTCCTGGAGACCGACCAGCGCGGTGGCGTGGGTCAGGTTCGGGAAGTACCCGATGCGGACCTCGGACGCCGAGAGCGCCTTGCCGCCCCCGGACGCGGCGCCGGCCGCCTTCGGCTCCGTCTTCTCCGCCTCGGAGCCGTAGCCGCACGCGGTGAGCAGCAGGGGGAGCGCCGCGGTGACGGCGAGGGCGCGCAGGGCGGTGAGCGATCTTGCGGCAGACACGGGGGTGTCCTTTCACGGGATGGGGTTGCGGGAGTGCGGGAGGGCGCGGCGAAGCCGTCGGCGCGCACGGCACCCGCTCCCGGCCGCGGGCGGGCGGGAGCGTGGTGGCGCGTGGGGAGGCCGTGGGTCGTCGGGCGGCCCGGGGAGGGAGTGCGGCGGCGCGGCGCGCGACGCGGCACGGCATGCCGGCCGTGGGCCCCGCCCGTGCGGCCGGGCCCCCGGGGGCGTTTCAGGCAGGCTGACAGATGGCGCTGGAGGTGCGGCCCAGATCGATGTGCCGGCGGGAGATCAGGGGCAGCGGCAGGCCCGCACGGTGCGGTGCTCGCACGGTCGCCTCCCCGATTCCTAGTTTTCCCACCTGGTTGGTAGGCATCTTGGCAGAGCGGGAGGGCCGCCCCAAGAGGCCGATCACATGGTGGACGCCGCCGTCTCGCGACGTGAGAAAGCGCAGGTGGGGACTGGGCTCAGGGATTGGTCCAGGCGCCCGGGGCGTGGGCCAGCGCCGAGACGTCGGCGGGCAGGGCGGAGGAGGCGACGTCGGCGAGGGACACGCCGTCGAGGATCTCGCGGACATTGGCCCGCAGCGCCACCCACAGGGGGAGCAGCGATTCGGCGGGGCCGGTGTAGGAGAGGTCCGGCGGGCGGACCCCGCGCACCGAGACGAGCGGTCCGTCCACGACGCGGATGACGTCCGCGATGCTGATGGCCGCCGCCGGGCGGGCCAGCCGGTAGCCGCCGTTGCCGCCGCGCCGGCTGAGGACGAGGCCGCCGCGGCGCATGTCGCCCAGGATGCCCTCGAGGAACTTGTGGGGGATGTCCTGGGCGTCGGCGATGGCCTCGGCCTTCAGCGGCTCGTCGTCCTGTGACGCGGCGAGCTGCAGTGCGGCGCGTACCGCGTAGTCCGCCCTGGCTGAGATCCGCATGCGGACATTATCCCGTACGGCCGGGGCCCCCGTCCCGCGCGGGTGGGCGGCCGCGCATCCGGGGGCCCGCGTCAGCGGAAGGCGGCCGCCACCGCGCGGTGGGAGCCGTTGAGGTAGTGCTCGCCGATGGAGCGCAGGCGGTGCGCCACCGGGCGGTGGGCCGTCAGGACGCGGGCGTTGCGCCAGAACCGGTCCAGGCCCGGGGCGTCGGCGAACTCCAGCACGCGGGCGGTGACGTGCAGGGCGGCCTTCGACGTCACGGTCTCGGCCGTGGCGACCAGGGCGGCGACGCCCGCGGCCTCCTCCGCGCCGAGCTGCCCGCCCGTGTCGAGGGCCTGTGCCATCACCTCCGTGGCCCGGTCCGCCACGGCGCTCGCCGTCTGGACGGCGGAGGCGAGTTCCCCGTAGGTGAGGAAGAGGTCCGGGTCCTCGCCGGGTGCCCGGCGGGCCCGGCCGCCCCTGCTGAGGTCCCGTGCCTCGGTGAGCGCCCCCTCGGCCGTCCCGAGGCCCACGTGGCAGAGGGCGAGGCGGAGCGCCGGCTCGGCGAGCGAGGTGAAGGGCGCGGCCGACTCCGCGTCGTACGGCCGACGGCCCAGCACCTGCCCGGCCGGGACGGTCACGCGGTCGCACACGACCTCTCCGGCTCCGGCGACGCGCTGGCCGAGCCGGTCGGGCGCGGGTTCGACGCTCACGCCCCGCGTGCCGGCCGGGACCCGGACCACCAGGACGTCGCCCGTCACGGCGCACACGGCGTCCAGCACGATCTGGTCGGCGGCGGCCGCCGCCGTGTCCACGGGCCGGCGCCCTTCCAGGACGTACCCCGTGGTCCGGGGCCTCAGCGTGAGACCGGGCCGCTCGGCGTCCTCGTCGGGGGCGGGGGCGTGCACCGCGCCGGTCCACAGCCACTGCCGCCGCACCGATTCCTCCTCAAGGGCGGCGGCGCGCTCGTCGTCCGCGTAGAAGCGCCCGCTCCACGCGTGCACGTAGTGGCGGGCGAGGACCTCGCCGAGCGAGCTGTCCGCCGCGGCGACCTCCCTGATGACGGCGCATCCGGTACGCCAGTCCGCTCCGCGGCCGGAGCGGGGCGGGGTGAGCGACGCGGGCAGTCCCGCCTCGCGCAGCCGGGCCGTCTCGTCGGCGGGCGGCCTGCCCGCCCGGTCGCGGGTGATGGCGTCCGCGGCCAGGTCCTCGGCCACGTCGCGGGCGGTGCGCAGGAGCGCGCGGCGCTGAGCGGCGGTGGGCGGGTGTCCGGCGGGGTGCGGGGCCGTGGGCACGGGCGTCACCGGGAGGCCCGTGCGCGGTGGCGGGGCGCGGGCGCGGGGGCGGGGCGGACGGCGGAGGGCGGGGGGACGTCGGTGGTCATGTCGACTGCTCCGGTCGTTGTCGGGCCGCGCCGACCGGGTGCCGGAGGCGCGTGAGGGAGGAGGGCTGGTGGGCCGGGTCGCGCCGTATCCGATCCCCACCTTTCCCATCGGATTGATAGGAATACTTCCCCGGATGCGTTTCCCGGGCAAGGGTGTGACCGCATGGCGGACGTGACGGTCTCGGTATGAGAGAAGGTGCAGGTAGGCGGGGTGTCGATCCGGTCCCGGGGTGGCGCGGGACGGCGGGACCCTCCGTCAGGGAGTGCGGGAGCGCGGGGAGTTCGGCGGCGGACGGCCGGGTGCGAGGGGTCTTCGGCGGCTCATGCGCCGTCAGGGAGACCCGGCCGCGCGGGTACCGGTCTTCCGGCGGGGGGTCCGGGAGGGAAACATGGCGGTCATGGCACGCCCTTCCACTTCGCCCCGCACCTCCGCCCCGGCCCCCACGGACCCCGATGCCCGGCCGGAAGCCGGCACCGGCCCGGAAGCCGGCACCGGCCGGGAAGCCGGCACCGGCCGGGAAGCCGGCACCGGCCGGGAAGCCGGCACCGGCCGGGAAGCGGGCACCGGCCCGCAACATGGTGCCGGCCGGGAACAGGGGGCCGGCCCGGAACGTGGTGCCGGCCCGGAACGTGGTGTCCGCCCGGGGCCCAATGCCCGCCCGGGGCCCGGGGCCCGGTTCCGGGCGCGGCTGCTCAGGGCGGTGGCCGTGACCGTCCCCGCCTGCGTCCCCTTCGCGCTCGTCCTGGTCCTGGTCGAGGCGCGGTGGGCGCCGCTGGGCCGGCTCGACCGGGGGGCGGCCGGGCGGCTGCACGCGGTGGCGCTGGCGGATCCCGGGTGGGTGCGCTTCCTCGACTTCCTGACCCACGTGGTGTGGGACCCGGTGACCATGCGGCTGCTCGTGGCGGCGCTGGTGGTGTGGCTGCTCCTGCGGGGTGCGGTGCGCCTGGCCCTGTGGGCGGCCGTCACCGCCATGGCCGGCGGCCTCCTCGGCGCGCTGGCGAAGGGCGTGGTCGCGCGGGCCCGGCCCGACCTGCCCGATCCGGTCTCCCACGCGCCCGGGTTCGCCTTCCCCTCCGGGCACGCCATGACGGCCACCACCTCCTGCGCGGTGCTGCTGCTGGTCCTGCTCCCGCTGGCGCCCCGGCGGCGCCGTCCGCTCCTGTGGGTGCTCGCGGTGGTCTCCGTGGTGGGCGTCGGGTACACGCGGGTGGCGCTCGGCGTGCACTGGGTGAGCGACGTGCTCGGGGGCTGGCTGCTCGGCCTGGCCCTGGTGAGCGCGACCGCCGTGGCCTTCGGAGCCCGGCGGGCGTCCCTCGACCACGCGCGTGAGACGCGCGGGGAACCGTACGGTGTCCGGCTCGCCCGCCTCCGTGCCCTTCGGGCGGAAAGGCGCCGCCCTGGCCGAAAGGGCGAGTCCGTCTGAATCGGCCATCCGGGCCCGGCCGCCGAGCGCCGCCGCCGCGCTTCCGGTTCGGGCGGAATCCCTCCGTCCGTGCTCGATCGTCGCGAAAACAGACCAACTCCGCTCTTCTCGGCGCCGCGCGGCCGGGCGGCGGGCAGTCTCGGCCACTCTCCCCGGCGCCCCTTGCGCCGACGGGGAGGAGCCGTGGTGAACTGGCAGAGCCGTAACCGATCAGGTGCGTGAGCGCCACTGCCGGTCCGGGCCAGGGTCGAACAGCACCGCCGCTTCGAGAGCGCACCGCCGGGTGCGCGGCAGGCGGGTGCGCCCCGGGAGACACCGGCCGGTGTCCGCCCGCACCGGCCTCCCCCCCGCCCCCCGCCCCCCCCCGCATTTCCCTCGCCTCGCATCCCGAATGGAGCGATCGTGCAGCACGGTCCCGACATGCCCGAAACCCCCTACGAGGAGGTGGCCGTCACCGGCGGAGCCGGTTTCGTCGGCCGACACCTCGTCACGGCCCTCAGCCTGCTGTCCCGGAAGGTCACCGTCGTCGACCACGCCCCCCTCCCCGCCGAACTCGCGTCCCTGCCCGGTGTCTCCCACGTCCGCGCCGACCTGCGCGACTACGGCGAGACCTTATTGGCCCTGCAGGGCGCCGACGCCGTGTTCCACCTGGCCGGCAACGCCAGCGGCACCGAGTCGGTCGCCGACCCCCGCCGCGACTTCCACCTCAACGCCCTGGCGACCTGCAACGTCGGCAACGCCTGCCTGGAACTGGGCGTGCGCCGGCTCGTCTACCTCTCCTCCGCCATCGTCTACGGCACCCCGCTCCACAGCCCGATCCGCGAGGACCATCCCACGCAGCCCTTCCTGCCCTACGGCGCCTCGAAGCTCTCCGGCGAGCTGACCCTGCGCAGCCTTCACGCGACGGCCGGGCTGCCCGTCGTCATCGGCCGGTCCTTCGTCGTCTACGGTCCCGGGGAGGACCCGCGCCGGGCGGGCGGGGAGGTCTCGCAGTTCCTGCGCTGGCACCTCAACGAGCAGCCCATCCCGGTGGTCGGGGACATCGACCGCAAGCGCCGTGACTTCATCCACGTCGAGGACCTGTGCCGGGCCCTGATCGTCCTGGCCGCCCGCGGCGCCGACGGCGAGACCTACAACCTCGGCACCGGCACGGCCGTCTCGATGCGCGAGCTGGCCGACGCGGTGGGGACGGCGACCGGCCGCCCGGCGCCGCTGGACGCCGACACCTCCAGCCTCGCGGACAGCTTCACGCTCCTGGCCGACGTCACCCGCCTGGCCGCGCTGGGCTTCGCGCCACGGGTCACCCTCGCCGAGGGCCTCTCCGGGCTGGCCGCCCTGCTCGGCCCCTTCCCCGAGACCCCCTCCGCCCGGGCGGTGTTCCGCCGCGAGGCCCCCGCCCGACGGCGGCCTGCGCTGACCGCCGCGGGCACGGCCGGTGAGGAGGCCGGGGCGTGCTAGCCGTCGACGGGGGCTCCCCCCTCCTCTCCGCGCACGAGTCGGCTCCCTGGCCGCACATCGTCGACGCCGACCGCAAGGCCGTGCTCGACGCGCTGGATCAGGCGACCCCCTGGCACTGGCCGATGCGCACGGTGAACGACCTGGAGGCCGCCTGGGCCGGGTTCACCGGCATGCCCCACGTCCTGGCCGCCAACTCCGGCACGGCGGCCCTGCACATGGCGATCGCCGCCGCCGGCGTGGAGCCGGGCGACGAGGTGCTCGTCCCGGCCGACACCTTCCTGGCCTCGGCCTCCTGCGTGCTCCAGGCCAATGCCATCCCGGTGTTCGTCGACACCGACCTCGCGACGTTCACCATCGACCCGGCCCTGATCGAGGAGCGGATCACCGGCCGCACCCGGGCCGTCGTCGCCGTGGACCTCAACGGCCTGCCCGCCGACTACGAGGCCCTGCGGGCGGTCACGGACCGGCACGGGCTCGTCCTCATCGAGGACGCCTCGCAGGCCCACGGCGCCGAGTACCGGGGCCGGCCGGTCGGCTCCCTCGGCACGATGAGCGGCGCCAGCCTCAACGGGTCCAAGACCCTCTCCGCCCTCGGCGAGGGCGGCCTGTTCGCGACCCGCGACGAGCAGCAGCACCGGCTGGCCCGGCGGGTGCTGATGTTCGGTGAGGAACTCCCCGGCCAGAGCCGCGACTACAACGCCCGCATCATGGGCTGGAACTACCGCATCGACGTCCTCGCCGCCGCGTTCGCCCGCTCCCAGCTCACCCGGCTGCCGCAGATGTCCCTGGTCCGGCAGGCCAACGGCGCCGCCCTCACGCAGGCCCTCGCCGGGGTGCCCGGCATCCGCCCGCCCGTCGTGCCCGAGGACCGCACGCACGTCTACTTCTTCTACCCGCTGCTCGTCATGCCCGAGGAGATCGGACTCGACGGCCTCCCCGTCGCCGCCTTCCGCGACGCGCTCGCCCGGGCGGTCAACGCCGAGGGCCTGCACATCATGCGCTGGCAGCCGCAGCCCGTCCCCGGGCAGACCCTCTTCCGGGAACTGCGCGGATACGGCCGGGGATGCCCCTGGAGCTGCGGGCACGCGACCCCCGGACACCGCTACGATCCCGCGCAGTACCCCGTGAGCGAGGAGGTCTGCCTGCGCCGCCTGGTGCTGGGCCAGAGCTTCAGCTCGTTCGGCCCTCCCAACGACGTGCGGACGATGCACCGCTACGCCGAGGTCCTGTACAAGGTCCTCGTCGAGGAACGGGAGGCGCTGATCGCCCTGACCCGGCGGACGGCCGACGCGGCGCGGTAGGCGGACGGACGGCCCCCCGCCGGGACGCGGGGGACCGGCCGGGCACGGACCGGTACGAACGACGAAGGGGACGACGTACATGCGCAACGAGCCCGGGACCGCGGCCGGACGCACCACGGCCTCCGCCCGCGGCCGGAGCCCGGGTCCGCGGGCGATGCGGGCGGCCGTCTGCGCGGTCTTCTTCGTCACCGGAGCCGCCTTCGCCACCTGGGCGGCCCGGGTCCCCGCCGTCCAGGACCGGCTGGACCTGTCCGCCGGGGAGCTGGCCGTGGCCCTCGTCGGCCTGAGCGGCGGCGCCTTCCTCGGGCTTCCGCTGGTCGGCGGCCTGGTCGCCCGGTTCGGCAGCCGCACGGTCCTGTGCGTCGGCATGGCCGCCTACCTGGGCGCCCTCGCGAGCCTGCCCCACGTCCCCGGCCTCGCGGTGCTGACGGCGGCCCTGGCCGTGTTCGCGTGCGGCAACACCGCCGTGGACGTCGCGATGAACACCCAGGGCGTCCTCGTCGAACGGGCCTACGGCCGCCCCGTCCTCGGCGGCTTCCACGCCATGTTCAGCCTCGGCGGCATCGCCGGCGCCACGGCGGGGGGCCTCGCGGCCGCCGCCGGGATCGGCATCCGGGCGCACTTCACGGTGGCGGCCCTGGTCCTGCTGGTGGTGGCGGGGGCTGCGGCCACGGCCCTGGCCCCCGATCCGCCGCGCGCCGGGGGCCGGTCCCGCCGGGACCCGCTGCTGGCCCTGCCCGGGCCGGGCCTGTGGGTGCCGGGCCTCGTGGCGTTCTGCGCGCTGATGGGGGAGGGGGTCGTCAACGACTGGGGCGCGGTGTACCTGAAGGAGGAGACCGGCGCCTCGGCGGGCGCGGCGGGCCTGGGGTACGCCGTCTTCTCCGCGGGCATGGTCGTCGGACGCCTCACCGCCGACCGGCTGCGGGCCCGCCTCGGGACGGTCGCCTTCACGCTCCTGTGCGCCGTGGTGGCGGGCGCCGGGGCCCTCGTCCCGATCCTCGCCGCGACGACGGCGGCGGGCTTCGTCGGCTACGCCCTGCTGGGCCTGGGGATGGCCGCGGTCATCCCCCTCGTCTTCGCCCATGCGGCCGCGCTGCGGCCGGAGCGCACCGGGTCCTCCATCGCCGCCGTCTCGGCGGTGGGGTACGTCGGCTTCCTCGCCGGACCGCCGGTCATCGGCGCCCTCGCGGAGGCGACGGACCTGCGGTGGGCGATGCTGGTGCTGCCGGGGCTGATGGCGGCGATGGCGGCGCTGGCCCCCCGTCTGCGCCGCCCCTGATCCGCTCCGCCGACTACTCGACCTTGGCCCAGTCGAGGGTGCGCTCCACGGCCTTCTTCCAGCCCGCGTACCCCTCGGCCCGCTGTTCCTCGGACCACCGGGGCTCCCAGCGCTTGGACTCCTGCCAGTGGGTGCGCAGTTCGTCCGTGTCCTGCCAGAAGCCCGTCGCCAGGCCCGCGGCGTAGGCGGCGCCGAGCGCGGTGGTCTCGGCGACGACCGGACGGCTGACCGGGACGCCGAGGACATCGGCCTGGATCTGCATGCAGAGGTCGTTGGCCGTCACGCCGCCGTCCACCTTGAGCACGTCCAGGTGGACGCCCGAGTCCTGTTCCATGGCCTCCACCACGTCGCGGCTCTGGTAGCAGATGGCTTCCAGGGTGGCCCGGGCCAGGTGGCCGTTGTCGTGGTACCGGGCGAGGCCGACGATCGCGCCGCGGGCGTCGGAGCGCCAGTACGGGGCGAACAGGCCGGAGAAGGCGGGCACGAAGTAGATGCCGCCGCTGTCCTCGACGGTCGAGGCCAGGCGTTCGGTCTCCGCGGCATCGGTGATGATCTTCAGCTGGTCGCGCAGCCACTGGACCGCGGAGCCGGTCACGGCGATGGAGCCCTCCAGGGCGTAGACCGCCGGCTGTCCGGCGAACTGGTAGGCCACGGTGGTCAGCAGGCCGTGCTGGGACCGGACCGGTTCGGTGCCGGTGTTGAGCACGAGGAAGTTGCCGGTGCCGTAGGTGTTCTTGGCCTCCCCGGGGGCGTAGCAGACCTGGCCGACGGTGGCCGCCTGCTGGTCGCCGAGCACCCCGGTGATGGGGATGGCGGCCCGCAGCGGCCGGGAGGTCCGGGCCTGTCCGTACGCCTCGGGGTCGGAGGAGGGGTTGATGGTCGGCAGCATCGACCGCGGCACGCCGAAGAAGCCCAGGAGTTCGTCGTCCCAGTCGAGGGTCTCCAGGTCCATGAGCATGGTGCGGCTGGCGTTGGTGACGTCGGTGGCGTGGATGCCGCCGTCGGGGCCGCCGGTGAGGTTCCACAGCACCCAGCAGTCGGTGTTGCCGAAGAGGGCGTGCCCCTGCTCGGCGGCCTCGCGGACCCCGTCGACGTTCTCCAGGATCCACTGGATCTTGCCGCCGGAGAAGTAGGTCGCCGGCGGCAGCCCCGCCTTGCGCCGGATCACGTCGCCCCGGCCCGAGCGGTCCAGTGCCGCCGCGATGGAGTCGGTGCGGGTGTCCTGCCAGACGATGGCGTTGTAGTAGGGGCGGCCGGTGCGCGGGTCCCAGACGACGGTCGTCTCCCGCTGGTTGGTGATGCCGATGGCCGCCAGGTCGGTCGCGGAAAGGTTTCCGTGCCGCAGGGCGTTCTGGATCACGGAGTTGGTGCGCTCCCAGATCTCGACCGGGTCGTGCTCGACCCACCCCGAGCGGGGCAGGATCTGGGAGTGCTCCAGCTGGTGCCTGGCCACCTCGTTGCCCGCATGGTCGAAGATCATGAAACGGGTGCTGGTGGTGCCCTGGTCCACTGCGCCGACGAAGTCAGCCATGGGGTTGCCGCCTCTCTTGGTCCCGAACTGCGGGCCGGCTCAGCTCTCGTCCGGTACCGGCACCCGTCCCGCGGGCTCCGGTTCGGCGGTCGGCAGGTACCGGCCGATGAGGAGCTTGTACAGACCCGCTCCCAGCAGACCGCCGATCAGCGGGCCGACGATCGGCACCCAGAAGTAGAAGTTGCCGTACTGGTCGCGCCACGCCCCTCCGTAGCCGGTGAGGAAGCTGGCCAGCCTGGGGCCGAGGTCGCGCGCCGGGTTGATGGCGTAGCCCGCGTTGGTGCCCCAGGCCATGCCGATCGCGACCACGATGAGGCCGACGATGAACGGGGCGAGGTTGGCGCCGGGGGGCGTGCCCAGCAGGTCCGTGACCGCGAAGATCAACAGGAGCAGGATCGCCGTGCCGATGATCTGGTCGCGCAGCGCTCCCCATTCGGTGACCGGCAGGTTCGTGTTGCCGTTGGCCGGCAGCGTGGAGAAGACGCCCTGCGTCTTGATGGTGTGGGTCGGGTCCGCCTTCGCCAGCGCCTCGCTGTAGTTCCAGCGCACGATGAGGGCGGCCACGAACGCGCCGGCGATCTGGGCCACCACGTACGGGCCCACGTGCTTCCACGGGAATCCCTTGAACGCCGCCAGGGCGACCGTCACCGCGGGATTGAGGTGGGCGCCGCTCAGCCGGGCGGCGACGTAGACGCCGAGGGTGACGCCCAGGCCCCAGGCCCAGGCGATGCTGTCGTGGTTGCCCAGCCCGCCCGGCGGATTGGTCAGGGCGCCGCCGGCGACCACCTGGGCCACCACGCCACAGCCGAAGAGGATGAGGATCATCGTGCCGGCGAACTCCGCCGATACTTCACCGATCAGCCCTGATCTTTTGAGCCGCGCCGCCATGGGTGCCCGCTTCCCGCCGGCCAGAGACCGGCCGTCGACTGCCCCGAGTCCTCTAGCGACATCGTAAGTCCGGTGGAGGCATCGGGCGCGGGCACGGGGCGGCGCCCCGGGGACCGGTAGGGCCGCGGCCCTACCGGTGGCGCTGCCCGGGGGCGCGGCCGCGCAGGGCGGCGAGGGCCGCGTCGAGGTCGGCCGTGCGGGGCCGGTTGTGCGGAAGGCGGGCGAGGAGGGCGGCCATGCCGCAGGTGCCGGTGAGCGCGGAGAGGACGAGGCCGCCGGCCACCCCGGCGGCGAGGAGCAGCAGGAGGGGGTGGAGGACCAGGCCGAGTGCGAGGCCGAGCAGGACGAGGGCGCCGGCGGTGAGGCGGACCTGGCGTTCCATGCTCAGGCCGGGACGGCCGGCGGGGGCCTCGGGGCGGTGCAGCCCGTGTCCGGCGGAGGCCCATGCCGCCGTGCCGCCGACGAGGGTCGCGGCGGACACGCCGTGCCCGGCCAGCAGTGCGCAGGCCTTCGCGGACCGGACGCCGGAGGCGCACACGACGAGGACGCCGCCGCGTTCGGCGGCGCGCCGTACGTCCGCCGCGGCCCGCCCGATCCGGTCCAGGGGGACGTTGAGCGCGCCGGGCAGGTGGCCGGAGGCGTATTCGGCGGGCGTGCGCACGTCGACGACGGTGAGTTCGGGCAGGCGCGCCCGGGCCTGGTCGACGTCCAGGGCGGCGGGGGCGGGAGCGGGGGTGTTCATGGCAGAGGTGGTCCTTCGTGGTCGACGTCGCCCCGAACCGGGACGTACAGTACCCCTGGGGGTATCTCTGAGGAGTGATGGTGGAACTGGAGCTTGAGGGCACCGAGCTGAAGGCCGTGCTGAACCGCCTGCGGCGGGCGCAGGGTCAGATCGCCGGCGTGATCCGGATGATCGAGGAGGGGCGCGACTGCGAGGACGTCGTGACGCAGCTCGCCGCGGCCTCCCGGGCGCTCGACCGGGCCGGTTTCGCGATCATCGCGACGGGCCTGCAGCAGTGCGTGGCCGACGCCCGCGACGGGCGGGTGGACGGGGAGGACCCGCAGGCGATGCGGGCCCGGCTGGAGAAGCTGTTCCTCTCGCTGGCCTGATCCCCGGCAGCGGCCCGTTCACCGGGCCGCGTCCAGGAGCATGAACGCGGCCACGCCCAACAGCACGAGGGCGAAGGCCCGTTGGAGGGCGGGGCCGGAGATCCTGGACGCGAGCCGCTTCCCGTCCCGGGCCCCGAGGACCGCGGCCCCCGCGAAGGGCGCGACGACGGCCCAGTCCAGCCCCTGTGCCGTCCCCGCCCGGGTCGCCAGCGCGGCCAGGGAGTTGACGGTGATGACCAGGAGGCTGGTGGCCACCGCCTGGCGCATCCGCAGGCCCAGTACGCCCACGAGCGCGGGCACCGCGAGGAAGCCGCCGCCGACACCGAGGACGCCGGTGACCGCGCCGAGTCCGGCCCCGGCGGCCGCGGCCCGGCCCGGCCGTACCGGGGCGGCGCCGCCGGCCGCCGGCGCGGTCCGCAGCATCCGGACCGCCGCACCCGCCGCCACCAGGGCGAACGCCCCCGTCAGCAGGGCGCCGGGGATCCGGGCGGCCAGCGCGCCGCCCAGCATCGCGGGACCGAGCCCGGCGGCCGCGAACAGCAGCCCCGTACGCCACCGCACCTGCCCGTCGCGGGCGTGCGCGGCCAGGGCGACGGCCGAGGTGGCGGCGACGACGGCCAGGCCGGCGGTGGTCGCCGCGACCGGGGTGAGGCCGAGCAGGTAGATCAGGGCGGGGACGGCCAGTACGCTGCCGCCGCCCCCGAGCGCCCCCAGGGCCAGGCCGGTCACCGCGCCGGCGGCCAGGGAGAATGTGAGGCCGGTCACGGGGCGCCACCGCCCCCGCGGCCACCGTTCCCGCCGGGGCCGTCCGGCGGTCGTCCGAGGAAGTTCATGTCCGTTTCCCGTTCGTGGTGCACGTGGGGTGCGGACGGGCGTCCGCACCCGGGCCGCGGGGCGGTCAGGACCGCCGTACGACCAGTCCGGCCCGCTCGGCCGCCTCGAAGGAGTCGTCCACCGCGACGACCTCGCGGCCGGCCGCGTCCAGCAGGGAGGCGGCGATCGCGGCGCGCATCCCGCCCGCGCAGTGCACCCACACCTCGCCCTCCGGCAGCCCGTCGAGGCGCCGGGGCAGGGTGTGGAGCGGGATGTGGAACGAGCCCTCGATGTGGCCCTCCCGGCGCTCCGCGTCCCGGCGGACGTCGAGGACGACGAAGCCCGGCGCTCCGCGCCGCCGGTCGGCGAGCTCGGCGAAGGTCGCCCGCGGGAAGGAGGCCGGTGCCTCGCCCGGGCGCAGCCAGTCCGCGGGCGAGCCGGTGGCCGCGGCGGCGGGGCGGTCGATGCCGACCCGGACGAGCTCGCGCTGCGCGGCGGCCAGCTGCGCGGCCGAGCCGGCGAGCAGGGTGACCGGCTTGCCCCACGGGATCAGCCAGGCCAGGTACGTGGCGAGCTGCCCCTCGGCCTCGAAGTTCAGCGAGCCGGCGACGTGCCCTTGCGCGAAGGCGACGCGGTGGCGCAGGTCCACCACCCACTCGCCCGCCGCCAGCCGGGCCGCGATCCCGTCGGCGTCCGCCACCGCGGGCGGGGTCAGGTCGACCGGCGCGGGACCGGCGGCGTTGACCGGCCCCATGTGCGCGTAGTACGCGGGGATGTCGTCCAGCCCCGCCAGGAGGTCGGCGACGAAGCCCTCCACGTCGCGGGTGAACACCCCGTTGGAGGCCTTCTCCCTGCCGATGGTCGTGGTGTCGCCGCCCTCCGCCCGCGAGGACGAGCAGAAACTGCCGAAGCCGTGCGTGGGCAGCACCGGGGTCTCCTCGGGGAGCTCGGCGGCCAGCCGGTGCGCGGAGGCGTACTGCGCCCGGGCCAGCCCCCGGGTCAGGCGCGGCTCGACGAGGTCGGGGCGCCCCACGGAACCGATCAGCAGGGAGCCGCCGGTGAACACCGCGACGGACGCGCCGGCCTCCTCCAGCACGTACGAGGTGTGGTGCGGGGTGTGGCCGGGGGTGGCCAGTGCGCGCAGGGTCAGTCCCGCGGCCGCGTCGACCTCGACGCGGTCCCCGTCGTGCACCGGGACGTGCGGGTGGGCGATGCGGGCCGCGGCCGGCACCAGGTAGGCGGCGCCGGTGATCCGGGCGAGCTCCGCGCCGCCGCTCACGTAGTCGTTGTGCACGTGGGTCTCCACGACGTGCGCGATGCGCACCCCGCGCCGGGCCGCCGCCGCGATCAGCCGGTCCACGTCGCGCGGCGGGTCCACGACGACGGCCGTCGCCTCCCCGCCGGCCAGATAGACCCGGTTGCCGAGCCCGGACACCTCGATCGTGTCGACGAAGAACACGCCGTGCTCCCTTCCTGTGACTGCCGCGCATCCTGCGCGCCCTGCCGAAAATTACCCCCGGGGGTATGTCTTCGACGGTAGCACAGATACCCCCAGGGGTATTTTTGGCGGGCGGCGGCCCTCGCGGGACCGCACCGGATCCCGCATCCGCCGCGGCGGGCATACGATCGGCGGCACCGGTCGGGCGCGGGAGGAGTGGGCATGAGGGCGGACGGCGGCGACCCGCGGGGTCCGGCGCACGAGATCCGGGCCGCCCTGTCGGCCGCGGCGGACCCGGTCCGCGCCGCGCAGCAGCGCGCCTACCTGCACAGCGACCTCCACCACCTGGGCATCGCCGTGCCCGACATGCGGCGCGCGGTCACCCGCACCCGCCGGGGGCTCGGAGCACGGCCGGCCCCGTACGTCCTCGCGCTGGCCGCGGAGCTGTGGTCCGTCCCCGACGGCGCGGGCCGCACCGTGTACGAGTACCGCTGGGCGGCCGTCGAACTGCTGGTGCAGTGCGCGCGGGCCCTGGACGCCACGCACCTCCCGGCCGTCGAGGCCCTGCTGCGCGAGTGCCGCACCTGGGCCCTCGTCGACCCGCTGGCCGTGCACTGCGCCGGCGCCGTCGCCCTGCGCGACCCGGCCGCGGGGGAGGCCCTGGACCGCTGGGCCGCGGACCCCGACTTCTGGCTCCGCCGCACGGCGCTCCTGGCCCTGCTGCCCGCGATCCGCGCCGGCCGCCCCGACACCGCCCGCCTCACGCGCTACGCGGACGCCCTCGTCGACGAGCGGGAGTTCTTCATCCGCAAGGCCCTGGGCTGGGTCCTGCGCGAACTGTCCACCCGCGACCCCGGGTTCGTCCTCGACTGGCTGGGGCGGCACGGAAACCGTGTCGCCCCGCTCACCCGCAAGGAAGCCCTGCGCCGCCTCCCGGCCGCCCCGCAGGACCGGCCGGCCCCGACGACCTGAGGCCGTCTCTTCCGGATCTTGCCTGACCCGCGCCGCCCGGCACCGCTCCTCGCCGCCTTGGCGGAGCACCAAGTACGTCCAGTACGCGGGCGCCCCGCCAACGCGCCGATGCACGGCACCGGACGACGCGGGCTCAACCGGCGAGATCCGAAAGAGACGACCCTAGGCCGAGCGCAGCCGGGTGGCCGCGGCCTCGGCCTCCCGCACCACCCGGGCCGTGTCGACGTCGACGAGCCGGCCGCCGAACTTCAGGGCCCGCCCCTCCACGAACACGGCGTCGACGTTCTCGGGGCGTCCGTTGAAGACGATCTGGCCGGTCCAGTCGAAGCGCGGGGCGAAGTTCAGGGCGGCGGGGTCGATGACCAGCAGGTCGGCCCGCTTGCCCGGGGTCAGGGAGCCCACCCGGTCCGCCATCCCGATGACCTCCGCCCCGCCCAGGGTGGCCATCCGCAGGACGTCGTGCACCTGCGGGAAGACCTCGGACTCGGTCGCGCGGGCGCGCTGCAGTCCGATGGCCGCCTTCATCAGGGCGTGGAAGTCCGAGGTGTCGTTGGTCCCGCCGTCCAGGCCGAGCCCCACCTTGACGCCGCCGCGCCCGAGTTCGGACAGCCGCATGATGCCGGAGGCCAGCCGCATGTTGCTGAGCGGGCAGTGGGCCAGCCGCACGTCGTGCGCGGCGACGGCGGCGATCTCCGCGTCCGTCAGGTGGATCGCATGGTTCATCAGGAGCCGGGGCCCCAGGGCGCCGATGTCGGCGAGGACGCCCACGGGATCGTCGGCGCGCTGCTCGGGGCGTTCCAGGACGTGCGAGTTGAGCATGACCCCCAGCTCCTGGGCGGTCTCCCAGTGGGCGCGGTTGTCCGACCGGGCCGCCCGGGCCGCGTGGGTGGCGATCTGGAAGGAGCCCAGCGGAACCGGGTCGACGAGCTCCCGCTTGACCTTGGCGGCCAGCACCCCGTCGGGAGCCGGCGGGTACATGGCGTACGCGAACCGCAGCCCCGTGCCGGCCAGGGCCCGTACGTAGCTCTCGACCAGGTCGTACGAGAAGATGTCCACCCAGTCCACCAGCGTGGTCACGCCCGACTGCAGGGCGTCGAGGGCGGCGAGCCGTACGAAGCTGTGGAGGGCCTCGGGGGTCAGGCGGCCGCGCTGGGGGTCGGTACACGCCCGGAACCAGCCGAACAGGTCCCGGTCGGTACAGCCGCCGCGGATCATCGCCTGCCAGAGGTGGTTGTGGGTGTCGACGAACCCCGGCATGACCAGCTTGCCCGCGGCCTCCACCACCCGGGTGCCGGGCGGCGCCGGCAGCGCCGGGCCCACGGCGGCCACGGCGCCGCCGCGCATCAGGACGTCGGCGTTCTCCAGGGTGCCGAGGGGGCCGCTGCCGACGGCGGGGTCCATGGTGAGCACGAGGGCGGCCCCGCGGAGCAGGACCGCGCGGCCGTCCCGGGCGGGCGGGGCGGCGGGCCGGTCGCGCAGCGCGGCGCGGGGGGCGGCGGCCAGGGCGAGCGGTGCGGCGGCGGCCAGGCCGAGGCCGGCGAGGAGACCGCGGCGCGTGGGGGCCGGCGGCGGAGTGGGGACCGACTGCATGGCGTGTTACCTCCCGGGGCTCAGAACGGAAGGCCGCCCGGGCGGGACGCGCTGACGGAGCGTCGGGCCGGGGCGGGAGATCACACGCAGCATGCCCAGCGGATGGCCGTTCGATAGACGCGAGTGGAAAACTTTTTCCGAATCGGGCTCGTACGGTGCCGCCGGGCGGCCGGTTTGGGCGGACGCGGACGGGAAAGGCGCAGGGTGCGGCGGCGTGCCGCCGGGCCGGCGTGATCCGGAGGCCGGCGGCGCGGACCGCGGACGAGCGGGTGCCGTACGACCTGCCGCGCCGAGGACCGGTGCCGGGCCCGGGAACGCGTCCGGACCGCCGACGCGGGCGGCGCCCGTCGGAGAGGAGCCATCGTGGCAGATCCCGGCCGGACCGGCCCACCAGAGTCCGTTCTTCCCCCGCAGGCGCCCGCCCCGCCCGCCCCGCCCGCCCCGCCGGCGTCGGCCGTCGCGGATCCGGGCGCGCTCGGGCTCGCGGCCTTCGCGACGACCACCTTCGTCCTGAGCTGGTTCAACGCCGGCCTGATCGACCACGGGGTCGAGGCCGTCGTGCTGCCGCTCGCACTCTTCTACGGGGGTATCACCCAACTCCTCGCCGGAATGTGGGAGTTCAGGCGCGGAAATACGTTCGCCGCCACTGCCTTCGCCTCGTTCGGGGCCTTCTGGCTGGCCTACTGGGCCTTCGCCAGGACCGTCGTGCCGTACCTCGTGCGGTTCCCCCAGCTCCACCAGGCGACCGGGCTCTTCCTCCTGGTCTGGACCGTCTTCACGCTCTACATGACCGTCGCCGCCGCCCGTACGACGGGGGCGGTCCTCGGGGTGTTCGCCACCCTGAGCCTGACGTTCCTGCTGCTGACCGTCGGCGCCTTCGCGCAGTCCGACGGCTGGACCCGGGCCGGGGGCTGGGCGGGGCTGGTGACCGCCGTGGTCGCCTGGTACGCCTCCTTCGCCACCGTCGCCAACAGCACCTTCCGACGCGTCGTCCTGCCGGTGTGGCCGCTCGGCGGCGCCGGAGCCGCCGAACCCGGGCAGCGCCCGACCGCCCCCGGCCGCCCCGTGGAGTGAGGAGTGGCCATGAGCGACCGGACCCTCTCCAGCCTCTCGCACGAGGCGCGCCGCTTCCCGCCCCCGCAGGACCTCGCCGCGAGCGCCAACGTCACGGATCCGGACCTGCGCGCAGCGGAGCGGGACCGGCTCGCCTTCTGGGCGGCCCAGGCGGCACGGCTCGACTGGGCCGAGCCCTGGACCGAGGTCCTCGACTGGTCGGACGCGCCGTTCGCGCGCTGGTTCGTGGGCGGCCGCCTCAACGTCGCCCACAACTGCGTGGACCGCCACGTCGCGGCCGGACACGGCGACAGGGTCGCCTTCCACTGGGAAGGGGAGCCCGGCGACACCCGGACGATCACCTACGCGGACCTCGAGGACCAGGTCTGCCGGGCCGCCAACGCACTGACCGCGCTGGGGGTCCGCGAGGGCGACCGGGTCGCGATCTACATGCCGATGATCCCCGAGACGGCCGTCGCGATGCTCGCCTGCGCCCGGATCGGGGCGCCGCACACCGTCGTCTTCGGCGGTTTCTCCTCCGACGCGCTCAAGGGGCGCATCCTCGACTGCGACGCCCGAGTGGTGATCACCGCCGACGGCGGCTACCGCAAGGGCGCGGCCGCCGCCCTGAAGCCCGCCGTCGACGCCGCCGTGGCCGGCTGCCCCGACGTGCGCAGCGTGGTCGTGGTCCGCCGCACCGGCCAGGAGGTGCCGTTCACGGCCGGCCGGGACCTGTGGTGGCACGAGCTGATGGAACGCCAGTCCCCGCGGCACGAGGCGCGTCCCTTCGACGCCGAGCACCCGCTGTACATCATGTACACCTCGGGGACCACCGCGAAGCCCAAGGGGATCCTGCACACGTCGGGCGGGTACCTGACCCAGGTCGCCTGGACCCACTGGGCCGTCTTCGACCTCAGACCCGAACGGGACGTCTTCTGGACCGCCGCCGACATCGGCTGGGTGACCGGCCACTCGTACATCGTCTACGGTCCGCTCGCGAACGGCGCCACCTCGGTCATGTACGAGGGCACCCCGGACACCCCGCACCAGGGCCGTTGGTGGGAGATCGTCGAGAAGTACCGGGTCAGCGTCCTCTACTGCGCGCCGACCGCGATCCGGACCTTCATGAAGTGGGGCGAGGAGGTGCCGGCGGCGTTCGACCTCGCCAGCCTGCGCGTCATCGGCTCGGTCGGCGAGCCGATCAATCCGGAGGCCTGGATCTGGTACCGGCGCGCCATCGGGGGCGACCGCTGTCCCGTGGTGGACACCTGGTGGCAGACGGAGACCGGCGCCCAGATGCTCAGCCCGCTGCCGGGGATCAGCGTCTGCAAGCCCGGCTCGGCGATGGGCCCGCTGCCGGGCGTCGCCGCGGACGTGGTCGACGACCACGGCGACCCGGTGCCGAACGGCGCCGGCGGCTACCTGGTGCTCACCGAGCCGTGGCCGGCGATGCTGCGCACCGTCTGGGGCGACCGGCAGCGCTACCTCGACACCTACTGGTCGAGGTTCCCGGGACGGTACTTCGCCGGGGACGGCGCGAAGAAGGACGAGGACGGCGACATCTGGCTGCTGGGCCGCGTCGACGACGTGATGAACGTGTCCGGGCACCGGATCTCCACCACCGAGGTGGAATCGGCGCTCGTCTCCCACCCGAAGGTGGCCGAGGCGGCGGTCGTCGGCGCGGCTGACGCGACGACGGGCCAGGGGATCGTCGCCTTCGTCATCCTGCGCGCCGATGCCGATGCCGATGCCGATGCCGATGCCGATGCCGGGGGCCGGGGCATCGTGGAGGAACTGCGCGCGCACGTCGGCCGGGAGATCGGCCCCATCGCCCGCCCCCGCGAGGTCCTGGTCGTGCCCGAGCTGCCCAAGACCCGCTCCGGGAAGATCATGCGCCGTCTGCTGCGCGACGTCGCCGACCACCGCAGCCTCGGCGACGTCACCACGCTCACCGACAGCTCGGTCATGGACGTCATCAGGGACCGCCTCCCCGAGGCGCGGGGAGGCGGGGAGGAGGAGTGAGCGGCGACCGCCGTCCCGCGGAAAACGGGTTGGGCGGGAGCCGGTCCCCGCGTAGTGTGCCGAGCCTCCACCGAATCGAGAATCGAGAGACATTGCCGAGAACAGCCAAGGGCATCGAAGTCGAAGGCACCGTGGTCGAGTGCCTGCGCAACGCGACCTTCACCGTGCAGCTCCAGAACGGGCACCAAGCGCTCGCGCACATCAGCGGGAAGATCCGGAAGAACTACATCAAGATCCTCCCCGAGGACCGGGTGCTCGTGGAACTGAGCCCCTACGACCTGACGCGCGGCCGGATCGTCTACCGCTACCGCACCTGAGCGACGGACGGGGGCGGGACTGGAGGGTGGCGGCCCGGTCGGCGAAGATGGGGGGGCCGTGCCGGCCGAGTGAGCGAGGAGCGTTCCGCCAGATGCCCAGTTCCGCTTCCGCTTCCGGTCCCGGTTCTCCTTCCGCTTCCGGTCCGGGCCCGGCCGCAGGACCCGCCGGCGCCGCCCGCGGGCGGCCGCCGACGATCGCCGACGTCGCCCGCGCCGCCTCGGTCTCGCCGACCACCGTGTCCCACGCCCTCAACGGGCTCGGCAAGGTCGACCCGCGGACCCGTGAACGCATCAGGCAGACCGCCGCCGAACTCGGCTACCGGCCCAACCTGCGCGCGCAGCGGCTGCGCAACGGGCAGGCCAAGGTCATCGCGCTGGCCTCCTCGATGCCCTTCGCGGTGGCCGCCGGCCCCTCCCGGCTCGGCTTCTACATGGAGGTCGCCGCGGCCGCCGCCGAGCGCGCGATGACGCACGGCTACGCCCTGGTCCTGGTCCCGCCCGTGCAGAGCGGATCACCGCTGCACTCCCTCGACATCGACGGCGCCATCGTCGTCGAGCCCGGTGAGGACGACCCTGCGGTCGCGCAGCTGCGCGAGCGGGGCCTGCCGTACGTGGCGCTCGGCCGCGAGGTGGCGCCGCGCAACGACGCCCCGTACGTGGACCTGCGCGGCGGCCCCGTCACCACCCTGCTGCTGGAGCACCTGCGCGCACAGGGCGCCCGCCGGCCGGCGCTCCTCGTCGGCGCCGGCACGCGCCACTCCTCCGTGGACGCCCGCGCCGCCTACGAGCGCGCCGCCGGCGAGCAGGGCTGGGCCCCCCTCGTCGCCACCGCCCCCGAGGAGGGCGGCGAGCAGGCCGGCTACGACGCCTGCGCGGCGCTGCTGGCCGACCACCCGGAGACCGACGCGGTCTGCGCGCTCGTGGACGTCTTCGCGGTGGGCGCCGTCCGCGCGATCCGGGACGGCGGCCGGCGGGTCCCCGAGGACGTGATGGTGGCGACCCGCTACGACGGGCCCCGCGCCCGCACCTGCGAACCCCCGCTCACGGCCGTCGACCTGCACCTGGACCGGGCGGCCGCCGACGCCGTGGAACTCCTCCTGGCGCGGCTCCGCCCCCGGGACGCCGCCGCGCCGGCGCAGGCCGAGCCGGCGCCGGCGCCCGAACCCCGCGTCATCGCGCGCGCCTCGTCGCTGCGCCTCACGGAGCGAGGATGAGCACCGCACCGGAGACGAGCGCGAAGGCCAGGACCAGGGGGCGCATCCGCCCGGCGTCGATCCGGTGGTGGACCAGCCGGCTCAGCCACGCCCCGACGGCCACGGCGGGCAGCAGCAGCACCGCCCAGCCCAGTTGGGACGCGGTCCCCTGACCCGTCGCGAGGAGCAGCGCCAGCGAGACGACCTCGCCCACCAGGAAGCACAGGGCGACCGTGGACCGCAGCTCCGCGGCCGGGCGGTGCTGGTACACCAGGGCCAGCGGCGGACCGCCCACCCCGGTGGCGGTCTCGGTGAGCCCCGTGACGACCCCCGCGCCCAGGTAGGCGGCCCGTCCGGGGACGAAGGCCGGCGCCGCCAGGCTGACCGCCGCCGCCAGTACGGTGGCCGCGCCGACGACGAGGCCGAGCCGCTGCCCGGGGACGGCCCACAGCAGCAGGAGCCCGCCGGGTGTCGCCGCGAGCCGCGCCGCCGAGATCCATCCCGCGCCCCGCAGGTCCAGTGAGCGCCGCTCGCGCCAGACCACGTAGACGTTGAGCGGGATCATCGACGCGAGGACGAACACCGGGAGCAGCTCGGGCGCGAGCAACCCGGCCACCGGGGCCACGACCAGCGCGAACCCGAGGCCGCTGGTCCCCTGGACGAACGCGGCCACGGCCACGGCCAGGGCGAGGAGCACCACCGTCGCGGCGCTCACCGCAGGGCGCTCCGGGCCCGCGCCTGCGTGGAGGTGGGGTGCGCCCGGGTCACCCCGGCCCGGGCGACCACCTCCTCGGCCAGCTCGGCCGCCCGCCGGACGAGTGCCCGGTCGTCCCAGCCGACGGCCCGGCCCCGCCACATCCGCAGCACGCCGGCCACGAACACGGCGGTGATCTGGTCGCGGTTCCCGCGCCGGACGAGCTCCCAGGGCAGGTCCCAGGACGGCCGCATCTCCGGGCCGCTGACGTCCACCAGCAGGAAGTCGGCCGCCGCCCCGGGCGCGATCCGCCCGGTGAGCGCCCCCAGGCCGACGGCGTCCGCGCCGCCGGGGCCCCCGCGCTCCAGCCAGGACCAGCCCGCGCCGCAGGAGGAGTCCCCGGTGGCCAGGCCGTAGGCGAGGCGCTGGGCGAACTCTGCGGCCTCCACCAGGCGGAACGCGTCGCCGCGGGTGCCGTCGGTGCCCAGCCCGAAGCGGATGCCGCGCTCGGCCATGGTGGTGGCCGGCGCCACGGCGTTGCCCTTCCAGGCGCTCGCGACCGGGTTGTAGCTCACCGCGGCGCCCGTGTCCGCGAGCAGGGTCAGTTCGGCGGGAGTGACCAGGGTGGCGTGCGCGGCCAGCAACTGCGGTCCCAGGGCGCCGACTTCCCGCAGGTACTCCAGCGGCCGCAGACCGTGCCGGACGAGGGAGCGCTCCACGGCCGCGAGGTGCTCGTTGACGTGGATCTGCACGACGGCCCCCGCTTCGGCGGCCAGCCGGGCCGTGCCGCGCAGGGTCCCGGCCGTGGCGGCCTCCGGGACGGAGACCGCCAGCGACGGGTGGACCAGCTCCGCGCCCCCGAACCGGGCGAGGTGCCGCTCGGCGGCGGCCAGGACGGCGGCGCCGTCCGTCCCGCAGGCCCCCGCGCCGTCGGCGGTGTCGTTGCAGACGAGTCCCAGGACGCAGCGGATCCCGGCGTCCTGGGCGGCCGCGGCCACGACGGCGGCGTCCACCGGAGCGCGGGTGCCGGCGTCCGCGACGGTGGTGAACCCGCCCCGCAGCGACTCGAGCGCCGACAACTTCGCGGCGACGTAGGCGGATTCCTCGTCCAGGGCTCCCTCCAGGGGGACCCAGACGCGGCGGAAGATCTCCGAGGGCTCGCCGAAGGCCAGCGCGGCGCCGAAGCTCTGCGTCAGGTGGTGGTGCGCGTCGACGAATCCGGGCACCAGCACGTGCCCCGGCAGGCGGACCGGCACCAGGTGGGGGTGCTCGCGCTCCAGCCGGGCGGCCGGCCCGACGTCCCGGAAGGTGCCGTCGGCGACGACGGCCGCGTACTCCTCCATCGGCCCCCGGGGGGTCATCACGACCGCGGGGACCAGGAGCCGGGTCCCGCCGGCCAGGTGGTGGGGGCCCAGCGGTCCGCCCGTGGGGGTCTCGTGTCTCATCGGGTGGGTCATCTCGTCCTCCGCGTACGGGTCACGCATGGGGCAGGGGGCGGGGGCCGCCCGCGTCGACGGCGGCGGCCCCCGCCCGGGCGGCGAGGGCGCGGGCCATCCGGGGCCGTAGGTGGTGGAAGAGGACGTTGAGGACGACGGCGGTGAACGCGCCCACCGCCACGCCGCTTTCGAGCAGGATCCGGGCACCGGACGGGAAGCCCGCGTAGACGCCGGGGACGAGGATGGGCAGCAGGCCCAGTGCGAGGGCGACGGCGCAGACGAACGCGTGGGAGTGCCGGTCGAGTTCGGCCCTGCCCAGCATCTGCACGCCGAGCACGGTGATCACCGCGAAGACCACCATGGCCGTGCCGCCGACGACCGCGGACGGGATGACGCTGATGGCGCGGACCACGGGCGCGAGGAAGCCGACGGCGATCAGCACGACACCGGCGGCCGCGGTGACGAACCGGCTGCGCACGCCGGTGACCCGGACGATCCCGATGTTCTCGCCGCTGGTCACCATCAGCGGCAGCCCGAGGAAGCCGGCCAGGACGGACACGAGGGCGTCGCCCCGGACGGTCCGCGGCACGTCGGTGCGCGCGTCGATCTCCTTGCCGACGGTCTCCGCGTTGATGACGGTCTGCCCGGTGGCCTCCGCCATCGAGGCCAGGGCGTACAGCATCAGCGGCAGGGCGGCGGCCAGGTGGAACTCGGGCGTGCCGAAGGGCATCGGCTGCGGGGCGCTCAGGATCCCGCCCCCGGTGACGCCCCCGAAGTCGACCCGTCCCAGCGCGAAGGCGAGCACGGTGCCGGCGATCAGGCCGAGCATCACGGCGAGTTGCCGCAGGACCCCGCTGAACAGCCAGTAGAGGGCGACGGTGAAGCCGATCGTGGCCAGGCCGAGCGCCAGGTTCACGGGGTCGGCGAAGCCGGGGCCGCCGGGACGCCCGGTGACGAGCAGCGCGCCGACCTTCACCAGGTTGACGCCGACGATGACGATCATCGTGCCGATGACCAGGGCCGGGAAGAACGCCAGCAGGCGGGAGAAGAGCGGCAGGACGAGGAACGAGAAGGCCGCGCTGATGATCACCGCGCCGGTGGCGGTGCGCACCCCGTGCTCCTTGGCTATGGCCAGGAAGAGGATCAGCGGGGCCCCGCCGGGCAGCATCACGAAGGGCAGCCGGGGTCCGAACTTCCACGGCCCCAGCGACTGGATCAGGGAGCCGACGCCGGAGAGCACGAAGGCCGCCGACAGCAGGTTCACGGTGAGCCGGGGGCCGAGGTGCAGGGTCGAGCTCATCAGGAAGACCGCCGAGACGGGGGTCGCCGCCATGACGAGGACGTGCTGGAGGCCGAACAGCAGGATCCGGCTCACGGGGCGGGACTGGTCCACGGGATGGGGGAGTGTGCGGGGACTGGACACGTTCGAGCTCCGTTCGGCTCGCTCCGGTTTCGGCCGCGCCCGCACTCCGCGAAGGAGTCGCATCGGTGCGGCCAAATCGATTTGGCCGCCAGTATGTGAGCGCCCTGAGGGCCCGTCAAGAGGTGCGGACGCACGGCTTCCACCGCTCGCACGGGACCGCCGGGCCGCTCCCGCCCGCCGCGGAAGGGCCGCCTCCGCGCCGCGGAAGGGCCGCCTCCCCGGCGGGGGAGGCGGCTCTCCTCAGGACGTGCGCGGGTCCGGCCCGCCCGGCCGCCTCAGCCGCTGTGCTCGGCCGGAACCGCGAGGCCCTGCACGACCCGGCCCGCGGGCGGTCCCGTCCGGCGGGGCCGGGACGCGGGGTCCGGCAGCCGGGCCAGCCTGGTGCCGATCATCGACGCCGCGCGGCCGACGGCGTCGCACAGCGGGGGGATCAGCTTCGCGTCCAGGGAGGTCACCGCCACGGCGGCCACCACCTGCCCGGACGCCGAGAAGACCGGAGCCGCCACGCACGACAGCGAGTCCACGCACTGCTGGTAGTCGAACGCGAGCCCCCGCTCGCGGATCCCGGCCGCCTCGCGGGCCCAGGCCGCCGCCGTCCACCCCGCCGGCCGCTCCGCCGCCGGGGCCGACGCCGCCAGGACCAGCTCGGCCGCACTGCCGGGCGGCAGTACGACCCCGGAGCGCAGCGGGAAGACCTCGTCCACCTCGCCCCGCATGCCCCCGACGACGGCGATCTGCCCCGCTTCGGGCACCGACAGGCTCAGGCTCACCCCGCCGCCGACCGCCGCGAGCTCCCGCAGCGGCTGGGCCGAGGCGGCCCGCAGCGCCCGCGCAGGATGCCAGGCCTGCCCCAGCCGGAACGTCCGCGGGCCCAGCCGGTAGCGGCCTTCGTGGCTCTGCACCGCGCCCAGGGCGACCAGCTGCCCGAGCAGCCGGTGGGCGGTGGCCTTGGGCAGCGCGGCATCGGTCGCCAGCCGCGTCAACCCGACCTCGTCGTCGTGCGCGAGCACCTCCATCAAGGCGAACGCGCCTTCCAGCACGCCGCGTCCCTCCGCGCCGGATCGCGCCATGAGGGTCCCCCTCTCATGCAGGGGTCCATCGAGCGGACGGACCCCACAATTCCCCGTTCGGACCAGGTCAGTTGGGGTGTCGGAATGGTTCCCGTCACTCACCGGTCCGTTGAATGGACCCGATCATTGCCCGCTCGCAGCGATCGCGCCACTGTGTTCCTCGTCAAGGGACGGAACGCCAGGACTCCTGCGGAAGTCAAGGCTTCGTCCGGTCACAGCAAACAGGGGAGGCACATATGAGCGCCATCAAGACGAGCGCCAAGCAGTTCAAGTACGTCATGGGTGCGATGACGGCGGTCTTCTTCTCCATGTGTTCCGCCAGCTGACGCACCAACCAGGGGGGTGGGGGCGGCGTGCCGCCCCCACCCCCTCGTCCTGTCCGAAGTTCGAGGGAGGCATCAGTGCTGGAGACCGCTGTCCGGCAGGTGCGGGTGGCCACGGCCATGGTGTTCGGCCGGCAGCTGAACGTACGCGCCGTGGAACGGCTGGTCGCGGACGCGCTCGTCACGCTGGAGGAGTTCGGCTCCCTCGGCGACGACGTCGACGAACTGGCCGACGGACCGTTCACCGATCCGGCCGAGCGCCGGGAGCTGCAGAACCGGGCGCTCCAGCGCACCGTGCGCAGGCTCGCCACGCGCTCGCCCTTCTACCGGGAACGCCTCGCCGGAGTGGACCCGGCCCGGATCACCACCGAGACGCTCGCGCAGATCCCCGTGACCCGCAAGGCCGATCTGATCGCGCGCCCCGACGACTTCCTCTGCAGCACCCCGTACCTGGTCACGCAGACGACCGGCACCACCGGCGCCCCCGTACAGATCTGGCTCTCCCGCTACGAGATGGAACTGTGGCCCGCCCTGATCGCGCTGTCCCTGGTGCTCCGCGGCGACCTCGGCCCCGGCGACCGGATGCAGATCAACCTCAGCTCCCGGGCGACGGCGGCCGTGCAGGAGGACGTCGAGGTGTGCCGCCTCGTCAACGCCGCCTGCCACGTGGTGGGCCAGATACCGCCCGAGGAGTCCGTCGAGCACCTGCGCGGACGCAGCGGCCCTCGGCCGACGGTACTCACCGGCAACCCCAGCTACCTGGGCCGGATGGTCACCGCCGCCCGCGAACGCGGTTACGGACCCGACGACTTCGCACTGCGCGCGATCTACGGCGGCGGGGAGACGCTGTCGCGGAACCTGGCGGCCGCCCTCCGCGAGACCTTCGGCGCACACACCGTCGGCGACGCCTTCGGGATGACCGAGCTGCTTCCCGTCAGCGGACGCCACTGCACCCACGACCACCTGCACCTCGACCTCAACATGGGCTACATCGAGGTGCTCGACCTGGAGACCGGCGAGCCCGCCGGCCCCGGCCGCCTCGGCGAGCTGACGGTCACCCCGTACTACCCCTACCGCGAGTGCATGCCCGTCCTGCGGTACAACACCGGCGACGTGGTCCGCACCCTGGAGGGCGAACCGGACTGCGAACTCGCCTCGGTCCCCGCGGTCTCCCACATCCTCGGCAAGGCCGGGGCGCTGCACCGCACCGCCGACGGCGTCGTCACCCCGCGCGACATCGTGGAGGCCCTGGACGGCACCCCCGGCCTGCCGTTCCCGCTGCGCCACCGGGCCGAGGTCACGGCCGGGGGCCGGCTGCACGTGGAGGTCGCCTCCAAGGAGGCCGGCGCGGCCGAGGTGACCGAGCGGCTGCGGGCCGAGGGCATCGACGCCGACGTCACCGTCCTGCCGCTGGACGACGCGGAGGCGGCACTGCGCTTCCCGCTCCGCTGCGACCTGCTGGAGCACACCTTCACCCGGAGCCACGCATGACGGTCTTCTTCCAGCTCGCGGTCAGCTGCGTCCTCGCGCTCGCGGTGTGTGCCGGAGCGGTCTCCTACTTCCGCGGCGTCCGCACCGCCCGGCCGCCCCTCGGCGTCTTCAACGGCAGGGACATCTTCGTGATGATGGGCTTCGTCCTGGCGCTGCCCTACCTCTACCTCGCCCTGCCCGGGGCCGTCCTGCCGGTGGTGCTCGCGCTGGCCTTCGCGGGCGGGCTCTCCGTCGGCTACCAGCCCGTCGTCGGCAACGGCCGGCTGCGCTGGGCGCTGATCGCCGCGCTGATCGCCTCCGTCCTCGGCACCCACCTCGCCTTCGGCGACACCTCCGCGCCGTACTGGATCACCAACAGCTGCGTCGTCGGCCTCGTCGTGGTCTCCGCCACCAACATCAACGTGCAGGGCGGGATGCGGCTGAGGAACGTCGCCTGGTTCCTCCTCGCGCTCACGGTCTACGACGCGTTCTTCGCCTGGGTCGTGCCGCTGACCGAGGAACTGTCCGAGGCTGTCCAGGGCTATCCGTACGCCCCCGCGGCCGGGCTGCGCGTCGGGGAGGACCTCGGCGCCGTGGTCGGCATGGGCGACCTGCTGGCCTACGCCCTCTTCACCACCACCGCCTACAAGGCGTACGGGAAGGCGGGGCTGCGGACCGGGACCGTGCTGGTGCTGCTCTTCGGCGTCGTGGCCCCCGTGGCCGCCCTCCACGTCGTCGGCGCGGTCACCGGGCACACCCCGACGGTGATGCCCGCCCAGGTGTTCTTCGGCCCGGCCGCCTTCCTCGGCCACCTGTTCCTGCGCCGCCGCGGCCCGGAGCGGCGGATGGCCGAGATCGTGTTCCGCCGCGACCGCAGGGGAACCCCGGCGCAGCGGCCGGCCCGCGCCGCCCAGGCCCCGGCCGCCGGCTGAGCCGGACCCGTCCGCTCCGGGACTACGGTGGCGCGATGACACGGATACGTGCCATGGAACAGGCCGACATCGAGGCCGTCTCGACGATCCGGGTCCGGGGGTGGCAGGCGGCGTACGCGGGCCTGATCCCCCGGACCCACCTCGACGCGATGACGGTCGAGGACGACGCCGAGCGGCGCCGGCAGTGGTTCTCCCGGCCCGGCCGGACCTCACGGGACCTCGTGGCCCTCGGCGACGGCGGCCCGGTGGGGTGGATCTGCGTCGGGCCCTGCCGGGACGAACTGCCCGACCGGGCCGGGGCGGGCGAGGTCTACGCCCTCTACGTCGCCCCGGACCTGATCGGCACGGGCATCGGCCGGCGCCTCCTGGACGAGGCCCACGCCCTGATGCGGGACGAGGGCTTCACGGACGCGGTCCTCTGGGCCCTCGACGGCAACGAACGGGCCCGGCGCTTCTACGAGCGGGCCGGCTACCGGCCCGACGGCGCGACCCGGGACGACGACTACGACGGGACCGCCCTCACCGAACTCCGCTACCGGCGCCGGCTCTGAGCCCACGGGCACGAGAGCTCCGCGCTGCCCGCGGAGGAGGTTGCTTCCTGGGGCCCCGCACCCGAGGATGGCCGGATCGTGCGTACGCGCCGCGCCCGGGGGTACGAGAACCCGGCATGGAGGGGGCCCGTACCGGGTGTCGAGAACAGGGAGAGCGGTGTGAGGACGAACGTGATCGCCAGGGTGGTTCCGGTCTTGCTGCTGGCGGGGCTGTTCCTGGCCCCGGTGCCGGCCGGTGCGGCGGAGGCCCCCGCGGGCCGGCCGGCCGGGCCGGCCCGCAGCGCGGCGGCGGCCGCGGCCCCGGCAGGAGCCGCGGCCGGATCCGTCCGCGGGGCGGACGCCCCGGCCGGGCACACCTTCGCGGCGGCCGCGTCGAAGGACGTTTCCAAGGGCGGGTCGAAGGACGTCTCGAAGGACGGGAAGAAGAAGTCCAAGAAGAAGAAGGGCTTCCTCGGGAAGCTGGGCACCGCCGCGCTGGTGGTGGGCGTCCTGTTCGTCCTGCTGATCGTGGCCGCCGTCATCGCCCTCGTCGTCGTGATCAGCCGCCGGCGCCGGCGGGCCTGACGGCCCGCGGCCGGGTGGCGGTGATCACGTAGTAGTCGAGGAGGCCCTGCTCCCAGGCCCGCAGGAAGTTCCTCGGCCAGGTGCCCGGTTTCCACTGGGCGGACAGCCAGTGGTCCCAGCCCGGCCACACCGAGGGGCCGATGGACTCGCAGCGCACCCCGGTCAGCCCCGACCGGGTCAGGGCGCCGGTCAGTTCGGAGGGCGGGCGGGCGATGTCCAGCCCGTCGGCGAAGGTGTCCAGCAGCTCCGCCAGCCGGGGCGCGGCCCCGGGGTCCGCCGCGAAGAAGCTGGTCACGGCGGCCCGGCCGCCCGGCCGCAGGACCCGGGCGGTCTCCGCGGCGAACCGTTCCAGGTCGTCGAAGTGCTGGGCCGCCTCCACGCTGTAGACGCAGTCGAACTCGCCGTCCCCGAACGGCATCTCCTCGGCGGCCCCGCGGACGAGCCGGAGCCGCTCGGGCCCGGGCCCGTCGAGCAGGTCCGCGTTGGCCCGGCGGGCCCGCTCCAGCTGCTGGGGATGGATGTCCATGCCGGTGACCCGGGCGGGGCCGTACTCCCCGGCGGCCAGGGCGCAGCCCACGCCCAGCCCGCAGCCCACCTCCAGCAACTGCCCGCCGTCGAGGGGGCCGGCGGTGTCCAGCACCCGCCGGTACAGGTCCTGCTGGCTGCGGATCCGGTCGTCGACGCCGGGCGGGCCGTCGAGGTCCTCCGGCCGCCAGTAGCCGAAGTTGATGAAGCCACCCGCGAAGACGGGGACCGCGCTGAGGTCGGCGGGACCGTACGTCTCGCGTACGGCGGCCCGCATCTCGCCGGGCCGGTCGGCTTGGGTCATGTGTGCACCTCCGTGCCCAGTGTGGCCGTACGGTGACGGTCTGTCGACGGTGCCCCGGCGCGCCGGGCGTAGGCTGGAGCCCGTCCTGCCGCCCACCACGGGGAACCACCAGCACCATGCCGCACACCGGTCCGCAGTCCCTCGACCGCGCGCTGGCCCTCGTCGACGCGGTGGCCGCCGCGCCCGGCCCGGTCAGCGCCAAGGCGCTGGCCCGGCGCGCGGGCTGTTCCCTGTCCACCGCCTACCACCTCCTGGGGCCGCTGACCGAGCGCGGCTACCTGGCGCGGACGGCCCAGGGTTACGCGCTGGGGCCCGCACTGCCCCGGCTGCACCGCAGTTTCCTGCACCAGCTGGCCCCGGCCCCGGGAATGGCCGACCTCCTCGCCCGGCTGCGGCGGGCGACCGGCGGCGAGGCGTACTACACGGCGTACCGGGGCGGGCTGATCACGGTCGTGGACACCACGGCCCCCGTGACGGACACCGCGAACCCGTTCGCCCCCGGCCGCGAGACCCGCGCGCACGCCACCGCCCACGGCAAGGCGCTCCTCGCCCGGCTGACACCGCGGGCGCGGCGGCGCTACCTCGCCGAGCACGGGATGGCCCGGCTGACCCCGGCGACGATCACCAGTGCGGAGGCCCTGGAGGCGGAGCTGCTGCGGGTGCGCGCGACGGGCTTCGCGGTGTCGGTGGGGGAGGCGGACCCTGCGTGGACCTGCGTGGGGGTCGCCCTGCCCCGGGCCGGCGAGGCGGCGGGGGACGAGCCGGACGCGGTGCACGCGCTGTCGGTGTCGGTGCCCTCGCAGGAGTTCCGCCGGCGCCCGGAGGCGATCCGCACCGCGCTCGCGGAGGCGGCCGCGGGGCGGATCTGAAGGGTGCCCGAGCGGCTGCCCCGCCGGGACCGCGCCCGGATTCCGGCCCTGCCGGAATGCCGGGCGTCGGGCGTGCACCGGCCCGCCCCGCGTGCCAGGCTGGTCCCATGATCTTCATCGCCGTCAGGTTCGACGTCCGCCCCGAGCACAGCGACAACTGGCTCACGCTCGTCGACGACTTCACCCGCGCCACCCGGTCCGAGCCGGGCAACCTCTTCTACGACTGGTCCCGCAGCGTGGACGACCCCAACAAGTACACCCTGCTGGAGGCGTTCACCGACGCCGAGGCCGGCGCCGCGCACGTCGCGTCGGACCACTTCAAGGCCGGCATGGAGACGCTGGCCGGAGCCATCGCCACCACCCCGGAGATCATCCACGTCGAGGTGCCCGGCCAGGGCTGGAGCGCCATGGCCGAACTGTCGCCCCGCGACTGACCCCCGGGACCCGACCCGGCCCCGCCCCGCCCGGCCCGTTCCGGTACGGGATCGGGACGTTGTCGTCACGTCGCGGGGACGGACCCCCTGTTCGAACGACCCCCGGGCGATCGGTCCGAAGGAGGACGACCCCCGGGTGGTCGGCAACGGGATCAACGTCCAGGGAGGGCGTACGGGCCACCCGGACGCGACGGCGCGTCAGAAGCGGGCCAAGAAGAAGCCGAAGACCATGGCGCTGATCACCGGCGGTGTCATGGTGCTGTCGCCGGGCCCGTCCGGCGTCCGGGAGTTCTGCGCGAACGGCGAATGGCCGGCCGCCCTGCTGGTCCGCGACAGCGGCGGCGGGAAGCTGACCTGGTCGCTCGGGCAGCTGCCCGCCGGGGTCACCGCCAGCCCCTGCGGCGGCTCCCTCGCCGCCGACACCGCGCAGGCGATCACCCTCGGCGGCCGGACCGAACAGCAGCCCCCGAACGGCCGCTTCACGATCGCCGTCTCCGGCAACGGCGGCACCGGCCGGGTGACCGTCACCCGCGCCTGACGGCACGTACGGCGCCCGCGCCCGCTCCGGGCGGCGTGACGACCGTCATGATCGATTCAACTGGCGCTGCGAGTAGGGTGGTTGTCGTACACCAGTTCGCGACCGCCCGTCGCACATCACGTCCAGGGGGACCACGCATGAACCCGACCACCCGCAACGCCGCCGTCGTCGCGGCCGCCGTCGCCGCCCTCGCCGGAGCCGCCACCGCCGGCGCCGCCAACCCGGGCGGAGCGGACGACAAGGGCGCGATCAGCGTCGTCGCCCACATGGGGATGCTCTCCGCGCCCGTCGGCCCCGCGCCCGCTCCCGCCGACGGCGAGCTGGCCGTGGTCGAGCACATCGCCATCGGCTGAACCCCGCTGTGGACGACCGTCGGGCCGCCGCCCCGCCCGGACTGCCCCTGGTGGAGAGGCTGGTCGAGCTCTCCACCCGGTTGCAGGCGATGTGGGACGCCGACCCGACGGTCGGGTTCCCCGGCTGGGGGCACCCGTTCCGCGCCCTCGGGGAGCTGCTCCCCGAGGGCGACGTCCTGCACGCGGACCGGCATCCGCAGATGGTGCCGCTGCTCTGGTACCCCGCCCTGCGCTCGCGCGGGCCCCGGGGCCCGGTGGTCGAGGTCTTCGACCACCTGCCGGGGGAGCGCGGCGCGGCCGCGCTGATGCTGCGCCGGCGGGACCTCGCGGGACTGTACAGCTGGGCGCTGGTCACCGCCTCCGTGGTCGGCTGGATCCGCGGGGCCCTCGGCGGTGCGGCCCTGTTGGAGGTCGGGGCCGGATCCGGCTACTGGGCGCGGCAGCTCTCCCTGGGCGGCCTCGACGTGCTGGCCACCGACCTGCACGGGGTCGAGGCCAACGGCTTCACGCACGGCTTCCGGTACGCCGACGTCCAGCGGCTCGGGGCGGTGGACGCCGTACGACGGCACCCCGGTCGCGCCCTGCTGCTCGTGTGGCCGCCGCCCGGGGACCCCATGGCCGCCGAGGCCCTGCGCGCCTACCGCGGGGACACCTTCCTGTACGCCGGGGAGGGGCCGGGCGGGATGTGCGCCGACGCGGGCTTCTTCGCCGAACTGGAGCGCCACTGGGTGGCCCGGGAGGTCTGCCCGCTCACCGTCCGCTGGCTCGGCCACCACGACGCCGTCACCCTCTACCGCCGCCGCTGACGCCTTCCCTCCCTCCCCGGACGGCCCTCCCGCGCAGCGGACCGAAGTCCGCCCCGGGTCTGGTGTGAAGCAGTGAATCACTGCTTCAATCCTTCCATGCCCTACCGCCGCCCGCCCGCCGTGCAGGCCCGTCTCGACGCCCGTCGCGACCGGGTCCTGGAAGCCGCCGTCCGCCTGCTCTCCCGGGAGGGGTACGCGGGCTGTTCCGTCGCCGCGATCGCAGCCGAGGCCGGCATCTCCACCGGGAGCGTCTACCAGTCGTTCTCCGGCAAGTCCGAGCTGGCCGCCGCCCTGTTCCGGACCCTGGTGGCACGGGAGGTGGAGGCGGTGACCGCCGCGGCGGACCGCCCCGGGACCTGCGCGCAGCGGGTGGCCGCCGCCGTCGAGACCTTCGCCTCGCGCGCGCTCCAGGCGCCCCGGCGGGCCTTCGCCCTGCTCGCGGAGCCGGCCGACCCGGCCGTGGACACCGAACGCCTCGTCTTCCGGCGGGCGTTCCGCGACGTGTTCGCCCGGCAGGTGGCCGCCGGTGTGGCCCACGGCGAACTGCCGCCGCAGGCACCCGAACTGACCGCCGCCGCCCTGGTCGGCGCGATCGCCGAGGCGCTCGTCGGACCGCTCGCCGACGGCGACGCGGCCCCCGGCGAGGTCGTTCCGGGCCTGATCACCTTCACCCTGCGTGCCCTTGGAGGACACGATGCCGCAGACGCATGAGGTCACCAACCAGGTTCCGCCGCACCACGGTTACGACGCGGCCGCCGACCCCGCCCTGCTGGAGGCCCTCGCCCGCGAGGGAGCCGGCTGGGCCGCGCCCGAGCTCCACCGCCTCGGCGTCCTCGCCGGCTCCGAGCAGGCCGCCGAGTGGGGCCGGCTGGCCAACGAGAACGAGCCCGTCCTGCACACCCACGACCGCTACGGCCACCGCATCGACGAGGTCGAGTTCCACCCGTACTGGCACGAGCTGATGGACACCGCCGTCTCCCACGGGCTGCACGCGGCCCCCTGGGCGCAGGACGAGCCGGGGGCGCACGTCGCCCGCGCCGCGAAGTTCATCGTCTGGAGCCAGGTCGAGGCGGGCCACACCTGCCCGGTCTCCATGACGTACGCCTCCGTACCGGCGCTGCGCGCGGCGCCCGCCCTCGCCGCGTGGCTGGAGCCGCTGCTCGCCTCCCGCACCTACGACTTCGGACTGCGCCGGCCCGACACCAAGCGCGGGCTGATCGCCGGGATGTCGATGACGGAGAAGCAGGGCGGATCCGACGTCCGCGCCAACACCACGACCGCCGTGCCGGCCGGGGACGGGACGTACCGGCTGACCGGCCACAAGTGGTTCACCTCGGCGCCGATGTCGGACGTCTTCCTGACCCTGGCACAGGCACCGGGCGGGCTGTCCTGCTTCCTGCTGCCGCGGGTCCTGCCGGACGGCACCCGCAACCGGCTGCTGCTCCAGCGCCTCAAGGACAAGCTGGGCAACCGCTCCAACGCCTCCTCCGAGATCGAGTACGACGAGGCGTTCGGCTGGCTGGTGGGCGAGGAGGGGCGCGGAGTGGCGACCATCATCGAGATGGTCAACATGACCCGCCTCGACTGCGTCCTGGGCGGGGCCTCGGGCATGCGGCTCGGCCTGGTCCGGGCCGTCCACCACGCCACCCACCGGCGGGCGTTCGGCCGGAACCTGATCGACCAGCCCCTGATGCGCAACGTCCTGACCGACCTGGCCCTGGAGTCCGAGGCCGCGACGGCCGTCGCCATGCGCCTGGCGGGGGCCACCGACCGGGTCGCGCGCGGCGACTCGGACGAGGCGCTGCTGCGCCGCCTGGGCCTGGCGGTGACCAAGTACTGGGTGTGCAAGCGGGCCCCCGCGCACGCCGCCGAAGCCCTCGAATGCCTCGGCGGCAACGGCTACGTCGAGGACTCGGGCATGCCCCGGCTCTACCGGGAGGCGCCTCTGTCGTCCATCTGGGAGGGCTCGGGCAACGTGGCAGCCCTCGACGCGCTGCGGGCCATGGCCCGCCAGCCGGAGACCGTCGAGGCCTTCCTCGCGGAGGTGGGCCGGGCGGCGGGGGCCGACCGGCACCTGGACGCGGCGGTGGCCGGGCTGCACAAGCAGCTCGCCGACCCCGCCGAGGCCGAGTACCGGGCCCGGCAGCTGACCGAGACCATGGCCCTGGCCCTCCAGGCCTCGCTCCTGGTGCGGCACGCGCCGGCGGCGGTCGCCGACGCGTTCTGCGCGTCCCGGCTGGGCGGCGAGCACGGCGGCGCCTACGGGACCCTGCCGACGGGAGTGGACACCGGGGCCGTCCTCGACCGCGCCCGGACGCCCGCCGTCTGAGCGGTTCGCCGTCCGAGCGGTTCGCCGTCCGGGCCGTTCGCCGTCAGGGCCGTTCGCCGGGTCCGGCGGCGCACCCGCCGCCGGACCCGGCGCTCCACGCGCCCGGTTACGGGTGCCAGACCTCCTTGATCGAGTCGATCTTGCCCTCGCCGTCGACCGTGATGTCGTAGATGTTCCCCGAGCAGCTGTACGGGGCCTTCACGGCGGACGGGTTCGTCATGCAGTCGCCCGCGTGCATCCACAGCTCGCCGACGGGGACCGACTTGGTGGAGCCGGAGCCGGTGGCCAGCTCGGCCTTCACCTCGCCGGTCGCGAAGAGGTAGTACTTCGCCTCGCCCTTGCCGTGGTAGATCCAGTCGTTGGGCGTACAGGTCGGCTGGGCGTCCTTCGCGGACATCGAGCCCTTGGACGGCGGCGCGACCGGCTCGACCATCTTGTGGCCGGCGGGCAGCTTCGGCGGCTGCCCGCAGTCGCCGCCGGGCGCGGCGGAACCTGCGGACGCCCCGCCGGCCGGCGCCTTGGCGGAGGGCTTCGCGGCGGTGCCGGAGCCGGCCGAACCGGCGCTCGACGAGCCGCCGGTGCCGGAGGACCCGCCCGTGCCGGCCGAGCCCGAAGTGTCCTCGGGGCCGCAGGCCGCGACCGAGCCGAGTGCCGCGACCAGCGCGAACGTTCCGATGATGCGTCGAGTCGACGACATGTCAATTCCCCCGATGTGGCTGAAAAATGTTGTGATCACGTCCGATCGGTGATGTGTTCTACACGAGACTCGCGTCAAGATCCAATCGACTCCGCCCGCAACCGGCCCGCCCCGGCCGGGCGTCTGGGCCCTTGACGACAGGCAGCCCGGGCGGCGGCCGCAGGGGACGGAGGACGGGACATGAGACGCGCGTACCGCAACGCGACGCTGGTCACCGCGGTGGCGATGACCCTGGGACTCTCGGCCTGCCACCCGTCCGGGGACCCGGGGCCCGGGGGGCCCGGACGGCCCGGCGGCGGAACCGGGACCGCGCAGGCCTCTCCCTCCGCCCACCCGCCGTCCGCCCACCCGCCGTCCGCCGCGCCGCACCCGTCCGGCGGCCCCTCGGGGGGCGCCCCGGGCACCCCCGCACCGTCCGGGCACACCGGGGCCGCCCCCGCCGTGCGCACGGGCGTGCCGTGGAACCTGGACCGGCTCGACCAGCGCGACCGGCCCCTCGACGGCCGCTTCGCGGCGGGTGCCGACGGCCGCGGGGTCCACGTCTACGTGCTGGACACCGGCATGGACGTCAAGCACGCCGAGTTCGCGGGCCGCGCCACCGCCGGCGCCGACTTCGTCGGGCCCCCCGACACCGGGGACTGCTCCGGCGGGGACGGACTGGGCCACGGCACGTTCGTGGCCGGGATCATCGGCGGCCGCACCTACGGCGTCGCCCCCGGCGCCCAGCTCGTGCGCGTCCAGGCCATCGGCTGCGAGGAGGGCGGCAGCAGCGGCCCGGGCACGGGCGCCCCGGCCCCGGAGGACTCGATCATCAAGGCCGTCGAGTGGGTGACGGCCCACGCCCGGCGCCCGGCCGTCGTCAACATGTCCCTCAACCTCACGACCCGTTCGCCCGCCCTCGACGCCGCCGTACAGCACCTGGTCGAGTCCGGGATCCCGGCCGTCGTCGCGGCGGGCAACTTCAACGACGACGCCTGCGCGCACTCGCCGGCCGGTGCCCACGGCGCCGTCGTGGTGGCCGCCTCCACGGCCGACGACCGCCACTGGCGGGACACCGACGGCTTCGGCTCCGGACACGGGTCCTGCGTGGACCTGTACGCACCCGGAGACAGGATCACCTCCGCGGCCGCGGGCGGCGGCACCGTCACCAGCGACTCCGCCGCCACCTCCTGGGCCACGCCGCACGTCACCGGCGCCGTGGCCCTGTACCTCTCGGCCCACCCGGCCGCCACCCCGGCGCAGGTCCGCACCTGGCTCACCGGCCAGGCCGACCGGGACGTCCTGACGTCCGTCCCCGCGGGCACGCCGAACCGCCTGCTCAACACCTCGGGCCTCTAGACGTTCCCTAGGGGAACGGATGCGGGTGGAGCGGGAGTTCCCCGTGCCGCAGCGGGGCCGGGGCCCGGCCCAGCCGGTGGGGGACCTCCAGCAGCCGGGGCAGCCCCAGGGTGCGCCGGTTGACGTGCCCGAACGTCATCGGCAGCGCGCCGGGCACCACGGCCTTCGCCGCGTACAGGCCGAGCCGCTCGCGGACCCCGGCCTCGTCCTGCCCGACCACGACCACCTCCAGCCCTTCGCCGGACAGCCGCCGCACCGTCGCGTCCAGCAGCCCGGCCAGGTCCCTCACCGGCTCCGGCGCCCCCGGCCAGGCCTCCTGCCAGGGCGTCGGCCGGTCGTCGCCCGCGAACAGGGGGTCCAGCCTCGGCCGGGCCTCCGGCAGCGCGTACAGGGCGGTGTGGTCGGACAGGGTGACGACCAGGTCCGGCCGTTCCAGCATCGGCCGCAGGCGGCGCGGATCGCAGGTCGCGGGTTCCGCCCGCAGCCGCTGTGCGGCGTTGAACACGTTGGTCACCGCCTCCACCGCGGCGGAGCGGATCGCGGCCCGCGGGTCATGGTGGGCCCCGGCCGCCACGAACACCTGCGGCGCCGCCGACCGGGGATCGCGGTGCCGGGCGACCGCCACGACGGCCGGGACGCCGAAGTCGTTGGTCGCGTCGAGCAGGGCGAGTTCGTATCCCGCCAGCTCCGCCCGGTCGGCGAGGTGCAGCACCTCCGGGTCGTCCCGCGGCAGCGCGATCCGCCGCAGCGGGGTCCGCGCGTACCAGGCCATCAGGAACGCGTCGCGCTCCGCCACCTCGAACAGCCCGTACAGGGCCGCCTCCTCGGGGCTGTTGCCGAGACCGCAGCCGCTGGAGCACTCGTAGACCACGCGCGGCCGGCCCGGGGCGGGGTCCCAGTAGGCGACGTGCTCGGGCACGGCGACCGGACGCGCGCGGGTCAGCGACCAGCCGTGCACCCAGTCGAGTTCCAGGTCCGGGCCGTAGGGGACGGTCGCCGAGGCCGGATGGCCGTGATGGGCGGGATCGGGCAGCCCCAGCCGCGCCGGGTCCAGGGCCCGCTCCGGCCCCAACTCGGCGTAGGCGGCGCGCAGTACGGTGCGGTGCCCGAGCGGGCTCATCCCGGTGAGCCGCTCGACGCCCTCGAAGAGCGCCACCCGCTCGCCGGCGTCGAAGTCGGCCGCGCGGCCGTAGCCGCCGTCGGGGAGCTCCCGCCCCTGGGTGACGTAGGCGCTGGTGAGGCAGGGCACGGAGTCCTCGGTGCGGACCACCCGGCGGACCGGGCCGAACCGCTCGTCGCACAGCTCGGCCCGCAGACCGGCGAGGGACGTGCGGTCGTTCGCACCGCGCAGCACCCCCGGATCCGGCAGCGGCGGAGTCGGCCGGGGCGGCCGGGCCGCCTCCGCCGAATCCTCGGGCAGCGGCAGGCACACCGCGCAGCCGCCGACCGGCCGGAAGCGGTGGGCGGACCAGCCGGCGCGGCCGCTGTGCACGACGCGCAGGGCCGCACCGGCCCCCGGGGGCGGGGCGGGCTCGGCCGCCAGTTCGGCGGCCAGCGCGGCGACGGCGTCCACCAGGGCGGGGGAGGGGCGGCCGGCGAGCCGCAGCCCCGGACTGTGCCACGGGACACGGCCGCCGATGGTGGCGAGCCGGCGGTACTCCGTACAGGACAGGCAGCCCACCGCGCCCGGCCGCAGCACCGGGCCGACCACCGTGAGCGCCCCGTCGCCGCGCACCGGGACCAGGGCCACCGGGTGGCGCAGCGCGTGCCGCGACAGGGCGGCGGCGCTCTCCAGGTCCCAGTCGTCCAGGACCACGACGGCCCGACCGGCGGTGGTCCGGAGCGCGGCCGCGGCATCGAGGACGGTCAGCCCGAGTGCGGCGAGGGCCGCTCCGAGCGGGGTCGCGGTGACGGGTGGGGCCGGCGGGGTCATCGGTGAGCCCCTTCCCTGTCGTTGACGTTGACGTTGACGTTGACGTTGGCGTTGGCGGAGACGGAGACGGCGGCCGGGCGCACGCGGGCGTCTTGGACCCCGAGCACGGTGAACCCGCAGCCGCGCAGGGCGGCGCAGAGCGTGCGCTCCTCGGGACCGGCGGGCTCCCACGCGGCCGTCCGCAGCCCCGTGAGCGCGCGCAGGACGGTGTGCAGGGCCGCCTCGCGCCGGGCGACGGCGGCCCACCAGCCCGCGGCCCAGCTCTCGTCCTCCCAGGGGGCGGGCTCCACCCCGGCCGCCGCGAGGACGCACACCTCACCCCCGGGCGAGGTGAGGTGGCGGCCGGCCGGCACCAGGGCCTGCGCCCGGACGCGCACCACCGCGGCCAGCGCGGCGAAGGCGGCGGCGTCCCCGGCCGTGGCCTCCACCGCCTGCCCGAGCAGCCGCCCGGGCCGGCCCTCGGCCGCGCGGACGTCGGCCCGGTAGGCCGTGCCGACGGCGTCCAGCGGGGTGAGGTACAGCTCCGCCCGCACCCCGAGGCGTCGCGTCAGGACGCCCCACCAGTGACGGGCCTGCGGATGCCCGTTCCCGTACGGGTCCCCGGGCGCGGCCCCCGGCGCGGGCGCGGGCAGCCGCAGCGCGGCGCGCCGCAGCGCACGCCCCAGTGCGTGACCGGGGCCCGCCCCCACCACCACCCCGGACCGGCCCGCCCCGCACCCCAGCTCCGCCGCACGGCACAGGGCGTCGAGCCGGGCGAGGTCGGTCCGGGCGGCCCCGGCCGTCAGCGCCCCGCCGCCCGGCGCCCCGCAGCGGGCCAGCGCGACCGGCAGCTGGGGCAGACCGCCCGCCGACGGCGCGGCCAGCACCCCCAGCCGCTCGTCACCGAGCGCGGCCACGCCGTCCAGCGCCTCGGCGAGCGTGCGCGGCGGCGGCGCCGGGTACCGGGATCCGGCGGGCCAGGGGTGGTAGGCGGCCCGCGCCGGGCGCTCCCCGGCGACCAGCACGAAGGGAAACCCGGGCCGCGGCTCCGCCACCCCCCTCCCGAGCCCCGCCCCTCCACCCCTGTCGGCCCGGCGGAGCGTGCCGGCCCCGGGGGGCGTGTCGCCCCGGTCGGTCCCGCCGGCCGGGTCGGTCCCGCGGGCCGGGTCGGTCCCGCCGCCCCGACCGGCGTCGTCGGCCCTGCTGGTCCCGCCGGCCCCGTCGGCCCCGCCCGTCCCGCGGGCGCGGTCGGTCCCGCCGGAATCCCCGTCGCCCTCCGCCGCCGGATCCGGTAGCCCGGCCAGTGCGCACAGCAGCCGTTGGACGGCCGCGCCCGCCACCAGGGCGGTCAGTGCCGCGGACGGAGGGGCCGGAGGCGGGGGCTGCCGGTCGGGTCCGAGCCGTTCGGCCAGGGCCGCCGTGTCCGCCGCGGCCCGGGCGGGGTCGCCGGCCGGGGTGGCGAAGGCGCCGCCGGCGTGGACCGCCGCGCCGACCGCCCACTCGGCCCCGTCGGCGCGGCGGGCGCGGACCAGCACCCGGCCGTCCCCGCCCGCCGCCGGGTCCGCGACCGGCTCGGCGGTGATCCCGGCGCGGCCCAGGGCCCGTACCGCGGCGGCGGCCAGGGCACCGCCCGGATCGGCGGCCCGTACCTCCACCCGGGATCCGGCGAGCGCCGCCGCCGCCTCGGCCGGGCGGTCGCAGACGTCGAGCAGCCAGTCCCCGGCCGGGCCGCCCCGCGGCGGCGCGGGTTCCTCGACCAGCATCCCGTGCGCATGGAGCCGGCCGATGAGGGCGCACAGCCCGGCGCGCACCGGTGAACCGGCGGCGGCGCGGGCGGAGAGTCCGGCGGCGCCACCCGTCCGGAGGGCCTCCTCCAGCAGCCGCCAGAGCGCGGGCAGCGCGGGACTGCCCTCCAGGGTGACGCTGCTGTCCCAGCCGCGCAGGTGCAGGCCGCCGGTGAGGACGCTGGCGGTGACCCCGGGCCGGAGCCGCCACCGCGCCAGGGAGTGCAGGAGGTCGGGTCCGGGGGCGCCGAGGGGGCCGGTGGACCCGTGGGCCGGCGCGGCGCTCATGAGGCGCTCCCCGCCCGGTAGGTCTCCACGACGACCTCGACGGCGCGCACCGGCAGCTCCCGGCCGCCGGGCGCGGGCAGGGCCTCCTCCAGGACCAGGCCCTCGGGGTGGCGGCCCAGCCACGGGGCGAGGCAGCGCAGGTGCAGGGCGTTGCCGAGGTCGACGAACTGCGGTTTGGGCGGCATCCGTCGGGCCGGCGCCTCCCCGTCGGCCGGGGCCGTCGCGAGCGGCGGGTGCAGGAACACCTGCTCCGGGACGCCCAGGACGGCCCGCCAGCGCGCGGCGGCCGCGAAGGGGACGGCGCCGCCGGCCGAGCCGGCGGCCAGTTCGGCGCGCAGGGCCGCCACCGTGCCCGGGGCCAGCTTCCAGCGCCGGCGCCGCAGCACGACGTGCCGGTAGCGCAGCCGGGGCGTGCGCACCAGCGGACCGCCCGGGACCTCGGTGACCGTGCGGGGCACCAGGGGGGCGAAGTCGACGACGCCCTCCGGATGGTCGTGGGCCAGGGGCGCGCTGCGGGTGGGGAGCAGCCCGGACACCAGCAGGCCCGGGTAGAAGACGTCCAGCAGCTCGCCGGTGTCCCGCAGCCGCAGGCGCACCTGGTCGGTCGCCTCGTCGTGCACGAGCTCCACGGCGGAGTCGTCCAGCGGGTCCGCCGCGTCCGCACCGTCCGTCGGCCCGGACTCCTCCGAGAGGATCTCCCCGGGCAGGAACCGCGGCTGGAGATTGGCGTTGAAGCCCTGCACCGGCCGGAACTGCACCGGCCGGGAGCCGGGGGCCACACCGCGCCCGACCCCGCGGGCGACCGCCGCGGCCGCGCCCGGGTCGAGCAGGGAGAGGAAGCGGCTCCCGGTCCGCCCCCAGCCGCCGTAGACGTGGTTGAGGGCCAGCAGGCCGCGCCGGACGTCCCGTTGCAGGAAGTGCGCGTACGACAGCGGGCGCGCCGACGCCCACCCGGGCAGCCGGGCGGCGAAGGACCGCACGAGCCCGGGCGGCAGGACCACCTCGTCGTCCGGGTCCGCAGGGGACGCGACCAGCGCGACCTCCGCCTCGAACGCGGCCCGCAGGGCGACGAGTTCGCCCGCGCGGCTCGGCAGCGGGTCCGGCCCGTCGGCGCCGGGCGGGCGGGAGGCGTCGCGGACGGTGTCCTCCCAGGCGGCGACGGTGTCCTTGCCGAAGTCCCAGACGGGGTGGCAGACACCGCCGGGTCCGTAGCGCGCGACGAACCGGTCGCGCAGGTAGCGCCGGACCAGGTGCCCCAGGTCGTACAGCTCGGCGAGGCCGGCGAGCTCGTGGAGCGCCTCGTGGTCCTCGCCGGTGAGCAGGCCCCGCGCGGCGGCCACCGGGTGCCGGGCCACGACGTCCTCCGTCAGCGGGGCGGGCGCCGGCTCGTGCGGGGGCAGCGGGCGGCCGGCCGAGGCGAGCAGGGCCGCCCAGCGCTCGCGCAGCAGGGCGAGCAGCGCGGCGCGCTCGCCCGGTCCGGCCGACCCGAACGTCCGCGTCGCGTCCGCGATCTCGTCGAGGGCGGCGGCGAGGCCGGCCTCCCCGCCCGCGCGCAGCCAGGCGGCGAGCCGGCCCAGCGGGTCCGTGTCCTGCGCCCCGACCGGGAGCACGGGGACCAGCAACCCGGTGTCCACGAGCCGCTCCACGTACGCGAGGGCCGCCGCGCGGTCCGGCGGGGCGGCCAGCGCGGCCGCGAGCTCCCCGGGTGTCACGGGGGTCCGGCACAGCTCGGCGACCCGCTCCAGTGCCCCGCTCGCCGCGACCTCGACCTCGTCCTCGGCGACGGCGACGAAGCGCCAGACCCCGGACAGGCCGCGCCTGCGGGCGAAGGCGGCCCGCCCGTCGGCGCCCGTGCGGGGCGCGCTCGTCATCCGGTGCGGCAGCCGGGCCCTCCTGGCCGGGTCGGCCAGCAGCGCCTCGCACAGCGCGGCCACCAGGCTCCGGGCGGTCCGGACGGGGTTGCCGGTCGCCCCCAGCGGGTCGCCCTCCCCCCACTCGGAGCCCGTACCCTCCGGGCCGTCCGGCAGCGGGCCCCAGCCGACCGCGGTGAACCAGGACACGGGACTGGTCCGGGTAGCGGCGCGCACCGCGTGCCGCAGGACCCCCGGCTCCTCCTTGCGGGCCCGCCGCCCGCCGGCCCCGCTCCCCGCCCGTTCGACGGCGGCCAGCAGTTCGGCGCTGGTGGCCGAGGCGGCCAGGGCGAGGGCCGGCTCACGGCACTGGGCGGCGAGGGCCCCGCGCTCGGCCGCCAGCGCGGCGGGCGCGGCCCCGGCCGCACGGGCCCGCGCGCAGGCCAGCCGGTCGCGCAGCACCAGCCACTCCCGCAGCGGCGGCACCCGCCCGGGCAGGTCGCCGAGCCCGTCGAGGAGGGCGGGCCGGGGCTCCCGCCCGTTGTGCAGGGCCCGGCGCAGCGGGAGTACCACCCCCCGGTGGAAGGAGTCGGGGTGGCCGCCGCGGCTCGCGTACAGGGCGTCGGTCAGCTCCGGCACGAGGCCGGCGAGCGCGGCCTCCAGCCGGGCCAGCTCCTCGACGCCCTCCCGGAAGCCGGCGGCCTGCGGCGACTGCGCGGGATGGCTGAGCGTCGTCGCACGGACCAGCACGTAGGGCGCGGTGCGCACGGCGCGGTCGTCGGGTGCGGGGGCTGTCATGGCGTCCCGGGTCCTTCCGGTTCGGCCTGGTCGGGGTCGGCGCGGGAGCGCCCGCCCCGCGCCCTCGTGGGGACGCCGGGGCGGGCGGCCGGCGGGGTCGGCTCAGACGACGCCGGGAACGGTCTGCACCTGCTGCATGCTGCCGTGGCAGGCACAGGCCGTGGGGATGCCGCAGGTGGCGGTGGAACAGCTCTTCGCGAAGGCCGAGACGTCGGCGGTGTCGCGCATCGAGGTGACGGTGATGTCACCGAGGTCCAGGTCGTGGGCCTCGAACAACGTGGCCGCGTCGAAATCTGCCATGGGAACTCCCCCTGATGTGGGACGACTTGGTGTGGCCGGATCAGTGAGACGGACAAGCCAGGCAACCGTAGCTCCGGGGGCGATCCGGGCGCAGCGCACGGTTTTCGACATAACGGCGTCACTCCACGTGGAACCGGGGAACCTGACCGAAACCGGCCGCGACGCGCCCCGCGTCCGGACCGGTCGCCGCCCCCCGCCGCCCGGACCGCCCGCATCCGGCCACCACGGCCCGAACCAGATGCCTGGAACATCCGACTCCGCCCGACTGCAAGGTGGTTCGCTCCTCCGAAGCGGACCTTCCCGCGAAGCGAGCCGGCCGCCCCGGCGCACGTCATCCGGGTGAGCGGGACCACCGCGCGGCCAGGCCCTCTCCGCGCACCGCGCACCCCGGGAAGTCCTTCCCGCGCCCCGGCCACCCCGCTCTCCGCGCCTCCTCCGGGAGCCGCGGCCCTCCCACCCCCCTCACCCCCCCCGGGCGGACGCACCGATGACCCCGACCGACATCACCCGCGCCATCGACGACTGGACGGTCGACCCGGCCGACGGGGCGGTCGCCGAGGAGATCGCCGACGACCTGCCGGTGGAGTTCCCGACCCTCGACGAGCAGTTCCTCGGCATCGAGAACCGCTACGCCTACGCCGTCTCCTTCCCCGACGAGCACGGCTTCGGCGGCTACGGCGTCGTCAAGTACGACCGGACGACCGGCGCCCGCCGCGTCCCTCGGGTCGGCGACGCCCGCCTGCCGAGCGAGGCCGTCTTCGTCCCCGCCGCGCACGCCACGGGAGAGGACGACGGCCACCTCCTGACGGTCGTCAGCGACCTCAAGCAGAACGCCTGGCAGCTGCTGGTCCTCGACGCCTGCGGCCTCGACCGCGTCGCCACCGTCCACCTGCCCCGCCGGGTGCCCGCGGGGTTCCACGGCTCCTGGGTCCCCGACGCCGCCTGACCGCACGGGCCGGACACGGCCACGGGCCGCCGGGGGTCAGCCGTGCCGGACCGTGAGGCCGTCCAGGGTGAGGTCGAGCAGGCGCTCGGCCTGCCGGCGGTGTTCGGCGCCCGCCGAGGTGAGGGCGATGCCCTCCAGGGCGGCGGCGAGGTCGGTGGGCCGGATGTCGGTACGGATCGTCCCGGCGGCCGCGCAGGCCTCCATGAGCGAGGCGATGGCCGCCCGGATCATCTCCCGGCTGTGGCCGTAGGGGTCGCCTCCCGTCGCGGCGATGGCGCGCAGGGCGTCGATCATGCCGTACTTGGCGGTGACGTAGTCCAGGAAGAGGCGGGTCCACGCGCGCAGGGCCTCCTCGGGCGGCCGCTGCGCGAGCAGCGCGGGGGCCGCGTCGCACAGGCGGGCCACCTCGTCGCGGTAGACCGCCTCGACGAGCGCCTCCCGGGAGGGGAAGTTGCGGTACAGGGTCGCGCTGCCCACGCCGGCCTCCGCGGCGATGCGCTCCATCCCGGTGTCCAGCCCCCGCGTCGTGAACACGCGCACGGCGGCGGCGAGGATCTTCTCCCGGTTGCGCCGTGCGTCGGCCCTCAGCGGTCGGGGCGCTCCGTCGGCCATCACTGCCCGCCTTCCTCTCCCGGGAGCCGCTCCCCGTTGCCAAACGGAGGGGTCCCCACTTAGTCTCTGCAGTAAGTGGGGAATCCCCCGCTTGTCTCCGTACTGTAGGCCGGTGCCCCGGCCCGCGCACACCGCACCCCGCACCCCGAGAGGAAGCCGGTCGCTCATGTCGGGCATCCAGGACAAGGTCATCGCCATCACCGGCGCCAGCAGCGGCATCGGGGAGGCCACAGCGGTCCACCTCGCCGAGAGGGGTGCCCGGCTCGTCCTCGGCGCCCGCAGGCCGGAACGGCTGGACGCGGTCGTGGACCGCATCAGGGCCCGGGGCGGCACGGCCGCCGGCGTCCTCGTCGACGTCACGCGCCGCGAGGACCTCCGGCGCCTGACGGACACGGCCCTCGACCGCCACGGCCGGCTCGACGTGCTGGTCTCCAACGCCGGCACGATGGCCGTCTCGCCGTTCGACGACCTCCGCCAGGACGACTGGGACGCCATGGTCGCCACGCACGTCACCGGCCTCCTCAACGGCATCGCGGCGGCCCTGCCCGTCTTCCGCCGCCAGTGCTCGGGCCAGTTCGTCAACGTCGGCTCCACCGCCGCCCACACGGTCAAGTCCCCCCAGGCGGTCTACGCCGCCACGAAGACGGCGGTGAAGGTGCTCACCGAGGGCCTGCGCCAGGAAGCGGGCCCCGACCTGCGCGTCACCCTCGTCTCGCCCGGCTTCACCCACACGGAGGGCGTGGGCAAGGGGGCGGGCCCGCTGGTCGCGGCCGAGATGACCCGCCTGCGCGACGAGATCGCGATGCCGCCCTCCGCCGTGGCCTCGGCGATCGCCTACGCGATCGAGCAGCCGCCGGGCGTCGACGTGGGCGAGATCGTCGTCCGCCCCACCGCCCAGTCCTGAGGCCCCCGCCGGCCGGCGGTCAGACCGGCGGCATCAGATCGCTCTCGCTGACGGTGTACGCGAGCGGGGGGTAGGCGAAGTCGGTCTCCCTGTTCTCGCGGCGCCGCAGCGCGTAGAACTCGCTCCTCTGCTCCTCGTCGGCCAACGCGAGGCGCGTTCCCCGGGAAAGGTGTCCGTGGCCGCCGTGGAACCGGACGAAGGTCTTCGAGGTGCGGAAGGTCACCCCCAGCCACGTGTTGTCCGCCGTCGGAACGGGCCGCTCCAGGACGATCCGGTGCCTGAGGTGCCGGTTCGAGCCGGTGGAGAACGCGACGACGCCGTGGTGGACCAGGGGGATCTCGAACCGCTCGCCCCTGGACTCCTTCGACTCGAAGACCAGCTTCCTCGGCGGGCCCGCGTCGGGGTGCTCGTAGCAGGAGAAGACGGCGATGAACGAGTCGTCGGCCAGGTCGAGGGCCTGGTCGCAATGGCTGCCCATGGTGGTGTAGGCGTTCGTGTAGCGCTCGACGAGGGCGTTGTTGAAGCCGAACGGAAGCCCCGCACGCTCCCGGACCCGCCGGGCCAGCCGTTCGTGGACCGGGCGGAAGCGCTGCGCCGGGCTGCCGTACCGGGTGGTGGTGCGGACGAGGGGCACCCCGCCGGCCTCGTCGACCCTGGTGAGCACGGCGCCTCGGCGGCCCTTGCCCACGTCCTCCCAGCGGACGGACCGGGACAGCTCCGCGAAGAGGTCCTCACCGGCCGGCAGGGCGCAGGAGACGATCCCGTCCGGGATCTCAGACGCGGGGGGCAACGTAGTCTCCCGTGTTCATGCTGAAGAGGAACTTCCCGCCGTAGTCGACGAAGGACGAGGTCCGGTTCTCCTCGGCGTACAGCCGGCGCAGATCGTCCATGCCGGCCGGGGTCGGCGGCTCCAGCCGCACCGGACCCCCGGCCGTCTTGAGGAACGTGTGGCCGTCCTCGTGCACGGCCTCGGTGTCCGAACAGCGCACCACGTATCCCAGACGGGTCGGGAGCAGGCCGGCGTCCAGCGCCGACGGCCGGATCTCGTGCGTGTACAGGCGGTTGGTGGACAACGGCACGAAGAACACCGAGCCGGGGTGGAGGGTCACGGTGAACGTCGGCGGCAGCGCGACCGCGTCGCGCTCCGCCGCCGGCTCCTTGAGGCGGAAGCGGAGTCTGGTCAGCCCGCTGATGCCCTTCACCCCGCGGTCGAAGGCGTCGCCGTCCAGGGGCCGGAGTCCGTCGAGCCGGTCGTAGAAGGTGCAGAAGGCCATGATGCCGTTGGCGGGCATGTCCTTGGTCTTGTCGGCGTGCGCCGAGATCCTGGCCTTGGACTGCCTGCGCTCCGCCGTGGCACCGGTGTTGTGGTAGATCTGGGCGAGGACGTGGTTGAGCGGTGCCTGGTCGCGGAAGACGGCGGCGGCCTCGCGGTTCAGGGCCTCGACGATGTGCGTGTCGGTCGGACGGAACCCCTCGGTCGGCCCCGAGAGGTTCGTGGAGCACCGGAGCAGGCGGAAGTGCAGTGCGTCGCCGTCGCGCCTGACGGGCGTCAGGTAGAGCCCGCTGCGGTGGGCGGTTCCGGGCTTGGTGGACTCGGTCAGGGACTGGAAGGCGTGCTCGGCGCGGATCCGCCCGAAGTGGTCGTCGCCGGGATCGAAGAAGCGGCGGTAGTACACGCCGGCGCCGTGCACGCGGAGGGGGACCCGGCCGAGGCCGACGGGGTTCCAGGGGCGGTCGCCGTCCCCGTGGCCACCGTGCGACAGCTCCCGGACGACGAACACCCGGGCCGCCGCGCGCAGTCGGCGGCCGTCGATCCCGGACGTGTCGCCGCACAGGTAGACGGTCTTGCGCGCGAGGTCGGGCGAAGCGGAGGCGAGCTCCTCCGGCGTGATCACGGATCCGAAGAAGTCCCTGACCACCTCGGTGTCCCGCAACGCCGAAGGCGCGACCAGGACGTGGTCCGCGTCCTCGAGACGGGCCCCCGCCGGCCGGCCCCGCCCGCCGCCCCCGCCCGGGGCGGTACGGGGCGTCGCCCGCGGGCGCGGGGAGACGTCGTCCATGGTGAGGCCCTTCCTGGTCCGCCGGCTGGTCGAAGCCATTGTGCGGGCAGCCCGAAGGGGCCCCGGACCGGGGGGTGCTCGTCGGCGGGCGCGCGCACCCGCCGACCGGCGGGCCCTAGCGGTGGAGCCGGCTCGGCCAGTCCTCCGGGACGCGGCCCGCGGGGCCGGGGGCCGGCTGGTCGGCGGGGTGGCCGTCCGGCGGGGCGAGGCCGGGCCCGGACTCGTACAGGGTGCCGGCGGCGTAGTCCCAGAACCAGGCCTCGCCCGGTTCGAAGCTCTGGACCAGGGGATGGCCGGTGGCCTGCCAGTGTCCGGTGGCGTGCTGGGCGGGCGAGGAGTCGCAGCAGCCGACGTGGCCGCACAGGGCGCAGCGCCGCAGGTGGAACCACCAGCCGCCCACCGCGTCGCAGTCCGCGCAGCCGGTGCCGCTGGGCGGGACGCCCGGGTCGATCCCGTCGATCTCGGTCATGCGGGCTCCTCCGCGGTCTCGTCTGCGGTGTCGGTGTCGGTGTCGGTGTCGGCATCGGTATCGGGGGCGCGGGCGGGGGCGCCGTCCGGGTTGGACCCGGTGTCCCCCTCGGGCGCGGTCAGCGGCAGCAGGACCCGGAACCGGGTGTCGCCCGGTACGGACTCCACCTGGAGGCTGCCGTGGTGCTTGTTGACCACGATCCGCCAGGAGATGTCGAGGCCGAGCCCCGTGCCCTCGCCGACCGGCTTGGTGGTGAAAAAGGGGTCGAAGATGCGGTCGCGGATCTCCGCGGGCACGCCCGGTCCGGTGTCGCGGAACTCCACCAGCAGCCGGTCGCCCTCCCGCGCGGTGCGGACCGTCAGGGTGCCCTCGCCGCCGGCGCTGCCGAGGGCGGACACCGCGTTGTCGATCAGGTTGGTCCACACCTGGTTGAGCTCCGCCGGGTAGGCCGGCACCTCGGGCAGGGTGCGGTCGTACTCCTTGACCACCCGTACCCGGGGGCCGATCTTGCCCGAGAGCATCAGGAGCGTGCTGTCGAGGAGTTCGTGGACGTCGGCGTCGCGGTGCGGGGCGCGGTCGAGCTGCGCGTACTGCTTGGCCGCGTCCACCAGGTGGGAGATGCGGGTGGTGGAGTCGTCGATCTCGTCCATCAGCAGCTCGGTCTCGACCGTGTAGTTGAGCCAGCCGATCGCCCCCGGCAGGATGTCCTCGGCCACGGTGGCCGCGACCTGCTCCAGCCAGTCCGTGTCCAGCCCGGCCTGGACGAACGCGGGCGCGACGCGCCAGCCCTCCGGGATGCCGTGGTCCTCCAGCCAGTCGGAGAGCTCGTCCTCCCGGTCGGAGGCCTCCAGCGGGCTCAGCACCGGTGCCTTGGCGACGCGTTCGGCGGTCCGCTCCTGGATCTCGATCAGCTCGGCGAGGGCCTCGCGCGAGTACGGGCCCCGGGCGATGACGGCCAGCTTGTGCCGCATCTTGCCCACCCGCTCGCGCAGCGCCGCCGTGGCCCGCACGGCCGCCGCGGCCGGGTTGTTGAGCTCGTGCGTGAGCCCCGCCGACAACGAGCCCAGCGCCAGCAGCCGTTCGCGCTGCCCGATGGCCCGCTGGGTGTCCTTCGCACCGAAGAACAGGCCCTCCAGCAGGTGCGCGGCCATCGGGAACCACTCCTGCATGATGTCCGCGAACGACTGCGCCGACAGGACGAAGAACCGCGTCGGCCCGGTCACCCGCATCGAGTTGACGTACGTCTGCGGGACCCGGTCGCCCAGGTACGCCTGCATGGCCCCCGCGTACACCCCGCGCTGCGAGGTCCGGCTCACCTCGACGTCGTCGGCGCCGACCCGCCGGTACAGGACGACCGTCCCCTCCAGCATCACGTAGAAGCAGGTGGCCGGTTCGCCCTCGGTGTACACCGGGCCGGCCTCGAAGCGCTCCACCCGCCCCTCGGCGCACAGCCTCCCGAGCTGCTCCGGCGACAGCTTCTCGAACAGGAACAGCGAGCCGACCTCCCGCGGGTCGCAGGACACTTCACGCGCGCTCATGACTGCTCCAGATAACGGTGGACGAGCATGACGGCCATGGCTCCCTCGCCCACCGCCGACGCGACCCGCTTCGCGGACTGGGCGCGGGCGTCGCCCGCCACGAACACCCCGGGGATGTTGGTCTCCAGGTGGTACGGCGGCCGGTCCAGCTCCCACTCGGCCGGCGGCCGCCCGTCCGGCGTGAGGTCCGGACCGGCCAGGATGAAGCCGTGCTCGTCGCGCAGCACCGTCCCGTCCAGCCAGTCCGTCAGGGGGGCCGCGCCGATGAAGACGAACATCCACTGCGCGTCGACGCGTTCGGTGGCGCCGGTCGCGGCGTCCCGCAGGGTCAGGCCCTCCAGGTGCCCCTCGCCGTGCGCCGCGTCCACGACGGTCCGGGGCCGCACCGCGATGTTCGGCGCCTCCTCGATCTGCTGGACCAGGTAGTACGACATCGAGGCCGTCAGCGACTCCCCGCGCACCAGCAGCGTCACCGACTTCGCGCCCCGCGCCAGGTACACCGCCGCCTGCCCGGCGGAGTTGGCGCCTCCGACGACGTACACGTCCTGCCCCTCGCAGGAGGCCGCCTCGGTGAGCGAGGAGCCGTAGTACACCCCGCGCCCGGTCAGGTCCCCGCAGCCCGGAGCGCCCAGCTGCCGGTACGTCACCCCGGTGGCCAGGATGACGCTGTGCGCGGCGACCGAGGAGCCGTCGGAGAACCGCACCACGCGCGCCGGCCCGTTGACCTCCAGCCCCGTGACCTCGCGCGCCGTGAGGATCTCGGCCCCGAACCGGGTGGCCTGGCGGCGGGCGCGCTCGGTGAGCTGTGCTCCGGAGACCCCGTCCGGGAAGCCCAGGTAGTTCTCGATGCGGGAGCTCTGGCCGGCCTGGCCGCCGGTCGCCGACCGCTCGACCAGTACGGTGCGCAGCCCCTCGGACGCCCCGTACACCGCCGAGCCCAGCCCGGCCGGGCCGCCGCCGATGACGACGAGGTCGTAGAAGGCGGAGGCCGGTGTGGTCGCCAGTCCCACCCGGGCGGCCAGCTCCGGCACCTCGGGTTCGACCAGGGCGTCCCCGGCGGCGGTGACCACCAGGGGCAGCCGCAGCCCGTCGGCCCCGGCCGCCTCCAGCAGCCGACGCCCCTCGGGCTCGTCGGAGGAGTACCAGCGGTAGGGCACCTGGTTGCGGGCCAGGAACTCCCGCACCTCGGAGGAGCGCGCCGACCAGCGGTGCCCGACCACCTTGGTGGCCGGCACCGGCCGGTGGTCGCTGGAGCGCCAGGCCGTGAGCAGGTCGTCCAGGACCGGGTAGAGCTTCTCCTCCGGCGGGTCCCACGGCTTGAGCAGGTAGTGGTCGAGGTCGACGACGTTGATCGCGTCGATGGCCGCGTGGGTGTCGGCGTACGCGGTCAGCAGCACCCGCCGGGCCCCCGGGTACACGCCGAGGGCCTGCTCCAGGAACTCGACGCCGTTCATCTGCGGCATCCGGTAGTCGGCGAGCAGCACGGCGACCGGGTCGCCCCGCAGCTTCAGCTCGCGCAGCGCCTCCAGCGCGGACTCCCCGGACTCGGCGCGCACGATCCGGTACCCGCCGCCGTAGCGCCGCCGCAGGTCGCGGGCGATGGCGCGGGACACCCCGGGGTCGTCGTCCACCGTGAGGATGACGATCCGCGCCGCGTCGCCGGCCTGTGCCATGCTCCTCCGCCCTGCGCGCCCGGGACGCCCGCCGGTGCCCGAGCGGGCTCCCGCCCATCGTAGGTGCGATCGCCCGGGGGCGCTCGTGCTTGCCATGAAGCGATTTTTGGCCGATTGGAATGATTCCAGCCCTTTGCGGCATGGCGGGGGGCAAATGCCGAATTCCGGCTTCGCGTGGGAATCGGCTCACCTAGCGTGATCGCATGAGCGAAGATCGTGTCATCCCGGTTCGGATCCTTCGGGATCTGGTGTCGAGCGAGGCGTGGGCAGGGCTGACGCGCTATCCCCGGACGTATCAGCCAGGTCGAAGGCTGTTGGAACAGGGCACTGAGGGCGTGTGTGTGCTTGCTCTGATCAGTGGTTTAGTGAAGGTGATCCGCAGGGACCGGATTGGCACGGAACGGCTGCTGGCCTTTCGGGGGCCGGGTGAAATCCTGGGTGAGATGGCGCTTCAGCACGGGGGAGGTCGACTCGCTGATGTGTGGACGATGAGCGTATGCAAAGCATCCGTCGTCTCCGCTGACGATTTCAGCCGCTTCGTACGTGACCACAAGCTGGCCGCCCCCCTCGCCCAGCTGGCCACCAACCGCCTGGTGGAGCAGACCACCGCCCACGACGGAGACGTACGGGAGCGTCTGGTCACGGCGCTGCTGCGTCTGATCGAGGTTTCCCGAGGAGAGGTCTCGTTCTCCCTCACCCGGCAGGAACTGGCACAGCACATCGGAGTCGGCCGCAAGGCCGTGGCCAAGGCCCTGGAGCAGCTCGGGCCGGGATGCGTACAGGGAGGCAAGGGGCACATCACCGTGACTGACGTCGCGGCCTTGAGGGCCGCCTTGGGATCCCCTGTGGAGGCGTGACACCCCTGTGTCCCGCGTCACGTCCGGTCTGGTCCTCGGGAACAGACCGGAAGCATGCGGACTGTGAGGCTCGGATGGCACACCACCGACCACTCCCGCCGCGCCCGGCCCCTTGTGGCCGGGCGCGGCGGGCATCACATCGGATGGCACACCACCGACCACTCCCGCCGCGCCCGGCCCCTTGTGGCCGGGCGCGGCGGGCATCACAGAGGAGACAAACGTGCGTGAGCATCTCGGCGGATTGCCTCAGGGGAGCGCTGCCCCGTACACCCGCAGTCGTCCGCTTCCCCCCTATCGGGGCATTCTCGCGGTGGACGCGAAGGGCTTTACGGGACATCCCGCCATCGAGCACGAAGTGATCAGCCGCGCCGTACCGGAACTGCTCAAGACCGCCCTGGTCCGGGCGGGACTGCCGGAGCTCTGGGCCGAACGCAAGTTTCCCGCCTCGACCGGTGACGGCTACGTCCTCGGATTCGATCCGTCCCTGATGCCGTTCGTGATCCACCCCCTGCTGCTCACCCTGCAGGACGTGCTGACCGACTTCAACGTGATGTCCCACGGTGTGGTGCCCATCAGGCTCCGCGTCAGCCTGAACGTTGGCCCGCTGCCGGAGACCGATGACGAGTTCAGCGGGAACGGAACGGCTCGCAACGACACCCACCGCCTGCTCGACTCACGTCCCGTCAAGGCTGTGCTCGCCTCCCACAAGGAGAACGTCACGCACGTGGCGGCCATTCTCTCGGATCGCTGCTACGAGGACGCCGTCGCCGGCGGGTACACCGGGCGACACCCCGATCACTTCGTGGAAGTGGCCGCCACGGTGGACGGCAAGCCGTTCGCCCAGAGGGCCTGGCTCTACGTCCCGCAGCCATCGGGTCCACTCTACGAGGAGACGCCGACGGCGACCGACGGCCGTGAGGCCGCGGTACGCGAGGACACCCATCCGGCGAAGAAGGGCAGGCCGCGGAGCGGTCGCGTCGACAACAGCGCTCCCAACGGCATCATCAACACGGGCACCGTGCACGGCGGTCAGAGCGTCGAGAACCACCGGGTCACCGGGGACCACGTTGCCGGCGACTACGTAGAAGGGAACAAAGCCAACCGGGTCCGGGGGTTCCAAGGGGACCAGGTACGCGGCAACAAGACCAGGAAGCGCTCATGAGCCCGGATGGTGGGGAGGTGCGCCCGGCGCTGCCCGGACCCGAGGGTCCGGTTCCTCAGGACGCACCCGAGGGCGAGCCGCCGTACGAGGAAGCCGAGCACGACATCTCCGAGCTTATCCATGCCATCGGTGCGGCCGGGGCGGCTTCGAGGCCCTTCGTTTACGCCCCCTACGGGAGCGTCAACACGGGCTCCGTTCGCGGCGGTCAACGCGTCCACAACTCGACCACGGGCGGACAGCGGGAACGGCGTGCCACCCGGGTGCACGAAGGACCGGTTCCGGAGGCCGAGCTCCACACGGCCGCGTTCGGCTTCGCGGAGCCCGCATGGTTCGCGGCCGCCGTCGCGGAATTGGGCCAAGGCCTGCTGTTCCTGGCCGGGCGACCTGGATCCGGTCGGCGTACTGCCGCTCTCAATCTGTTGCGCGAATGCTGCGGTGACGATGTCCCCCTGCGGGCCCTGGACAGCGTCACCGAACTCGACCGGTGGCAGCCCAGCGTCGGCTCCCCTCGCGGCTACATCGTGGACGGGCTCTTCCCGTCCCGGCCGCTCGGTCCCGGAGTGCTGGGACACGTGCGCTCCCTGCTGGAGAAGGCGGGATCGTGCATGGTGATCATCCTGCCCGACGACGAGGCCCTGCTGCAGCGCCTGGAACAAGAACTCCATGTCACTCCCGTCATGTGTCAGCCACCACCACCGGCGTCGGTGTTCGCGAGCAGGCTTGCTGCCGTCGCGCCGCTGGAGAACGAGCGTGAGCGCCTGTTGGCTGCACTGGACGGGGATCTGCTGGCAGAACTCTTGGTACCCGAGCTGGTGCCGGCCGAAGTGGTGGAGTTGGTGACCGCCATCGTCGAAGCCGACGGTGACGTGGATGCCCTCGGGGACCTCCGGGCACGGCTCAGCTACCGCGCTGAAAAGGAGGTGCCGCAGCTCATCGCAAGCCTGCGCAGCGACCCCGACGCCTTGGCCTTCCTGCTGGCAGCCTGCGTGTACGAGGGGCTGGACCACCGGATCGTTGCCGAGGAGGCCGCGCGGCTGCTGGAGCTGTCCGAAGGGCGGCTCGTGGCCGTACTCCCGGTGACAGATTCGCAGGGTGCGCGGCAAGAGGGACGGCCCAATCCCGACTTCGTCTTCAGGCGCCCCCTGACGGAGCTGCTGCACGCCGTCCGGGCCGGGCGGCAGCCGCGTGCGATCCGTGCGGACGGAGCCTACTCGTACCGGGTGGAACCCGTCGCCTTCGTGAGGCACCGGCAAGCCGAGCTCGTGTTGCGTCATGTGTGGCGCGAGTACGGGCAGTTGTCGGAGCTGCTCGTCAGGTGGCTGAGCGAGGTGAACCGCGACAGCGAGCTGACCGGACCCGTTGGCCGTGTCATGGGAATGGCGACGAGCTGGGGAGGTGGTCGCCGGGCATTGCGGCACGTCCATGCCCTCGCGCAGTCGGAGCGGACCACCAGCCGCCTGATAGCGGCGCACGCGCTGGGCATCGCGGCCGAAGACCCCGTGATGGTCGCGGAAGTGCGCTATCGCCTCCAGCAGTGGAGCCAGGCGAGAAGCCCGCACCTGAGGACCACGGTGGCCTATGCGTGCGCGGCGGAGTTCGGGTTGTCGCGCCCGGACGTTGCCCTGCGACTTCTCCGCACCCTCATCCGGGGCCTGCCGCCGCGAGACCGGGAGGACGAGGAGCAGGCCCGGGTTCGCCTCGCGGTCCGTGCGGCGATCCAGAACCTCTTTCAAGCAGGCAATGAGGAGAATGTGTTCGGCCGCTTGGTGGAGTGGCTGGACACGGACGGGGCCGAGCACGACCAGGTGCTCGTGCTGTTCGGTCAGTTGCTCCAGTCTCCCCGGTGGTTCCAGCGGCAGCTCGCGGAGCAGACCGTTCAGGGGCAGCTGATCACGGAGATCACCCGACGGTCCTTGAACGCGCCCGGATCCTTCGAGGCGACCTGCACGGCACTACTGCAGTGGGCCGATTGGGGACGCTGGGACGAGACGTCCGTCCAGGCCGTGGAGCACCTGTTCGCCGATCTCGCACTCTCGATGCAGCACGGTGAATTCCGGCTGTTCGTGGAGATCGACGAGCGGGGTTCCGAAGGCTGGGCGGGGCGTCACATTGCGCGGAATGCCATTGAGCGGTGGCGGCGAGGGGAACGGTGGGAGACAGCATGAGCGAGGAGCCGAGCGAGCGTCTGTACTCCCGGACGGTCAGGGCGCCCTGGAGAGAGATCCTCAGCCATCGCTGGTCGACCACGCGAGAACACTCTCTGGTGCTCAAGGACGAGGGCGGCAGATATTTCGTGCATGGCCGCCGTGGAGACCTGGAAGACGCCGGTGGATACGTCCCGGTGCTCGACGAAGCCGCCGTCCCCGGCATGAGCGGCAGTTACACCGAAGCCTTCCACGTCGACGCGACGGAGCACGCGGACACCCAGGCCGTTGGTCTGCCCACGGTGTACGGCACGGAGTCGGTCGATCTGTGGGTTGCCTGGTGGGTGCACGACCCCGTGCGCGTCGTACGAACGAAGACCTTGCACGGCTGGCACGTGGTGCGGATGCATCTCACCCGCGCCCTGCGCCATTTGGCCGAGGCACAGGACACTGCTGGAAGCGGACTGGGAGCTCCGGAGGTCATGCAACATCTCGGTGTCACCCAGCGAGTCGACGAATCCGGCCTGAGCTACCGGGTGTTCGATGTACGGCTCCGGGAACTGGGAGAGGAGATTCTCCTCGGTCAGCCTGAGAACGCGGGGGTGCGGTACTCCTGGACGACGAGTCGTCGCGGCGAGTACGAGTTCTGCCTCCAGGCGCTTCACGCGGGGCCGGTCTCACTGGCCGCGCTCTGGCTGCTGAGGCATCCCGATCAGGTACGCCAGGTGCTGGACTGGTCGGTTGACCATCAGGACCTTCTCAGTCCTCCACGTACGGACTGGCAGGAGGAATTGGCTTCGCTGCTGGGCTCGCTGACCGAGCAGGAGCGAAAGGAGATCTCCTACTTGCTGCGTGACCGTATCTCCGCGCTGGGGCGCCGGGTCCCAGGTGGGATTTGACCCGCAGTACCCACCAGCCTGGCCGAACCAACGGGTGTGCCGCTCCAGGGCGGCACACCCGTTCTGTTTGTTCCGTGTGCTCCGCACGGCTCGTATCTGTGAGTGCGATCACTCTGTGTGTGCTCCTCCGGAGCAGACGGCTGTGCGCCGTTACGGGACTCTCGAGTCGTCCAGGAAAGGACGTGCGGGCAAGCTCCGTGCGTCCCGATCGATCGGGAAGGGCGACATGCGGGAAGACCAGGTTCACCCAGCGGACAACGTGATCGCGTTTCGTCGCGCCAGGCCGGCAGGGCAGGAGGTGTCGGGCTCCCGGGGGGTGCCGGACGGCGCCGAGGAGTCGACTGCTCCGTCCGGCATGGTGCTGAAGGCCGATCGGGGGATCATCAACACCGGGACGGTTCATGGCGGCCAGCACGTCACCGTCACGGAGCTCTTCCGGCACCCGGCCTCGGGAGCTGACGGTGACGTTTGAGGGGCTTGGGGCCGGAGACCTCGACGCTCTCGCTTCCGCCTTGTGCTCGGCCCAGGGGGTGACGATCGTCGCGCCGAACAGCACGCTCAATACAGGTCTGGTGACCGGGGGCCAGCGCCACACGGTCTCCACCTCGCCCAGTGGCGACCCGGGCACAGCAGCCATGCGCCAGGGTCCGGTACGGCCGGAGGGCCTGAAGGCCATGAGGCGCCGTTTCGTGCCACCACCCGGCTTCGACGCTGCGCTCGCGGCACTCGATTCCGGTGTGTGCCTACTTGTCGGAGCACCGGGTACCGGTCGCGAGACAGTTGCGCTCAACCTCCTGGCACACGGCACGAAGGATCCGGTGCTTGTCCAGATCGACGGGGCCACGGACCTCACCCGATGGGGGCCGCCCTCTCGGGGAGTGCACGGCTACCTCATGATGGAGCCTTCTGATCCGTTCTCCCTCCGCGCCTGGCACATGGCACGGCTGGAAGCGCTGCTTGCGCAGACGCAGGCACGGTTCCTGATCGTGCTGGCAGATGTCCCCAGCCTCGTTACGACGTTGGCGGACCAGCTGGGCATGCCCGTGTTGCACCACCTGCCGCCTGATCCTCGACGGGTCTTCGCCGCCCATCTCGCGGAGGCCTGTCCCCATGAAGAGGTACGGGCTGGACTCCTGGCGTCTTTGGGGCCGCGTCTCGCGGAAGAGCTGCTGCCTGCCGACCTGCCACCCCGCTATGCGGCACAGGCGGCCGAGGCCGTGGCGCGGCTGGGTGTCACCCACGGAGTCTCCCCGGACGACGTGCTCGATGTCCTGACACGCGCAGAGGCATCGGAGCTCGTGGCACGGGTGCTGGAGGATCCCGTCCTCTTCGCCCACCTCTCGTCGCTGAGTGTCTTCGGCGGCCTCGAGCGTGCAGTGGTGGTGCGGCAGGCAGCGGAACTGCTCGAGCTGGCGGGTGGCGGATCCGAGCCTCGGCCTGACGAGAGGATTCCCGCTCGGCGACCCGGTTGGCAGCAGTCAACCGCTACGCCTCAGCGGCCGCTGTCGGACATCCTGCGCCTCCTCGGAGCCCGCTGCACGCCTCAGGCGGAGCCGGGCGCGGGCGACACCGCGTCTTTCTTCTGGCCGGCCGTGGGCGAGGCCGCGTGGCGGGTCTTGTGCCGTGAACATACAGATCTGTTGCCGCTGATGCATGCCTGGCTCGCCCGGACGGAAGAAGAAGAGGACCAGATCCAGCGGGCAGGTCAGGCGCTCCAAGCCATGGCCGTGGCGACCGGGGGCAGGTCCCTGGACTTCCTGCGCGAACTGGCACTGGCGCCTCGGCCTGCGGCCGTCGAGGTGGCGGCCTGGTGCCTGGCCGCTGCTACCGGGCACCGGACGGTGACTGCCAGAGCGGCGGACCTCCTGGAGGACTGGAGCGCCGCCTCCGAGACCGTACTGCGTAGGGCAGTGGCGTACGCATGCCGCGTGGACTGCGGTGGGCTCTCGGCACAGTCGGCCTTCTGCCTGATCCAAAGGGTGATGGGAACGCTCAGCGAAGAAGAGGAGGACGTGGTCGTTGGCGTCGCCCTCGCGGAGGCGCTGCTGCGGCGCTTCGAAGCAGGCGACACCGCGGCGCGGGCAACGATCCTGGGCGGCATGTGCGACTGGATCGCCTTCGACGGTGCGCCCTGTCAATGGGCGGCTCTCCTCTTCCCCCTCATGGCAGGCGCAGACCTAGCCTGGTGTGACAGTCAGATCCGCTCGGGTTCCTCGACTACTTCGGCGATTGTCGCACTGACCGCGCACGCTCTGAACGAATCGGTGGCGTACGCCTCGATGCGTGACGTCCTTCTCATGTGGTGCCACGAGGCGCACGCTGTGGCACGGCCCCATACGGGTCTGGAGGACCTCCTCGCACACCTCGTGGATTCCCGGCAGCCCGGATTTCTCCGATGGCTGCTTGCCGCCGCACGGAACCCGGACGGGACGCCCGGCAGGGACCTGGCCGGGAGCCTGCTCCATGTGTGGCGCAGCAAAGCCCCTACGCCTCACGTGGATTGAACAGGAGGAATCGATGTCATTTTCCCCTCACTCGGGAATCTTCGCCGCTGTCGAACGTCAGTGTGCGGGCCGGAACCCGGCGCCGGAACTGATGATCCGTCATGTCGCGGAGGGCGAGGACGTTCCGATCAGTCTGGAGCAGGCACGCAGTATCTTGTACGACCGCTGCGCGGACCCCTTGGTGTGCTCTGGGCTGTGGCGCCAGATCGCAGAGCGCAGCCGTTTTGATGCCGAGGAGTCCGAATGGCCCCTGGCCGTCGTATGGCTGGGACTTCCGGGGCTACGCCGCACCGCATTCCGACTCACCTGCCAATTCCGTGCGGAGCGCGCGGACGTCGAAGCCGAACTCATCACCGGCTACCTCGAGGCACTGGCAGAGATCGAGGCGGACACTCCTGAGCCTGGCAGCCGGATCCTACGCTCGGCCTGTTCCCGCGCGTGGTCCGCATGGCGCAGGAACCTCACCGAGATCGCGGTGGAGGGTGTGGGCGGAACCGACGGTGTCCCTGTCGGCATCGGCGCCAACGGTTTTTGGGAGGTGGAATACGACCCGTTTCCCCATGCGTTCGACCTCTCGGCTGGCCTGCGGATCAGCGTCCCCGCCCACCGAGTCGAAGGTGTGCGGATCGGCGCACTGGCCCAGGAGTGGGGTCTGGCGGGCGCGGCCGCATGCGATCGGATCTCCCGGCGGGGCCGTCAGGTCGGAGCCATCTCCCTGCGGCGGTCCAGTAGGGACCGATGACCGATCGCATGGACACACCCCTCACCTTCCGTGAGATCTTCAACCTTCCGGTCAGCGTGGATCTGAGGACGGCGGCCAGGGCGTTCGGCATGTGCCGGGCAACCGCCTACAAGCTCGTCGCTGGTGATGCCTTCCCCTGCGAGACGGTCCGGGTCGGTGGACGCCACCGGGTTCTCACCGTGGACCTCCTGCGCGCGCTGGGCATCGAAGAACGGCCCGTATTCGCTGACGAGGTCGCGGATGGCGTGGCCCTCACCCTCTTTGACTGACCTCGCCCGTCAGGGCACACCCGCAAACATTCACGAAGGAGCCTGCCATGCCCACGTGCTTCACCATCGGGGTGACACCTGCTGCGTCCCTGCCGTCCAGCGGAGTCGCCCCGGATCGGGCACAAAGATCGACGATCTTCCACGAAGACGTGGTACGTCCCACGTGTGAGCGATTCGGCCTCACTCTCCTCAGGGCGGACGAGCTGATGGCCGCCGGCCTGCCCACGGATCAGCTGGTGCGCCTCATCACCGAAGCGGACGTCGTCATCGCGGACCTTGACCGTTCGGCCGGTGCGCTGTCCTTCGGACTCGGTATGCGGCACGGGCTCGGTCGGTGCACCGTTCACGTCGCCGAGAGGCCCGGCAGTCCATTCGCGGCCGGAGGGATCCCGATCGTCGAAATGCCGTCCCTGCGTGCCGGCGCGCAGGCGTCGCGCCGACAGCTGGGCACCGTACTGACCGAAGTCTTCCCCGAGGTGTCACAGGTCTCTCCGCAGACCGAACCTGCGGAGCAGAGCCGCGCGGCTCCGCGAGAGGAGCTCGACGAGGACGCCCCCGGCCTCTTCGATCTGGTCGCGGAGGCGGAGGCACAGCTGGAAGCCATCACGGACGACATGGACGATGTGGAGTCCGCCCTGACGGATCTCGGAGCGATGATGGAGCTCGTCGCCGAGGACATGGTTCGTGTGAGCCAGCCCGGTGCGTCGATGGGCACCAGGCTTGCGGTGGTCAAGCGACTGGCCAAGGCCATCGACGGCCCTGCGGACGAGCTCGAAGCGGCGGCCGAACGCTTTGCCGGACGCATGCAGGCCGCCGTCATCGCCTTCGGGGCGTTCCTGGACTGGACCGGGAACACGCCGCGTGGGGAATGGCCGGACGGAGTGATCGGACTTCTGGACCAGGTGGTGGGCATGTCCGGAGACATCAAGACGGCGGCGGACGGCTACCAGGAGGTGATGGCGGTGATGGAACTGTTCGCGACCTCCAGCCGCCACCTGCGCCGTCCGGTCCGGCGGATCGGGACATCGTTCCAGACCCTGTTCCGGAGTGTCGCAGTGTTCGAGTCGTGGCGGGACCTGGCGGAAGAGCTCAGGGGGAGCTGAACGATGAGACCTCGCCCGTAGGCCGACAGGTGCACGGGCGGAGCCGTGAGAGCGCTTGGGAGGGCGGAACCCCTCCCAAGCGCTCTATTGGTGAGGGGACAGGAGGAGGTCCGGGGGGCCCGGGAGGGGGTGGCCGAGGAGGGTGCGGAGGGTGGCGTACGCCGTCGTGTCGCCGGCCAGGACGCCGCCGAGGAGGGCGCCGGTGGCGGCGTCGAGGACCAGTTTGGCGTAGCGGGAGCCGCCGCGGTCCGTGCGGATGAACTCCAGGGCCCCGGCGGTGCGGGCGTGGGCGTCGCCGAAGCTGCCGACCTCCACGCCGAGCAGCTTGAGCCTGGTGGACAGGTCGGGGTCGGCGAAGGCGGGGCCGGGGTCCTCGCCGGCCAGGTCCCGGGCCACCAGTTCGGCCATGCGGTAGCCGGGGCCGACCAGGCCGTGGCAGCGGCCGTCGACGGCGGCGCAGTCGCCGACGGCCCGGATCAGCGGGTCCGCGGTGCGGCAGCGGGCGTCGACGAGGAAGCCGCCGCGCTCGCCGGTGGCCAGGCCGGCCCCGGCGGCGAGCTCGTCGCGCGGCCGGACCCCGGTGGAGAAGACCACCAGGTCGGCGTCGAGGACCTCGTCGTCGGCCAGGGTGACCGACCGCACGGCCCCGTCCGCTCCCGCGTCCACGGACCGCAGCCCCACCCCGCAGCGCGGCCGGACGCCCAGCCCGTCGACGAGCCGGCCGAGCACCTCGCCGCCGCCCTCGTCCAGCTGGACCGCCATCAGCCAGGGCGCCGCCTCCACCACCTGGGTGCGCATGCCGAGGGCCGCGAGCGCGCCCGCCGCCTCCAGCCCGAGGAGCCCGCCGCCGACGACCACGGCGGGGCGTCCCGGCCGGGCGGCCGCGCGGATCGCCGCCACGTCGCCGAGGGTGCGGTAGACGTGGCAGCCCGGCAGGTCGTGGCCGGGCACCGGCGGGACGAAGGGGCGGGCGCCGGTGGCCAGGACGAGGGCGTCGTAGGAGGTGGCCGAGCCGTCCGCGCAGACCACGGCGCGGGCCTCCCGGTCGATCCGCACGGCCTGCCGCGACAGCCTCAGCTCGACCTGGTCGTCGTCGGCGAAGGAGGCTCCGTCCAGGGCGAGTTCCTCCGGGTCGGCGCCCCGCGCGTACGAGGACAGCCGGATCCGGTCGTACGCGGGCCGGGGCTCCTCGGCGAGGACCACGACCCGCCAGTCGCCGCCGAGGTCGCGGTCGCGCACCTCGCGGACCAGCCGGTGGCCCACCATGCCGTGGCCGACGACGACGAGCACCCGCCTCATGACACCGCCTCCTGTCGTGTCTCCTGCGCGGCCCAGGCCGCGCACCGGGCCCGTACCTCCTCGGCGCAGCCCCCGCAGCCCGTACCGGCGCGGGTGGCGGCCGCCAGCGCGGCGGCCGTACGGGATCCGGCCCGCCAGGCGGCGGCCAGGGCGTCGCCGGTGACGTGGTTGCAGTGGCAGACCAGGGCCGTGCCCGGTGGCGGGCCGGCCGCGTAGGCGGGGGCCTCGCCGAGCAGCAGCGCCAGCCGGTCCACGGGCACGGCCTCGCCCCGCTGGTGCAGCCGGACCACTCCCGCGGCCGCCCGGTGCAGCCCGACGAGCACCGCCCCGGTCAGCCGCCCGGAGCGCAGCGAGAGGCGGGCGTACCGCCCGGCGGCGGCGTCGCCGAGGACGACGGTCTCGTCCGCGCCCGCCGTCGTGCCCACCCGCAGGAGGTCCAGCTCGGGAGCCTTCAGCCGCAGCACGCCCCGGGCTCCGGGATGCCGGGCGCTGCCGCCGGTGAGCAGCACGGCCAGGGTCTCCGCCTGCTCCCATGCGGAGGCGAAGCCGCCGGACGGCACCCGTCCGGTGGGCCCCGGGGCGGCGTCGGGGCCGTACCCGCCGCCGTCGAGGGGCTCGGCGCAGTCGCCGATCGCGTACACCCGGGCGGCGCTGGTGCGCAGCCGGTGGTCGACGAGCACGCCGGAGCGGACCGCCAGCCCGGCTGCGCGGGCCAGCTCCACCCGCGGGCGGGCCCCCACGCACAGCAGGGCCTCGCCGGCCTCCACCCGGCTCCCGTCGTCCAGGGTCAGGGCCCCGGCGCCGTCGCGGGCGGTGACGGTCCGGCCGAGCCGCAGGTCGACGGCGAGGGCCCGCAGCCGCCCCGCCACCGCCTCGCCCGCCCGGGGGTCCAGGTGGCGGTCGAGCGGGTACGGCCCGCGGTGCACGAGCACGACCGGGCGTCCGCGCCGGCGCAGCGCCAGGGCGGCCTCCACCCCGAGGACCCCGGCGCCCACGACGGCCACCGGCCCGCTCCCCGAGACCAGCCCGGCCGCGTCGGCGAGGGTCCGCAGCGGCCGCACCCCGGGCGCGAGCCGCCCGTCCGCCGAGCGCGCCCAGCCCGGTCCGGGCAGGACCGGCGCGGCCCCGGTGGCCAGTACGAGGCGGTCGTACGGGTGGGCCTCCCCGTCGGAGGCGTGCACGAGGCGGCGGCGCGGGTCGAGGCGGACGGCCCGGACGCCGAGCCGCAGCGCCGTTCCCGGCGGCGGCTCCGGCAGCCGCAGCGCCCCTGCGGGCAGGGTGCCGTCCAGGACGGCCGTCAGCAGGGGCCGGCTGTAGGCGGGTTCGGGCTCGGCGCCCAGGACGGTGACCGGGCCCGGCGGACCGTGCCGCCCGAGCCGCTCGACGAGCCGGTGCGCGGCGGGCCCGTAGCCGACGACGACGGTCCGTCCGCCGGGAGCGGGGCCGCTCACCGGGCCGCCTCGATCCGTACGGCGCACACCTTGAACTCGGGCATCCGGCTGCGCGGGTCGAGGGCGGCGCTGGTGAACAGGTTGGCCCGGCCGGCGCCCGGGAAGTGGAAGGGGACGAACACGGTGTCGGTCCGCATCGAGGCGTCGCAGCGCACCTCGGCCAGTACCGCGCCGCGGGCCGAGACGACCCGGGCGGACTGCCCGTCGCACAGGCCGGCGCGGGCCGCCGTGTCCGGGTGGACCTGGACGAACGGCGCCGGGGCGGCCTCCAGCAGCTCGGGGACGCGGCGGGTCTGGGCCCCGCTCTGGTAGTGGGCCAGGATGCGCCCGGTCGTGGCGTACAGGGGGAAGGCGGTGCCGGGCCGTTCGGCGGAGTCGCGGTGCTCGACCGGGGTGAAGCGGGCCCTGCCGTCGGGGTGCGCGAACTGGTCGAGGAACATCCGCGGAGTCCCGTCCTGCCCCTCGGGGCAGGGCCAGTGCAGGGCCTCGCCGGCGTCGAGCCGGGCGTAGTCGATGCCGGAGTAGTCCGCGGGGGCGCCCCGGGTGGCGGCCCGGAGCTCCTCGAAGACCTCCCGCGGGGTGTCCGGGTAGCGGTGCGCGGGCTCGCCGAGCCGGACGGCCAGCCCGCGCAGCACGGACGGGTCGGACCGGACGCCCGGGGGCGGGTCGAGGAGCCGGTGGCGGCGCAGCACCCGGCCCTCCAGATTGGTCACGGTGCCCTCCTCCTCGGCCCACTGGGTGACGGGAAGGACGACGTCGGCGGCGAGGGCGGTCTCGGAGGGGACGAAGTCGGCGACGACGAGCAGGTCGAGCGCCGCCAGCCGCCCGGTGATCCGGCCGGCGTCCGGAGCCGACACCACCGGGTTGCAGCCGAACACGAGCAGGGCCCGGGGGCCGCCGGGGCCGCCGATCGCGTCGAGGAGCTCGTACGCGCTGACGCCGGGACCCGGGATCCGCTCCGGTTCGACCCCCCACACGGCGGCGACGTGGGCCCGGGCGGCCGGGTCGGTGATCGAGCGGTAGCCGGGCAGCTGGTCGGCCTTCTGGCCGAGTTCGCGGCCGCCCTGGCCGTTGCCCTGACCGGTGAGGGTGCCGAAGCCGCGGCCGGGGCGGCCCGGCAGGCCCAGGGCGAGGGCGAGGTTGGCGAAGGCGGCGACGGTGTCGCTGCCCTTGCTGTGCTGTTCGGCGCCCCGGCCGGTCAGCACGTAGGCGCGGGGGGCGGCGGCCAGCATCCGTACGGCCGTGCGCAGGTCGGCGGCGGAGACCCCGGTCACCGTCTCGACGCGTTCGGGCCACCAGGACGAGGCCCGCGCCCAGGTCTCGTCGAACCCGGTGGTGCGCTCGGCCACGTACGCCTTGTCGAGCAGCCCCTCGGTGACGGCGAGGTGGAGCAGGCCCAGGGCGAGGGCGAGGTCGGTTCCGGGGGCGGGGCGCAGGTGCAGGGCGGCGGCGGCCGCGGTGCGGGTGCGCCGGGGGTCTACGACGATCAGGTCGGCCCGGTCGAGGTGGCGCATGAGGGGCGGCATGGTCTCGGCGGGGTTGGCGCCCGCGAGCAGGACGGTCCCGGCGTCGTCGAGGTCGGTGACGGGGAAGGGCAGGCCCCGGTCCAGCCCGAACGCGGCCGTCTGGGCGACGGCGGCGGAGGCCATGCAGAAGCGGCCGTTGTAGTCGATGCGGCTGGTGCCGAGGGCCAGCCGGGCGAACTTGCCGAGCAGGTAGGCCTTCTCGTTGGTGAGCGCGCCGCCGCCCAGGACGGCGACGGAGTCGGGGCCGTGGGCGGCGCGCAGGGCGCGCAGCCGGCCGGCGACGAGGTCGAGGGCGCGGTCCCAGCCGGCCGGGGCGAGCCGCCCCGCCGCGTCGCGGACGAGCGGGGTGGTCAGCCGGTCGGGGGCGCCCAGTACGGCGGCCGCGGTCCAGCCCTTGTGGCACAGGCTGCCCCGGTTGGCGGGGAACGCGGGGTCGGGGTGGGCGACGACGGCGCCGCGCGTTCCGGAGAGCAGGGTCCCGCACTGGAGGGCGCAGTAGGGGCAGTGGGTGGCGGTCGCGGTCGGCCGCTCGGGTGTGGGGGAGGCGGGGAGCGAGGGGTCGCAGGGGCGGGGGAGTTCGGTCTCGGTCACGAGGCACACGTCCGTCCGGGGGAGGCATAACGGACAAAATTAACGATTCTGCACTTCCCGAGGCAGTGTTTTGATACGCCATAGGAAATCCCAAATCGTCACCAACCCGGACGGCGACCGGATTCCGGCGCCTCAGCCGGAGAAGGAGCCGTGCCGCCCGGCCCCGGAGGTGAAGCGGGCCGCACCCGCAAGCGTCTCGCCGGCCGACAGGGGCACCATCCCGTGCCGCAGTTCGTTCGCCAGCGCCTCGCCCTCCGCCAGCCCGTGCTGCTCCCGCACCGAGAGCCGGTCGTGGCGCAGGCACAGCTGCGGGAAGGCGGCGATCTCCCGGGCGAGCTCCTCGGCGGCCCGCCGGGCCTGCCCGGGCGGCACGAGGCGGTTGGCCAGCCCGATCGCGTGGGCCTCGGCGGCCGGGACCGGACGGCCGGTCAGGACCAGGTCCATCGCCCGGCTCTCGCCGATCAGGCGGGGCAGCCGGACCGTGCCCCCGTCGATCAGGGGCACGCCCCAGCGGCGGCAGAACACCCCGAAGACCGCGTCCTCCTCCACCACGCGCAGATCGCACCAGAGCGCCAGCTCCAGCCCGCCGGCCACGGCGTGGCCCGCGACGGCCGCGATCACCGGCTTGGTCAGCCGCAGCCGGGTCGGGCCCATCGGACCGTCGCCCTCCGGCTCGACGCGGTTGCCGTCCGCGGTCCCGACGGCCTTGAGGTCGGCGCCCGCGCAGAACGTCCCGCCCTCGCCCCACAGCACCGCGACCGACGCCGACCCGTCCGCCTCGAACTCCCTGAAGGCGTCCGTCAGCCGGCGTGCCGTCGCCCCGTCCACGGCGTTGCGGGCCGCGGGCCGCGACAGCACCACCGTGGTCACGGCCCCGTCCCGCTCGACGCGGACGGCGGGGGCGGCAGCGGGTTCGGTCATGGCCGCATTCTCGCCCGGCCGCCGCCCGTTGACCAGGTCCCGCCGCCGCGCCGCTTCCCTCCGCCGTTGTGCCGCTTCCGCTCCGCCGCCGCGCCGCTTCCGCTCCGCCGCCGCGCCGCTTCCCTCCGCCGTTGTGCCGCTTCCGCTCCGCCGCCGCGCCGCTTCCGCTCCGCCGCCGCGCCGCTTCCGCTCCGCCGCCGCGCCGCTTCCGCTCCGCCGCCGCGCCGCTTCCGCTCCGCGGCTCAGCCGATCCGTCGGGCGCCCGCCGACGGTACGGCCTCCAGCACGGCCGGAGCTCCGAACCCGGCCGCGGCGAAGGCGTCCGCCACGGCGCCGGCCACGGCGGCGGCCCCGTCGGCCCGCACCAGCGCGATCACCGAGCCGCCGAAGCCGCCCCCCGTCATCCGGGCCCCCAGCGCCCCCGCCGCGACGGCCGCCTCCACCGCGAGGTCGGCCTCGGGGCAGGAGACCCCGTAGTCGTCCCTCAGCGAGGCGTGGCCGGCCGTCAGCAGCGGGCCCAGGGCCCCGGGTCCGCCCGCGGTCAGCAGCTCCACCGCCCGGGCCACCCGCGCGTTCTCCGTCACCACGTGCCGGACCAGCGGGACCAGCTCCGCCGGCAGCCGCCCCAGCGCCGCGGGGAGCTCCGGCTCCCCGAGGTCCCGCAGGGCGGGCAGGCCCAGCAGCCGCGCCGCGCGTTCGCAGCCCGCCCGCAGCGCGGCGTACGCCCCGTCGGCCAGGTCGTGCTTGACCCCGGTGTCGAGGACCAGCAGCCGCAGCCCGTGCCCCCCGAGGTCGAACGGCACCTGCCGGACCTCCAGGCTCCGGCTGTCCAGGTGCAGGGCGCTGCCCTCGGCGCAGCAGACCGAGGCCATCTGGTCCATGACCCCGCACGGCACCCCCGCGAAGGCGTTCTCGGCGTACTGGGCCACCCGCGCCAGCTCCGGCCGGCCCAGCCCCAGCCCGTACAGCTCCGCGTACGCCACAGCCACCGCGCACTCCAGCGCCGCCGACGACGACAGCCCGGCCCCCGTCGGAACCGTGCTGTCCAGGTGCAGGTCCGCGCCCCCGACGGGCAGCCCCCGTGCGCGCAGCGCCCAGACCACCCCGGCGGGGTAGCGGGCCCAGCCGGGCACCGTGCCCGGGGCGAGGTCCGCCACCCGCAGCTCGGTGACCCCGCCGTCGCCCTGGGCGCTGTGCAGCCGCAGCAGCCCGTCGGGGCGGCGGCGGGCGGCGAGCACGGCGGTCTGCGGCAGGGCCATCGGCAGGGCGAAGCCGTCGTTGTAGTCGGTGTGCTCGCCGATCAGGTTGACCCGCCCCGGTGCGGCCCACACCCCCTCGGGGGCGCCGCCGTGGACCCGTCCGAAGTCCCGCACCACCCGCGCGCTCACCGTGCCTCCCGCAGCCGCCGCGCCGCCGCCTCCGGCGACACGTCGTTCATGAACGCGTCCATCCCCGACTCGGTCCCGGCCAGGTACTTGAGCTTGTCGGCGGTCCGCCGGACGGTGAACAGCTCCAGGTGCAGGGCGAGTTCCGCCCCGCCCGCCGTCGGGGCCTGGTGCCAGGCGGAGACGTACGGAGTGGGCTCCGCCAGCCCGAACAGCCCGTCGAAGCGCCCCAGCAGGTCCAGGTAGAGGCCGGGGAACTCGGCCCGCTCCGCCTCGGTGAGGCGGGTCAGGTCGGCCACCCTGCGGTGCGGGTAGAGGTGGACCTCGTAGGGCCACCGGGCGGCGTACGGGACGAAGGCCGTCCAGTGCTCCCCGGCCAGCACCACCCGCTCCGTGGCGGAGCGGGCCTCGGCCAGGAGGTCCTCGAACAGGTTCCGCCCGGTGGCGGCCCGGTGGGCGGCCGCCGCCGCGAGGTGCTTGGCGGTGCGCGGGGTGGGGACGGAGAAGGCGTAGATCTGGCCGTGCGGATGCGGCAGGGTGACGCCGATCTCCGCGCCGCGGTTCTCGAAGCAGTACACCTGCGCCACACCGGGGCGGGCGCGCAGCGCGGCGGTGCGGTCGGTCCAGGCGTCCAGCACCAGCCGGGCCCGCTCGGGGGTGAGGTCGGCGAAGCCCGCATCGTGCTCGGGCGTGAAGCACACCACCTCGCAGCGCCCGGCGGCGCCGGAGAGGGAGGGGAAGCGGTTCTCGAAGACGGCCACCTCGTAGTCGGCGGCCGGGATCTCGCTCTGCCGGCCGCCGCGCGAGGGGCACAGCGGGCAGGCGTCGGCGGGCGGGTGGTAGGTGCGGGCCTGCCGGTGGGCGGCGATGGTGACCCAGTCGCCCGTGGCCGGGTCCCGGCGCAGTTCCGGGCTGCTCTCGACGCGGTCCAGGGGGCGCCCGTCCCCGGCCGAGCGGTCCCGGCCGGGGACGCTGTCGTAGTAGATGAGCTCGCGGCCGTCCGCGAGCTCGGTGACGGTCGTGTACACGTCCTCGCCTGTCTGTCGGGGGAGTGCGCGGGGAAGGGAGCGGTCAGGAAGGGGGCGCCGGGGCGGTGGAGGCCCGGATGACCAGCTCGGGGTCGAAGAGCAGCTCCCCGGTGGGCACCTCCCGGTTGCCGACCAGCGCGAGCACGCTGCGCCCCACCTCCAGCGCCAGCCGGTCGGCGGGCTGCCGGACGGTGGTCAGCGGCGGATCGGTGAACTCGGTGACGCCCGTGCCGTCGTAGCCGACGACCGACACGTCCTCGGGGACGGACCGGCCCTGCCGGCGGATCCCGCGGATCGCGCCGAGCGCCATCCAGTCGCTGGCGGCGACGATCGCGGTGGCGCCGAGCTCCAGCAGCGCGGCGGCGGCGGCCTGCCCGCCCTCCACGGTGTACGACTGGCGGATCACCCGGCGTCCGGCGTCCTCGATCCCGCGCCGGGCCATGGCGGCCAGGAAGCCCTGGACCCGGCGGTCGGCGGGACGGTTGCCGGCCGGGCCGGAGGCCATGCCGATCCTGCGGTGGCCCAGCCGGTACAGGTGGTCCACGGCCAGTTCGGCGGCGAGCAGGTCGTCGGTGGAGAACACCGGGACCGCCACCCCGTCGGCGAACTCGCCGTTCACGCCCACGTACGGGACCCGGCGCTGGCGCAGCACCTCGTAGGCCTCGGTGTCGGCGCCCTCGACGGTGTTGGAGGCGGAGAGGAAGACCACGGCCGCGATGCCCTTGTCCACCAGGGAGGAGATGAAGTCGAGTTCCTGGACCCCGCCCGCGAAGGCCGGGCAGAGGACCGTCTTCAGTCCGTGCGGGGCGAGCGCGGACTCGATGCGCTCGGCCACGTCGGCGAAGAAGGGGTTCGACACGTGGTCGGTGACCACGGCCACCAGCCGGCCCTGGGTGGTGCGTTCGTAGCCCAGCTCGGCCATCGCCCGCTCGACCGCGTCCCGGGTCTTGCGCGACACGCCCTGGCGGCGGTTGACGACCCGGCTGACCGTCGCCTCGCTGACCTGCGCGCGGGCCGCGACGTCGGTGATCCCTACCTTCATCGCCGTCCTTCCGTGACCGTGAGCGACGCCAGGCCGCCGCGGGGGACGGCCAGCGTGTGCGGCCCCTCCCCGAACAGGGCCGACGCGGACTCGATGATACGGCCGTCCGGGGCGTGGATCACGCGTGCGACCTCGGCCGGACCGCCCCGCACGGACAGCGTCAGGGCCTCGTGCGCGGACCCGTTGACCAGCTCCACCCGGCGGTGGGCGACCAGGTCGAGGGGGACCACCACCCGGCCGTGGACGGTGATCACGCAGCGGTCGCCGGCGCTCGCCCGCACCAGCGGGTAGAGCTCGTCGGGCCGTCCGGGCTCCACCTCCCCGTCCAGCAGCGCCGCGCGGTGGGCCCGCCACCACCGCAGCCAGAACGCGACGGCGTCCCGGTGCGCCGCCGGGAGCCGGTCCAGGCGGACGGACAGCTGCGGGACGGCGTGCAGGGCCCCGATCAGCTGCCGGGCCACCGCCTCCACGGGGGCCTGCGGGGACCACAGCAGCATGTCGGAGTGGACGGCGCCGCCCACCGCGAGCAGGCCCGTGTCCAGGGTGCGCACCCGGTTGGCGGTGGCGTCGGCCGGGCAGTCGTAGGAGCGCAGCATGTTGCCGAAGGGGGCGGTGCCGGGCCCGGTGTAGGGCTGGCGCAGCTCCAGCAGCAGCCCCTCGGGGCGGACCTCCTCCAGCGCGGCCCGCACCTCGGCGAGCAGGCCGGCCATGGCGCGGCCCACGTCCGGGCCGCCGTCGCCCGCGTAGACCATCGCCTGGTCCAGGAAGTCGAGCTTCAGCCCGTCCAGACCGTGGTCGCCGACCAGCCGGACGCACAGGTCCACGACGTGGCGGCGGACCTCGGGCCGGCGCGGATCGAGGACGTGCGCGCCGGGCACGGTGGCGGGGACGGGGGCGTACGGGGCCCAGCGGGCGTGGCAGTCGGCGTCCGGGCCGAGCAGCAGCGGGGCGGTCCAGGCCAGGTAGCGCAGCCCCAGGGCGCGGACCCGGGCGACGTGCGCGGTGAAGTCGGGGAAGGCGGCGGGGTCGGGCCGCCAGTCGCCGAGGCCGGCGTACCCGCGGCCGTGGCCGTACTCCTGCCAGCCGTCGTCCAGGATGAGGGTCCCGCAGCCCAGGCCGGCGGCGAGGGCGGCCTGGGCCTCGACCTCCACGGCCCCGACGTCCTGGTTGAAGGCGTACCAGGTGGAGTACACGGGCGTACGGGCGCCTTCCGGCACCGGCATCGGCGGCCGTTGCCGGGCGTACCAGGCGCGCAGCGGCCGCAGGGCGGCGGCCGCCGACGGGGCGGCCGGGACGAGCAGGATCCGGTGCGGCCCCGCGCCGGCGGGCAGCCGCAGGTGCACGACGTGCGTGTCCTCCTCCTCGGAGACCCCGAAGCGCACCGTGGTCTCGGGGGCGGGGTCGGCGGCGGCGAAGGTGAGCAGCGTGGCCCCGGAGTAGTCGTAGAGGCAGCCGGCGGCGAGCCCGTCGACCAGGGAGACCGAGGCCCGGCCCTCCCAGTCGGCGAGCAGGGTGCGCCGCCAGCCGCCCTGAGGGTGCCAGTACCCCGCGGCGTCGCCGAGCGGGACCCGGAAGCGGATCTCGGCGGGGGCGCCGCCGGTGTCGGCCTCCAGCATCCGCAGGCCGTCCGGGAGTTCGGCGAGGCTCCAGGCGGCCCCGACGGGCGCGGCCGCGCCCGGGGGACGGGCGAGGACGGCCACTTCCACCGTGTCGAGCAGCGGGGCGTACGGGGCGGGGGCCAGGCCGGCGGTGGTCACCGGGTCCGCGGCCGCCGCGGGGGTCTGGGTCGGCATGGTCACTCCTTCACGGCGCCGGCGAGCAGGCCGGAGACGAAATGGCGCTGGAGCGCGAGGAACAGGACGGCCATGGGCAGGGCCGCGACGGAGGTTCCGGCGAGGATGGCCCCGTAGTCGGTCTCGTCCAGGCCCTGGAGGGAGGCGAGGGCCACCGGCAGGGTGAACGAGGCCCCGTCGCGGAGCACGACCAGGGGCCAGACGAAGTCGTTCCACTGGTAGAGGAAGAGGAAGATCGCCAGTGCTGCCAGCGCGGGCCGCATCGGCGGCAGCGCCACCCGCAGGAAGAGCCGCAGCTCCCCGCAGCCGTCCAGCCGGCCCGAGTCGAGCAGGGAGGCGGGCAGCGCGGCCATCGACTGGCGCATCAGGAAGACGCCGAACGGCAGCGCCAGATGGGGCAGGACCACCGCCTGGTAGGTGCCCAGCCAGCCCAGGTCGGCCATCATCCGGAACAGCGGCACCAGGGTGACCTGCGCGGGCACGACCAGGCCGAGCATCAGCAGGCCGAACAGGGCCTCGCGGCCGCGGAAGCGGTAGACGGCGAACCCGTAGCCGGCCAGCGTGCAGACCGCGCCGGCGCACACGGTGTAGACGGTGGCGATCAGCAGGGAGTTGAGCAGCACCCGGCCGAACCGCGCGGAGTCCTGGAGGGAGCGCAGGTTCTGCGCCAGGTGGCCGCCGGGCAGCAGCGGCGGCGGGGAGGCGAAGAGCTCGGCGGAGCTGTGGGTGGCGCCCACCGCCAGCCAGTAGAACGGGATCGCCACGACGGCCAGCGTGATGGCGAGCCCCGAGGTCAGCAGCAGGCTCCGGGCCCGTCGGCGGACGCCGGGCGGCGGGACGGCGGTGGTCATTCCCTGTCTCCCAGCACGCGGAACTGGACCAGCCCGAGGGCGGCGATGAGGACGGCGAGGGCGTACGCGACGGCCGAGGCGTAGCCGAAGTCGAAGTACTTGAAGGCGTTCTGGTACAGGTACACGCCGATGGTCAGGGTGGCGTTGTCCGGGCCGCCGCCGGTGAGGACGTACGGCTCGTCGAACAGCTGGAGCGTGCCGACGGTGGAGAGGACCGCCGTCAGCAGCAGTACGGGGCGCAGGCCGGGCAGGGTGACGTGCAGGAACGTCCGCCACCCGGCGGCCCCGTCCACGGCGGCGGCGTCGTACAGCTCGGCGGGCACGCTCTGCAGCCGTGCCAGCAGGATCACCGCGTTGTAGCCGGTGTAGTGCCAGGTCAGGGCGATGCCGAGGGAGACCTGCGCCCACAGCGGATGGGTCAGCCAGGGCACCGGGCCGGCTCCGAGCAGGCCCAGCAGCCAGTTGACGAGCCCGTAGTCCTTGTTGAGCAGGACGGAGAAGACGATCCCGTACGCGACCAGGCCGGTGACCATCGGCAGGAAGAATCCCAACCGGAAGAGGGAACGGCCGTGCAGCAGGCGGGAGTCGAGGGCGACGGCGAGGCCGGTGGCCAGGGCCAGCATGACCGGTACCTGGACGGCGAGGAGAACCGCGGTGTTCTTCAGGGCCGTCCAGAACAGCGGGTCGTGCAGCAGCCGTTCGTAGTTGTCCGCGCCGACGGACGTCCGGGCGCCGCCGGCCGTCCGCTCCAGGCTGAGCAGGAAGGACGAGCCGATCGGGTAGAGCCGGAACACCGCGAACAGCAGCAGGGCGGGCAGCACGAAGAGGTACGGGGCGGGGCGCCGGCGCGGACGGCGGCGGGGTGGCGGCACGGCCCGGGCGGGGGCGGCCGGCGGGGCGGCCGTGTCCACCGCGGTCACCGGACGGCCTTGCGGCCCGTCTGCCGGGCGAGCTGGTCGGCGGCGTCCCGGAGGGCGCCGGCCGGGTCGGCGCCCTTGAGGAGCACCTTGGACTGGGCGTCGGTGGCCAGCTTCAGGGCGCGGGCGTAGTCGGCGGTGTAGTCGAAGGCGGGCTGGGGGGCCTTGAGGGCGGCGAGGAAGGTCTCGCCCTTGCGCTGACCGCTGAAGAAGGCGGAGGGCTCGTGGAAGAGGCTGTCCTCGTAGGCGGCCATCAGGGCCGGCGCGATGCCCTTGTCGCGGTAGATCCGCACCTGTGAGGCCGGGCGGGTGAGGGCGAACTCGACGAAGGACCAGGCGGCGGCCCGGTGCCTGCTGCCGCCCGCCACCGCGAGGTGGGTGGAGTTCACCGTGGCGGCGCCGGAGCCGCCGCGGCGCACGGCCGGGGGCAGGCGGACCTTCCACTTCCCGGCCTCGCCCGGGACCTGCTCCTCGATGATCCCGCCGAACCAGGTGGGCATGGGCTGGACGGCCGTGGTGCCCTGCTTCAGGGCGCTCATCAGGGCGTTCCAGCCGCCGGCGAGGTCGGCGACCAGCCCCGCGTCGTTGAGGGTCTTGATCAGGGTCATGGCCTTGACGGCCTCGGGGGAGCCGAGGGTGATCCGCCCCTGGAGGTCGAAGTAGAAGGCGCCCTGGAGCTGGAGCAGCATCTGGAAGAAGTTGGCGGCGTCGGACTGGGAGGCGGGCTTGTCCAGGCCGATCAGGAACGTGCCGGTCTTCGCCTTCAGCTGCTTGCCCGCCTCGACGGCGTCGTCCCAGGTCTGGAGGGCCTCGGCGTCCACGCCGGCCTCCTCGAAGAGGTCCGCGCGGTACCAGAAGCCGGCGGAGTTGGCCTCCCAGGGCAGGGCGTTGACCCGCTTCCCGTCGGGCGAGACGGTCTGCCACAGGCCCGGGGCGAAGGCGTCCTTGTGGGCGGTCGCGCCCAGCGGCGCCAGGTCCGCGAGCCCGCCGGGGAACTTCTCGACGTAGCCGGGGAGGTAGTCCACCCCGATGTGCAGGACGTCGGCGAGGCCCTGGCCGCCGGCCGCCAGACCGGTGGTGATCTTGTCCCAGATGGCCGGGTTGCCGATGTCCTCGACGGTGACCTCGATCCCCGGGTACTTGGCGTGGAACTCCGGTACCAGCGCCGTGAGTTCGGCCGCCGGGCCCTGCCAGGACCAGACGGTGATCCGGCCCCTGTCCCGCTCGCCGTCGGCCCCGCCGGCCGCTGCGGTGTCCGAGCCGCCGGAACAGCCGGCGGCGGCGCCGAGCGCGAGTCCCGCCCCGATCGCGCCGCCCGCCCGCAGCACTCTTCGACGGTCAACTTCCATGCCGATCCCCTCCGTTGGTCGCTGGCTGGCCGGAACTCAATCACGCGGTTGATCGACTTGCAAGACATCGGTGAAAACTTTCAGTTTGACGTGCAAGCAAGGCTGTCGAATCCATTGCATGGTCTTCATCCGGCTTGCTAGCGTGCCGCGCGCCCGCCTCGTGGCAGACGAGGATCCAGACGCCCGGGAGAAGCCGATGACGCGTTCCCGCACCGCCCTGCTCGCCGCACTGGCCCTGCTCGCCCCGCTCACCGCCCTGACCCTGGCCGGACCCGCCGCCCCGGCGCGGGCCGCCGGCCCCCTCCCGGGGCCGGGGGGCGGGGGCCCCGCCCCGCTCGCCGTCGTCAACCCCGGCTTCGAACAGGGCCCCACCGGCTGGGAGTTCACCGCCGGAACCGGCGTGGCCGCCAACTACCCGCACGGCGGGGGCCGCCTGGTCTACCTCGACGCGGGGGCCGGGAAGAAGGTCGCGCAGACCCTCACCGCCACCGGGCCCGGCGCCTACGACGTCTCCGCCTGGATCGCCACCGGCGGCGCGGGCGGCCGCTTCACCGCCCGCGTCAACGGCGCCGAGCGGGCCGCCCAGGTACTGCCCGCCGGATCCGCCTACCGGCGCCGGACCCTCAGCCGGATCGCGCTCGCCGCCGGCGACCGGCTGGAGATCGCCTTCGAGTCGGGGGAGGGCTGGGTCAACGCCGACGACCTGATGCTCTCGCCGGCCGCTCCCGCCGACCCCCGGATCAGCTCCTCCGACCCGAAGATCGTCGAGATGTTCGACTGGGCCAAGCGCAAGGCCAACAGCTGGGTCCAGCTCCCGGGCAGCGAGGGCCCGCTGAACGTGGACGAGAACAACCGCGCCGGCAGCGGCACCGGCACGTACGGGCCCTCGTACTGGGCGGGGTACGCCAACCGCAGCGGCTACTACTCCCGCGACGCGGCCCACCAGCTGGCCGGCGCCGGCGTCCTGGGCCTGTACGCCGAGAACCGGGCCGTGCTCCGCGGCTTCGCCGCCTCAGCCACCGCCGAGCACAAGTACTACCCGGTCTGGGCCCTCAACTTCGACGACCGCACCCCCCTGGCCATCGACTACCGCGGCCCGTCCCTCTTCGTCCGCGAGGTCCCCGCCACCTTCGAGCTGGTGCAGAAGGCCGAGGAGGCCTACCGCTGGAGCGGGGACCGCTCCTACCTCACCGACCCCGTGCTCTGGGACTTCTACCGGCACGCCACCGGGGAGTTCGTCGACCTGCACGACGGGCTCAAGGACAACGGCCCGGTCAAGGTCGCGGAGGGCACCGGCCGGGGCATCTTCCAGGGCGCCGCCAGCTACAACGAGCAGGGCGACGAGCCGCTGGCCGAGGCGGGTGACGGCATCGCCGCCCAGTACCGCGCGTACACGGCCGTGGCCGCCCTGGCCAGGGCCAAGGGGGACCGCGCGCTCGCCGCCGCCTACGACACCCGCGCCCGCGACCTGAAGACGTACTTCAACACGGTCTGGAGCGGTTCCGGATCGGGCGCCGACATGGTGCGCGGCTGGACCACCGACGGGCGCCCGCTGACCGGGTGGGGCAAGGAGAACAGCTGGTTCATGGCGATGAAGCAGATCATCGACCCGGGTCCGCGCCGCGAGGCCTACCTCGACTACATCGACCGGGAGGCGTCGGGGGAGGGCCGCCCCGACAACATCGAGGCCCTCACCTACCTCCCGGACACCTTCTTCACGAACAACCGCCCGGACACCGCCTGGAAGTGGATGCGGCAGGTCTACGACCAGAAGGACCTCCAGCACGTCAACGCCGCCCAGGGCGCCAACGGCGACTACCCCGAGGTCTCCTTCACCCTCCTCGGCCAGACCGTCGAGGGCCTCCTCGGCGTCACCCCCGACGCACCCGCCCACCGGCTGACCACTCGGTCCCGGCTGCCCGCCGGCATGGACTGGCTGAAGATCGACGACCTGCGGGTGGGGAGGTCCGGCTTCTCGCTGCGGCACGACGGGGACCGCGCCTCGGCCCTGACCAACACCTCCGGGACGGAGCGCTGGACCTGGGAGGCCCGCTTCCCCGGCACCTGGTCCTCCATGACGGTGGACGGGGTGCCGGTGCCGGTGCGCACCAAGGTGGTGGACGGGGTGACGTACAGCTACGCCACCCCGTCCGTGGCCCCCGGCCGCACGGTCACGGTCCGGGTGGGCTGAGACCGGGGCCGTCCCGCCCGCCGCCGCAATCGTGCAGGCGATCGCCTTCGTTTCCGCGTCGGCGGGCCCGGACGGCCGTGCCCGCAGGCCGGGCCGTGCCCGGCCCACCACCGGGCGGCCGGTGCCCCGATCCGCAGGGGTGGCCGTCCGGGCCCGCCGGATAGGGCAAGATCGGGGGATGTCTGATCGCATCATCGCCGCCTGTGACGGGGCGGCCAAGGGAAACCCCGGCCCGGCCGGATGGGCGTGGGTCATCGCGGACGCCGCGGGCCGGCCCGAGCGCTGGGAGGCCGGCCCGCTGGGGCGCGCCACCAACAACGTCGGCGAGCTCACGGCCCTCCAGCGGCTGCTGGAGGCCGTGGAGCCGGGCACCGCGCTCCAGGTGCGGATGGACTCCCAGTACGCCATGAAGGCCGTGACCCAGTGGCTGCCGAACTGGAAGCGCAACGGCTGGAAGACCGCGGCGGGCAAGCCCGTCGCCAACCGGGAGATCGTCGAGCGGATCGACTCCCTGCTGGCCGACCGGGACGTCGAGTTCCGCTACGTCCCGGCCCACCGCGAGGACGGCGACCACCTGAACGCCATCGCCGACCAGGCCGCCAGCGACGCCGCCGTCAGCCAGGAGCCCGCCGGCACCGCCCACGGCGCCACGGCCGTCCCCGTACCGGCTCCGTCCCGCACCGCCCCGTCCCGCAGCACCCCGGCCCGTACGGCCCCGGCACGGGGGACCGCCTCCGGGGGCGCCGCCGCCCGCTCCGGGTCGCGCACCATCACGGCGAAGTTCCGCGGCACCTGCCCCTGCGGGCAGCCGTACGCGGCCGGCGAGAAGATCGCCAAACTGGGGGCCCGCTGGGGGCACCCGGACTGCCGCGGAGCCGCCGCTCCCGCCTGACCCGGACGGGGGAGCGGGGCCGCCCGACACGCCGCCACGGGCGCCGCGCCGCCGCGCCGGGGGCCGTGCGCGCCCGGAAGTGCTACAACTGGGGGCGTGACCCCTTCTCGCCACCCGTGCCGGGCACGTCGGTGCGGTCACCTCTAGGCAGCCGATCCCGAAGCGTCGCCAGACAGGTATTCGTCCTCCAGGTGGCGATCGTGGTGTTGCTCGCGGGCTGCGCCCTCCTGGCGCTGCTCCTCCAGTCGCACCACGACATCGACCGCGAGGCGCGCAACCGGTCCGTGGCCGTCGCACAGACGTTCGCGCACTCCGTGGGCCTCCAGCCGGCGCTGAAGTCGGCGAACCCGTCGGCGATCCTGCAACCGGTCGCCGAGCGGACCCGCAAGGACGCCGGGGTCGACTTCATCGTGGTGATGGACACCCACGGCATCCGGTACACCCACCCCCAGCCGGCACGCATCGGCCAGCGGTTCGTGGGCACCATCGGGCCCTCCCTCGCCGGCCACACCTACACCGAGAGCGTGAACGGGCCCCTCGGCAAGGAGATCCAGGCGGTGGTGCCGGTCACGGCACCCGACGGCAAGGTCGTCGGGCTGGTGTCGGCCGGGCTCACGGTGAAGAACGTGAGCGGCGTGGTCAACCGCCAGCTCCCCGTCATCCTGCTGTCCATCGCCGTCGGCCTGGCCCTGGCCACCGCCGGCACGGCCCTGATCAGCAGACGGCTGAACCGGCAGACCCACGGCCTGGGCCCGCTCGAGATGACCCGCATGTACGAACACCACGACGCGGTGCTCCACGCCGTCCGCGAAGGGGTGCTGATCATCGACGGGGACGGCCGGCTGCTGCTCGCCAACGACGAGGCCCGACGCCTGCTCGGGCTGCCGGAGGACACCGACGGCAGCCGCATCGGGGACGTGCCGGGCCTGGACCGCCCGATGGCCGACCTGCTGCTGTCCGGCCGGGTGGCCACCGACGAGGTGCTGGAGACCGGGGACCGGCTGCTGGTGGTCAACCAGCGGCGCACCCACCCCCAGGGCCGGGCCGACGGCGGCACGGTGGTCACCATCCGCGACTCCACCGAGATGCAGGTCCTGACCAGCCGCGCGGAGACGGCCCGCCGGCGCCTGAAGCTGCTCTACGACGCGGGCGGCGACATCGGCACCACCCTCGACGTCGTCCGTACCGCCGAAGAGCTCGCCGACGTCGCCGTCCCCCGCTTCGCCGACTACGTCACGGTCGACCTGGCCGAGGCGGTCCTCGACGGCGACGAGCCCGGACCCGGAGCGGACATGCGCCGCACCGCGGTCAGCGGCATCCGCTCCGACCACCCCCTCTACCCCCGCGGCCTGCTGATCGACTTCCTGCCGTCCACCCCCCAGGCGCGCGGCTACGGCACCGGCAGGGCCGAGCTCGTGCCCGACCTGTCCGCCGAGCCCGGCTGGCTGGCCCAGGACCCCGAGCGCACCCGCGCGATCATCGACTACGGGATCCACTCGCTGATCGCGGCCCCGCTCACCGCCCGCGGCGTGGTCCTCGGCGTGGTCAACTTCTGGCGCGCGCGCAAGCCCGAGCCCTTCGACGAGGACGACCTGTCGCTGGCCGTCGAGCTGGTCGCCCGGGCCGCCGTCAGCATGGACAACGCGCGCCGCTACACCCGCGAGCACGCCCTCGCCGTGACGCTCCAGCGCAGCCTGCTGCCGCGCGCCCTGCCCGAGCAGAGCGCCGTGGACGTGGCGCACTTCTACCTCCCCGCGCAGTCCGGGGTGGGCGGGGACTGGTTCGACGTGATCCCGCTGCCCGGATGCCGGGTCGCGCTGGTCGTCGGGGACGTGGTCGGGCACGGCCTGCACGCCGCCGCGACCATGGGAAGGCTGCGCACGGCCGTGCACAACTTCTCCTCCCTCGACCTCGCCCCCGACGAGATCCTCGCCCGCCTCGACGACCTCGTCCAGCGCATCGACCACGACGACGAGGGCGGCGAAACGAGCGGCTCCGTCCTCGGCGCGACCTGCCTGTACGCCGTGTACGACCCGGTCTCCCGGCGCTGCACGATGGCCCGCGCGGGACACCTGCCGCCCCTCGTGGCCGCCCCCGACGGCACCACCGAGATCGTGGACCTGCCGGCCGGGCCCCCGCTGGGCCTCGGCGGCATGCCCTTCGAGACGGCCGAGCTGGACCTGGCGGAGGGCAGCCGCCTCGTCCTGTACACGGACGGGCTGATCGAGGAGCGCGGCCGGGACATCGGCGAGGGGCTGGAACTGCTGCGCACCGCGCTGAGCGGCGCCGACGGGGACCCGCGCGAGACCTGCCGGGAGGTCCTCGACCTGCTGCTGCCGACCCGCCCGGCCGACGACGTGGCCCTCCTCGTCGCCCGGACCCGCACCCTCGGCCCGGACCGGGTCGCCGAGTGGGACGTGCCGTTCGAGGCGAGCGCCGTCGGGGAGATCCGCAACGCGGCCGCCCGCACCGTCGACGGGTGGGGCCTGCCGGAGCTCGGCTTCGCCACCGAGCTGATCCTCAGCGAGCTGGTCACCAACGCCCTGCGGCACGGCAGCGCCCCGGTACGGGTGCGGCTCCTGCACGACCACGGCCTGACCTGCGAGGTCTGGGACGGCAGCAGCACCGCTCCGCACCTGCGGTACGCCGCCACCACGGACGAGGGCGGGCGGGGCCTGTTCCTGGTGGCGCAGCTCAGCGAGCACTGGGGCACCCGCTACACCCCCGAGGGCAAGGTGATCTGGGCGGAGCTGGGACCCCCGGGCGCCGCCGAAGCGGAACCGGACCCCACGGCCTTCCTCCTGGACGCGGACCCCCTCTGAGACGGCCCGGGGACGGCCCGGCGGGCCTTACCGCCGGTACCCCTTCCGGGTATCCCTCCCGGGCACCCCCCGATGATCATCCGCGACGGCCCATGGGGCAGAATCCGGAACGCCGGACACGACCCATTCCAGCGGCACAGCACCGGTTACCCCCGGCCCTACGCACGACAGGAGCACGTCCCTTGACCGAGGACAGGCGCGAACAGGTCCGACCCTTCCTGCGTGCGGGGGAGCGCCTCGTCGCCGTGTGCGCGTACGAGCTCGGTCCGGGCGTGCCCACCCCGCCCGAGGAGCTCCTCCCCCCGGCCGACCCCTCCGCACTCCACCGCCGGATCGAGGCCAAGCTGCCCCGGCCGCTGGCCCAGCTGGTCCGCAACCGCGTCATCGACCCCCGGCGCTCGCGGCCCGCCGCCGCGGCGGCCGCGGTGGACCGGCTGCCGGACGCCGTGGACCAGCTCGGCACCCGGCTGATGCACGGCAAGAGCATGGAGGGCGGCTGGCAGAGCGCGGCCGGGCACTTCCTCATCAGCCGCGCCGGAGCGCGCGGTTCGGTCACCGGCGTCCTCGCCGTCACCGACCGGCGCTGGTTCGGCCTCAGCGACGTCTCGCACCTGTGGCAGTCGACGCCCGTGATGAAGGAGTACTGGGAAGTACCCCGCCCGGCCGTCGCCGCCGTGCGCGCCAAGCCCACCGGCGTGCTCCAGCGGGGGCGCATGGACCTGGAGTTCACGGACGGCTCCTGGGTCGCCCTGCTGGCCTCGGTGCCCGCGCAGGCCGTGTCCTTCGCGGAGGCGGCCGCCCACTACCGCTGAGGCCCCGGGCGCGGGCCCGCTCTGCCCGCACCCGTGAGCGGTGGGATAATCCTGTCGGGGGCAGGTGTGACACACCCGCACGTGCGGGGCTCGGGCCACTCGAAGGAGGAGGCGTGGGCGTGGTGGGCACCCCGGTCGCTCGCATCGCCGACCTGCTGGAGTCCGTACCGACGGCCTCCAACCCTCCCGCGCGGCCTCCCGCCCCCGCCCCCGAGGAGCCGCCGCTCCCCGCCGGGCCCGCCCTCGGCGTCACCGTCGTCTGGGGCGACCTCGCGGAGGTCGCCGCCGACCTGCACGTCACCGGGCACTACCAGTCGGTCGTGCCCGCCGCGGCCGAGCTGGCGCTGGACCGCGCGATCTCCGGCGGCCCCCGCCCGCTCATCACCGAGCACACCAAGCTCGGCTGGATCGACGCCCAGTTGGGGGAGGTCACCTACTTCCCGTGCAGGGCGGGACCGGTACGCTCCGCGGCCGTCGTCGGCATGGGGCCGATGGGCACCCTGACGGAACGCCGCGCCGCCCGGATGTACGCCTCCCTGCTGGGGGAGGCGTACGGGCTCGGCCACGTCGGGACCCTTGCCACCGTGCTCATCGGCTCGGGCACGGGGAACCTGTCCGTCCCCCAGGCCGCCCGCGCCCTCGTCCGGGGCTTCGCCGGGGCCCTGGCCTCGCTCGGCCCGGCCGCGACGCCGCCCCGGCTCACCGAGGTGCTGGTCGTGGAGATCGACCGGCTGCGCGCCGAGCAGCTGCACCTCGCCCTCGTCAACGCCGACGGGAAACCGCCGCAGCTGCGCGTCACCGACGGGCTGCGCGAGGAGGGCGGCGGCCAGCTGTTCGCCCCCTCCGCCGCCGTGTACGCGCTCGCCGCGCTGTCCGGGCTCGCCGCGCCCGCCGCCGCCCCCGCCGGGTCCGCCGCCCCCGCCGCCCCCGCCGGGTCCGCCGGGTCCTCCGCGCCCGACGGGGGCGGCGCCGGCCCGGACCCCCCGCCCGGGGAAGCGGCCCTGAGCACCGTGCTGGCCGGCTTCGACCCGAACATCCGGGCGAAGGTCCGCGAACAGCTCGCCCGGCTCGCCGACGTGGCCCGCACCGACCTCTCCCTGACGGTCCGTGCGGCCGCGGCCGCCCAGGACGCCTCCGTCCCCGTGCGCATGTCCGTCCAGTCCGGCACCGGCGGCCTGCGCTGGGCGGCCCTGACCGGGCGGGCCACCGTCCCGGAACGGCTCGTCCCCGTGGACACGGACCTGCTGCGGGAACTCGTGGACCGGCTGACGGAGCCGACGGTCGAGGATGCCCGGGAGCTGCCCGAGCTGCTCTCCCGGTTCGTGGTCCCGCCGGACTTCCAGCGGCTGCTCGCCGACGACTCCACCGTGCTGCTGGAACTGGACGGCGACACGGCCTCCGTCCCCTGGGAGTTCCTCGCGGAGGTCCAGCAGGCCGGCGGGGAGCGGCGCGACCCCCTGGCGATCCGCACCCAGCTCTCCCGGCAGCTGCGCACCACCTACTCGCGCGTGATGAGCGACGGCCGGCCGGACGGGCCGCTGCGCGCCCTGGTGATCGGCGACCCGGGGGACCCGGAGCAGGGCTTCCAGCTGCCGGGGGCCCGCAACGAGGCCCTCGCCGTCGCCACCCGGCTCAAGGACCTCGGGGCCCGGGTCACCCTCTTCGTGGGCGCGGCGAACTCCACCCGGCAGCCGGGCGTCGACCCCGCCCGGCGGCTGGACGTCCTGCGGGTCCTGCTCTGCGGGGGCAACGACATCGTCCACTACTGCGGCCACAGCGACTTCGACCTCTCCGGCACCGGGCGGCGCTCCGGGTGGGTCTTCGCGGACGGCCTGCTCACCGCCCAGGAACTGGCCCTGCTGGAACGGCCACCGCTGGTCGTCCTCGCCAACGCCTGCTACACGGCCCGGCTCGGCGCCTCCGCCGGCCCCGGCGCCCCGGGCGCACCGTCCGCCGTGACCGAGCAGAGCCCCTGGGGGAACCCCCAGGCCGCCCTGGTGCCGAGCCTGGCGGACGAGTTCCTCCGGGTGGGCGTGGGGCACTACATCGGCGCGGCCTGGCGGATCCCCGACGACCAGGGGATCGCCTTCGCCGAGCAGTTCTACCGCGAGCTCTTCCGGGGCGGCTCCGGCGAGGACCCGCCGACGGTGGGCGGCGCCGTCCGCGCGGCGCGCCGCGCGCTCTACGAGCGCCGCGGGGAGGCCGGGCGGACGCCGGACGACGCGGGCGGCCGGCAGCGGTGGAGCTCCTGGGCCGCCTACCAGCACTACGGGGACGCGTCCGCCCCCTTCGTCCGCCCGGGCAACGGGGCGGCAACCGGTCAGGGGACCGGTGAGGAGCCCGGCCCGTAGCCGGCGGGCCGGCAGCCAGTCAGGAGGTGACAGCCCATGGCCAGGATCCCGATGGCCGACATCGTCGTACTGCTCCCCGGCATCACCGGGAGCGTGCTCACCCGGGACGGCAAGGACGTGTGGGCGCCCTCGGCCACCGCGGTGCTGGGCGCGCTGACGAGCCTCGGCCGCTCGCTCAAGGAGCTCGAACTCGGGGAGGACGACTGGCACGTGGACGACCTCGGCGACGGCGTCGTCGCCGACCGCCTCGTCCCCGACCTGCACACCCTGCCCGGCCTGTGGAAGATCGACGGCTACACGGCGATCGAGAACTTCCTGCTGGAGCGCTTCGACCTGGAGACCGGCCGCAACTACTTCCCCTTCCCCTACGACTGGCGGCGCGACAACCGGGCCGCCGCCCGGCAGCTCGCCGAGAAGAGCGCGGGGTGGCTGCGGGAGTGGCGCGAGTCCAGCGGCAACACCGCGGCCCAGCTCGTCCTGATCGGGCACTCCATGGGAGGGCTCGTCTCGCGCTACTTCGTCGAGGTGCTGGGCGGCTGGAAGGACACCCGGGCCATCGTGACCTTCGGAACCCCCTTCTACGGCTCGCTCAACGCCGTCGAGTTCCTCTGCAACGGCTTCCACAAGCGGATCGGCCCCTTCGACGAGGACCTCACCCGGCTCCTGCGCTCCCTCACCGGCCTGCACCAGCTCGTCCCCGTCTACCGGTGCGTGTACGGGGACGACGGCACGGCGGCCGTCCCGGCCAAGGCGGGACTGCCCGGCTGGCAGCCGCAGTGGAGCAGCCACGTCACCGACTTCTCCGCGGAGATGGACGATGCGGCCGACGCGAACCGCAAGGACCCGGCCTGGGAGGCCAACCAGGTCGTCTACCAGCCGATCGTCGGCATGGACCAGCCCACCCGGCAGTCGGCCCGGGTCACCGGCGGGGGCGTCGAGACCCTGATGACCCGGGGGGACCACGACGAGGGCGGCGACGGCACCGTGCCCAAGCTCTCCGCAGCCCTCTCCGGCACCGAGGACGCCCGCACCTTCGTCCCGCAGAGGCACGCGAGCCTGCAGAACCAGGGCGCGATGCTCGACCACCTCGCGGGCGTCCTGCAGTCCCTGCACGACATCCGCGTCGACGACCTGCGCGCCGCCGTCACCTCCTGGTTCAGCTACCTCGGCGACGACCTCTACCAGGCCGGCGAACCCGTCGTCTGCGAGATCGGCGCCCGCAGCGCCCTCAGCGAGAGCGAACTGCCCGAGGTCGAGGCCCGCCTCACGGTGACCGGCCGGGGCGCCGGGCCGGCGCTGGTCGACCGCCCGGTCACCGTCCCCCGGGAGCGGGAGCGCTTCGACCTGGGCGTGCTGCCCCCGGGCACGTACGACCTGCGGATCAGCGCCAGCGCCGACACCGCGCCCCTGTCCGACGTCTTCCTCGTCGCGGACCCGGACGGCACCGCCCTCCCCGCCCCCCTCCACCCCTGACCGGCGGGCGGGCGCCGACGCGCCCGATTGACGGGGCCGCCCGTGGGCAGGCGCCGGTCATGACCTTCGAGCACCCCGCGAAGAAGACCCGCGACGGGCGGCGCGGCCGCTTCGAGACCCTCGCCGAGCTGGCCTCGAACTTCACGAGCTCCGCGGCCTTCCTCCTCCTGTGCCTCACCCTGGTGGCCGCGTTCGCCGCCGTCCACCTGGCCCGGCTGCCCATGGAGTGGCAGCACCTCGCGGGCGACGCCATGGGCGCCCTGTCCCTCCTGCTGCTGGCCCTGCTGAAGAACTCCGAGCGGCGCGCCGAACACGCCATCCAGCGCAAGCTGGACGCCATCGCCGGCGCCCTCCTGGAACAGCAGGCGGGCGACCGGAGCCGGGCGCGCCGGGACCTGGAGGAGGCCATCGGCATGGAGGACCGCCTCTAGGCCGTGCCCTCGGAACAGGGCCGGACAGCCCGCGGCGTGCCGTCCGGGGCCGACTGGCCCCCCGGCCGGGCCGCTTTCGGGTGACACCGCCGCCCGCCTGCGCCCCCGCCCCCGGCTCCCCGCGCCACGATCTCAGGCGGCCGGTCATGACCCGGTCACGACCTGCCGATCGGGCCGGGCGCCCCCGCGCCCCGGCCCCGGAGCGCCGCGGGAGACCCTACGTGCACGTCCTGCTCCTCGCGAGCGCGTTCAACAGCCTCACCCAGCGGGTCCACGCCGAGCTCCGCGACCACGGCCACAGCGTGGCCGTCGAACTCGCCCTCCAGCACCTCCCCCTCGCCGAGACCGTCCGCCGGCACGCGCCCGACCTCGTCCTCGCCCCGATGCTGCGCACCGCGATCCCCGAAGAGGTCTGGTCCGCCCACCCCTGTCTGGTCGTCCACCCGGGCCCGGTCGGCGACCGCGGCCCCTCCTCCCTCGACCGGGCCGTGCAGGAGCGGTGCCCCCGCTGGGGGGTGACCGTCCTCCAGGCCGAGGCCGAGATGGACGCCGGCCCCGTCTGGGCCGACGCCGGCTGCACCGTCCCCGCGGTGGGCAAGAGCGACCTCTACCGCGGGGAGATCGCCGACGCGGCCCTGGAGGCCGTCCTGCTCGCCGTGGAGCGCTTCGCCTCCGGAACGTACGCCCCGCGGCCCCAGAGCACCGGCCTCGCCCGCCCCGCCCTGCGCCAGGACGGCCGCCGCATCGACTGGGAGACGGACACCACCGAGCGGGTCCTGCGGGTGCTGCGCGCCGCCGACTCCCGGCCCGGCGTACGCGACGACCTGCTCGGCGGGGACTGGTACCTGCACGGCGGCCACCCCGAGGACCGGCTGCGCGGCCGCCCCGGCGAGCTCCTCGCCACCCGGGCCGGCGCGGTCTGCCGCGCCACGGCCGACGGCGCGGTCTGGATCCCCGAACTGCGGGCCCGCCACGAGCCCGGGCAGCCGCAGGCCCCCCGGCTCCCCGCCGTCCTCGCCCTCGGCGACCGGCTGCCCCCGCTGCACGAACACCCCGCGCCCCTGCACACCGACCCCCGCCGCCGCACCTGGTCCGACATCGGCTACCGGGAGGAGGGGCCGGTCGGCTTCCTCTCGTTCTCCTTCCCGTCCGGAGCGATGAGCACCGACCGCTGCCGCCGGCTGCTGGCGGCCTACCGGACCGCCCTGTCCCGCCCGACGTCGGTCCTCGTCCTCGGCGGCGGCCGCGACTTCTTCTCCAACGGCATCCACCTGGGCGTGATCGAGGCCGCCGCCGACCCGGCCGCCGAGTCCTGGGCCAACATCAACGCCATGGACGACCTGGTCGAGGCCGTCCTGACCACCACCGACCGGCTCGTCGTCGCCGCCCTCGGCGGGAACGCCGCCGCCGGCGGGGCCATGCTGGCCCTCGCCGCCGACGAGGTCTGGTGCCGCTCCGGCGCGGTCCTCAACCCCCACTACCGGCTCATGGGCCTGTACGGCTCCGAGTACTGGACGTACACCCTGCCGGCCCGCGTCGGCGAGGCCGCCGCCGCCCGGCTCACCGGGGACGCCCTGCCGCTGAGCGCGGCCGCCGCCCTCGGCCTGGGCCTGTCCGACCGCACGATCGCCTGCCCGCCGGAGGCCTTCGCCGGCGAGACGGCGCGGCTCGCGGCCCGGCTGGCGGCCCTGCCCGCCACCTCCTCGCGCATCGCCGCCAAGAAGGCCCGCCGCGAGCAGGACGAGGCCCGGCGCCCGCTGGCCGCCTACCGGGAGGCCGAGCTGGCCCGGATGAAGCGCACCTTCGACGACCCGCACGCCCCCTACCACGCCCTGCGCCGGGCCTTCGTGCGCAAGGAGCCCCCGCGGGAGACCCCGCCGCACCTCACGCGCCGCACCGCCCCCGCACCCGGCGGCGGAGGCCCGGCCGGCCCCGGCGTCACTGGACCGGCCGTACAGGACAGCGCGTCCCCCGCCGGCCCCTGCTAGCAAGGAAGAGGCGCGGGCCCCGTCCGCCCCTCCCCGCCCCCTCAGCATCCCCTCCAAGGAGGCCCCGCATGGATGCAGCAACGTCGGACCCGGCAGAGGACCCGACGATCCACATCCTCTGGATCAACGCCGGACTGAGCTGTGACGGCGACTCGGTCTCCCTCACGGCGGCCATGCAGCCGAGCATCGAGGAGATCGTCACGGGCACCCTCCCGGGCCTGCCCAAGATCGCCGTGCACTGGCCCCTGATCGACTTCGAGTGCGGCCCCGTCGGCGGCGCCGACACCTTCATCGAATGGTTCTTCAAGGGGGAGCGGGGCGAGATCGACCCGTTCGTGCTCGTCGTCGAGGGGTCGATCCCCAACGAGTCCGTCAAGCCCGAGGGCTACTGGTGCGGCTTCGGCGACGACCCCCGCACCGGGCAGCCGATCACCACCAGCGAGTGGATCGACCGGCTCGCCCCCAAGGCGCTCGCCGTCGTGGCCATCGGCACCTGCGCCACCTACGGCGGCATCCACGCCATGGAGGGCAACCCGACCGGCGCCATGGGCGTGCCCGACTACCTCGGCTGGGACTGGACCTCCAAGGCGGGCATCCCGATCGTCTGCGTGCCCGGCTGCCCCATCCAGCCCGACAACTTCTCCGAGACCCTGACCTACCTGCTGTACCAGGCGGCGGGCTCCGCCCCGATGATCCCCCTGGACGACAAGCTGCGCCCGACCTGGCTGTTCGGGCAGACCGTCCACGAGGGCTGCGACCGCGCCGGGTACTACGAGCAGGGCCAGTTCGCCCAGGCCTACGACTCCCCGCAGTGCCTGGTCCGGCTCGGCTGCTGGGGCCCCGTCGTCAAGTGCAACGTCCCCAAGCGCGGTTGGATGAACGGCATCGGGGGCTGCCCCAACGTCGGCGGCATCTGCATCGCCTGCACCATGCCCGGCTTCCCCGACAAGTTCATGCCCTTCATGGACGCGCCCCCCGGATCCGCCGTGTCCGCGAAGGCCAGCGGAGCGTACGGGGCCGTGGTCCGAAGGCTCCGGGCGGTCACCCTGCACTCCGTCGACCGCGAACCGAAGTGGCGCAACGCCGGCCGCACGCTCACCACCGGCTACCGCCCGCCCTGGTGACGGGCCGCCCTCCCACCGATCCCACCCACCCCGTACGAACGAAGGGTCACGGCACAGACGATGGCAGCGAAGACGAACGCGGCCGGTGACGGCAGCGGCCTGGTCGAGATGGCCTGGGATCCGATCACCCGGATCGTGGGCAGCCTCGGCATCCACACGAAGATCGACTTCAAGCAGAAGCGCGTCGCCGAGTGCTACAGCACCTCATCGGTCTTCCGCGGCTACAGCGTCTTCATGCGAGGCAAGGACCCCCGCGACGCGCACTTCATCACCAGCCGCATCTGCGGCATCTGCGGGGACAACCACGCCACCTGCTCCGTCTACGCCCAGAACATGGCCTACGGGGTGAAGCCGCCCCACCTCGCCGAGTGGATCATCAACCTCGGCGAGTCGGCGGAGTACATGTTCGACCACAACATCTTCCAGGAGAACCTGGTCGGGGTCGACTACTGCGAGAAGATGGTCCGCGAGACCAACCCCGGCGTCCTCGAACTCGCCGAGCGCACCGAGGCCCCGCACGCCGCCGACCACGGCTACCGCACCATCGCCGACATCATGCGCTCCCTCAACCCGATCGAGGGCGAGTTCTACCGCGAGGCCCTCCAGGTCAGCCGGTACACGCGCGAGATGTTCTGCCTCATGGAGGGGCGCCACGTGCACCCCTCCACCCTCTACCCGGGCGGCGTCGGCACCATCGCCTCCGTGCAGCTGTTCACCGACTACATGAGCCGCCTCATGCGGTACTGCGAGTTCATGAAGCGGGTCGTCCCGCTCCACGACGACCTGTTCGACTTCTTCTACGAGGCCCTCCCCGGCTACGAGGAGGTCGGCCGCCGGCGCGTGCTGCTGGGCTGCTGGGGCGCCCTCAACGACCCCGAGCACTGCGACTTCACGTACGCCAACATGACCGACTGGGGACGGAAGATGTTCGTCACCCCGGGCGTCGTCGTCGACGGCAAACTGGTCACCAACGACCTGACCCAGATCAACCTCGGCATCCGCATCCTGCTGGGCAGCTCCTACTACGACGACTGGGAGGGCCACGAGCAGTTCGTCACCCACGACCCGCTCGGCAACCCCGTCGACCCCCGCCACCCCTGGAACCAGCACACCATCCCCGCCCCGCAGAAGCGCAACTTCGACGACAAGTACAGCTGGGTGATGTCCCCCCGCTGGTTCGACGGCAAGGACCACCTGGCGCTGGACACCGGCGGCGGCCCCATCGCCCGCCTGTGGTCCACGGCCCTGTCCGGGCTCGTCGACGTCGGCTACGTCAAGGCCACCGGCCACAGCGTGGTCATCACCCTGCCGCGCACCATGACCAAGCCGGAGACCACCTTCGAGTGGAAGATCCCGAAGTGGTCCAACGCCCTGGAGCGCAACCGCGCCCGCACCTACTTCCAGGCGTACGCGGCGGGCATCGCCCTGCACTGCGCCGAGCAGGGCCTGGCCGAGGTCCGCGCCGGACGCACCCAGACCTGGGAGAAGTTCGAGGTCCCCGACCAGTCCATCGGCTGCGGCTTCACCGAGGCGGTCCGCGGCGTCCTCTCCCACCACATGGTGATCCGCGACGGGAAGATCGCCAACTACCACCCCTACCCGCCGACCCCCTGGAACGCCAGCACCCGCGACACCTTCGGCACACCGGGACCGTACGAGGACGCCGTGCAGAACACCCCGATCTTCGAGGAGAACACCCCGGAGAACTTCAAGGGCATCGACATCATGCGCGCCGTGCGCAGCTTCGACCCCTGCCTGCCGTGCGGGGTCCACATGTACGTCGGCGGCGGGAAGACCGTGAAGACCATGCACGTGCCCACCGGCCTGAGCGGACTGGGCGGATGAGCGCCGCCGCCGACGCCCGTCGGGCCGGGGAGCGGGTCGAGGAGGTCCTCGACGGGCTGGCCGCGTCCGGCGACCGCGCCGCCTGCGAGGCCGCCGAGGAACTCGTCCGCGTCCTCATGGAGTTCTACGGGGCCGGCCTCGCCCGGATCGCCGAGCGGCTCGGCACCGGGGCACTCGCCCCGGTGCTGGACGACGACCTCGTGGCGAGCCTGCTCACCCTGCACGGCCTGCACCCCGAGGACGTCGACACCCGCATCGGACGGGCCCTGCGCGCCGCCGACGCCCCCGTCGAGCGCCTCGGCTTCGACGCGGCCACCGGAGTCCTGCGGCTGCGCACCAACCCCGCCGCGGCCACCGGCTGCGGCTGCGGCTCCGGCGGTGCGGACGCCACCCGCGCCGCCCTCGAGGACGCCCTGGCCTGCTTCGCCCCCGAGGTCACCGGCGTCGACCTCGAAACGGCCGCGCCCCCGGCCCCCCTGCTCCAGATCGGCACCCGCCCGCACACCCCGGCCCGGGTGCCGTGACGGGCCCCCGCCCCCGGGGGCTGCGCCGGTTCACCGGCCCCCGCCCGCCCCGGCCCGAGAGCTGCGGACTGTGCGCGGCACCCGTGCCCCCGGACGGCCACCGCCACCTGGTGGAGACCGAGCGGCGGGCCCTGGTGTGCGCCTGCACCGCCTGCGCCCTGCTCTTCGACCGGCCGGGGGCGGCCACCGGCCGCTACCGCGCCGTCCCGGACCGCTACCTCAGCGACCCCTCCCACCCGCTGGACGACGCGGCCTGGGAACGGCTGCGGATCCCCGTCGGCGTGGCCTTCCTCTTCCGCAACGCCGCCCTCGGCCGGCTGGTCGCCCTCTACCCGAGCCCCGCCGGCGCCACCGAGAGCGAACTCGACCCGGACACCTGGCAGTCCGTACTCGGCGGCGGACGGCTCGCCGGACTCCTCGAACCCGACGTGGAGGCACTCCTGCTGCACCACACGCCCGGCCGCACCACCTGCCACCTCGTGCCCATCGACGTCTGCTACGCGCTCGTCGGGCGGATGCGGCTGCACTGGCGCGGCTTCGACGGCGGGGCCGAGGCCCGGGCCGCCCTCGACAGCCTGTTCGCGCAGGTCGAGGCCCGCGCCAAGGTGCTCGCGGAGGCCGGCCCCTGATGACCGCACTCACCTTCGCCTGCACCGGGGTCCGCGCCGACCCGTACGCCGCCGGCCCCACCCTCGTCCTGCGGCTGCGCATCACCGCGGACCCGGGCACCCGGGTCCACGCCCTCGCCCTGCGCTGCCAGATCCGCATCGAACCGGCCCGGCGCGGCTACGGCCCCGAGGAGGCCGAGGGCCTCGCCGACCTGTTCGGCGACCGCTCCCGCTGGGGGACCACCCTGCGGCCCGTGCAGTTCGCCCAGGTCGGCCTGATGGTGCCCGGGTTCACCGGGGAGACCGAGGCCGACCTCGTCGTCCCCTGCACCTACGACATGGACATCGCCTCCACCCGGTACTTCAACGCCCTCCAGGACGGCGAGGTCCCGCTCCTGCTGCTCTTCTCCGGAACCGCCTTCACCGGAGCCGGCGGGTTCCGCGTCGAACCCGTGCCCTGGGACCGCGAGGCCGCGTTCCGGATGCCGGTCGCCGTCTGGCAGGAGATGGTCGAACAGCACTTCCCCGGCTGCGGATGGCTGCGGCTGCCCCGCGACACCATGGCCGAACTGCTCGCCTTCCGCTCCCGCCGCTCCCTCGCCTCCTGGGAGAGCACCCTGCGCGCCCTGCTGGACGCCGCCGAGCCCCCCGCGCCGCCCCCGCTCCCGCTGCCCGGGGCGCCGGCGCCCCGCGTCACCGAGAGGGCGGTGCCATGACCACGACGGCCCCCACGACCACCGCCTCCCGCCCGGGCCGGCGCTTCGACACGGCCCGCCAGGTCGCGGACGCGGTCCTCTTCGAAGGCTACGTCCTCTACCCGTACCGGGCCTCCGCCGCCAAGAACCGGATGCGCTGGCAGTTCGGCGTCCTCGTCCCGCCCGCCTGGGCCCCCGAGCAGGGCGAGCACAGCCTCCAGCGGACCGAGGTCCTCATGGAGCCGCGCGGCGCCGCGACCCTCTCCCTCGAACTGCGCTTCCTGCACGCCCAGCGCCGCACCGTCCAACGGGTCGGCGCCGACGGCGCGTTCGAGGACACCGCCGAGCTCCACCTGCCCGACCGGGTCCTCGTCCCCTGGGACGAGGGCACCGAGGAGCGGGTGGAACTGCGCGTCGCCGTACCCGAGCTGACGGAGAAGGAGATCGTCCTCCCCTTCGCCCGCCCCGCCCGCGAGGACACCGAACCGGTCCTCGACGAGCACGGCCGGACGGTCGGCCGCCTGGTGCGGCGCACCCAGGAGGTCGAGGGCGTCGTCCGCCTCCACGCCGAGGAACTCGACGGCCCCTACCGGGTCCTCAAGCTCACGGCCGTGGTCGAGAACACCAGTGCCTGGACCCCGGACGCCCCGGGCACCGCCCGCGAGGAGGCCCTGCCCCGCTCCCTCGTCGCCGCCCACCTGATGCTGGGCCTCACCCCCGGCTCCTTCCTGTCCATGACCGACCCGCCCGAATGGGCCCGGCCCGCCGTCGCCGCCTGCGCCAACCTGCACACCTGGCCCGTCCTGGCCGGCGAGGACGGCCGCGCCGACGTGGTCCTCTCCTCCCCGATCATCCTGGAGGACCACCCCGCCATCGCCCCCGAGAGCGCCGGCGCGATGTACGACGCCACCGAGATCGACGAGATCCTGGCCCTGCGCACCGCCGCCCTCACCGACCAGGAGAAGCGCGAGGCGCGCGGTACGGACCCGCGCGCCGCGGCCGTCGTCGACCTGGCCGACTCCCTGCCGCCCGAGGTGCTGGAGCGGCTGCACGGGGCGATCCGCTCCCTGCGCGCCGCCACCGGCGCGGCGGAGCCCGAGGAGGCGGCCCCCGACACGCTGTTCACCCCGCAGACGCCCTGGTGGGACCCGGCCGGCGCGGACCCGGCGGGGCCCGACCGGGTGCTGGTCGACGGTACGCCCGTCGGCCCCGGAAGCCGGGTGCTGCTCCGCCCGGGGCTGCGGCGCACCGACGCCCAGGACCTCTTCCTCCAGGGCCGCGCCGCGCGCGTCGAGGCGGTCCTGCACGACGTCGACGGGGGAGTGCACCTCGCCGTCACCGTGGAGGGCGATCCGGGCGCCGACATCCGCCGCGAGCAGGGCCGGTTCCTGTACTTCCAGCCCGACGAGGTCACCGTGCGGGAGGAGCCGTGAGCGGCCGGGTCCTGGTCGCCGGCATCGGCAACGTCTTCCTCGGCGACGACGGCTTCGGCGTCGAGACGGTGCGGGCCCTGTCCGCGCACGCGCTGCCCGACCACGTGGAGGTGGTCGACTTCGGCGTGCGCGGGGTGCACCTGGCCTACCAGCTCCTGGACGGCTACGACACCCTCGTCCTGGTCGACGCCACCGAGCGGGGCGGCCAACCCGGCACCCTGTACCTGATCGAGGCGCCAGGCTCCGCCCCCCAGGGCCGCGGCCGCCCCGTCCTGGACGGCCACCACATGTCCCCGGACGCGGTCCTCGGCCTGCTGGGGACCCTCTGCGCCGGAACCGGCTCCAAGCCGCCCCGGCGCACCTACGTCGTCGGCTGCGAACCCGCCTGCGTGGACGAGGGCATCGGCCTGAGCGCCCCCGTGGCCGCCGCGGTGCCGGACGCCGTACGGATGCTCCTGGACCTCCTGCCGGCCGCGGAAGCGGAGCCCGAGCCGGACGAAAGCAACCGGTGCGAACTGAGGAGAACCCCATGAAGAAGGCCGTCCTGTGCGGAGCCGTGGCCCTGGCCCTGGCCGTCGTACTGGCCCAGACGCTCCCCGACATCAAGCGCTACCTGCGGATCAGCCGCATGTGAGGCGCCGCGGGTCCGCACCCCGGACCCGCCGACGGGGGGAGCACGGCCCGGAACGGCATGTTCCGGGCCGTGCTCCACGTCAGGGACGGGTCACGGCCACCTGCACGGTGTCCTGCCCGGGGACGGCGGTGAGCTGGAGCAGCCGCGCACCGGGCGCGGACACGACCTCGGCGCCCCGGGCCTCGACCCGGTAGCCGTCGGGATAGGCGCTCGGCGGCAGGAACACCTCGGTACGGGCACCCGGGGCGAACGGCGCACCGGAACCGGCCCGGCGGGTGCCGTACCGCAGGGTGAACGTCCCGGTGGCGGTGTCGTAGCCCCACTGCTGCGGGGTGCCCGCGACGGCACGGGGATACGGGCGGACCACCGCCGGGTCCATCAGGTTGGGGCCGGTCGGCGGCTCCTGGGGGTGGCCGGGCGTCTGGTTCTGCGGCTCGGACCAGAACATCCAGGACGCCAGGTTCTCGTCGAACCGGTCGGTGAGGCGGGTCAGCCTCGCGGCGTCCTTGGTCGCGCCGAACTCGGTCACCACCCCGGCGACCCCGTCCTTGGCGGAGCGGTCCAGGCCGTTGGCCACACAGGTGTCGACCCCGACGCAGTAGTCGTGGAAGCTCATGCCCGCCTTCGGATCACCGGTCGGATTGGGCATCCAGTCCGGCGTGCCGAAGTCGTTGGTCAGGGAGGGCTCGAAGAACAGCAGGTGCTCCTGGTCGACCCGGCGGATCGCCTTCATGGCCTTCGCCTCGAACGGCGCGAGCACATCGCCCTCGAACCGGGGACAGCCGTTCGGGAAGCACGTCGGATAGTCCCAGCCCGGCCACGGCTCGTTGATCAGGTCGTAGCCCAGGACGTAGGGCTGGTCCGCGAAGCGCTGCGCGACGTGCGCCCACATGGCCGCGTAGTGCTCCTGGAGCCCGACGCCGTCGGACGCGGTGCGGTCGCGCCAGAAGTTCGCCCACGTCTGGTTCTGCGCGGGGCTCGTGAAGTAGACGAGGGGAAAGCCCGGGTTCGGCGCGAGCGGGAAACCGTCGCTGATGGTCGCCCAGTCGGGGAACCCGCTCCAACTCGCGCCCACCTTCTCGTTGAAGGCGTCCTGATGGGAATCGACGAGGCTGTGGATCCCGTGGCGGGCCAGCAACTGCTGGGTCTGCCGGATCTGCTCGATGTAGGCGTCGTCGTAGACACCGGGCCGCGGTTCGACCGCGTTCCATGCGAAGCCCAGCCGCACCGCGTTGAAGCCGTTCTCCGCCAGGAACCGGGCGTCCTGCTCGCCGAACCCTCCCGCTGCCGGGAAGTACGGCGGTTTCTTGTAGACCATGTTCACGCCGTGCAGGGTGACCACACGGCCCTGGTCGTCGGTCAGCCAGCGGCCCGCGTGTCCCAGCGGGGAGTCCGCCGGGGCCGCCGCGGCCGGCGTGCTCAGCCCGAGGAGCAGCAGCACCGACCCGAGACACCGGACCGTCGAGGAGACGAGGGCCATGGCGCGATCCTTTCGACGAGTACGCGCCGTCGGCACTCCGGCCTGGTGCGGTGGAGTCGATCCGCGTGAGGAAACGTCGAGATCACGGCGCTGACGCGCAGGAGGCTATCCACGGCCGGTCGGATTCCGTCACGACACCCGCCGGACACCGGCGGGTGCGCAACGGATGGCGTAGCGCACCGCCGCGGCCCGGGGGCCGCTCCCGGCGTCCGAACGGAGTACGGCCCCGGCGGCGTGTCGGCGTGCCCGCCGCCCCCGTCCCGGAGCTGCCGCTGTAATGAGGCCCGGCAGGACGGAGTCCGATGCACGAGATGTCGATCGCCATGGCCGTCGTGGACCAGGTGGCGGAGGCGGCCCAGGCCGGAGCGGCACGCTCAGTGAGCCGCGTGGAGCTGGAGATCGGGGAACTGGCCGGCGTCGTCCCCGACGCGCTGGCCTTCTCCTTCGAACTGGCCTGCACCGGTACGCCCCTGGAAGGCGCCGAGCTGGTCACCCGCTCCGTGGCGGCCCGCGCCCGCTGCGCGCCCTGCACGGGGGAGTGGGCCGTCGGCATGCCCCCCGACCTGTCCTGCCCCGGCTGCGGGAGCGGAACCGACGTGGAGCTCCTGACGGGGCGCGAACTGCGGATCCTGCGCGTGGTCTGGGAAGACGCCCCCGAACCGATCCCCGAGGAGGCCTGACCGTGTGCCGAGTGGTCGACCTGCGACAAGCGGTGCTCGCCAAGAACGACGGGGCCGCGCAGGCCCTGCGCGCCGAACTGACCGCCCGCGGAACGGCGGTGGTCAACCTGCTCTCCAGCCCCGGCAGCGGGAAGACGGCCCTGCTGGAGCGCGAGCTCACCCTCGCCCGGGAGCGCGGGGTGTCCGCGGCCGCGCTCACGGCCGACCTGGCGACGGAGAACGACGCGACCCGGCTGGCCCGTTCGGGCGTACCGGTCCGGCAGGTCCTCACCGACGGCCTGTGCCACCTCGAAGCCGACATGCTGGGCCGGCACCTGGACGGCTGGCTCCCCGAGGGCACCCGGCTGCTCTTCGTCGAGAACGTCGGCAACCTGGTCTGCCCGGCCTCCTACGACCTGGGCGAGTCGCTCCGCGTGGCCCTGGCCTCGGTGACGGAGGGCGAGGACAAGCCCCTCAAGTACCCGACCGCCTTCGGGCTCGCCCACCTGGTGGTCATCACCAAGACCGACATCGCGGAGGCCGTCGGGTTCGACGAGGAGGCCTTCCGCGCGAACGTCCGACGGGTCAACCCCGGCGTGGAGATCCTGCGCACCTCGTCCCGCTCGGGCGAGGGGACGGGCCTCCTCCTGGACCGCGCCCTGGACATCGCGGCCGGCGCCCGCCCCCACACCCCGGTGATGTCCCACCCCGCCGACGGCCACACCCAGACCCACATCCACACCCACTCCCACAGCCACACGCACCCCCACCCGGCCCCCGCCACCCCGGCCGGGCCGCGCTGATGGAGGCCGCGGAACGCCGCCGGGTCACCGTCCGCGGCGTCGTCCAGGGCGTCGGCTTCCGCCCGTACGTGTACACCCGCGCCACCACCCTGGGCCTGGCGGGCCACGTCACCAACACCCCCGACGGCGTCGTCGCCGAGGTCGAGGGGTCCCCGTCGGCGGTGGCGGCGTTCTGCGAGCGCCTCGCCGCCGACGCCCCGCCCCTGGCCGTCGTCGACACCGTCGACCACCGCCCGGTACCCCTCGCCGGCGGCGCCGGGTTCACCATCATCGCCTCCCGCACCGGAGGCCCGCCCCGCACCCTGGTCTCCCCGGACACCGCCACCTGCGCCGACTGCCTCGCCGAACTCGCCGATCCGGCCGACCGCCGCCACCGCCACCCGTTCATCACCTGCACCCACTGCGGACCGCGCTTCACCATCGTCACCGGGCTGCCCTACGACCGCGCCCACACCACCATGGCCCGCTTCCCGATGTGCCCCGACTGCGCCCGCGAGTACGCCGACCCCGCCGACCGCCGCTTCCACGCCCAGCCCGTCGCCTGCCCGGCCTGCGGCCCCCGGCTGAGCCTGCTCACCGGCCGGCCGCCGCGCAGGGCGGCCGCCGCCGACCCCGTCGCGGAGGCCCGCAGGCTGCTGGCGGACGGCGCCGTCCTCGCGGTGAAGGGCCTCGGCGGCTACCACCTCGCCTGCGACGCGGGGAACCCCGGGGCCGTGGCCGCGCTGCGGCGCCGCAAGGACCGCGGGGACAAGCCCTTCGCCCTGATGGCCCGGGACCTCCCCGACGTGGAGCGGCTGGCCGAACTCGGCCCCGAGGAACGGCAGCTGCTCACCGGAGCCGTCCGTCCCATCGTCCTGCTCCGCCGCCGCGCCTGCGCGCCCGGCCCGGCGGACGCCGTCGCACCGGGCAGCCCCGACCTGGGCGTGATGCTCCCGTACACGCCCGTCCACCACCTGCTGCTCGGCCTGCCCGGCGACCCCCCGGGCCCCCGCCTGCTCGTGATGACCAGCGGCAACCTCTCCGGCGAGCCCATCGTCACGGACGACGCCGAGGCCCTGGAACGCCTCGCCGGCCTCGCCGACGCGTGGCTCACCCACGACCGCCCCATCCACGTCCCCTGCGACGACTCCGTCGTCCGCGTCTGCGACGGCGAACCCCTGGTCCTGCGGCGCTCGCGCGGCTACGCCCCCCTGCCGCTCCCGCTCCCGCTGCCCGTCCCGCCCACCCTCGCCGCCGGCGGCGACCTCAAGAACGCCTTCTGCCTCGGCGAGGGCCGCCGCGCCTGGCTGTCCGCCCACATCGGCGACATGGACGACCTCGCCACCCAGGACGCCTTCGCCCACGCGCAGCGGCAGCTGTCGGCCCTCACCGGGGTCGCCCCCGCGCGGATCGCCGCCGACCGCCACCCCGGCTACCGCTCCACCCGCTGGGCCCGCGACCACGCGGAGGGCCGGCCGCTGGTCCCCGTACAGCACCACCACGCCCACATCGCCTCCGCCCTGGCCGAACACGGCCACGGCGGCGGCCGGCGGGTGATCGGCGTCGCCTTCGACGGCACCGGCTACGGGGACGACGGCGCGGTCTGGGGCGGGGAGATCCTCCTCGCGGACTACGCCGGATACACCCGCTTCGCCCACCTCGCCTACGTCCCGCTGCCCGGCGGCGACGCCTCCGTGCGCCGCCCGTACCGCATGGCCCTGTCCCACCTGCGCGCCGCGGGCCTCGGGCGGGCACCGGACCTGCCCTGCGTCGCCGCCTGCCCGCCGGACGAACTGCGGGTGCTGGAGACCCAGTTGGAGCGGGGCCTGAACTGCGTGCCCACCTCCAGCATGGGCCGGCTCTTCGACGCCGTCTCCTCCCTCGCCGGGGTCTGCCAGTACTCGGGGTACGAGGCCCAGGCCGCCGTCGAACTGGAGGCCGCCGCACTCCAGGCCCCGCCCGGCGGCCGCGCGTACGCCTTCGGCCTGCGGCTGCCCGCCCCCGGCGCGGCGCGCCCGGTCGTCGCCGACCCGGCGCCCGTCCTGGCCGCCGCGGTGGCCGACGTCCGGGCGGGCGCGGGCCGCCCGCTGGTCGCGTCCCGCTTCCACGCGGCGGTCGCGGTCCTGGTCGCCGACCTCTGCGTGCTCGCCCGCGCCGCGCACGGCCTGGACACCGTCGCCCTGACCGGCGGGGTCTTCTGCAACACCCTCCTCTCCTCCGCGTGCGCCCGGACGCTGCGCGCGCGGGGGTTCACCGTCCTGCGCCAGCACCGGGTGCCGCCCAACGACGGCGGACTGGCGCTCGGCCAGCTCATGGTGGCGGCCGCGGCCGCCACCGCCACGGAACACCCACCACAAGGAGAGGCCCATGTGCCTGGCGGTACCCGGCAGAGTGCTTGAGATCGGGGAGAGGGACGGCACCCGGATGGCCACCGTCGACTTCGGCGGCGTGCAGAAGGAGGTGTGCCTGGAGTACCTCCCGGACCTCCGGGTGGGCGAGTACGCCATCGTGCACGTGGGCTTCGCCCTCCAGCGGCTCGACGAGGAGTCGGCCCGCAAGACCCTCGACCTCTTCGCCGAACTCGGCATGCTCCAGGAGGAGTTCGGCGATCCCTGGGAGCAGGCGGCCCGTCTCGGCGACGAGGAGCCGCCCTTCGCCGAGGACCGGGAAGAGGACGGTCGCGGGGACGAGTACGGGAACGAGGACGGGGACGAGGACGGGCGCCGCGCCGGGGAAGCCCCGGCCGGCGCGGCGGCTGCGACGCGGAAGGAAGCCCGGCGGTGAAGTACATCGAGGAATTCCAGGACCCCGGCCTGGCCCGCAGGCTCCTGGACGACATCCACTCCACGGTGACCCGTCCCTGGGCCCTGATGGAGGTCTGCGGAGGGCAGACCCACACCATCATCCGGCACGGCATCGACCAGCTCCTGCCCGAACAGGTCGAGTTGATCCACGGCCCCGGCTGCCCGGTGTGCGTCACCCCGCTGGAGGTCATCGACAAGGCCCTGGAGATCGCCTCCCGGCCCGAGGTCGTCTTCTGCTCCTTCGGGGACATGCTCCGCGTCCCCGGAACCGGCCGCGACCTCTTCCAGGTGCGCAGCGAGGGCGGCGACGTACGGGTGGTGTACTCGCCCCTCGACGCGCTGAAGATCGCCCGGCAGAACCCGGACCGCGAGGTGGTCTTCTTCGGCATCGGCTTCGAGACCACCGCCCCGCCCAACGCCATGACGGTGTACCAGGCCCGCAAGCTCGGCATCACCAACTTCAGCCTGCTCGTCTCCCACGTCCGGGTGCCCCCGGCGATCGAGGCGATCATGCGCTCGCCCAACTGCCGCGTCCAGGGCTTCCTCGCCGCCGGGCACGTGTGCAGCGTCATGGGCACCACCGAGTACCCGGACCTGGCGGCACGCCACCGCGTCCCGATCGTGGTGACCGGCTTCGAACCGCTCGACATCCTCGAAGGCGTGCGACGGGCCGTACGGCAGCTGGAGCGCGGCGAGCACGCGGTCGAGAACGCCTACCCGCGCGCCGTCCGCCCCGAGGGCAACCCCGCCGCGCTCGCCATGCTGGCGGACGTCTTCGAGGTCACCGACCGGGCCTGGCGCGGCATCGGGGTCATCCCCGACAGCGGCTGGCGGCTGTCCGAGCGGTTCCGGGAGTACGACGCCGAGCACCGCTTCTCCGTCACCGGCATCACCACCCGCGAGCCGGCCGCCTGCCGCAGCGGGGAGGTGCTCCAGGGGCTGCTCAAGCCGCACGAGTGCGAGGCCTTCGGCACCCTGTGCACCCCGCGCAACCCGCTGGGCGCCACCATGGTCTCCAGCGAGGGGGCCTGCGCCGCCTACTACCTCTACCGGCGCCTGGAACTGCGGCCCGCGGCCCCCCGGCCCGCCACCACCCCGGCCCAGCCCGCCGCACCGACCGCGCCGCTGGAGGCGAGCCCCGTTGTCTGAGACCGCACTCGACCTCACGGGCTGGACCTGCCCGGCCCCCCTGCGCGACCGGCCCCGCGTGGTGATGGGCCACGGCGGCGGCGGGGCGCTGTCGGCGGAACTGGTCCAGCACCTGTTCGCCCCCGCCTTCGGCGGCGAGGCGCTCGCGCAGCTCGGCGACTCCGCGGCCCTGCGCCTGGGCGGGGTCCGCCTCGCCTTCTCCACCGACTCCTACGTGGTGCGGCCCCTGTTCTTCCCCGGCGGCAGCATCGGCGACCTGGCGGTCAACGGCACGGTGAACGACCTCGCCATGAGCGGGGCCCAGGCCGCCTACCTGTCCTGCGGGTTCATCCTCGAAGAGGGCGTCGAGATGGCGTCGGTCGCCCGGGTCGCCGAGGCCATGGGGGCCGCCGCACGGGCGGCCGGCGTGGAGGTGGCCACCGGCGACACCAAGGTCGTCGAGGCGGGCCACGGAGACGGCGTCTACGTCAACACCGCCGGGATCGGCCTGATCCCGGACGGGGTCGACCTGCGCGCGCAGCGCGTCGTCCCCGGCGACGTCGTCATCGTCAGCGGGGAGATCGGCCTGCACGGGGTGGCGATCATGAGTGTCCGGGAGGGGCTGGAGTTCGGCGTGGACGTCGAGAGCGACTGCGCGGCCCTGGGCGGGCTCGTGCGGTCGATGCTCGCGGTCACCCCCGACCTGCACGTCCTGCGCGACCCGACCCGGGGCGGGCTCGCGGCCGCCCTGAACGAGATCGCGGCCGCATCCGGCACCGGCGTCGTCCTGCACGAGGGGCGCGTCCCGGTCCCGGCGGCCGTGGCGAACGCCTGCGCCATCCTCGGCCTCGACCCGCTCTACGTCGCCAACGAGGGCAAGCTCGTCGCGTTCGTCCCGCGCGAGCACGCGGAGGCCGTCCTCGACGCGATGCGCGCCCACCCGCTGGGCCGCCGCGCGGCGGTGATCGGCGAGGCCGTCGACGCGCACCCCGGCCTGGTCGTGGCGCGCACCGGCCTCGGCGGCACCCGCGTGGTGGACCTGCCGCTGGGGGAGCAGCTGCCCCGCATCTGCTGACCGGGACCCGCCGCCCCGCGGGACCCGCAGCCCCGCCCGGCTACCGCTCCGGGCGGGCGTCGTCCGGCCAGCCGTATCCGGTGCGCGGCGGGACGGGCACGGCGCCGACCGCGGCCAGGTCGCGGTCGGCGGCGCGCATCAGCTGGGCGGACAGGTCGCGCATCGCCCGGCTCGCGGCCAGCTCGTCGCCGATGGCGGGGACGTCCACGTCCTGCGGATTGCACCGGGCCCGGCCGCTGCCGGTCAGGGTGGTCCTCCCGTTGTCGAGCACGGCCCGCGCCCTGGTGGTGCCGTCCTCCTCCACGAGGTAGAGGTCCACCCTCCACTCCTCGGCGTGTGTCATGGCCTGCCTCCTCCGTGACGGGCCCCTTTCCCAGGATCCCCCCGCACGGACCGCGGGCAAAGTCCGCACGCCCGCACGCCGCCGCGGGCCGCGCCGCGCGGTCAGGCGGCGGTCCAGCCGCCGTCCATCGGCAGCGAGGCCCCGGTGACGTGCCCGGTGTGCGGGCCGCACAGCCACACGGCGACCGCGGCCACCTCCTCGGGCTCGATCAGCCGCTTGATCGCCGAGCCGCGCAGCAGCACCTCCTCGACGACCCGCTCGGGCGGCAGGCCGTGCGCCCGCGCCTGGGCGGCGATCTGCCGTTCCACCAGCGGGGTGCGGACGTAGCCGGGGTTCACGCAGTTGCTGGTCACCCCGTGCGGGGCCCCCTCCAGGGCGGTGACCTTGCTCAGCCCCTCCAGCCCGTGCTTGGCGGCCACGTAAGCGGACTTGAAGGCGCTGGCCCGCAGCCCGTGCACGCTGGAGATGTTGACCACCCGCCCCCACCCGCGCCCGTACATGTGCGGCAGGATCCGGCGCAGCAGGAGGAACGGGGCATGGACCATCACCCGCTGGATCAGCTCGAACCGCTCCGGCGGGAACTCCTCGATGGCCGCGACGTGTTGCAGCCCCGCACTGTTGACCAGGATGTCCACGGCGGTCGGCAGGGCGTCGAAGGCCGCGGGGTCGGCCAGGTCGGCCGGATGCGCCGCGCCGCCGATCCGCGCGGCCACGGCCTGCGCCGCCTCCGCGTCGACGTCCACGACGTGTACGTAGGCCCCGGCGTCGGCCAAGGCCACGGCGCAGGCGCGGCCGATGCCGCTGCCGCCGCCGGTCACCAGGGCCACCCGCCCCCCGGGCCCGGGCTCCGCCGGGCCGCCGGTCCGCGTCCGGCCGGGCTCCGTGCCGCCGGACGCGCTGCTGGAAGATCCGCTCGTCATGGTCCGAACGTTAGGGACCGGCGCGGTCGGTGCCGATGTGCGCCGGCCCCACACTCCGCGCGCCGCCCATGGCGCAGACCGCCACCGGCGGAGCCGGCGCCGGGGTCTTCGGACCGTGCCGGGCCGCGGCTAGGAGGTCCGCCAGCCGGGCAGCCCGCCCGACGGGGGACGGCCCGCCATCACCTGGGCCAGGTGGTGGAGGATCTCCTCCGCCTCCCGGCGGACCTGACCCGGGACATCGCCGCGCTCGCGTACGAGCCGGTCGTAGATCGGCGCTTCACTGCTGGTGCTGCTCACTTAGGACGTCGCTCCCCTGAAGCCGGCACCGGCGGCCGGGCGGCACAAGTGTAGGTGGCGGAATCCCGGCACCCGAACACAGGTCGGTACGGGCGCCGGGGCAAAGGCCTGCACAGGGGGCAAAGCGGAACTCAGGGGCAGGTGGTTCCGTCCGCCGGTGCGCTCCCGTCGACGAGGAAGGAGTCGATGGCCTTGGTCGCGCAGGTGTCGTTCCCGTAGACCCCGTGGCCCTCGCCCTTCACCGTGAGGTTGACGCCGACGCCCCGCCCGAGCGCGTCGGCCATCCGCTTCGCGCCCTCGACCGGGGTGGCCGGGTCGCCGGTGTTGCCGACGACGAGGATCGGGGCCGCGCCCTCGGCGGCCACCTGCGGCCGGTCGGAGGTGCCGCGCACCGGCCAGTCGGTGCAGACCAGCAGGCCCTTCGCCAGGGACGGGCCGAAGACCGGGGAGGCGGAGCGGAAGGCGGACTCCTGGGCCCGCATGTCGTCCACGGTGTAGCGGCGGCCGGTGTCGGCGCAGCCGATCGCCGTATGGGCGGCGTCGGTGTTGTCGTAGCGGCCGTCCTGGCCGCGCCCGCCGTAGGCGTCCGCGATGGCGAGCAGGTTGTTCCCGGTGCCCAGCTGCCGCAGCTCGAACAGCCCCTGGACCAGGTAGTCCCAGGTCTGCTTGTCGTACAGGGTGGCGGCGATGCCGGTGAGCGCCGTGTCGGAGGTCAGCTTGCGGCCGCTCTTCGTGGGCGCGGGCTGCTTCTCCAGCTTCTCCAGCAGTTCGGCGATCCGCCGGTTGCCCTCGGCGGTGTCGGCGCCGGTGGGGCACTTGGCGGCGTACTTGTCGCGGCAGAACTCCATGGCGTGCTCCAGCGCCAGCTGGAACCCCTTGGCCTGGCCGAGGCCCGCCTGGAGCTCGTCCGAGGTGGGGTCGACCACGGCGTCGAACACGGTGCGGCCGACGTTCTTCGGGAACAGGTGCGCGTAGACGCCGCCCAGCTGGGTGCCGTAGGAGATGCCGAAGTAGTTCAGCCTGGCGTCGCCGAGGACCTGGCGCATCAGGTCCATGTCGCGCGCGGTGTCGGCCGTGCCGACGTGGGGGAGGACCTTGGCCGAGTTCCGCTCGCAGGCCTGCGTGTAGGTCCGGACGGCGTCGAGCGGGTTGTCGCCGGCGGGTCCGGGCCCCTCGTCCAGGGCCTTGTCGTCCAGGCAGATGACCGGGGCGGTGTTGCCCACGCCGCGCGGGTCGAAGCTGACCAGGTCGTAGACGGCGCCCAGCTTCTCGTAGTCCTTCGCCGCGTGCGGGAGCGTCCGCACGCCGGAGGCGCCCGGTCCGCCGAAGTTGTACACCAGCGAGCCGATGCGCTTGCCGGCGTCGGTGGCCTTCTTGCGGATCAGCGCCACGTCCAGGGTCTCGCCGTCGGGCTTCGCGTAGTCCAGGGGCGCCTTCATCGTGGCGCACTCCCAGCCCGCGCCGGGGGCCTTGCCGCCGCCCTGGGCCGCGGAGGGCGCCGGACAGGGGGCCCAGTCCGGCTTCTGCCCGGTCAGGGCGGCGGGGAGCGCGGCCGGCGGGGCGGCGGCGGGGGCGCTCGCCGGGGCCGAGGGTCCCAGCGCCGCGGGGGCCCCGCCGCCGTCACAGGCCGCCAGGACGGGGACCGCCAGCAGGGCGGCGGCGGTGAGGACCGCCGTCCGTGCGGGGCGGCGTATCGGGTGGGGCATGCGGGAGCTCCTGGTGGCGCGGGCGGCTACGGTGCCGTCGGGTAAACGGATGGCAAACTATCCGATCGGATTCCGGGCGGCGCCCCCGGGGTCGGCGGTGCGGGCGCCGCAGCGGCACATCGAAGCTGAACAGTCGGATGATCGGACTGTTACGGTCGGGGCATGCCCGAACTGATCGCCCCCTCCCCGCACCTGCACTCCTCCTGGCTCGACGCGCAGGCGGAATGGGGCGCCGACGCCCACATGGACGGCGCCGGACTGGGCTCCGCCGACGACGTGGACACCCCCGAGGGCTTCGAGGCCTGGACCGGGCGCCTGCGCCGCCAGGCGGACCGCACGGCGGCGGTCGAAGAGGGCCGCGTCCACGCCACGTACTGGTGGATCGCCGAGGGCGACACGTACCTGGGCGCCATCGACCTGCGCCACTACCTCACCTCCTTCCTCCTCGACGCCGGCGGCCACATCGGCTACAGCGTCCGCCCCTCGGCGCGCCGGCGCGGCCTGGCCGGCTGGGCGCTGGAGCGGGTCCTGTACGAGGCCCGCCTGATGGGCATGGACCGGGTCCTGCTGACCTGCGACCCCGGCAACGAGCCCTCGCGGCGCACGATCGAGCGGGCCGGCGGCGTCCTGGAGGACGTACGGGAGACCCTGATAGGCCCCAAGCGCCGCTACTGGGTCACCCTCTGACGGCGACTCGCCCCTCTCGCCCCGCCGGTCACGGCCGCCACCCGGGTCCCGCTCGCTACAGTGCGGTACACCCCGCAGGCGGGGGCGGCGGACGGGACCGTACCCGCTGCGGCCCCCTTCCAGGACCGTGAGAGGCAGCCCGCATGCCCGACCCCGCCCCGGACGGACGGCGCCGGGCCCGCCTGCGGAACCCCGGCCCGGCGGCCCGGACGGCCCTGGTGTCCTCGACCGCGTTCGCGCTGCTCGCGCTGGGGGTGACCCTGGCGCCCGTCGGTCCGCTGCCCGGCGACCCCGGCCCGCACGCCTGGTCCCTCGTGCACCGGCCGGCCCTCGGCCTGGCCGTGGCCCGGGCGGTCACCGCCACCGGCACGGGGGTCTGGCCGTACGCCCTGGTCGTCCTGGCGGGCCTGTACGCCGGCCGCGACACCCGCCGGCGCCTCGTGACGGCGGCCGCGTTCGCCCTGTGCCTCGCCACCGGGCAGGCCGTGCGGTACACGGTGATGACCCTGATCGCCCGGCCGAGGCCCCCGGCCGCCGACTGGGCCACCCACGCCGGGAACTGGTCCTTCCCCTCCGGCCACGCCACGACGGGGGCCCTGGTCGCCGGACTCCTGCTCGCGGCGCTCGCCCTGCGGGGCTCCCCGGGCCCGGCCCGGACGGCCGCCGCCGCGCTGATCGTCGCCTGGGGTGCGGCGGTGGGGCTCAGCCGGGTCTACCTCGGCGTGCACTGGCCCTCGGACGTGCTCGGCGGCTGGCTCCTGGCCACCGCCTGGCTGTCGCTCGCCGCCCTCACCGCCCGCCGGTACGGCCCGGGGCCCGCCACCGGAACGTAGGCGGGCCCCGGGCGGGAGGGCGTCAGCGGACGTCGCGCTCCGGCAGGTCCACCTCGGCCGGAGCCGAGGCGAAGCCCCGGGCCTTCGCCGCGGCGGCCGGCTTCTTGCCGCAGAACGCCCCCTCCAGGGTCGCGCCGAGCGCGGTGTTCGCGGCGCCCCGGTTCGAGGTGTTCGCCATCGCGGTGAGGCTGCGCTTGCCGTCGCGGGTGGTGAACGCGTACGTGTAGAAGCCCTGCACCGTGCCCGTGTGCCCGTACACCGAGGTGCCGCAGGACAGGTCGTACCGGCGCAGGCCCAGCCCGTAGAAGCGGGTCTTGGCCGCGTCCGTCGGGGTCATGACCAGCATCTCGTCCAGCAGCTTCGGCGCGACCAGCTTGCCGCCCACCAGCGCGGACATGAAGGTGCTGAGGTCCGCCGGGCTGGAGATCATCGCACCGGCCGACTGCGCCCAGGACACCGTCTGCTCGGTGGAGTCGACCAGCGGGGCGCCGGCCTCGTCCGGGGTGAGGTAGCCGTGGGTGTGCAGGCCCGCGATCTCCGTGCCGGGGTGCACGTACGCGGTGTCGCGCAGCTTCAGCGGCTTGATGATGCGGCGCTCGTACTCCTTGGCCACCGGCTTCCCGGTGGCCTTCTCGATGAGCATGCCGACGACCACGAAGTTGGTGTTCGAGTACTGGTAGGAGGCCCCGGGCTCGGTCGTCCTGGGCTCGGCCAGCGAGAGGTTCACCAGCTCCTGGTAGCTGAACACCTTGTTGCGGACGGCCTCGAAACCGGGGACGGTCTTGTCGAACATGGCGTTCGTGTAGTCCGACAGCCCGCTGCGGTGGGTCAGCAGGTGGCGCACCGTGATCCGGTCGTCGGGCAGCAGACCCGGCAGGTAGTGGTTGACCGGGGTGTCCAGCTCGATCTTCTTCTCGTCCACCAGCTGGAGCAGCACGACGGTCGAGAAGGTCTTGGTGACGCTGCCGATCCGGAAGCGGGCCCGGGTGTCCATGGCCGCGCCCGTGACCTTGTCGCTCACGCCCTCCGTCGCGCTCAGGGCCCGGCCGCCCTCGGCGATCCGGGCCAGCGCGCCCGGGGCTCCGGCGGCGAGGGTGTTGCGCAGCGCCTGGTCGACGGCCTCCATGTCCGGGGCCGGCAGTGCGGGGCCGGCGGTGCGCAGGGCCTCGGCGGAGGGGGCGGTGGCGGCCTGGGCGGCGGTGGCGGGCGCCACGCCGGCGACCACGGCCAGCAGGGCGGCGCCGGCGGCCAGGCGACGGTTCAGGGGACGGCGGTGGGCGGACAGGGGCACGTTGCTCCTCGGATCGGTCGGTGCGGTTCCCGCGGCCCCGGGAGGCAGCCGGGGTGATCATGAGCCTACCGAGGCCGCCGCGGCCGCCTGATGCTCCGTCACTGCGCATGCGGCCGAAAGTCGTTGTCCGTTCCTACGAGTGCCCCGGTGCGGCGGCCCGTGCGCCCGATGGGGGACACGGCCGGCGCGGGGGCGCACTCCGGCCGCCGTGGCGCGGCGGCGGCGCGCGCGGGAGGGCCGACGTCCGGCCCGGATGATCCGGCCGCCCGCCCGGCACCCGGCGGCGCCGGGCGGGCGGAGGCGAGCCGAAATATGATGTGCCTGGGTCTTTCGCACAGCGGGAGCAGAGAGGCAGATGGACATACCCCGGAGTGGTCCGTGACCCCGCGCCGGCGGCACCCTCGGCCGGCCAGCGCCGATCTGCTGACCACGCTGGGGCGGCTCACCGCCCAGGCGCGGGAGGGTGCCCAGCTGCACCACACCCGGGTCGAACTGGCCGAGGCCCTCCAGCGCGAGATGCTGCCCGCCACCCTTCCCGTCCTGCCGGGGCTGCGGGCCGCCGCCCGGTACGCGCCCGCCCAGCACGGGCTGGACATCGGCGGCGACTGGTACGACGGGTTCCGGCTGCCCGAGGGCGCCCTCGCGTTCTCCATCGGCGACGTCCAGGGGCACGACGTGGCGGCCGCCGCCTTCATGGGCCAGGTGCGGGTCTGCCTGCGCGCCGTCTCGGCCGTCGTCTCCGACCCCGGGGAGGTGCTGGGCCGGGCCAACGAGGTCCTGCTCTCGCTGGACTCCGAGCTGTTCGCCACGTGCAGCCTGCTGCTCTTCGACCCGGGCACCGGTGAGCTCCAGGGCGCCCGGGCCGGCCACGTCCCCGCCGTCTGGGCCACCGTCGACGGCCGCCACGGCATCGCCGAGGACGCCGGCGGGCCGCCGCTGGGCCTGGTCCCCGGGGCGGGGTACGGGGTCACCCGGCGCAGGCTGACCGCCCCGGGTTCCATCGTGCTGCTGACCGACGGGGTGGTGGAGGGGCCGTCGTTCCCCATCGAGGTGGGGCTGGAGCGGGTGTCCCGGATCGTGCGGGAGGCGGCGGGGGGCGACCCCGACGAGCTGGCCGCCGAGGTGATGAAGGTCGCCGACTCCACCGGCCACGCCGACGACGCGGCGGTCCTCGTCCTCAGCCACGACGGCCCGGACGGCCTGACCGACGCCGACGGCCCGGACGGCCCCGACGGCGGGCGCGGCGGCTCCGCCGGGCGGACCGACTCGGACGGCCCCGAAGGCCCGGACGGCATCGACGGGTGGGGCGGGGACGACGCCGCGGGCGCCTGACCCGCCGGCCGTCACCCGCCCCGCCGGCCGCCACCCCGCCCCGCGGCGGTGCCCGGGCGCCCCGCCGTCGCGGGCCGGCCCGCCGGTCGCGCGTGTCACGCCCGGCCGGGACGGCCCGCCTGTTGTCTGATGCTGTGGTGCGCACCCTGGAATGGCGGCGTCCGTGGGGAACGCTCCTGCTGGTCCTCGCCGTCGCCGCCGCCTACTACGCGACCGGCCGGCTCGGACTGCTGCGGCAGGTGGTGGTCGACGGCGCGGTCGTCACCCCTCTGTGGCTGCCCACCGGGATCGCGCTGACCGCCCTGCTCCGGTTCGGCCTGCGGGTCTGGCCGGGAATCGCCCTCGGAACCTACCTCTCCATCGAGCAGATCGCCGCGTTCCACCTCGCCGACCTCGGCATCGTGGCCGGCAACGTACTGGCACCGGTATGCGCCCTGCTGCTCCTGCGCCGGGCCGGATTCCGCCCCGAACTGGACCGGCTCCGCGACGGGCTGGCGCTGGTCTTCCTGGGCGGACTGCTCCCGATGCTGATCAGCGCCACCGCCGGGACGTGCACGCTCGTGCTCACCGGGAACCTGCCGGCGGACAGCTTCTGGCCGACCTGGTCGGCCTGGTGGGCGGGGGACACCATGGGAGTGCTGCTGGTGACCCCGCTGCTGCTGGCCCTGCGCTGGACGGGGCCGCCCCGCGACCCCTACCGGGTGGCCGAGGCGGTGGCGCTGACGGTCGCCACCGTCGTCACCACCGTCATCGCCACCCACAGCGCCCTGTCCCTGCTGTTCCTGGTCTTCCCCCTGCTCATCTGGGCCGCGGTGCGCTTCCAGCTGGCCGGGGCGGCGCCCTGCGCCCTGCTGGTGTCCGTCCTGTCGATCTGGGCGGCGACCGACCACGCCGGCCCCTTCGCCGAGCACAGCCTCCTGGAGGTCATGGTCAACCTCCAGGCCCTCAACGGCGCCGCGGCGCTGACCGGGCTGCTCCTGGCGGCGCTGGTCACCGAGCAGAACAACGTCCGGCTGAAGATCGAGGAGGCCTGCGAGGAGCTCGCCGAGGTGGTCGCCCACCTCTCTCCCGGCGACAGGGACGACGGCCCTCCCGGCCGGCCCTAGCCGGAACCGGGGGCATTCCTGCACATCTCCTTGACTCCTCAAGCTTTTTTCATATCCTTGAGGAGTCAAGGAGGTAGCAATGAGTGATGCGCTGGATGTGTCCCTGCGCTTGGTGAAGGCCCAGACCGCCCTGGTCCGCCGGTTCGACTCCCGCCTGGGTTCCCTGTACGGGGTGAGCCTGGCCGACTTCCTGGTGCTGCTGCACCTGGGGCGGGCCGAGGGCGGCCGGATGCGGCGGGTGGACCTCGCCGGGGCGCTCGGGCTCACGGCCTCGGGCGTGACCCGAGGGCTGGCGCCCCTGGAGCGGATCGGCCTGGTGGAGCGCGAGACCGACGCCCGCGACGCCCGCGTGGCGTACGCGGCCCTCACGGACGCCGGGCGCGAGCGGCTGGGCCACGCCCTCAAGGCCGCCGAGCAGGTGGCCGCCGACGTCTTCGCGGCCCCGGAGTGGGCCGACGGCGACCTCGGGGCGCTGAGCGGCCTCCTCACCCGCCTGGGCGGCACCGGCCTCCCCGAGGACCGAGCCCCCGAGGCCTGACCCCCCGCCGCCGGGGCCGCCCCGCCCCGGAGCGGCCCCGGCGCAAGCGGAGCCGAGTCCTCAGGAGAACGGTGGTTTACGGGCCGGGGGAGTTGAGGTCGCACCCGGTGCCACCTCGGTGAACGGGCGTGGAACAGCTGCGCGTTGGCGTTGACCGTGCCCGCTCTACGCGCGTTGTGTGGGGCGCATGAGGATTCCCCCACGCATCGCGTCCATAGCCGCCGCGGCCGCCGTCGCCGCCACCCTGTTCACCGGTCAGGCCGCCACGGCCGCCCCGGCCCCCGCGCCCGCCGCCGTGGCCTCGGTCGGCAGCGTCTGTTACTCCGCGCTGCCCGACGAGGCGTACGACACCCTCGAACTCATCGACCAGGGCGGCCCGTTCCCGTACTCCCAGGACGGGATCGTCTTCCAGAACCGCGAGCGGGTGCTGCCGGCCCAGACCGCCGGCTACTACCACGAGTACACGGTGATCACCCCCGGCTCGCCGACGCGCGGCGCCCGACGGATCGTCACGGGCAGGCAGTACCGGGAGGACTACTACACCGCCGACCACTACGCCACGTTCCGGCGCGTCGACTTCGGCTGCTGACGCGGGAAGCGGAACACCCCCGAGGCCTCCCCCGGTCCTCCCCCGCGGCCGCGGGGGAGGACCGGGTCCCCCGTCGCCGCCCCTTCATGGTTACTGTGTGGGGTGCACACGCATCTGCGTGTGACCGTGCAGGGCAACACATGCATTCAGGGGGATTGCAATGGCGCTTGGTACCGAAATGGTGGAACTGCTGGAGCTGAGTCCGGACTTCGTCCGCGACCCGTACCCGGTCTACGCGCAGCTGCGCGAGCGCGGACCCGTCCACCACGTGCGCACGCCCGACGGCGAGGAGCTGTGGCTGATCGTCGGGTACGAGGCCTGCCGCGCGGCCTTCAACGACCCGCGGCTGAGCCGCGACTGGCTCCGCTCCGGCGACATCAGCCAGATCATCAACGTCGAGCAGGACAATCCGGCGCTGGCCCACATGCTGATGGCCGACCCGCCGCACCACACCCGGCTGCGCCGCCTGGTGGCCCGGGCGTTCACCCCGCGCCGCATCGAGGAACTGGCCCCGCGCATCCAGCAGATCACCGACGAACTGCTCGACGCCATGGAGGCGGACGAGGAGCGCCGGACCGACCTCCTGGAGGCCCTGGCCTTCCCGCTGCCGATGACCGTCATCTGCGAGCTGCTCGGTGTCCCGGGCCTGGACCGCGACGCCTTCCGCGCCTGGTCCAACGAGGCGGTCGCCCGCACCAGCCCGGAGGCCGAGGCCGCCGCGTACGAGGGGATGATCGCGTACCTGACCGGTCTCATCGACGCCAAGCGCGCCGAGCCCGGCGACGACCTGCTCAGCGCCATGATCCACGCCGTCGACGAGGGCGGCGACCGGCTCTCGCCGTCCGAGCTGATCGGCATGTCCGTCCTGCTGCTGATCGCCGGTCACGAGACCACCGTCAACATGATCGGCAACGGGATGCGCGCGCTGTTCGCGCACCCCGAGCAGCTCGCCGACCTGCGCGCGGACTTCGGCCTGCTCGACGGCGCGATCGAGGAGATGCTCCGCTACGACGGGCCGGTCGAGACGTGCACCGAGCGCCTCGCCCTGGAGGACGTGGAGATGGCCGGAGTGGTGATACCCAAGCGCTCCACCGTCCTGATCGCCATGGCCGACGCGGACCGCGACCCGGCCCGCTTCGAGGACCCCGACCGCTTCGACATCCGCCGCGACGCCCGCGGCCACATCGCGTTCGGGCACGGCCTGCACTACTGCCTCGGCGCCCCGCTCGCCCGTCTGGAGGGCCGGATCGCCCTGCGCTCGCTGCTGGAGCGCTTCCCGGAACTCACCGGTGACGCCGACGAGGCCAAGCTGCCCTGGGTCCCCGGCATGCTGATCCGCGGGGTGAAGCAGCTGCCCGTCCGCTGGTGAACCGGGTCCCGGGGCCCCGTTCCGCGGGGCCCCGGGACCGGTCCTACTCGCCGGCGGCCGACAGGTGCCGCTCGGCCGCCAGGACCGCCTGGTGCGTGCTGGGCCGGCCCATCAGCACGCACAGGGTGTAGGCGACGTCGTCCATGGCCCGCAGGGTGCCGGGGTCCGTCGGCGCGGCCGCCAGGCGGGCCTGGCAGCCGCGCAGCCGGGACAGCACCTCCTCGGTGCGCAGCCGGCTCGGCAGGATCCCCACCGTCTGGACCGCGCCCGGGCGGACCGGGCCGCGGGCCGCTTCCAGGGACCGGCGCAGGGCCCGCTCGATCCGTACGGGCATCGGCATGCCGAGGGTGCCGGCGACCATCGCCGCCGCCACCTCCACCGCCGTGACGCGGGCCAGTTCGGCCGCCGCCAGCAGGATCTGCTTCGCCTCGCGCACCGAGCAGGGGGCCGCCGCCATCAGCAGCCCCACCGCCCACGTGTGGGTCGGGCCCTCGCCGGGCGGCCCTCCCCGAGCGGGAGCGACCTCGGCCGGCAGGGCCGGGGACGGCGGATCACCAGGAGGCGCCACGAGAGGATCCCTTCAGCCCGAGGCCGCGCACTGCGGCGACGAGGAGCACGTCAGGCTTGCCGCCCCTCGCGGGACGTGTCCCCTCACACGCTGACACACCCGGTGGCGATCCGCATCGCGTGCCCGGCCGGGGGCGGCGGTCTCAGAACTCGGAGTTGGCGAACCAGAGGTCCAGCAGCTCCCGGTCCCCGAGGGCCTCGACCGTCGCCGCCGAGCGGTCCAGGCGGCCGTAGAGCAGGAGGAGGAGGTCGGCGGCCGGGGCGCGGACCGCGGCCTCGGCGGGCTCCTCGTCCGCGGCGCCGTCCAAGGCCGTTCCGAAGCCGTCGGGGCGCAGCCGGACCAGCCACGAGCCCTCCGTGTCGGTGCACTCGAAGCGGATGCTGCGGTCCGCTCCGCGCAGGTTGGCCACCTTCGGGGCGAAGAGCGCGGCGAAGGGCAGGTTGGCGAGGAACTCGTCCACGCCGTCCCGGGCCCACGCCGTCCCGATGGCGGAGGGAAGCCCCAGCGCCCGCTCCGCGTCGACCCGGTGGACGAGGGTCTCGAACAGCATCCGGCGCACCCAGAAGCGGGCGTGGCCGTCGGCGCCCCAGACCCACATGGGTGCGTCCAGGTCGGTGCTCGCGAACACCTCGGCCGCCTCGGCGGCGCCCTCCTCCAGCCAGTCGGCGTAGCCGTCCGCCCGCTCGGGCAGCCGCAGGTCCACGTCACGGCTGGTCGGCGGCGCCTGGATGCGCTGCCGCAGCAGCACCGAGAACCAGCGGTGGACGCTTCCGGCGTGCCGGGCCAGGTCGGTCAGGTTCCAGCCGGGGCACGTGGGCACGGGGGCCGTCATGTCGGCGTCCCGGACCAGGTCCGCGAACCGGGCGGCCTCCGCCGCCACGGCCGCCCGGTGGTCGAGCTGGTCGGCTGTGTTCATGATGGGGAGCCCTTCCGGCCTGTCGGATCATTGCCCCAGGCACTCTTTCACAGCCCGGACGCCGGCCCTCCACCGGCTCCGCCGCCTTCGAGCTCCCAGAGCCGGGCCAGGTGCGCGTGCAGGACCTCCTGGGCCCCGTCCGCGGTGAGGTGCCCGATGAGCACGTGCGCGGTGAGGCCGTCCGCGAGGGCGAGCAGGGCCCGCGCCTCCCGCCGCGGGTCGAGGGGCACGGGCAGGGCGCGGCCCCCGGCCGCTTCCCCGAGCAGCCGGGCGAACATCGCCTCCAGTGCCGCGTAGTTCGTCCTGAGGGTCTCGGCCAGCGGGGCGCTGACCGCCGCCTGGGCGACGAACGCCAGCCAGACCCGGGCCTCCGCCCGGTGCTCCTCGCGCAGCAGGGCGACCTCCGTGGCCGCGTGGCCCAGGGCGGAGGCGGCCGACTGGGCCGGGCTGCGCACGAGCCGGGCCCGCACCCGTTCGCCGACCCCCTCGCCGATCTGCCCGAGGGTGAACAGCAGCATCTCCTCCTTGGTGCGGAAGCAGCGCTGTACGGCGCCCATCGACACCCCGGCCCGCCCGGCGACGTCGCGCAGGGTCACGCCCTCCAGCCCGCTCTCCTCCGCGAGGCGGCACACCGCCTCGGCGATCAGCCTGCGCCGCTCCTCGTGGTCCACCTGTCTCGGCATGTCCCCCGCCTCCCTGTCCGCCTCCGCCGCGCTGCCCGCAGTTTATTCGATGCGACCGCATCGGTTCCCGTATATGGTTCCGATGCAAGCGCATCGAAACGAGGGCGGGAGAGTACGGGCCATGCGGGAAGACCTCTGGAAGATGACGGCCGCCGCCCAGGCGGGAGCCGTGCGCGACGGCGAGGTGTCCGCCGCCGAACTGGTCGAGAGCCACCTGGAACGCATCGCGCAGGTCAACCCCCGGGTGAACGCCGTCACCCAGCTGATGGCGGAACGGGCCCGCGTGGACGCGGCCCTGACGGACCGCCGGCGCGCCGAGGGCGGGGAGCTCGGGCCCCTCGCCGGCGTCCCCTTCACGGTGAAGGAGACCACCCCGGTCGGGGGCGTGCCGACCACCTTCGGCGTGCCCCGCTTCCGCGACCTGGTCGCGGCGGCCGACGCGCCCCCCGTGGCCCGGCTCCGCGCCGCCGGGGCCATCCCGATCGGCCACGCCAACATGCCCACCCTCGTCCTGGCCGGGATGCACACCCGCAGCGAGCTCTTCGGCGACACCGCCAACCCCTGGGACCCGGCCCGCACCCCGGGCGGCTCCAGCGGCGGCGACGCGGTGGCCGTCGCCACCGGCATGGCCGCCCTGGGCCTCGGCAACGACTCCGGCGGCTCCATCCGCGTCCCGGCCCAGTTCTGCGGGGTCGCCGGACTCAAGCCGACCACCGGCCGCTTCCCCGCCGACCACCGCGTGCTCGGCCCCGACGACCCCGGCCCGGCCTCCCAGCTGCTCGTCACCGACGGTCCGTTCGCCCGTACCGTGGCCGACCTCCGCCTCGCCTACGAGGCCCTCGCAGGCGCCGACCCCCGCGACCCCAGGGCCGTACCCGTACCCGCGTACGGCCCCGCGCTGCCCGGCCCCGCGAAGGTCGCGGTGGTGGCCGACCCCGGCGGGCGCGGGGTCCACCCGTCGGTGCGCGCCGCCCTCGCCGACGCGGCCGCCGCGCTCGCCGACGCCGGGTACGAGGTGTGCGAAGTCCCCGACGTACCCCGCCTCGACGAGACCCTCGACGCCTACGACCGCATCACGATCACCGAGTTCGCCCCGACCTGGCCGGTGGTCCGCACCCTTCTCGGCGAGGGCGGCGACCGCTACATCCAGAGCGTCATGGAACGCACCGCGCCCGCGACCGCCGACGAACTCGTGCGCCTGATGGGCACCTGGCTGGGCATCCGGCGCTCCTGGGCCGAGTTCCTCGACGCGTACCCGCTGGTCCTCGGCCCCTCCTTCACCGAGCCGCCGGTCGAGCCGGGGCTGGAGTCACGCGACCGGGCCGGCCGGGACCGGGTCGCCTCCGGCATGCGCCTGTGCACCGCGACCAGCTTCGTCGGCGTACCCGCCGCGGCCGTCCCCACCGGACTGCGCGAGGGGCTCCCGTCCGGCGTGCAGATCATCGGACGGGCCTTCCGCGAGGACCTCTGCCTCGCCGCCGCCCAGGCCGTCGAGGACCGCCTCGGCGTCCTCGCGCCGGTCGACCCCCGTACCGCCGGCCCGGCCTGATCCGCCACACGGCCTACGGTCCGGCCGGGGCGAGCGTCGCCGGGGTCGGGCCGTCGGGACGGACCGTGATGCTGTAGGCGGCCCCGCCCGGCACGGAGGCGAAGGACGGCCTGTACCGGGGCAGCAGGTGCTCCAGCAGCACCGTCGACTCCCGCAGCGCGAACTGCGTGCCCAGGCAGGCCCGGGGGCCGAGCCCGAAGGGCAGGTAGGCGCCCTGCCGGGCGGGGCGGCCGCCCCCGGCCGTGAAGCGCCGCGGGTCGAAGCGCTCCGGATCCGGCCACAGCAGCGGATCGCGGTGCGTCAGGTACGGGCAGACCAGCACGTCGCTGTCCGCCTCCACCGCGTACCCGGCCACGGTGTCCGCCTCCGCCGTGTACCGGGGCAGGATCCAGGCGGACGGGTAGAGCCGGAGGGTCTCGGAGACCAGCGCCCGGACCGCCTCCCTGCGCTCCGGCGACCCCTCGGGGCCCGCCGCGAGGGCCTCCCCGCGCGCCTGCGGATGCCGGTCGAGCAGCAGGTACAGCCAGGTGAGGGTGGTGGCGGTGGTCTCGTGCCCGGCCACGAGCAGGGTCACCAGCTCGTCGCGCACCAGCCGGTCGGTGTACTCGGGGCGCTCCCGCGCGGCCTCGGCCAGGACCTGGAGCAGCCCCGGCCCGTCGGGCCCGGCCTCCCCGCGTCGGGCGGCGGCCACGGCCTCCCGGGCCACCGCGTCGATCCGGGCGAGGTCCGCGGCCACCGAGTCCCGCGCCTCCACGGCATCGGCCGGCAGGCTCGGCAGCGCCGCCACCACGGCCGCCACGGAGGCCAGTTCGCGGGCGGTGGCCGGGTCCAGGGGGTGGCCGGTGAGGGAGCGCCAGATGGTGTCGAGGGCGAAGCGGCGCATCTCCTCCCCGACGTCGAAGACCTGCCCGGTGCGCGCGTAGCCGGCCCAGCGCCCGGCCGCGGTCCGGGCCGCCCCGGCGATCCGCCGCTCGTAGCGGCGCATCCCCGTCCCCGTGAACTGCGCCTGCAGCAGCCGCCGCTGCCGCTTCCAGGCCTCGCCGGTCGCGGCCAGCACCCCGTCGCCGATCAGCAGGCGGGCGCGGTGCGAGCGCTTGACGTACCGGTCCGGGTGCAGGGCGAGCACGTGCTGCACGGCCTCCGGCGCGGTGACCAGGACGGTGGGCCGCGGCCCCAGCCGGACGGCGGCCACCCCGCCGAGCCGCTCCCGCGCCCGTGCCAGCAGGTCGATCAGCTCCCCACCCCCGGCGCGCCACGCCTCCACCGCCGCGCCGTCCAGTTCGGGCACGGGGCGGCCGCCCGGTCCGTCCGGCTGCCGGGGGAGCTGCGCGGGGGCTGCGTCTGTGGCCACGGGGCTTCTCCTGTCCGGCCGGCGGCCCGGCCGTCGAGAGGTGCGGGTCATCACGGACTGTACGCGGGCGGATGCCGCCCCACCCGCCGTACGGATCTTCCGGACCGTCCGCACCCCGCACGGCCGGCGGACGAACTCGGCGGCCCGGGACGCCCCCTGGGGTCCGTCCGGCGGGTCAGGGTCACCCCGGGCCCCCGGCCGCCTCCGGCAGCTCGTAGATCCTTCCGTCGACGCCCGCCCGGTACAGCCGCCCCGCCGCGAAGCCCCGGTCGCCCCGCCCGTACACGATCTGCGTGGACAGCCGCAGCTCCGGTCCCGACGCGGCGGCGCACAGCGCCCCGCCCTCGACCCGCCAGACCTCTCCCGCCGCGTGCGTGGCGATCAGCGGCCGCCCCCGCCCGTCGAGGGTGAGCCCGTCCGGCAGCGCCAGGGCGTCGGCCCCTCCGGCCGCGACCCACCGCCGCGGCCGGCCCGGGTCGCCGGCGGGGATCCGGTACACCCCGGGCGAGAGGGTCGTCTGGACCACGTACACCTCGGCACCGTCCGGGGACACGGCGATCCCGTTCGGCTGCGGGATCCGCGCCCACGCCGGATCCACCCGGCCGTCGGGGGTGACGCGGCCGATGCCCGAGCCGCCCAGGGTCGTCGTGTACACGGTCCCGTCGGGGGCAGTCGCGACCCCGTCGACACCGCCGAGCCCCGAGGCGTACACCCGGACGGACCCGGTCTCCGGGTCCACCTCCAGCAGCTTCGACACCGGGAGCAGGCCCCCGGTCAGCGAGTGCGCCAGGTCGTTGCCGGTGCCGACGAGGAGCCGGCCGTCCTCGCGCACCACGATCCCGCCGTTGGCCCCGATGTCCCCGGTGAGCGCGACGGGCGCCGCCCCCGGCGCGTCGATGCGGTACACGCGCCCGCTGAAGTAGGCGGTGGCGAACATCCGGCCCCGCCGGTCCACCGCGATCGACTCGACCCAGTCCGGGACGTAGGCCACCTGCACCGGCCCGCCCGAGGAGGCGGCCGCGCACCGGGGCGCGGCCTGCGCCGGCGCGGCGGGTACGAGGACCCCCGCTCCCAGCGCCCCCAGTACGGCCAGCAGTGCGACACCGCGACGGCGCACGGCCGTGCGCGAGACCTTGTCCGACCCCATCGGTTCCCCTCCCCGGGCGCTGCGGTCCGCCCCGTGCAGTATCGGCCCGCACGCCGCTGCGGACGACCGCCTCGCGGGCCAACTCCCGGCGCCGGGCGGCCGGAACCGCTCGCCCGGACACCGCGCACCGGGCGCCTGCGGCAACCACAGGGGCGCATGTGACGATGGCCCCGGCACATCCGCACCACATGGGGGGACCATGCGCACCCGTACCACCACCGCCGGCCTCGCCGCCACCCTCGCAGCGCTGCTCGCCCTCTCCGGGTGCACCTCGTCCGACGGCTCCCCGCACGCATCGAGCCCGCCCGCGGCCGCACCCGCGCCCGTGCAGGGCGGCGGCTCCGGGTACGAGGGCCCGCGCCCGCAGGACCAGAACCTGCTGGCCTGGACGGGCGACCCCAACGACGCGGGCCACGTCACCGCCCAGTCGGCCGCGGGGGTCGGCGGCCGGATCACCCTGGTGCGGATCGGCCTGCGCGAGCAGATCACCTGGTCCAACGTCTGGCTGGGCCTGGCCGGCGTCGACCCGAACGCGCAGCTCTCCAACTGCTACCTCGGCGTGTACGACGCCGCCGGCAAGCTGGTCGCCTCCACCGCCGACATCTCGCCCCAGCTGATGACCGACGCGGTGGCCAAGCCGATGCCCTTCACCAAGCCGTTCACCGCCGCCGGCGGCACCTACTTCATCGCCCTCCTGCTGAACGGCAACTGGGCCACCAACGCCCTCACCCTGAAGGCCACCGGCGCCGGCATCTCGGTGAACGCGGGCCTGACGCCCCCGGCCCTGCGCTACAGCACGGTCCTGACCGGGCAGACCTCGCTGCCGCCCGCCCTCAACCTCTCGGAGCAGTCCACCAGCACCATCAACACCGGCTGGGGCAGCCAGTGGTACGGCATCTCCTGACGCCGTACCAGGGCCGGTCTCAGGAGGGCTTCGTCAGGGAGAAGGGCGTGACCGTCACCTTGTTGTCGCACTCGGCGAACTGCCCGTCGTCCATGCCGATCTGGTGCGAGCCCGCGCCCGGGACGCGGAGGACGAGGCTGGGGAAGACGACGGGCGTGGAGCCGGACGCGCAGTAGCCGTCCGCCTCGCCCTGGACGTTGACGAACGTCAGCTTCGTCCACGCGCGGGCGCCCGGGGTGAGCGACACCGGGGCGGCCGTACCGCTGTTGGTGGTGGCCAGCGGCAGGTTCTTTTCGGGGGAGCCGTTGCCGGCGCCGGCGACCTGCGGGAAGCCGAGCAGGGTGCAGGTGGAGCGGCTGGTGACCGATACGACCACCGCCCCGGTCCCGGTGCCGGGCGGGCGGACGTCGGCCTGGTGGGCGGGGGAGACCTCCACGTCCTCGATCGTGCAGGGCTTGGCCTTGCCGCCCCCGCCGGGCGCCGAGGGGGTCGGCTTCGCGGAGCCCCCGCCGCCGGTGGAGGAGCCCCCGGTGGAGGAAGAGCCCCCGGAGGAGGAGCCCCCGGATCCGCCGACGGGCGTCGCCGTCGCCGACGCCGGGGGTGCGGGCGGCGCGGACGGCGGGGCGGCCGCGCCCGAGTCCCCGGTCGGGCCGCAGCCCGTCATCAGGGCGGCGGCCGCCGCGGCCGCCGCCAGCGCCGTGGCGGTGCGCCGAGGACCTGCTGTGTACTGCATGGGGTGCTCCCGTGGCTCACGACCGGCCCGCGCCGGCTCTCGCGTCGACGGACACGCGCCGCGGTCCGCCGGGGTTGCGCAGGTGGGACGCTGTGGCGGTTTCGTGACACGGCCCCGCCGGCGTGCGGTCGGCGCGTCCCGGGGAAGGGGCCGGGCCCGCGGCTCAGCCGTCCCGGCCCCCGCCGCCCCCGACCACGCCCAGCCCCGCGTCCCGGGCGCGCGCGACGGCCTCGGCCCGGGTGACGACGTCGAGCTTCTCGAAGATGTGGGTGATGTGGTTGCGGACCGTCTTCTCCGCGAGGAACAGCTCGCGCGAGATCCGGCGGTTGTCGTAGCCCCGGGCGACCAGGTCCAGCACCTCCACCTCGCGGGCCGTCAGCGCGGGGAGGACCCGCTCCGCCTCGCGCCGGGGCCCGCCGGTGACCAGCGCGGCGATCCGCGCGGCCACGTCGGGGCCGAAGACCGCGCCACCGGCCGCCACCGTGCGCACCGCGTGCAGGACCTCCTCCCGGCCGGCCCCCTTGACCAGGTAGCCGCGCGCGCCCGCGTGCAGGGCCGCCAGGAGGCTGCCGTCGTCGTCCGCCATGGTCAGCACCAGCACCTGCAGCTCCGGGTGCTCCCCGGCGAGCCGCCGGGTGGCCTCGATGCCCGAGCCGTCCGGCAGGGACAGGTCCATCACCACGACCTGCGGCCGGCCCGCGGCCACCGCGGCGGGCAGCTCGGAGAGGGTCTGCGCCTCACCCACCACGCGGATGTCGTCGGCGCTCTCCAGCGCCGCCCTCAGCCCCTCGCGAAACAGCGGGTGGTCCTCGACGATCACCACGCGGACCTGCGTCTTCTCGGACTGCATGCACCCCACTATGGGCGATCACGGCCCGGATCCCGGGGAAGGCCCGCCAGGGCGGTCCGGCACGGGGAGCGTTTCCGGACTTCGGGTTCCGGCCACCCGGCACATGTGGCCCATCCGGCGATCTTGTAGGGGAAAGGTGTCATTGAGCCAGGGAACCCGTCTGATCATCACCATGCAGGGCAGAACAACAGCCCCGCACGTCACAGCTGTTGACTGGGGCAACAGCTGAGTCCAGAAGCCGAGACGAACTGTGCGGTAATCCAACCGGAGCCGTGCTTTGCGGCTAGGTTCTGAACGTCGCCGCCGCACCCGGGACACGGGGTCCGAGCGGGGAATCGCGGCGACAGGGACGTGACCACTCCCATGACAACAGCAACCCGGACCAGCGCCTTCCGCGTTGACCCCTACACCCCGCACTGCCAGGTCATCGCCGGTGAGGGCGACCACGCCGTCATCGGAATCTCGCCCGGCAACTCCTACTTCTCCGCCCAGCGCGTGCACGCGCTCGCCGAATGGGCCCTGGACAACTTCCGGCAGGCCGACCTCATCTACACCGACCTGCATGTGGCCGAAATGTATGTGGCCATGGGCTATCCGGAGGACGAGGCCCGTCGAAAAACAGTCAAGAACCTCCGCGGCGTGCGCGCCAAGGTGACCAACGCCGTGGCCGATATCGACCCATCGGGAACCCGCCTGCGCGGCAGGCCGATGTCCTCGCTCCAGGGCATCCCCGCGTACGACCGCATGCACGCGGACCTGCTGGAACGGCTCGGCACCGATCCGGCGTTCGCCCAGACCGCGAACGAACTCGTCGACATCTTCCTGTCCTCGAAGGTGCTCGGCGGCCGGCAGCCCACCGCGCACCAGCGCAGGGTCTGCCTCGACTACGTGTGCGCCGAGGCGCCCCTGTTCCTCGACACCCCGGCGATCCTGGGCGTCCCCTCGTCCCTGAACTGCTACCACCAGGCGCTGCCGATGGCGGACCTGCTCTACTCGCGCGGCGCCGGACTGCGGGCCTCCCGCAACCAGGGCCACGCCGTCGTCACCCCCGCCACCGAAGGAGACCAGCTGTGACCACCCACGCGGAGCCGATCCTCGACTTCCCCTTCACGTGGGACGGCACCCACCTGCCCGCCCAGATCGGCGAACTCGCCCCCGTGGTGAAGGTGCGCACCATCGCCGGGGCCGAGGCCTGGCTGGTCTCCTCGTACGCGCTCGTCAAGCAGGTCCTCGAGGACGACCGGTTCAGCCTCAAGAACACCTCCGACCCGGGGGTGCCGCGCCAGTACGCGCTGACGATCCCTCCCGAGGTCGTCAACAACATGGGCAACATCACCGGTGCCGGCCTGCGCAAGGCCGTCATGAAGGCGATCAACCCCAAGGCCCCCGGCCTCCAGGAGTGGATGGAGGGCCACGCCGCCGAGCTCGTCGAGCGGATGCTCCGGCACGGCGCCCCCGTCGACATCCGGTCCCTGTTCACCGACCCCTTCTCGGAGGCGATGCACTGCCAGATCCTCGGCATACCGCAGGAGGCGGCCCCGCTGCTGTCGGAGTCGCTGCCGATCGCCTTCATGAACAGCCCCCGCGAGATCCCGGCGGCCCGCCTGAACTGGGACCGCGACATCGCGTACATGACCGCCCGCCTCGACGACACGGAGCAGGGCCTCATCGGCGACCTCGCGAAGCTGCGCGGCACCGAGGGCTACGAGCACGTCAGCGACGAGATGTTCGCGACCGTCGGCGTCACCCTGTTCGGCGCGGGCGTCATCTCCACCGCCGGGTTCCTCGCCATGGCACTGGTCACCCTGCTCACCCACCCGGAGGAGGCCGACCACCTGGCCGACCACCCGGAGCTGATGCCCCAGGCCGTGGACGAGCTCCTGCGGATCAACCTCTCCATCGGGGACGGCCTGCCCCGGCTCGCCATGGAGGACATGGCCCTCGGCGACGTCGAGGTGAAGAAGGGCGAGCTGGTGCTCGTCCTGCCCGAGGGCGCCAACTTCGACCCCTCCGTGTTCCCGGACCCGCACCGCCTCGACTTCACGCGGGCCAACTCCTCCGCCCACTTCTCCTTCGGCGGCGGCTCCCACTACTGCCCCGCCACCGCCCTCGGCAAGAAGCACGCCGAGATCGGCCTGCGCGCCGTCCTCGCGGCGATGCCCCGGCTGCGGCTGGCCGTCCCCGTCGAACAGCTCGTCTGGCGCACCGGCTTCATGAAGCGGCTGCCCGAGCGGCTGCCGGTGATGTGGTGACCGCCGCCCGGTCCCGCTGACGGCACGACGAGGCCCCCCACCCCGGACGCGGGATGGGGGGCCCGGTCGATCAGCTGCCGGCGGAGAGGTTGCCGGAGAGGACCGGGATGTTGTCCAGGATGTGCGAGAGCGGCTCGTCGCCCTTGGCCTGGGTGGAGTTCTCGGTGCACTGCTGGTTCTGCGGGTTGGACAGGACGTTGATGTCCTGGACACCGACGTTGGCGATGAGGGCGACCAGCGACTGGGCGTTGACCTTCGCCGGCAGGGCGATGCAGGGCTTGTTGAGGGTGCCCTGGACCAGGCTGAGCTGCGGGCTCATCGCGCCCTCGGTCTTCTGGTTGCCGTAGATCTGGGCGGCACCGTTGCCGTTGACGGTGTTGATCCCGTTGTCGTTGCCGATGGCCATGGCCGGGGCGGCAGCGGCAGCGCCCGCACCGATCGCGGCGGCGGTGGCTGCGGCGGTGACCATCATCTTCTTCAGCATGCTGGAAAGGTTCCTTGTCTGGCGGAGGACCGGCCCCGGCTGGGGAGGTCTTCCTGGTAACGGGACACCTCCCCGCGAGGTGGCGCTAGATCACCCGATCGCCTGGCGGGAGGACCGCGACCGGCCCGGCCCTGTTGACCGGCGTGTCCGAATGTGACGGGGAAGCGTCATTGCGGCCGTGCCGCGGGCGCGGCGAGGATGGGGCCATGCCCACCCCGCACCGTGTCGTCATCGCGGTCTTCCCCGATGTCGACCTCCTCGACGTCACCGGCCCCGCCGAGGTCTTCGCGCTGGCCAACCGCGAGACCGCGGGCCGGGCCGGGTACGAGGTCCGCCTCGCCGGCTCCGCCGCCGGGGCGGTGCGCACGTCGGCGGGCGTGCGGCTGCTGACCGACGTGGCGTTCGCCGAGGTCGGCGCGCAGGTGGACACCCTGCTCGTGCCGGGCGCGGTCGACATGGCCGAGGACGGCCCGGTCGCCCGGATCGACGAGGAGGTCGTGGCCTGGGTGCGGGAGACCGCGCCGCACGCCCGGCGCGTGGCGTCGGTCTGCGTCGGGGCCCATCTGCTGGCCGCCGCCGGGCTGTTGGACGGGAGGACGGCCACCACCCACTGGTCGACCGCCGCCCAGCTCGCCGCGGACCACCCCGCGGTCACGGTCGACCCGGACCCGATCTTCGTCCGGAGCGACCGGGGCCGGCTGTGGACGGGGGCCGGGATCAGCGCCTGCCTGGACCTGGCGCTCGCGCTGGTCGCCGAGGACCTCGGCGAGCAGACCGCGCTCGCCGTGGCCCGGCAGCTGGTGATGTACCTCAAGCGGCAGGGCGGCCAGAGCCAGTTCTCCGTACCGCTCAGCCGCCCGGCCGCCGGGCGCCGGGACATCGACGAACTGCGGCTGTGGATCGCCGACCACCCCGACGCCGATCTGTCCGCTCCGGTCCTGGCCGCCCGGATGTGCCTGAGCGAACGGCACTTCGCCCGCGTCTTCACCCAGGAGACGGGCACCAGCCCCGCCGCGTACGTCGAAGCGGTCCGCGTCGAACTGGCCCGCCGCCTGCTGGAGACCACCGACAGTCCGCTCGACCAGGTGGCGGCCGGCTCCGGACTCGGCTCGGCGGAGACCCTGCACCGGGCCTTCAGGCGGCAGCTCGCCACCACCCCGGCGGCCTACCGGCGCCGCTTCCGCACCCGGACGGCCTGAGGGCCCCGGACCCCCCCCACCACCCCTTTCCCCCGGCGGACGGCCGGGCGGAGCGCTTCGCCCTGCCCGATTCCGCCGGACCGCATCCCGATGAAAGGCATCCTGTGAGCACCACGAGCACCACCGCCACCGCCACCGCGTCCGCGACCCTGCGGGAGCTGAGCGGACTGGAGTCCCGGCCGCCGCGGCTGGGTGAGTCCGCCCTGGTCATGATCGACTTCCAGAACACCTACCGCACCGGCGTCATGGCCCTGGAGGGCGCCGAGGAGGCCCTCGCGGCCGGCGCCCGCCTGCTGGAGCGCGCCCGCGCGGCCGGCACCCCCGTCGTCCACGTCGTCCACGACGGCGGCGAGGGCAGCCCGTACGACGTTCGCGCGCACATCGGCGCCATCGCCGACGAGGTCGCCCCGGCCGACGGCGAGCCCGTCGTCGTCAAGGGGTTCCCCAACGCCTTCCGCGCCACCGGGCTGGAGGAGACCCTGGCCGGACTCGGCTTCGAGGCCGGCAGCGGCAAGGACCTCGTCCTGGCCGGGTTCATGACGCACATGTGCATCACGTTCACCGCCCAGGAGGCCTTCAACCTCGGCTACCGTCCCACGGTCGTCGCCGGGGCCACCGCCACCCGCGCCCTGGCCGCCCCGGACGGCACCGTCCAACCCGCCGCGGCCCTCCAGGCCGCGGCGCTGACGACGATCACCGACCTGTTCGGCGTCGTCGTCCCCACCGCGGAGGACCTGCCCGCCTGAGCGGCGGCCGGACGGCCTAAGCTGCCGCCGTGACCCACGCCGTGACCCACGCCGTGACCCACGCCGTGACCCACGCCGTGACCCACGCAGCGGCCGACGCGGCGGCCGACGCGGCGGCCGGACGCCGACGCCTGATGGGCGCGGTGTTCGGCGCGGTCGCGGCGGCGGCCCTGGCCGGATGCTCCGCGAGCTCCGGCCCCGCGGCGCGGCTGCGGCTGGCGACCGGGCCGCCGGGAGGCCCGTACAACGCCTTCGGGCGGGCCCTCGCCCGGGCCGCCGCCGACGCCGGCGGCGGCCGGCTGGAGATCGCGCCGGTGGCCACCGCCGCGAGCGTGGACAACCTGCGCCGGCTCGACGAGGGCTCCGTCGACCTCGCGCTGTCCATGGCCGACGTGGCCGAGGACGCCGCCCTGGGGCGCGAACCGTTCGCCCGCCGGGTCCCGGTGACGGCACTGGCCCGCGTCTACGTCAACTACACCCACCTGCTGGTCCCGGCCGCCGGACCGGTCCGCTCCGTGGCGGACCTCGCCGGACGCCCGGTCGCCGTCGGCGCCGCCGGGTCGGGGGCGCAGGTGGTGGCGGCCCGCGTGCTGCGCGCCGCCGGGCTGTCCGAGGGCCCGGCGGCGGCGGACGAACGGCAGCTGGGCCTGGCCGAGTCGGCGGCCGCGCTGCGCGGGGGCTCGGTCGACGCCGTGTTCTGGTCCGGCGGCGTGCCCACCCCGGCCCTGACGGACCTGGCCCGCGCACTGCCCCTGCGCTTCCTCGCGCTGGACGGCCTCGCGGACGTGCTGCGCCGGCGCTTCGGCCCCGTCTACACCCCGGTCACCCTGCCCGCCGGGGCCTACGGACTGACCGCGCCGGTGGGCACCATCGGCGTCGGCAACTACCTCCTGGCCCGCGAGGACGTGGCCGCGGGCGCGACGGCCGAACTGCTGCGGGTGGTCTTCGACCGTCGCGGCGACCTGCTGGGGGAGGTCACGGCGGGCGTGCGGCTGGAACCCCGCTTCGCGATATCCACCGGCGCAGTGCCGCTCCACCCGGGCGCGGTCTCGTACTACCGCTCGGTGTACGGCTGACCGTCCGCCGGGGGCGGCAGCCGGAACTCGAAGGCCAGACCCCGCGGGAGGTTCGGGGCGGCGCCGAGCCGGCCCCCGCTGATCCGGGCGATCTCCTCCGCGATGGCCAGCCCCAGCCCGCTGCCGCGCACGTTCTGGTGCTCGGGGGAGCGGGCGAAACGACGTGTCAGCAGGCCCAGTTGGTCCGCCGGCACCCCGGGACCGTCGTCGGCGACCCGGACGACGGCCTCCCCGCCCGGCGCGGCCCACGCGCGCACCTCCACGCGGCCGCCGCGCGGTACGAACTTCACCGCGTTGTCGAGGAGCGCGTCCAGGATCCGCCCCGCCGCGTCGGGCAGGGCGCGTACGGGCAGCTCCCGCGGGAGGCCGTCGGCCGCCAGCTCCAGGCCCGCGGCGCCGAAGACCGGTGCCCAGGCCTCCACCCGGCCCCGTACCGCCCGCGCCAGGTCCTGGTCCGCGAGCTCCGCCGCCCCCGACTCCACCCGGGCCAGCGACAGCAGCCCGTCCAGCAGCTCCTCCAGCCGCTCCGCCTCGTCCAGGGCCCGGGCGTGCTCGGCCAGGCCCGGGCCCGGGGCGACGTACGGTTCGACGTTCTCCAGCTGGAGGACCAGCGTGGCCAGGGGGTTGCGCAGCTGGTGGGAGGCGTCGGCGACGAAGTCCCGCTGGCGGCCGAGGGAGTCGGCGACGGCCTCCGCCATCCCGTTGAAGTGCCGCCGCAGCCGCCGCAGTTCCGGCGGACCCGTCTCGGAGGCGGCCCGGGCCCGCAGGCTGCCGGCCGCCAGGCGCTCCACCGCCCGGTCCAGATCGAGGACCGGCCGCATCAGCCACCGCGTGATCCCCGCCGCGACCAGGGCCGCCGCCGCGAAGGCGGCGACCGCCCCGGCGGCGATCAGCGACCAGCGGACCGCGACGTCCCGGCGGGCGGCGTCCGTGGGCACGGCCATCAGCACCGCCCCGCTGACCCGCTCGTCCCGCCCCACCGGCTCGGCGAGGACCGCGCTGTCCGGGCCCCAGGGACGGATCGTCGGCAGCCGGTCGGTGGAGCGCCCGGTCAGGGCCCGCCGGCGGGCGTCCACCGCCCCGGACAGCGGGGTCCGCGCGGCGGGCCCCGCGCCCGCGGCCCGCGCCACCGGCGCCCCGGCCGCGTCGACCACGAGCACCGAGGCCCCGTACAGCTGCGCGTACCGGCCGATCTCGGCGGACAGCTCCGCCCCGTCGGCCTCGCTGCCCGTCCGGTCGGCGAGGTCGGCGAACCGCACGGCCTCCGAACGCCGCTGGAGCAGCAGGTGCTCGGTCCGCCCCCGCGCGTACGCGTCGGCCAGGGGCATGCAGAGCAGCAGCGCGGCGACCCCCATGAGCACCATCAGGACCGCGAGCAGCCTGCGCCTCACCGGCCCGCGTCCCGCTCCCCGAGCACGGCGGCCGCCGAGCCGAGCTGGTAGCCGAACCCGCGCACCGTGCGCACCAGGCCCGGGCGGCCCGTCTTGGCGCGCACGCCCGCCACGTGCACGTCGAGGGAGCGGGAGGCGGCGAGGAAGGCGTCGCCCCAGATCCGGTCCAGGATCTCCTCGCGCGAGTGGACCTCCTGCGGACGGGCGGCCAGGAAGGCCAGTACGTCGAACTCCCGGCGCGTCAGCCGGACTTCGCTGCCGGCCACCGTGACGGTCCGCCCCGCCGGGTCCACCTCGACGTCACCGGCGCGCACCGCCCGGGAGCCCCCGTCGGCCGTCCCGCCGCCCGTACGGGCCCCGTACGCCCCCGTCCGCCTCCGCACGGTGTCGATCCGGGCGATCAGCTCCGCCATCCGGAACGGCTTGACCACGTAGTCGTCGGCGCCCGCCCGCAGTCCCTGTACGACGTCGCGCTCCTCGCAGCGCGCCGTCACCACGATCAGCGGAGCGTCGCAGACCGTCCGCAGCCGCCGCAGCAGTTCGAGCCCGTCGAGGTCGGGCAGGCCGAGGTCGAGCAGGACGAACTCGGCCTCGCGGACGTGCCGCAGGGCGTCCAGGGCCCGACCCACCCGGCGGACGGTGTGCCCGCGCCGGGCGAGGGCGGTGCCCAGGGCCCGGGCCATGCGGTCGTCGTCCTCCACCAGCAGCGCGTGCACCGGCAACCTCCCCGCACCCCGGACCCCCGAACCGGCCGGCAGCCTATCGCGCCGCCCCCGCGGCCGCCGCGGCGCCGGACCGCGCCCCGGCCTCCTCCTCGGCGCGGCTGAGCGCCGCGTCGCGGGTGTCCGGCATCAGGACGTACGTCACCAGCGAGACGAGGGCGCAGCCGGACACGTACCAGAAGAACATCTTCTCGTGGCCGCCGTTCTTGAACCACAGCGCCACGTACTCCGCCGTGCCGCCGAAGAGCGCGTTGGCGACCGCGTACGGCAGCGCCACGCCCAGCGCGCGGACCCGGGTGGGGAACAGCTCGGCCTTCACCGCCGCATTGATGGAGGTGTAGCCGGTGACGATCACCAGGGCCAGCAGGGACAGGCCGAGCGCGGACCAGTACGAGGACGCCGACCCGAGCGCCGTCATGATCGGGTAGGTGCCGACGGTGCAGCCCACCGCGAAGGTGATCAGCAGGGGCCGCCGGCCGATCCGGTCGGACAGCATCCCGGCGAGCGGCTGGAGCGCGGCGAAGAGCGCCAGCGCGGTGAAACTCACCAGCGTGGCCGTGGTCTTGGCCATGCCCGCGCTGCCGACCAGGTACTTGGTGAGGTAGGTGGTGTACGTGTAGTACGCGACCGTGCCGCCGAGGGTCAGGGCCATGACCAGCCCGGCCTGCCGGCGGTGCTCCCACAGCGCCTTGAGGGAGCCGCGCGCACTGTCGTCGTGCGCACCGTCTTCCTTGAAGGCGTCGGTCTCCTGGAGTCGGCGCCGCAGCCAGAACACGACGACCGCGAACACCGCCCCGAGCGCGAACGGGACCCGCCAGCCCCAGCTGCCCAGCTGCTCCTTGGTCAGCGTGTGCTGCATGGTGATGAGGATCGCCAGGCCGAGGAGTTGCCCGCAGGTCATGGACACGTACTGGAACGAGGACCCCAGCCCGCGCCGGTCGCGGGCCGAGGCCTCGGTCAGGTAGGTCGCGCTGGCCGCGTACTCCCCGCCGATGCTCATCCCCTGGAGCAGCCGTGCCAGCAGCAGCACGACGGCCCCGAAGTAGCCGGCCTGGCCGTAGGTCGGGGCGACGGCGATCAGCAGGGCGGCCGCCGACATCATGGTGACGGTGAGCGTGAGCGCGCTCTTGCGCCCGTGCCGGTCGGCGGCCCGCCCCAGGATCCACCCGCCGACGGGACGCATCAGGAAGCCGACGGCGAAGATGCCCGCGGTGTTCATCAGCTGGGTGGTCGGGTTGTCGCCGGGGAAGAAGGAGTCGGCGAAGTAGATCGCGAAGCTGGCGTAGACGAACCAGTCGTACCACTCCACGAGGTTCCCGAGGGACCCCCCGACGAGCGCGAGACGGCGCCTGCGGCGCTCGTCCGAGGGCGGCGGGCCGAGCGTGACGGCGGACGGGGGCATGGCGGCTCCAGACGGAAGTCCCTGATGGGGAGGGGTGGCACCCCCGGATCCGGGGGAGTGCCCAGACTGGATGCGCCACCGCACCCGGACAAGGCCCGGCACCCAGATCTAACGTTCCGCTAAGAAAGCCGCACACGCCCGGGGGTCAGTGCCCCCCGCGCCCGAGAAGGACGATCTCCTCCTCCACGGCGGCGAGTTCCTCCCGGCGGGCCAGGAGTTCCAGCTGCTCCCGGTAGCGCACCAGCGCGGTGTGCAGCAGCGGCGTCCGACCGGCTTCCAGCGCGCACATCCGGCGCGCGGCGGCGACGGCCTCGGCCCGGAGGGCGAGGGCTGTGCCGGGCTGGTGGGCGAACTCCTGGCGGCTGTACTCGTACAGGGCCTCCGCCAGCCGCGGCAGATAGGCCAGCGGGCTCACCTGCACCAGCAGCCGGTAGGCGGCGACCTCCTGACGGACCGGCAGGGATCCCGATCCGAGGAGGGCCACGCGGGCTCGCAGGAGGGCTTCGTGATTGATGGGCGCCGTGGAATTCATGAGGGAGATTCTGAAAGCCGCACAGGACCCCGAACAAGGGCAAAGCGCTGTGCTTTCGGTCCTACGAAAACCCCCTCTGACCTGTCATGATGGATACGTCTTCACCCCTGTGCCCCGAAAGCCGCCCCGAGAGCCACTCCGGGGCCGCGCGTCGGCCCGAGGGGGTGGCCGGCCGGCCGTCGGAACGGGGTGGCGGAGCGGTGCCGGGCCCTCGCACGGTCGTCCTCGACGGCCCGCTGCGGGTGCGCGGCTCGCCCGGATGGGCAAAGCTGGAGATGGTGGCAGTGGTGCCGACCGCGGAGCCGACTGGTGAGGAGTGGCTCGTGGACGCTTCAGGAGAACGGCGGCGTGCCCGTCCGGCCCGGCAGTGGAGGCGGAGGGCCGGCCTGCTGTGCGCGGCGGCCGCCCTGGCGGCGGTGGCGGCGCCCGCGGCGGCGCAGGCCCCCAGGCCGCAGGACCCCTACCCGGTGGTGGTCGTGGACTGCGCCTCGGCGGCCCAGGTACGGCCCGAGGAGTTCATCCTGGCCTGCGGTGACGGAAACAACCGCCTGGTCGGACTCGACTGGGACACCTGGGGCGCGAGCACGGCGACCGCCACCGGCACCGACATGGTGAACGACTGCCGCCCCTACTGCGCGGCGGGGCGCTTCCGCCCCTATCCCGTGACGGTCACCCTGAGCGAGCCGCTTGCCTGGCCCGCGCACCCCGGTGTCCAGCGCTTCACCAAGATCCGGCTGCTGTACACGGACACCGCGCCGGCGCCCGTGCACAAGGACGTCACGTACAAGCTCGTCTACTGAGCCGAACCGAAGCGCACCGAACCGAACCGTACCGGCGGCCCGGGGCCCCGCGCCCCGGGCCGCCGGCTCATGCGGAGGCGTCCGCCTCGGTGCCGAGCAGCTTCTCGCGGAACAGGTCGAGCACGGTGTCCAGCGCCTGCCGCGTGGGCTGGCCGGGCTCGTCGACGAGGTGCTCGGTCAGGACGGAGTGCGCCGGCAGGGGGCTGTGCGGGGCGGCGTCGCCGTCCTCCAGCTCGACGGCGACGAACGCGTCGCCGAGCTCGCGGCGCAGGAACGCGAACCGGTCCCCGGGGACCAGGCGGTCCCCCTTGAAGCGCAGCCCCAGGACCTGGAGCCCCTCGCGTTCGCAGCGCCCGCGGACGACCGCCAGCTCCTGCGGGCTGATGTCGATCGAGCCGGCACGGCCCGCCGTGCACGGCAGCGGGAGCGAGGGCTGGGACAGCACCGGCGCCAGCATCCGCTCGTCCGTGGCCATGGCCAGGGCGAATCCGCCGGTCAGGCACATGCCGACGGCGCCCACCCCGGGCCCGCCGCAGCGCTCGTGCTCGGCGGCGGCCAGCGCCCGCAGCCACCGCACCACGCGCGAGCTGCGTCCGGTCGCCAGCAGGGTGAACTCCCGGCTCACGCAGACCTGCCACATGGTCGAGGCCATGGCGCGGGCGGTGTTGGCCCAGCCGGCGGTGGCGGGGTTGGCGTCGCGGCCGGGGGTGCCGAAGAGCACCGGGAGCACGGCCGTGCAGCCGGTGTCGGCCACGCGCCCGGCGAACTCCAGGACCTTGGGGGTGATGCCCGGGACCTCGGCCAGGATGATCACGGCCGGGCCCGTGCCCCGGCGCAGCACCCGGCGGGTGGCGCCGTCGTGGGTGAACGTGCTCTTGGTGTAGCCGGTCAGGTCGTGGTCCGCCACGCGCCTTCCCTTCCGTCGGGAGTCCAGGACGGCCACAAGTTACCGGCACGTAGAGCCCGTTGGTCAAATGGCTCCGCGGCGGGCGGGGCCCGAGGGCCCCCGCCCGCCGCGGAGTGGGGGCTAGCGTCCGGCGCTGCCGCTGACCAGCGGCCACTCGCGGTGCAGGGAGCCCAGCGGGATGCGGCGCTCCAGGACGGGCGTGCCGAACAGGGACAGCTGGAGGTGCAGCTGTCCGTTCAGGTCGAAGCCGCCGTACAGGGCCCAGGCACCGCTGACGGAGGTCTTCCCGTCGGTGGACGCGGACGCCTTGGCGTCGGCCTCGCCGCGCAGGTAGGGGGCGAAGTCGGCACCGACGCCGACGGCCCCGTACAGGCCGACGGAGGCCTCGGCGCCCAGGGCGCCCTTGACCCGCCCGGCGGCGGCGACGGTGGCCTTCACGGGGGAGCTGTTGACGGCCGAGGTGCTGACCGGCTGCCAGCCCTTGCCCGCCGCGTAGCTGCCGCCGACGCGGAAGTCGCCCTTGACGTCCTGCTGGACGTCGAGGGTGACCTGGCCGTCGGCCTCGACCTGGATGTACGTGGTCAGGTCGAGGTTGACCACGACCGGGACCGGGCCCACCTGGATGACGGGGGCGCTGTGCAGCTTGGCGAACGGGATGCGCTTGGGCGAGCCGGTGCTCGCCGCCGCGCGGCCCTTGAGGGCCCACTGCGAGGACCAGTCGCCGCTCATGCCGAGGAAGGCCGCGCTGGGGGCGGAGCCGATCTTCGTGCCCGTGTACGAGAACTCGACCTGGGGGGCGAGCTGGACGAAGCCGGACACCGAGGCGCCCGCCGAGGCGGGGGCGTCCTTGGCGGTGTCGATCGCCGCGTTCACGTCGAGCCGCAGGTTGCCCAGGGGCAGCTTGGCGCCCTCGGGGCCGAAGCGGGCGCCCTCGCCCTTGGCCCAGGAGAAGGTGACCCCCTTCATCAGGGGTTCGACGACCATGGCGGAGGGGTCGACCTTGACCTTGCCGTCGGCCTTGGCCTCGCCCAGGGCGGCGGAGAGGGTCGTGGGGGCGGTCTTCACCTCGGTGCCGCGGTCGGTCTTCCCGACGACCTCGGTGACTTTCGCGAGGAGGCCGTCGGGGGCGCCGGGAGCCGGGGCGCTGGCGATGACGTCGCCCACGGCGACCGGCTTGGCGGGGGCGGGGGAGTCGTTCGAGGGGGTGTTCTGGCCGCCCTTCGGGGGCTTGGGGGCCGGGGCTATGACGGCCCGCTGGCTGTTCTTGTCGTAGGAGGCGACCCGCAGCGAGGACTTCTCCGGCCGGCCCTCACCGGTGGAGGTGCGGGCCAGCGGCGAGGGGTCGGCCGGGCCCTGGGGGGCGGCGGCCACTTCGAGGTGCTGGTTGCCGCCTGCGGCGGGGGCGCCGGGGGCGGCCCCCGGGCCGGCGGAGTCGGTGTGCGCCGGCGAGGAGCAGCCGGCGGCGGCGAGCGCCAACGTGGTCAGGCCGGGAAGCAGGAGGCGTTGGGCGAACGTGCGCACGTAGGGAGAACCATTCGGTAAATGGGGGGAATTGAATGCGTTACCGAGAAGTAACGTGAGGGTTGATCATGACACGGGCGGACCGCGTCAGTCATCTCGGGTTCCGGCCAACTCGCCTGCGCCACCTGAAGGTTGAAACTTCAAAAGCGACGGGCGGCCGGTTCCCCCACCGCGGAGGACCGCGGTCGCTCAGGCGATGCCCACGGTGTAGGCGGCGCGGTACCCGGCGCCCTCCGCCACGGGGGTCAGCGTCATCGTGCCGGCGGCGGCCCGGTACCGGTCGTCGTGCGCGTTGGGGTCGCGCGGGGCCTTGCGCAGCGCGTACGGCTGCCGGGCGTAGACCTCCCGCAGGAACGCCTCGGGCAGGAAGAACTGCGAGGTCGTCTCGGTGCCCGCGTCGGGCCGCACCTTGAAGTGGATGTGCGGGGCCAGCCCCGCGTACCAGCCGGGCACGATGGTCCGGAACGCGCACCGGCCGGCCCCGTCGGTCACCTGGACCCCGCGCAGATAGGTCTCCCGACCCTCCGAGTAGACCCCGGCCGCGTCGGCCTGCCAGATGTCCACGGCCGCCCCGGCGAGCGGCCGGCACCCGGCCGAGGCGCGCACCACCGTCAGCTCCAGTCGCAGCGGCACGCCCGCGCGCCCGTCGGTGACGTCCGAGCGGGTCCGGCCCGGCCCGGCGTAGTTCGGTCCCGCACCCGCCTTCACGGCCAGTACGCAGTCGGGCGTGGTCCCGCCCGCCGGCGCCGAGGCCGGTCGTGCGCAGCCTGCGGCCAGCGCGGCGAGGGAGGCGGAACCGGCCGCCAGCAGGAGGGCGCGGCGGCTGCTCGGGAAGGTGCCGTCGTCGGTCATCCGAACCTCTCACGCGTGCGCCCGGGAGGGCCGACCCGGACGGTCGCCCACCGGAGCCCACCGTGCCGCACCCCGCCGCCCCGCCCCGCGACCGACACACGGCCGACCGGGCGTTGCTAGCCTCCCGTCCATGGGACTGGACATCACGGTGGTCATGGCCGACTGGGGCCGCCTCGGCCGCATACCGGCGGCCGAGCGCCGGCAGGTGCTGGACGACGCCGTCTGGCCGGACCCCTGCTGCGACGCCTGCTGGAACGCCGCCCTGGACGCCCCCCGCGGCTGGACCTGGCCGCCCGGCCGGGCCGAACCGTGGTGCGCCGAGTACCGCTTCCTCGGCACCACGGGCTCCTACGGCTGGCACGTCCGCCTGGGCAACCTGTGGGACGACCTCCGCGACACCGCCGCCCCCGGCCTGCGCGAGGCCCTGGACACCTTCGCGGGCGGCCTGTTCTGGCCGGGCCCCGACGGTGAGAGGACGATCGCCCCCGACTTCCCGGACGACCCCACCCCATGGACCCGCGAGCCCCTCCTCCTGGCCCCGCCCCGGACGGTCGCGGCGCTCGCCGACGCCTGGCGGCGGGCCGAGCCCGGCCTGGAGTCCCTCCGCGCCCCCTTCGAGACCCGCTGCGCGGCCGAGCCCGGCCGCCCCGAGTCCTTCGACGCCTCCCTCGCCCTCCTGCGTGAATGGTCCGCCGTCACGGCGGAGGCCGCCCGCCGCGGCTGGGGCCTGATCGGCCTTCCGTACTGATCCGCGCCCGGCGCCCCGCGCCGGGGCGCCGCGGGCACGCGCACGCGTCGCTGCATCCTCCGACGGGCCGTCAACGCGGCCGTGAGGTAACACTGTTGCCCATGGGTTACGCTGTTACCCATGACCATGACGCTCTACCAGGACGCCCTGCGGTCCGGCCAGGAGGCCGCGCGCACCGCGGTCCTCGACCGCGCCATCGGCCTCCTGGTCACCGAAGGCATCCCCGCCCTGACGATCCGCCGGATCGCCACCGAGATCGGCACCTCGACGAAGGTGCTGTACACGATGTTCGGCGGCAAGGAGGGCCTGATCGACGCGCTGTACCAGGAGGGGTTCGCCCGGCTGCGCCGCGCACAGGAACGCGTGCCCGGCTCGCCCGATCCGCTGACACACCTCGGTGACCTCGGGACCGCCTACCGGGCGCACGCGCTGGCCGAACCGGCCTACTACCGGATCATGTTCGAGCAGACCGTCCCCGGCTACCGCCCGGGCGCCACGTCCCTCTCCGCCGCCGAGGAGGCCTTCGGCGTCTCCGCCGCCGCCGTCGCGGCCTGCATCGAGGCCGGGGTCTTCCGCCCCGGCGACGCCCGCGAGATCTCGAAGCTCCTGTGGGCCGCCGCCCACGGGGCCGTGAGCCTGGAGCTCGGCGGCCACTTCCCGCCGGACACGGCGGCCCGCCGCTACGAGGCGCTGATGACCGCCGTCGCGGGGGCGTACCTGGCCCGGCCCGCCACCACCACGGACGAAGGACGCCCCGCATGACGAAGCCCAGGACCTCCGCCAACCGCTACCTGTCGGGGAACTTCGCCCCCGTCACCGAGGAGGTCACCGCCCACGACCTCCCCGTCACCGGCCGGATCCCGGCAGGGCTCAGCGGCCGCTACCTGCGCACGGGCCCCAACCCGCTGGGCGTGGAGGACCCCGCCGCGCACCTGTGGACCCTGGGCGAGGGCATGGTGCACGGCGTCCGCATCCGCGACGGACGCGCCGAGTGGTACCGCAACCGCTGGGTCCGCTCCGCCTCCGTCGCGGACCGGCTCGGGGAGCCGCGGCGCGGCGCGCCCGTCGACGAGCGGACCGACTTCGCGCCGAACGTCCAGGTCGCCGGCCTGGCGGGGCGCACCTTCGTCCTGATCGAAGGGGGATTACGGCCGTACGAGCTCGGCTACGACCTGGACACGATCGGCCCCTGCGACCTCGGCGCGACCCCGGAGGGCTTCAACGCCAACGCCCACTCCGTGTTCGACCCGCGCACCCGCGAACTGCACTCCCTCGCCTTCCGGTACGGCTCCGAGCACGTCCAGCACATCGTGACGGACGACACCGGAACCGTGCGGCGCGCCACGACCATCGCGGCCCCCGGCAGCCCCTACATGCACGACTTCGCGCTCACCGACCACCACGTCGTCCTCTACGACGGCCCCGTCGTCTTCAGCGCGGCCCACCTCTCCACCGGGGTGCCCTTCGTCTGGGACCACGCCCGTCCGGCGCGCGTGGGCGTCATGCCCCGGGCCGGCGGCGAGGTGCGCTGGTTCGACGTGGCGCCCAGCCTGGTCGGCCACACCCTCAACGCCTACGAGACCGGCACGGACCTCGTCGTCGACGTCGTCCGCCACCCCGAGGGCTTCGACATCCGCGACGTCGGCAGCAGCCGCCCCGCGCTGTACCGCTGGACCGTCGACCTGGCCGCCGGCACGGTCCGCGAGGAGTGCCTCGACGACCGCGTCCAGGAGTTCCCGCGCGTCAACGCCGCCTTCACCGGCCGCCCGTACCGCTACGGCTACGCCGCGGCGGTCGAACTGTACGCCCCGCCCGCCGGCCCCGGTGACCCGCGCCCGGCCGAGGGCTTCAGCAACGCGCTCCTCAAGCACGACCTGGTGCGCGGGACCACGCAGGCCCACGAGTTCGGGCGGTTCGCGGCGGTCGGCGAAGCCGTGTTCGTCCCCACCGGACCCCCCGGCAGGCCGTCGGCCGCCGCGCCCCCGGCCGACGAGGACGACGGCTACCTCATGGCCTACGTGCACGACCCCGACCGCGGCGCGGCGGACCTGGTGATCCTCTCCGCCCAGGACTTCACCGGCCGCCCCCTGGCCCGCGTCCACCTGCCCGTCCGGGTTCCCCTCGGCCTCCACGGCAACTGGATCCCGGACCTCTGACACCGGCACTCAGCGGTAGTAGCCCTCCACCACCGCCCGCACCTCCTCGAACAGGGCGGGGCCGTCCTGCGGGACGGGCGGCCGGCCGGTGGCCGGTCTGATGTCCAGGAGCTGTTCGCCCGACAGGGCGAAGACCACCCGGCGCAGGCCGGCCTGCCGGATGACCGCCCCGCACATCGTGCAGGGCTCGCAGCTGGTGTACATCGTGGTGCGGGCCGCCGCCGCCGGGTCCAGCTCCCGCGCCGCCCACCGGGCCAGCTTGAGCTCGGGGTGGGCGGTGATGTCGCGGTCGGTCAGCGTCGTGTTGCGTTCCTCCGCCAGCACCGTCCCGTCCGGTGCCGCCAGCAGCGACCCGAACGGCGGGTCGCCGGCCGTGCGGGCCTCGGCCGCGAGGGCGACGGCGCGGAGGAGGAGGGAGTGGTCGTCGGGGGTGGTGGTCACGGCTGCTCCGTCGTGAGGGGGCGGGAAAGGTCGAGGTGTGCGGCGACGGCGGCGAGGTCCCGCCAGGCCGCCTGCGGACGGTGCGTCTCGCGCGGGTCGCCGCCGTAGGGGTCGAGGACGACGGACTCGGCGCCCAGCAGGCGGAGTTGTTCGAGGTCGTCCAGGACCTGGTCGATCGTGCCCTCGCCGGCGGGGCGCCGGGGTCCCTCCACGGGCGTGCCGGTGAGCTTCAGGGCGATGCGCGGGGCCAGCGCGGGAACGGGACCGCCGTGTTCGTCCGCGTACGCCCGCAGCCGCTCCGCTGCCCCGCGCAGCCACGGCAGGGTGACGCGCAGCGGATGCCAGGCGTCCCCGAGCCGGACGGACCGCCGCATGCCCGCCTCGCTGTTGCCGCCGACCCACACCGGGATCCTCCGCCGGCCGTAGGAGGCGGTGTCCTCCCAGGCCGCCCGGACGCCCCGCAGGTGGGCGTCGGTGAGCCGGCCGCGCCGCTCGAACGGGATGCCCAGGGCGGCGAACTCCTCCCGCGCCCATCCCACCCCCACGCCGAGGACCAGCCGGCCGCCGCTGAGGTCGTCCAGGTTGGCCGCCATCCGCGCGGTCAGCAGCGGGTGCCGGTACGGGGCCACCAGGACCGTCGTCCCGAGCCGCACCCGGCTGGTGATCCCGGCCAGCCAGGACAGGGTGGTGAACGGCTCGTAGAAGGGCGCCGGATAGCGTTCGGCGACATCGGGCGTGACGGCGACGTGGTCCGAGACCATCAGCAGGTCGAAACCCAGGCCCTCCACCGTGTGGGCCCAGCCGCGCAGGACGCCCGGGTCGGTGCCCGGGCCGAAATTGAGGATGTTGACTCCGATCTTCACGCCGCCGAGCCTAGTCAGCCGGTACGGGCGCCCAGAAGGGATTCCCGCCGGTCCAGGGGGCGTTCGCCCGTGGATCGGCCGGTAATCTGGGCCGATGACCGAGAGTCTTGATCCGACCGACTGGGCGATCCTGGAGGAGGTCCAGCGCGACGGCCGGATCCCCTTCACCGAACTCGCGCGCCGCGTCAACCTGAGCGCGTCGGCGACCACCGAGCGGGTCCGCCGGCTGGAGGCGCTCCGGGTGATCACCGGGTACCGGGCGGAGGTCGACCTGGAGCGCACCGGGCACGCCGTGCTCGCGGTGGTCCGGCTGAAGTACCCCGGCACCCGGCACGAACCCCTGCACCGGCTGCTCGCGGAACGCCCGGAGATCCTGGAGTGCCTGCGCACCACCGGGGACGACTGCTACGTCCTGCGCGTGACGGCCACGTCGATGGGCCACCTGGAGGAGATCGTCGACGCGCTCGCGCAGTTCGGGAGCACGACCACCAACCTCGTCTTCAGCCGGACCCTGCCGCTGCGCGGCCCGCGCGCGCCCCGGCCGGCGGCGGACGGCCGTCGCCCCTGACGGGCGGCACGCCCGTGCCCGGCGTCCCGGTCTGCGGACGCCGGGCACGGCGCGGGTGTTCAGCCCTCGCGGGAGGAGGTGATCTCCCGGCGCAGGCCCTCCAGGACGCGGGCCGCCTCCGGGAGCCCGCTCCGGTCGCAGCGGGCCGCTCCCGCCGCGAGGCGGGCGGCGGCCGCCCCGGTACGGCCCAGGCCGTTGTGCTCGATCAGCGCCGCGACGCGCACGGCTTCGGCCCGGGCCTCCTCGCCCTGCTCCCCGCCCCCTTCGTGGGCGGCCACCGACGCCTCGGCCTCGGCCAGCGCCTCCGGGAAGCGTCCGGCGTCCGCGAGGACGAGGGCGCGCCGGTAGCGGATGCTGCCGGCCTCGAACCAGGGGGTGAACTCCTCGGCGTCCTGCGGCGTCGCCGCGCAGACGGCGTCGGCCTCCGCGAGGTGGGCGAGCGAGGCCTCCACGCCCTCCGCACCGTGGGCCGCCTGGCCCAGCCGGGCGAACTCGCGCATCATCTGCGTGATCACCGAGGGGTTCGGGGCCTGCGCGTGCGTTTCGAGGGCGCGGGCGTACGCCGCCCGGGCGGCGTCCGGTCGGTCGGCCGTCGCGAGCGCGACCGCCGCCTCCGAGGCCACCGAGGTGAGCACCGCCCGGCCCTCCCCGCCCCAGGCCGCGGCGGAGTCGGCCAGCCGCAGGAACTCCTCGGCGGCCGCCAGGTGTTCGTCCAGTTCCCGCAGCCCCCGGGCCAGGCTCAGCCGGCCCTGCGCGAGCAGGCGCGGATCGAGGGGGCCGGCGGTCCCGTCGGCGGTCACCGACTCCAGGACGGCGACGGCCTCAGCGGCCCGGCCGACGCCCCGGAGCAGGTCCGCGAGCTGGAGCCGGACGTCGGCCGCCTGGTCGTGGTCGCCGTCCCGGTCGAAGCGGTCCGCGGCCTCGGAGAGGTGCCGCACGGCGCCGGCGGTGTCGCCGGTGTGCGTGGCCGCGTGGCCGAGCATCGCGTAGGCGGGCGCCAGCGGGAAGGCCGCGTCGTCGTGGCGGACCGTGAGGGCGATCGCCTGGTGCAGCAGCTCGGCGGCCTCCTCGTGCCGCCCCTGGGCGAGCAGGACCTGGGCGAGCACCGCCCGGGGGCGGTTGCCCTTCCAGGGACGCTCCGGAGCACCCGTCGCCAGCTCCTCCAGCACGGCCCGCAGCCCCTGCTCGGCCCGCTCGGTCTCACCGAGGCGCAGGTCCAGCGTGGCACGGAAGTCCAGCGCGTTGGCCGCCTGGTAGGGCGCCGACAGCCGCAGCGCCTCCGCGCGCAGGGCGTCGGCCGCCGCCTCGAACCGCTCCCGGACGGGCCCGGACACCTCCGGCGCCTCGGCCATGGCCTCGTGGAAGGCGCCGTACACCCGCGCGTACAGCACCGCCAGGTGCCGGCGGGCGGCGATGCTGCCCGGCCCGGTGCCGGCGACCGTGCCGTCGGCGCCGGGCACCTCGTAGGCGGCGCCCGCGTCCGTGCCCGCGGCCGCGAGCTCCCCCGCCTCCCGCACGAGCGCGTCGAGACCGGCCCGCACCGCCGCGGGGTCCCGAGCCCCCTCGTCGGCCGCCGGCCCGTCCTCCGCGTCGGGCCGCGGCGTCCAGGCGAGGACCATCGCCCGGGCCGAGAGGGCGTCCCAGACCATGCCGGCCCGCTCGAACAGGTCCGCGGCCTCCGCCATGGCCCCGAGGGCCTCGGCCTCGCCGTCGCGCATCCGCAGGGCGAAGGCGTGCTGTTCGGCGAGCTCCGCCCGCAGCCGGCCCTCCGGGCCGATCCGCTCGTCGTGCACGTAGCCCTCGGTGTCCGCAGCCTCGGCGATCCGCGCCCACAGCGCCGCGTCGCCCGGGTGCCCCAGGGCGGCCAGCCGCCGCGCCTCCCGCACCAGCGCGACGAAGTCGCCCGGGACCTCCCGCACCGTCCGCGCGGGGACGGCCGTCGCCGCGGCGGCCGGGCGTACGGCGGCGACGGCGGTGCGCAGCCCCAGCGGCAGCGGCTCGTCCAGCAGCGGCGCCCGCTCCAGCCGGGCCCGCCGCCGGTCGCCGACCGCCGTCGTGCCGTTGCGCGCGTCGAAGGCGGCGGCCAGCGCCTCCGCCTCGGCCCGTACGGTGACCAGGAGTGCGCCGGCCGTCCAGCTGCGGCCCGGGGGCCCGGCGACCGGGGTGTCCGCGTGCCCGTCCGCCACCAGCCGGGCGAGCAGCACCTCGACGCCCGTCAGGAACCCGAGGCGGCTCAGCGGGGCGCCGGCCGCCTCGAACAGCGGCCGGTTCTCGGCCAGGACCTCCAGCCCCCGCCCCTCGTTGCGGGTGAGCGCGCAGAACTCCAGGTGCAGCCCCACCTCCTGCTGCGTCCCCGCCTTGCCGCGCACCGCGCGGTAGCCGGTCAGGTGGTACGCCCGCGCCTCGTCGGTGCGGCCCTGGCGCACCAGCGCCAGCAGCGCCCTGGCCCGGCTCGACTGCGGTTCCTCCGAGCACGAGGAGGAGCCGGAGAGCACCGGCTCCCACACCTCCAGCGCCGCCGCGTCCTCACCCGACGACAGCCGGAACAGCGCGTGGGTCCGCGTCTCGCAGGCCTCGCAGTCGCTGAGCGGCGTCCGCGGGCGCGTCGCCCACAGGTCGTACGCGTCGGCGACACCGCTGCCCGTGTGCGCGGCCACGTGGTAGCGCATCGCCGCCACCGGCTGCACGCCGTGCCCGTCCGCCTCGTACCGCTCCCGCATCCGGTCGGTCCAGGCCTCGATCACGGCCAGCGGGACCTCGGGCACATGGAGCAGCGAGGTGGTGACCCACTTGAACCGCCACAGGACCTGGCCCGCCTCCCATTCGCTGAACGCGCCCGGGGAGTCCTCCCACAGCTTCAGCAGCCGGGCGAAGACCACCGGCGCCTTGCGGTGCTCTCCGGTGAACTCGTACGCCGTCATCAGCTCCATCAGCGCCGTGACCAGCACCTCGGGCTTCTCGAACGGCTCGGCCGCCTCGACCAGTTCCTCTGCGGTGATGGTGCGCTGCAGGCCGTGCGGGCGGTCGTGGTTCTCGCGCAGCGCCTCGAACACGGCCTCCGGGGTGTCCGTCATCACGAGTCCTTCCGGGAGTCGGAGCCGGACGCGGCGCCGTCGCCGCCCCGGCCCCCGGGGTGCATGGCGTGGGTGAGCAGGCCGATGAAGGCCCGGTTGAGCAGGGCGCTCTCGCTCGCCTTGAGCGGGCGGCGGCTCAGCAGCAGCGCCTGCCCGTACAGGGATTCGGCGGCGGCGACCGCGAGGCCGCGCTCCTCGATCGTGACGGCCTGGCGCACCAGCGGGTTGAGGTGGTTGAGGACCAGCTGGGCGCGCGGGGTCTCGTTGCGCAGCGAGCCCAGGATGTCCGCCCACAGGCCGTCGCTGTCGGCGGCCAGCGTGGACCGGGTCCGCTCGTGGCGGGCCTCCCGGTTGTCCAGCAGCAGCGCCGGGGCCGTCACCGGCTGGAAGTCGCGCAGGACCACGTCGCAGTCCTGGGCGGCGATCACCTCCCGCGCGATGCCCAGGAACGCCGCCGCGCGGATCTCGGCGGACGGCTCCACCGCGTCCAGGTGCGCGGTGACCGTGGCCGGGTCCAGGTCCGTCACGGCCGTGCCCGGCCGGATCTCGGGCAGCCGGTGCACCAGGTCCCGGTCGTAGGTGTAGCCGCCGTTGACGACCCCGAGGCCGGCCGCGGCCGCGATCGGCGCGACCTGGCGGAACTCCTCCACGCTGCGCGTGACGAGTACCGTGGCGTGGGCCCGGGCGAACTCCTCCAGGGTGACGTTGCCGTCGGTGGTCTCGAACGGCAGCCACGGCAGCACGATGCGCAGCAGCTCGTCGTCGTACCGGGCGAGGGCCTTCACCGCGAGGTGGTGGGTGTCGATGAACCGGTGCAGCAGCGCGGGATCGCTCGCGGCGAGCCCGGTCAGCCAGTCCCGGATCCGGACGCCCAGCGCGTCCCGGACCGCCGACAGGGTGCCGTCCTCGTACAGCGCCTCGCGGGACGCGGTCGGGCGCAGGCTGGTCGTGTCGATGACGCAGCGCACGAAGAACGCCCAGTCGGGCAGCAGTTCCGTCGCCCGGTCGCTGAGCAGCATGCCCTTCAGGTGCACGCGGTGGCCCGCGCGCTGCGCCGGGCTGAGCGCGGTCGGCAGGACGTACGCGACGCCGCGCAGCCCGGCCGCCGGCAGGTCGAGCTCGATCGTGTCGAGCGGCGCGAAGTCGAAGAGGGTGCGGCAGTAGGCGGCCAGGGCCTCGCGGCGGGCCAGCGGGGAGCGGTGCTCCTGCTCCCACGGCGGCGGGGCGTCGATCCGGACGGTGTCCCCGTCGGGTCCGGTGACCGTGACCTCGTACGGGAGCAGGCTCCCGTAGTGCCGGGCGAGTTCGACGACCCGGGCGGGGGACGTCCACTCGGCGTTGTCGGCGCGCGGGACGAGCCGGACCGTGGTGCCGGGCTCCACGGCGGCGTCGGCCGGCAGGGTGCGGAGGGTGTAGCGGCCGTCGGAGTGGCCGCGCCACTCGACGGCGGGCGCGGCGGGGTCGCCGGCGTGCCGGCTCACCACGGTGATCTCGTCCGCGACGACGAAGCAGGCGAGCAGGCCGATGCCGAACTGCCCGATGAAGTCACCGCGCGCCGCGTCGAGCCCGGCCCCGTCGAGGCCGCCGTCCGTGGTGCGCTTGGAGCTGCGGCCGATGGTGGCGAGGAAGCGGTGGACGTCGGCCTCGGTCAGGCCGATCCCGGTGTCGGTGACGGTGAGCGCGTCCCCGGTGCGGACGGTGATGGAGGCGGGGGCGGCCGGGTCGGCGGCGCGGCGGGCCGTGACGGCGTCCACGGAGTTCTGCAGGAGCTCGCGCAGGTAGACGCGCGGGCTGGAGTAGAGGTGGTGGGAGAGCAGGTCCACCAGACCGCGGAGGTCGACCTGGAAGGTGTGGGCGGACTCGGAGTGCGGCACCTTGGGGCATCTTTCGGTAGGCACACCGCGCCGGGGCTGCGCGCCGCGCGGTGTGCGGGGGAGAGGGGAGGGCCGGGGCCCGGTCGGTCAGGCGCCGACGGACGAGCGGTGGCGGCGGTAGGCCGTCACCGGGTCCGCGTTGACGTAGTTCCAGGGGAACTCGGTGACGGTGTTCTGCGTCAGCTCGAAACAGCGGCGCGCGGGCTCCTGCTCGCCCGCGAGGGAGAAGGCCAGGGCGAAGCTGTTGCACACCTGCGCCCACCCCCTGCCCCGTTCGGCGTCCGGGTGCAGGACGGACCGCTCGGCGGCCTCCCACAGCGACGCGGCCGTCTCCGGGCGGCGCATGTACTGCCAGTCCGGGCCGTCGCCGAGGGAGGTCCAGTGCTCGATGTGCGCGACCGCGACGAGCTGGCCGAGCGGACTGCCCTCGGGTGCGGCGAGCATCGACCGGCGGGCGAAGTCGTGCATCTCCTCGTGCGAGCCGCCCCACTTCTTGCAGACCTGCTGCAACTGCTGCTGGTGGGCCCGCAGATGGTACGGGTCCCGGCGCACGACGGCCTCGAACCGGCGCCGTGCCAGGACCGGGCCGACCTCCAGACCGCGGCCGCTGACCTGGAGGAAGTGCCAGGGGGAGACCCAGGAGGGCTCCAGCTCGGCGGCCCGGTACAGCCACTCCTCGGCCCGGCGCAGCCGCTCGTGGAACACCTCGAACTGCTCGCGCGTCACGTCCGCCGCCCGCGCCCGCGTCCGGGCCTCCCAGCCCCAGCTGATGGAGCGGGCCCCGGCGACGAGCAGGGGCAGCGCCGAGCCGGGTTCCGCCGCGACCGCGTCCCGGATCCACCGCTCGACGCCGGCGGTGTCGCCGACCGTCCACAGCAGCCAGGAGCGGTCCCCGTCCTCCGGGTGCGCCCGGAGCCCGTCCCGGACCCCGGCCCAGTCCGCCGCCTCCGCGGCCTCGCGGATCCGCGTCACCGCGGGATCGCCGAAGTCCTGCTGCAGTTGCGGCGCGGGCGCTCTGCCCGTCCATCGCTTCAGCGACAGCCCCGCCCCCCGGAGCAACGCCATGACCCACCCCTTGCTGTGCACGTTCCTGGCAGGGGACGTCGATCTCCGCCCCCGTGGAGGTAGTGAGTATCACGGGGTCCCGTGGATCGCACAACTGTTTCCCGGCCGGGCGCTCAGTTCCCGTCCCCGAACCCCCAGGACTCGATGTCGCGGTAGTGGATCGGCCCCGGACCGCGCCCGATGTTGCTGCCCACCAGGTGCAGCCGTCCCGCGTGCCAGGGCCGGCCGGAGAACGCGGTGAGGCCGGCCGCGGCCTCCGGCACGCTGGCGGTGTCGCTGCGGCGGGAGCGGGCCAGCGTCAGGTGGGGGCGCAGGGGCCGGCCCTCGTAGGGGATGCCGCACTCCTTGACCAGTGAGCGGACCTCCGAGGCCAGCAGGTGCAGCCCGTCGAGGTCCCCGTCGATCCCGGTCCACAGCACCCGCTCGTCGAAGTGGCCCCCGCCGCGCAGTGCCAGCCGCAGGGGCCGGCGTATCGCGGCGAGGCCGGCGAGGGGCCCGCGCAGGCGGGGGACGGCCGCGACCGGGAGTTCACCGAGGAAGGCGAGGGTGATGTGCCAGTCCTCGATCCGGTTCCACCGCATGCGCGGGTACGCCTCGTAGGCGGGCAGCAGCACCCGCTCCAGCTCCTCCTTCGCGTCGTCGGGCGGGGCGAGGGCGATGAACACGCGGACGGTCGCGCTGTGGGTCTGATGGTTCACAAGGGACTTCGTACCGTGCCGCGGCCGCCGGAACCAGCTGACGGTCAGTGGGATCCGGTCAGGCCTCCGCCGGCACGAGCCAGACCTCGGAGGGGGACAGGCCGCGACCACGGTGCACGACCCCGCAGGGACAGCCCGGCGCGACCCGGCGTGGGAGAATCCCGGGACGTGGGCGGACGAGCGAGGGGTGTCACGCCGGGTCGGGTACGGCGCGGCCGGGAGGTTTCATGAGGGCGCGGCCCGTGCTGATCGTCGACGCCGCCAATGTCGTCGGGTCTGTGCCCGACGGGTGGTGGCGGGACCGCAAGGGGGCCGCCGAGCGGCTGCGGGACCGGCTCGCGGAGCGGGAGGGCGGTGAGGAGGTGATCCTCGTCGTCGAGGGGGCCGCCCGCGGGATCGGGTCGGTGCCCGGCGTGCGGGTCGAGTCCGCGTCCGGCAGCGGGGACGACCTCATCGTGGAGCTCGCCGCCGCCCATGCCGACCGGCCCTGCACGGTCGTCACCGCCGACCGCGCGCTGCGCGAGCGGGTCCGTGCGTACGGCGCCGAGTGCGCGGGGCCCCGTACGGTCCGGCCGGCCTGAGGTCCGCCGGACGGTGTCCGCCGCCGGCGCTGCCGGGCCGTCGTCCGTCCCGGCCGGGGCGCGCGGTTCGCCCTGCGCCCCCTGCGCGCCGCCGGCGGGGCGGTGCGCGCCGCTTGGCCCGGCCCGGATGTGGGCAGGGTGGGTCGAGAGCATGCGGCCGCCGCCCCGGCGGGGCGGCCGCGCGGGACGGCTGACGGGGAGTGGGCATGGGGTGGACGGCGGAGGAGTTCGGGGCCTCGCACGAAGGCTGGGCCGGCGCGCTCCTGGCGGACGGTACCGAGCCCGGCCCGGTCCACCTGGACCCGGGCACCGGCTCCGACTTCCGCCAGACGCGGGAGTGGTGGGCCTACAGCGGCGTCCTGAACCGGCCCCGGGCCGCCGCCGCGCGCGCGGCCTGCGCGTGCGGCTGGCGCGGTGCCGCGCAGTACCCGATAGACCGCGCGGCCGAGGAGGCCGACAGCCTGTACGAGCAGGTCATCGAGGGACCCCGCGGGGACTGGGAACGCCACCTCGACGAGGTCGAGGCCCGGACCGTACCGCTGCCCGCCGAACTGGCCCATCTCCTCGAGCGCGTGGAGGACCAGCTGAACAACCTGGCTGGCCAGGCCCCGGTGGCCGCGCTCAAGGCCGTGGCCGCACTGGAGCGGGTGACCCGGAGCGTGGCCCGGGACGCCGCCTACATCGCCGAGGCCGACGACCTGTCGTGGGAGTCCATCGGCACCGGCCTCGGGATCTCCGAGAAGGAGGCCCGCTCCCGCCTGACCCACTACACCTGCCGGCGCTGACCGGGAGGACCGCTCAGGTCCGCCGGGTGCGGCGGACCCGGCGGGCCGCTCACACCGGAGGCCGGGCCGCCCCGTCCGCGGTGTCCGCGAAGGGGCCGCCCGGGCCGAAGGCGAGGCGGGCGAAGCGCTCGCCGATCCGGCGGTGCGCGGCGGCGTCCGGGTGGAGGGCGTCCGGCAGCGGCAGCTCGGCGGCGTCGGCCTCGCCGTAGAGCGCGCGGCCGTCGAGGTAGTGCAGGTGCGGGTCCTCGGCCGCCCGCTCCCGCACGATCCGCTCCAGCTCCTCGCGCACGACGGTGAGCGTCAGCTTCCCGGCCGCGCGCTCGGCGGGGTCGCCCGCGGCCCGGAACAGCAGCCTTCCCGAGGCCAGTGCGGCGGTGTCGAAGGCGGTCGGGCCGGGGGTGTCCTCGTGGAGGGGGCACAGGAGCGGCGAGACGACCAGCAGCGGGGTGGCCGGGTGCCCCTCGCGGACCGTGTCGAGGAAGCCGTGGACGGCGGGACCGAAGGCGCGCAGCCGCATCAGGTCGGCGTTGACGAGGTTGATGCCGAGTTTGAGGCTGATCAGGTCGGCCGGGGTGTCGCGCAGGGCGCGGGCCGTGAACGGGTCGAGCAGGGCGCTGCCGCCCAGGCCCAGGTTGACCAGCTCCACCCCGCCGAGGGCGGCGGCGAGCGCCGGCCAGGTGCCGGTGGGGCTCGCGGCGCCGGAGCCCTGGCTGATCGAGCTGCCGTGGTGCGTCCAGACCCGGCGGCCCCGGTCCGGGGCGGGGGCGACCGGGGCGTCGGTGCGCAGGGCGAGGAGCTCGGTCGTCTCGTCGTGCGGCAGCCAGATCTCCACGTCCTTCGTCCGGCCGGGCAGGCCGGTGAAGCGCAGGGTGGCCGGCTGCCCGCGCCGGTGCTCGGTGCGGCCGGTGGCCGGGTCGACGGTCACGGTGTCGCCGCCCGCCGCGCTCGCCCGGCCGGCGGGCCGGCCGTCGACGAGCAGGTCGTAGACGCCGTCGGGGCGCGGCGGCGCGCCCGGGTAGACCCGTTTGACGGGCAGGGTGTCCAGCTCGACGACGGTCGCCGCGGTGCGGAAGGCCAGCCGTACGCCGGAGGGCTGGGACTCGGCCATGGCCAGCTGCCCGTCGGTGTTCTGGGCGCGGGCCCGGGCGGGCAGCCGGTGCGGCAGCAGGCCGCGCCCGGTGCGCTCGGTGTCGAGGGCTCCGCGCAGCAGGTCCGCGGTGACGGGTGTGGTGTGGGTGGCGGCGGGGGCGGGTGCTGCCTCGCGGTCCGGCCGTGCGGCAGGGTGTCGGGGGTCCATGGTCGGCCTTCCTGGGGGTGCGGGGGCCGGGCCTCCGGCCCGCTCCGGGGCGGCGCGGGGGTCCGTGGCGTGGACCGCTCACCGCCTGCCTGCATCGATTATTGGTTTCCCTAAACCCTTTAGGCAAGTTAGCGTGCTGTCCATGAAGCCACTGACCGAGCAAGAGATCCGCGCCGCCTTCGTCAACTGCACCAAGGGCGAGGCCAAGCGCCTGTCCGTCCCGCGCGACCTGGGTGAACGCCCGTGGGACGACCTGGACTACCTCGGCTGGCGCGACCCCCAGTCCCCCGGCCGCGCCTACCTGGTGACCGAGGTCGACGGCCGGGCCAGGGGCCTCGTCCTGCGCCGCCCCGCCCGGATCGCCGGGCAGGCGCGGCGCAGCATGTGCTCGATATGCCTGACCGCCCACGACGGGGGAGTGGCCCTGATGGTCGCGCCGAAGGCCGGCCGGGCCGGGCAGGAGGGCAACTCGGTCGGCGCCTACCTGTGCGACGACCTCGCCTGCTCGCTGTACGTGCGGGGCCGCAAGGAGACCGCCGCGGGCGCGCGGCTCCACGAGACGCTGACGGTGGAGGAGAAGGTGGCGCGGACCGCGGCGAACCTCGCCGCCTTCGTCGCCCAGGTGACCGCCTGAGCGGCGGTCTCACCGCCCGTCGGGCGCCTCCTGGAGGGAGGCGGCGACGAGGGCGAGGTCGTTGGCGATCGACAGGACGCCGGCGGGGTCGGTGGTCGGCGTCGAGGCTCCGTTGACCCCCGCGTAGAACGTGTCGAAGCGGCCGCCGCCCTTGTCGAGGTACCCGGCGATCGTGATGGCCCCGACCGCGAGCCGGTCGTTCAGCGCGTCCCCGCCGACGGCCGCACCCGTCTTGGCGAACACCTTCCCGCGCGCCGCGCAGTCGCGGCAGTTCTCGGCGAGCAGCCCGTCGACGCCCAGGATCGGCAGGGCCTCGCGGAAGAGCCGGGCGTCCGGACCGCGCTGCCAGTAGGACAGCATCTGCACCAGCGCCCGCGGGGTGGCCCGGTCGGCGGGGTTGCCGCCGCGGCCGTCCATCAGCTCCACCTGGCCGCGGTCCACGCCGGCGCGGTCGAGGAAGCCGGCCAGGACCGGGAAGCCGTCCGCGCACCGCCCGCTGCGGGCCGCCACGGCCATCAGGCAGATGCCCAGGTTGGCGCCCAGGTTGTGGCTGACCTTGAGGATCAGCCTGGCGTACTGCTCGTACGGGGGCGAGGTGTACGCGGCCACCCGCGGACGCCCCCGGTAGTCGGCCGGCAGCCGGCCGACGGGATCGGCCCCCGTCGCGGCGGCGCGGACCGTCACCCCGGCCCGGCCCAGCGCCTCGATGAGCGCGGTCCGGCCGAAGGCCGCCGGGTCCGTGATCGGGGAGGTCCGCAGCAGGGGAGAGGAGCCGGCGGCGATGGTGCCGGACAACCGGATGCGGGTGCCGCCCGCACCGGCCGTCACCGTGATCGCCGCGGGCTTCCCGGCCGCCACGGTCTTCACCGTCGACGTCACCTCGTACGGGGCGACCTTCGGCCGCCAGTCCAGGCGGGCGTCGGCACCCGGACGGTCCCCGGGGGTGGTGAGGAGGTCGATGAGGTTGTCGTTGACGATCAGCGGGGTGGGCGTGGGGTCGAGGACCGGGTCGGCGGCGAACAGCCGGCTGTCCACGACCACGTCCCCGTCCACGCGGGTGATGCCCGACGCCCGGACCTGCCGGGCGAGTTGGTCGATCCCCGCCAGGGGGTTCTCCGGGGTGAGGGTCGCGCCGGGGAAGTCGTCGGCGTAGGTGTGGTCGAGGTCGGTGTAGGCGACGGTACCGTCGGGGCGCGTCCGTCCGCCCAGCGTGAGGTCGCCCTGCGCGACGAGGTCGAGGTCCCCGTGCAGCGTGCCCCCGCTGCGCTCGCCGACGGCGTAGACCGGGGTCACGAAGCGGTGGTCCGTGCCCAGGGTCCGCCAGGTACCGGAGACGGAGAACAGCTTCGCGGTGGAACCCGGGATGAAGAACTGCCCCGGGAACAGGGCGTGCCGCACCGGACTGCCGTCGGGCCCGGTCTGCAACAGCCCCCACTGGGCGTGCCGGTACTCGGGCTTGCGCATGATCTCCGCGATCCGCGGGTCGAGCCGCCCCGCCTCCCCGGAGCCGGAGGGCGACGGTGACGGATCCGCGTCCGCGCGGGCCGCCGCGCCCGAACCGGACAGCGCCAGCAGCAGCGCGGCGAACCCGGCCCCCACACGCCGCCGCACCGCGGCCCGGCGGATCGGATGTCCCACAGCACGCTCCGTTCGCCGCGGCTGCCTTCGGGCGGAAGACCGACACCTCAGCCCAGCCTGGCACACCCCGCCGCACCCCGCACGTCACCCGTACGGCCGTCAAGCCCCGAAGTCCAGGGACGTGACGGGAGCCGCCCGCCGGGGCCCAATGGGAGAGAGGAAGGCCACGCCGCCCGAGGCGCCGGCTCCTCGACACCATCGGACGCACGGCGGACGGCCAGGCCGCGCCTCGTATTCCAAGGAGAACCCCATGACCCGGATCCACCGCGTCTCCCTCCTCGCCGCCGCCATGGAAGCGGGGGCCGTGCGCGTGGCCCCCGGAGTGTTCGCGGCCTCCCGCATGCCCGGCTCCGGGAACACGGCGGTGCCCCCGAGCCCCCGCCCGCCCGCCGTCCCCCCTCCGGCGCCGGCCCCGGTGGCGGAGGGGAGGTGGAACGCCCTGGTCCGCAGCGGCCGCGCGGCGGCGGTCATCGTCGTCGCGCTGTGAGGCGCCCGGATCACGTCGCCTCCGCCGCGCCCTCCGCGTCCGACCTGGCCAGGGCCAGGACACCGGCGCAGATCAGGGCCAGGCCGAGCAGCTGGGGGAGCAGCCACCAGTGGGCGCGCAGGTGCTCCTCGTACAGCAGGACCCCCAGGGCGACGCTGACTCCGGCGTCGCCCAGGGTCAGGGCGGGCTGGGAGGCGATCAGCGGGCCGCCCTGCATGGCGTGTTCGAGGAGCAGGACGGCGCAGATGCCGCTCGCGCCGAAGGCGTACGTCTCCCAGGCGGTCAGGAACGCCCCGATCCCGCCCTCGCGCAGGGTGTGCACGGCCGACTTCATCAGCGCCGCGGTCAGCGCGTAGCAGACGGCGGTGGCCGCGCCCAGACAGCCCGCCCGCATCCGTCCGGGCGGCCGCCGCAGCCCCGCCACGGCCAACGCGGCCACCGCGGCCGCGCACGCCGGCAGCGCCAGCGCCCACCGGTCGAGCGGGACGTGCGTACGGTTCCCGGCGGGTGAGGCGGCCACCAGGACCACCCCCAGCCCGGCCACCACCGCCGCCACCGCCGGCCACACGGCCCCCGGCAGCCGGCGGCGCGCCACCAGCGAGGCGATCAGCAGGGCCAGCGGCAGCTCCAGCACGAACAGGGGCTGGACGAGCGACAGCGCGCCCGTGGCCAGCGCCGCGGCCTGCCCGGCTCCCGCCGCGACGACGGCCAGGATCCCCCCGAGCCACAGGGGCCGGCGCAGCAGGTCGAGGACCAGCCCGAACCGGAAGCCGTCGCTCTGGGGCACGGTCAGCGAGGCCCGCCGCTGGAGGACCGTCGCGAGCGCGTTGCTGAACGCCGCGAACAGCGCGAAGAGGACCGGCAGCACGAAGCCCATCCCCCGATCCTCACCGCACCGGCACGGCACGCGTCCCAGCGCCGCCGCCGTGTCCCCCGTCCGGTCCCCCGCCCGGTCGACCCGAATTCGCGGGGACGCGGCCATTGATCGGGGGGCCGTCCTGCGGCGAAGGTGGTCACCGCACCCCGGAGCCGCCCGTCCGCTCCGGACGTGCTCCCCCTCGCGACGGCGTCGTGGACCCCGGTCCCGGCCCGGTCCCCGGCCCGTTGCGTCCCCGTCGGAGAGGAGCAACGCGCATGTCCACCACCCCCTCGCTGCCCCGCAGGAAGCCCGGTGCCAGCGGACGGACCTTCGACCTCCAGGAGCCCGATGCCGCGGCCCCGGGCCGGGCCCTGCGCGCCCGTGCCACCGAGGGCTGGGAGAGGTTCCTGCGGCGCGCCGACATCGACACGCGTCAGGAGGCCGAGGAGTGCCCTCCCGACGGTCCCCGGTCGCCGGCGGCGTAGGGGGCGGACGGGCGGTCCGCCGGCGTCGGTGCGTCAGCCGGCGTTCTGCGCCGCCGCCTTCTTCTTCTGCGCGGCGTCGGCACCCGCGAGGGTCGCGGCGAGCAGCAGGGGTATGACGACGGCGGTCGGGCTGTCCCCGAAGAACGGCGCGACCAGTGCGAGGAGCAGCAGGACTCCCACCGATGCCCGCGTGAGCGTTTCTCCCGTTTTGATTGTGGTCTCCTTCGTGAGGTGTCGCGGCGGGCTGGGTCCGCCGGCCGGACCATGATCATATCGATCGAAGGGCGAGGGCCGTCGCCCCCTTTGATCCCTCGATTCCCAAGGCACCGGCGTCGGTTCAGCCGAGCACGAGCGGGAGCCTCGCCGCGAGGGCGCCCAGCGAGGACGCCTGCGCATCCGTCGGGGCGCGGCGGCCGGTGCCGATGCGCAGGGCGTCCTCGTCGGAGAGCGGGGCGGGGAAGGGGGCGCCGGCGATCTCCTCCAGGGCCCTGCGGGCCGCCGCGAGGGTTTCGGCGGGCGGGGCCGGGGCCTTCGGCAGGTGCGCGACCAGGTCGAGGTGGTGCAGGGTCCATTCCAGGACGTACGCCGACAGGTAGTCGGCGACGGTCAGCACCTCGTCCCGCGTGCCGACCCGGGCGGCGGGTTCGGCGAGTGCGGCCGCACGGCCGGCGGCCGCGCCGACGTCGTCGAGGTGGAACCTGAGCCACCGCGGCTCGCCGTACGCCGCCGCCAGCCGCGGGACCAGTGCGTCGAGCGGGTCCTCGCCGGTGGGGGGCTCCACCAGCCTCCAGTAGCTCCGCGCGTCCGCCGTAGGCTCGCCGTCGGCGGGTGTGACCAGGGTGATCAGAACGTCCTGGGCGTCGATGACCAGGTGGCACACCAGGTCGCGCACCAGCCAGCCGGTGCAGCCGGACGGCCGCGCGAAGTCCTCGTCCGGGAGTCCGGCGACCGCCGCGCGCAAGGCCGTCCACGAGCGTGAGAAGAAGTCCACGACGGCACGCTAGCGCCCCGCCGGGACGTGCGGGCCGCACCCGGCCGATCCGCCGGACGGCACGGGCACGGCAGGCCGCGGCCGTTCCGGTGGCCGCCGCACCCCCCCGGGCGCGCGGGACGCCGGTCGCATCGGCAGGGCGGACGCGCCCCGGGCGGTTCCCGGCCGCGCGGCGACGAGGCCGGCGCCGGTCGGCCGCCTCCCCCCCCCCGGCCTCCGCCCGACGACGACCTGCCGAACCGGCGGATAAACACTTGCCGGTCGCGGATCCGGGTGGATGCAATGGCCGGCATGAGAGACACCGACGCATGAGTACGCCGCCCTCCACCCCCGGAACGCAGCCGGCTGACGGGCCGTCCGTCCTGATCGGCGCGCTCGCCCCGCTGACCCGGCCCGGCTGGGTCGAGGCGGGCCGCCACCTGCTCGCAGGCCTCCGGCTCGCCGCCGACGAGGTGAACCTCGCCGGCGGCATCGCCGGGCGCCGGCTCGAACTGGTGGTCCGCGACACCGCCGCCGACCCGCAGCGGGCCACGGCCGCGGTGGACGAACTGGCGGGGCTGGGGGTGGCCGCCCTGGCGGGGGAGTACCACAGCGTCGTCGCCCGCGCCGCCGCCGCCCGGGCCGACGCCCTCGGCCTGCCGTTCCTCTGCTCGTCGGCGGTGCTCGACGAGCTCACGGAGGGACCGACGGAACGGGTCGCGCGCGTGGCCCCGGCACAGTCCCACGGCTGGCGCACCTACGCCGACTTCCTCCTCGCGGCCGGACACCGCCGCATCGCCGTGGCAGCGGACCCCAGCGTCTACTGGGCCTCCGGAACCCGCATCCTGAGGGACCACCTGGCCCCCCGCGGCGCCGCCCTGGTCGAGCTCGACATGCGCACGCTCACGCCCGCCGCCGTGTGCGACGCGCTCCTGGCCCACGGCGCGACCGCCCTCCTGCTGCTGGTGGGCCACCCGGAGCCGGCGGTGCCGATCGTCCGCGCGGTCCGCCGCGACGGGCGCCTCGCCGGCCTCACGATCGGCGCGCCCGCCGGGCAGCCGGAGTTCCCCGAATGGGACGCGCTGCTGGGCGCGGACGGGGCCGGGGTCCCCTTCCTGCGCTACCTGCCCGAGCGGCTCGGCCCCCTCGGGGCCCGGGTCGGGGACGCCCTGCGCGAGCGGCTCGGCGAAGCCCCCTCCTTCGTCGCCTTCGAGGGCTACGACACGGTCACCGTCCTGGCCGACGTGCTCCGCTCGCACGGCTGCGACGACCGGGCGCGCACCGCCGGGGCCTGGCCGCACGTCGCGGTCGAAGGCACCCGCGGGGAGATCCGGTTCTCCCGGGTGCCGGGCGTCGGCGTCCGGCAGTGGGCCTGGCCGCCGGTCCAGGTCGCCGACCGGGACCCGGCCGACCGCGACCGCTTCCGCGTCCTCCACACCGCCTGATCCGGCCGCCGCCCGTGCGGGACGTGTGCGGGCGGAACGCGGGGGTAGGCGCGGGACCGACCAGTGCCACGCCGTACGGGAGGAACCGGCAGGGATGAACGAGAGGCACGCCGCCGCTCCGCAGGAGGACGGAGGACGAGCCGACCGGGGCCGGCAGGAGACCGCGGAGGAGCGGGCCGACCGGCAGTGGCAGGAGCTGATGCAGGAGATCAGGGTCGCCCAGACGGGCGTGCAGATCCTCTTCGGCTTCCTGCTGACGGTCGCCTTCACCCCGCGCTTCCAGAGGCTGTCGGAGACCGACACGTCGATCTACATCGGCACGGTGGTGGCCGGCTCCCTGGCCGCGGGCGCGCTCATCGGCCCGGTGTCCTTCCACCGGATCGTCTCGGGGCGCCGGATCAAACCCCAGGCGGTGGTCTGGGCCGCGCGGCTGACCTTCACCGGCATCCTGCTGCTGCTCGTCACCTTCACCTCCGCGCTCCTGCTCGTCCTGCGGGTGGCCACCCACGGGGTACTCGTCCCGTGCCTGGTCAGCGGGGTGGTGGCGTGGTACGTGCTGTGCTGGTTCGCCCTCCCCCTGTGGGCACGGGAGCGGCACACGGACGAGAAGTAGCCACCGCCCCCGAGGCCGCACCACGCGGGCCTTCTCGGGGACGGTGACCTTCCGGCAGGACGCGGAGGGCCCGCTCAGGCCGCCCTGTTGTCCTTGCCGCGCCCCGACAGCAGGTCGCGTGCCCGGTCGACCAGCCCGATGCCCGGGCCCAGCAGCTTGTTGGCCGGAGGTGTGGACGGGGCCCCCGGGTGCGGGCGCGTCGGCGCCGTCTTCTTGGCCCGGCGGGTCTTGTCGCCCAGGGCGTCGAGCACGTCCCGGGCGCAGGCGTGCCGCAGGGCGGGGAAGAGGTTCTGCTCCTCGTCGAAGATGTGGGCCAGGACGTCCGCCTCCAGCTCGCGCAGCACGGAGGTGAACCGGGTCCCGGCCGCGTCCTCCTCCTGGAGCTGCTTCATCAGGCGCTCGGCCCGGCCGTGGTCGGCGATCTCCTTGTCGGCGATGAGGTCACCGTCCTGGAGGTGTTCGCGTACCGCCGGATAGAGGTACTGCTCCTCGGCGACCGAGTGCCGTACCAGTTCGATCGTCAGGAGGTCGGCGAGGTTGCGCCGTTCCTCCGGGTCGACGGTCCGGCCCAGCCTCTGGAAGTAGTCCTTGACCTCGTCGTGGTCCGCGGTCAGTTCCGCCACCACATCGCCGCCGTGTCCCATGGCTCAGCGTCCTTCCGTTTCGTGGGGTCTTCGCGTTCCGGTCCTCCCGCGCCTGCCCCTGGTCCCCCCTTCCATGCCTGCCGCCCCCGGGCGACCGCGGCCCGGCACCCCCTTCTCGGGGACGGGCCGGCCGCTCCCCTTCGACTTCGTTCCGCGGACGGGACATTTCGCTCACGGGGCGGCAGTGCCGTCGGCGCCTGCCGGATCCTGATTCCAGCGCAGACATCCGTCCGGCCCGCTCCCCGCGGCCCCGCCGCCCGGACCGGCGGCGCCGGTCCGCCCTCACGGAAGGCCTCCGCATGCTCGACCCGGCTCCCGCACCCGTCTCCCTCGACCGCCCGGCGGGGCCCGGCGGGGTGGTGGTGTGCCGGCTCGCCGGTGAGATCGACATCGACGACCGGCCCGCGGTGATCTCGGCGTTCGCCCGGGCCGTCGACCGGGCCACCTCCGCCGTCGTGGTCGACTGCGAACGCCTGGCCTTCTGCGACTCCACCCTCCTCAACGCCCTGATCGGGTTGCGCAGGGACACCGCCGCGTCCGGTCTGAGCCTGGTCCTGGCCGCTCCCTCCCCGCAGTTGCTCCGCCTCCTGGAACTGACCGGCGCCGCGTCCCTGCTCCCTGCCCACCCCACGCTCGGCCGGGCCCTGGACCGCCTGCGCGCGGATCGGACGCCCTGATCCGCAGCGCTCAGTCCGGGGGCTCCGCCGGCGGGGGAGTGACGGGGACGGCGCCCTCGTGCCGGTCACCCGTGGCGCCGGGCCCGGCCCGGTCGGTGCGCTCGCGCTCCTCGGGGCCGTCCGCCTCCGCGGGGGCCCGCGACGGCGGGTCCGGCCGCTTTCCGTCGGGGCCCGGCCGGCCCTCCCGCCGCTCCGCTCCGCCTGATCCGCTTCCGCGTGCCATCGGGAGCCTCCTCCGGTCTCGGGGTGCCTCTCCGGGCGGCTGCCCGGATCCCCGCGCCGGAAACGAGCCCGCCCAGGCCTTCGGGGAAGCGGGCGGGCGGTCGCGCGGGGAGGGGCGGTTCCGCGCAAAGGAGCCGCCCGCCGTTACCCGTCGCCCTCCGTGGGCAGGCGCCGGGTGCGGCCGCCTCGCGCCGCAGCCCTCCCCGTGCTCCGCCCGGGCCCGGGCCGGCGAGGACGACCGGCCGCACGCCTTGACCGCGGAGGAAGGGGAAGCGATGCGATGTCCGCCCGCTCCCGGGCGCCGCGACTGCTCCACCCGGGACGTAGCCGAGTTCGCCGCCGTCCTCGAGTCGGTCTACGGCACGCGCCTCGCCGTCCACGCCCCGGCCGCCCCCGCGCGTCCGTACCGGATCTCCTGCGTCGCCACCGCCACCGCCGTCGCCGGCGAGCTGGACCTGCCGGGCACCCTCGGCTTCGCCGCCGGCCCGTCGGCCCTGCTCGTCGTCTCCACCCTTCTGGCGGGCCACGTCACTGTGGCGGAGGGACACGAGGAGCACCGCTTCGGACCGGGGCACACCTTCCTCAGCGGCCGCCCGGGCCGCCCCCGCACCGCCCGCACGGAGGACGCGGCCGTCCAGACCCTCGCCGTCCCCTGGGCCGAGGTACAGGCCGCCGCCCGCCGGGCCGTACCCGGGCCGAGCGGGGCCGTGCGCTTCACCGGCCTCACCCCCCTCGACGACGCCCGGGCCGGGCTGTGGCGGCGCACCGCCGAGTTCGTCCGCCGCTCGCTGTTCGCGCCGGAGCCGGCAACGGCCACTCCCGTCCTCGACGAGTCCGGACGCCTGCTGGCCGCCACCGCGCTCGCCGTGTTCCCCCACGGCACGGCTTCGGCCCCCGGCCCCCGGCCCGAAGGCCTCGACACCACCTCGGACACCCTGCGGCGCGCCGTCGCCTTCATCGAGAACAACGCCGACAGCGACATCGGCCTGGCCGACATCGCCGGATCCGTGCCGGTCACCCCCAGGGCCCTCCAGTACGCCTTCGCCCGGCACGCCGGCACCACGCCGCTCGCCTACTTGCGCCGGGTGCGCCTCGCGCAGGTGCACGCGGAGCTGCGGGCCGCGGACCCGGCCGGCCCGGTCACGGTGACGGAGGTCGCGGCCCGCTGGCGCTTCGGACACGCCGGACGGTTCGCGGCGGCCTACCGGGAGGTGTACGGTGCCGCGCCCTCACAGACCCTGCGCTTCCCCGTCGGCGGCTGAGCCCCGGGGCGCCCGCCGGCGGGAGGCGTCCCCGGGCCCGCGACCCACCGGACCCCCGGTGGTCCGCGCGGGCACACCCGTGACTCCGGCGCCCGCGGGCCGGGCCGGTCACACGGCACAATACGTCCGTACACCCTGCGGCATCACGCCTGGCAGGCGCCCCGGGGTCCGAGTGAGGAACGGCAGGGAGGTGCGGGAATGGCCGAGGAAGCCCAGCGGGACGACGAGGGAACGCGCCGCTCCCTGAGCGAGCTGCGGATCGCCGTCGTGCGCGAGATCGCCACCGGCCTCACCGGCGTTCCCGCCGAAGGCGTGCCCGCGCGGCTGTGCCACGCCCTCCTCAACCTGCTGCCGGTGACCGGGCTGGCCCTCAACCTCACCGCCGAGGGGATCTACACCACCACCCTCTGCGCCACCGACGCCACGGCCACCCGCCTGGCCGACATCCAGTTCACGCTCGGGGAGGGCCCGGGGGTGCGCGCCGCCGAGGTCTTCGCCCCGGTGCTCGCCCCGGACCTGGCGGGCGACGGCAGGCGCTGGCCGCTGTTCGTGCCGCAGGCCCTCCAGACGGGGGCGCGCGCCATGTACTCCGTACCGCTCGGCAATTCCACGGTGGTGATCGGCACGCTCGACCTCTACCGCGACACGGCCGGACGGCTGGCGCCCGCCGATCTGGCGGCGGCCGTCCTCGCCGCCGACGCCACGACCGCGATCCTCGCGGGCCTCGACCACGGCCGTGCCTCCGACGAGGGCGTCGCCTCCTGGCTGCACGGCGCCGAAGAGGGCCACAATGAGGTCTACCAGGCGGCGGGCATGCTCATGGCCCGGCTCGGAGTCAAGGCGGACGAGGCCCTGCTCCTGCTGCGCGCCCGGGCCTTCCGCGAGGGGCGCACCGCGACCGAGGTCGCCCGGGACGTCGTCCACCGCAGAATCGACTTCGACGAGAATGACTAGTCTCAAGCCCAACCGGGACGGGAAGCAGGCGACCGAGATGACCCGCGAACAGCAGTTGGCCAGGGCCTTCGTGAGCCTTGCGGACACCCTCGCTCCCGACTTCGACCCGCTGAGCCTCTTCGACGGGCTGGTGGGCCACTGCGTCGGCCTGCTCGACGCGGACGCCGGCGGAGTGATGATGGGCGACGCCCGGGGCGGCCTGCGCATCATGGCCGCCTCCGGGGAGGACGCGGTCCTGCTGGAACTCCTCCAGCTGCAGACGGGCAGCGGACCGTGCGTGGACTGCTACCACAGCGGCCAGGCCCTCTCCGTCGCCGATCTGGCCGCCGAACGCCACCGCTGGCCGGAACTGGCCTCCGCCGCGCTGGAGGTCGGGTACCACTCCTCCCAGACCGTCCCGCTCCGCCTGCACGAACACGTCATCGGGGCGCTGACGCTCTTCCGCCGGGCCGCCGGCCGCCTGGACCCGGAGCAGACGGAGGTCGCGCAGGCCCTCGCCGACTCCGCCGCCCTGTCCCTGCTCCACTGGAGCGCCGACCCGGAGCCCGGCGCCGAGGTGCTCACCAAGACGCAGGCGGCCATCGCCTACAAGAACGCCCTCGAAATCGCGAAGGGCATGGTCGCCCAGCACGCCGGGGTCAGCGTGGAGGAAGCCTCGCGGATCCTGCGCGGCTACGCCGTCGACCGCCGGGTCTCCCTCGCGGACACCGTCCACGCCCTCGTCGCGGGCTCCCTCGACCTCGACGGGATCACCGCTCTGCCCCGGCCGTGAGTGCCAGGAGACACCGCCCCGTTCCCGTCCGCCCGGGAGGCACCGGGCCGGGCCTGGAGGCGGGCCCGCCGCCCTACGCGCCGTCGTCGTAGGTGCCCGCCTCGACCTCCAGGGCGAGTTCCTGGAGCACCTCGATCGAGGAGACGTCCGTACGCCCGGCGTCGTGCGCGATCGCGAGGCTGGTGAACGCCAGGCTGAACCCGGAGACCATCGTGTGCAGGGCCGGGCCGAGGGCCTCGGCCACCAGGGCCGCCACCTGCTGCGGCGAGGCGTCGGCGGGGACCCGGATCGACGGCAGCATCTCGTTGAGCAGCAGCGTGGCCACTCCGGGCTCCTCCGCCCGGCCGGGTTCCTCGTCCCGGCCGTTCTCCACGGCCCGGCGGACGTCCTGGGCCTCGGTGAGGATGCCGATCACCCGCTTGAGTATCTCTGCGCGCTCCATCCTGCGGAGCGTAGCGCCGCGGCGCGGGGACCGCCCCGGGAAACGCGCGGTTGCCCCGGGCCCGACGTCATTCGGACGGGGGCAGCAGCGGGCCGAGGGGCCCCAGATCGAGGTTCAGGTCGGCGAGGTCGTACCCGTGCTGGGCGCACAGCTCGGTCATCCGTTCGTGGAGGGCGAGGAGCGTCGCGCCGAGTTCCTCCTCCTGCGCGTCGCTGAGGCCGCCTGCCTCGACGCGGCGCAGTGCCTGGCGCTCGATGAGCTGGCGCAGCAGTTCCACCAGGGTCAGGACGAGCTTCACCAGGTCCTCCGCCGCGCTGTCGGCGCCCGTACGGAGGCGCCGGCCGGGGGCGGACGGGCCGGCCGTCTCGGCCGGGGTGGCCGGCAGCAGGCGCAGCGCCCGCGCCATCGCGTCACCGACGCCGTCCAGGCCGGGGGCGGCGGGGCGTCGGGGGGAGCGCTCGTCAGGAGCCATCGCGGACCCCGTCCGGTGGCCGGGGGCCGTCGGTGGTGGCGACGGAGCAGACGAGGGCGCGCAGGGAGATCCGTACCAGGTCGATGTCGGCGATCGACAGCACGATGTCGCCCGCGATGACGACCCCGCCGGCCAGGAGCCGGTCCAGGAGGTCGACGAGGGCGACCTGCCGGCCCGGCAGGGCGGCGTCACGGCGGTCGGCGGGGGTCATGGCGGTCACGGCGCCCCGGGCGGGGGCGGCGGGACGGCGAAGGAGTACGGCGCCCAGGGGCCGGTGACCTCCACGCGTACGCCGGGAAGGCCGCGGGCCGCACCGGCCAGGGCCGACAGGAAGGCCTCCGCTTGGGCGTCGGCCACCAGGTAGGCGTCGTTGAGGACGTTCTCCTCCGGTGACGCGGCGGTGAGCGGCCCGTTCTGGGCGGGGTGGCTCACCCGGTCGGTGGTGAAGCGGCGGGCGACGGCGGCGACGCGCTCGCCGGCCAGCCCGGCCTGCCGGTGGTGGTCCTCGTGGGCGTGCCGCTGGCTGCGCCGGGCCTGGAGGTAGGCCCGGCCGGGGCTCGCCCCGGCGGGCGGGGCGCCGGGGTCCGGGGCCGGGGCGGGCCGTACGTAGACCTTGACCCCGTACTCGGTGTGGCCGCCGAGGCGGCCCAGCAGGGTGGCGAAGTCCTGGCCCCGCTGGCGCAGGGCCGCCAGCGCGGCGGCGTGGTCCTCGTAGAGGGTGGCCAGGCGCAGGGGCAGGACGGTGGTGTGCGCGGCGAGGGCCTCGACGACGCGGTGGTGGCGGCGGGCGGCCTCCTCCAGCCATCCCAGGTCCTCGAAGCGGGACTTGAGCGCGTCCTCGTCCCATTCGGGGCGCGGGACGTCGCTGATGGCGAACGCGACCGGCCCCGGGTCGCCACCGGGCGGGTGGAGCAGGGTGACGGGACGGCCCGACACGCCGGTGAGGCCGGGCAGCAGCCGACGGACCGCGGGCGCGGGCGGGGTGACCGCGTAGACGTACGTGAGCAGGGGCACGGGCGGGCCCGACGGGGCGTTCATGACGGCGGCCTGCGCCGGGCGGCGCCGCGTTCCGGGGCCGCGTCCTGCCGGCGGAGGGTGCTCTCCGGCGCCGCCGTGCGGGTAGGCGGCAGGGCGGACGTGCGGCGCAGTGCGTCGAGTTCGGCGCGGAGCCGTTCGTTCTCGGCGGCCAGCGACCGGTTCTCGTGGCCGGAGGACAGCGAGGCGTCGTGCTCCCACCAGTCGATGCCCATCTCCCTCGCCTTGTCCACGGAGGCGATCAGGAGGCGCAGCTTGATGGTCAACAGCTCGATGTCGAGGAGGTTGATGCGGATGTCGCCGGCGATCACGATCCCCTTGTCGAGCACGCGCTCGAGGATGTCGGCCAGACTGGCCGAGGAACCCGCCGGGTAGCCGCCCATGGCGGGTTCCGAACCGAACCTGCGGGCCATCGGGTCGGTCACCGTGCCCACCTCCGTCGGATGTCGTCGGTCTCGTCGGGTCCTGTCACCGGTCGCGGCCGCGGAACTCCTCGATCTCCCGCAGGCGGTCGAGCAGCACGTCCTCCTCGCGGTCGAACGCCTCCTCGTCGATCTCCCCGTCGAGCAGCCGGCGTTCGAGGGCCGCGAGTTCGGCCCATACGGGGCCGGGGTCGTAGTAGCGGGCCTCCGCCTCCTCCGCCACGCGCTCCGCGACCCAGACCGCGGCGCGCACCGGGAGCAGCGGCGCGGTGATCAGTTTGCCGAGCAGTCCCATGGCCGTGCTCCTTCCTGCGGAACCTTCTGCGGCACGTCCTACGGAACGAAGCTGTACGGCGGGAGCGGCCCGGCCAGCCGGGTCCGGACGCCGACGTCCCGGGTGAGACCGGCGTGCGCGTCGAGGAGGGAGTCCTCGCCGTCCCGGGGGACGAGCAGGGAGAGGTTGAGGAAGTCCTCGCCGGTCGGGGGGTGCACGACGTACGTGCGGGCGAGGGGTGCCAGGGTCCGGATGAACACCTCGGACGCCTTCGCGCGCCGCAGGTCCGCCTGGGCGGCGACCAGCTGCCCCAGCTCCAGGGGCAGCCGCGGATCCGTGTCCCCGGCGAGGATCTCCTCGTTCAGCCTGCTCGCGCGCGGCGACTCGTCCAGGATGCTGCGGAGCAGCAGTCCCTCCTCCTGCTCGGCCTTGACGTTGAACTCGGCGCACCCCTCCACGTCGGCCAGGGCGCAGAGGTAGACGTCCGCGCGTTCGTCGAGGACCTGCCGTACCGCCTTGTCGTCGGGCGCGGTGTAGCCGAACTGCAGCGGCAGCGGGGTCCCGTCGGCCAGGAGCCGGTCCAGAACCGCCTGATGGGCGGTCACGTCCCGCCTCTTGGGGCGGACCTCCTCGCTCACGTCGCTGACCACGGCCCGCAACGCCCCGCTCTCCAGCGTGCGCACGGCGGGGGCGTCCGGGCCGACGCCCGTGGTCCCGTCCACCCGGCAGGGGTGTTCGCGCCGGGTCACGGCGTACACGTAGACGGCCATGGGTGCTCACTCCCTCTCGCGGCGCGCGGGCCGGCGTGCGGTCCTGCGGCGCCGGACGGGCTGCTCTTCCTCTTCCGGTTCCCGGCCCGTGCCGTCCTCGTCTTCCTCGTCTTCCTCCCGCTCCTCGTCGGCCCCGCCGGTGAGCGACTCCTTCACGGCCTCGACCGCGCCGCTGAGGGCGCCCTTGCTCTTGCCCTTGCTGCCGCCCTCGAGGACGTCCCCGACCACCTCGGGCAGTTGTGCGGGGGCCTTGCGCCCGGCTTCCAGATCCAGCCGGTTGCACGCCTCCGCGAAGCGCAGGTAGGTGTCGACGCTGGCGACCACGATGCGCGCGTCGATCTTCACCAGCTCGATCCCGACCAGAGAGACGCGTACGAAGACGTCGATCACCAGTCCGCGGTCGAGGATGAGTTCCAGGACGTCGTAGAGGCTGCTGGTGTTGGCGCCTCGGCCGTCGCCCCGGACGGTCGTGCCCGCTCCCTGCGGCATCATCGTCATGGCGTCGCTTCCTTTCCCTGCCGTTGCCGCCGTCAGCGGTCCGGCCGGTCGACCATGCCCCGGCTGTACCTCCGGGTCCTCTCGTAGGAGATCAGCTCGCCTTCCTCGTCCAGCGCGACGGTGTAGCTGCCCATGACGCTGGTGGTGTCGGGGATGCGCTCCAGCTCGACCACCTCCACGACCGCCTCCCAGCCGTCCTCCGTGGGCTTCACGGAGGACACCGATTCGGGCGGGCGTCCCAGCAGCTCTGCCAGCTGCTCGGCGGCTGCGCGCAGCGCCGCGGCCGCTCCGGGCGCGCCGCGCCTGCGGGCTGGTCGTCGCGTGGTCATGTGCTCCCCTCGTGAACGAATCTCCATGGACTAGCGCCCCTCCCCAGGTGTGTCCGCATCACACCTCACAAACAGAACTTTTTGGCATATGCCCGCATATTCCGTTTCGGTGCGAGCAGGCCCTTAGGTACCGCACGTACCGATTTCGGAAGGGACCAGGCTGATGGACGACGCGAGCAAGATCGCCCTGGCAGCCGCCATCGCAGGAGGCTACGTACTGGGCCGGGCGAAGAAGGGGCGCATGGCCCTGTCCCTGGCCACCTACCTCGCCGGCCGCCGGTTCGGGCTGGATCCGGGGCAGCTCATGACGCAGGGCCTGAAGAAGCTCGGCGAGATGCCCCAGGTCGCGGAACTCGGCGAACAGCTGCGCGGCGAGGCCTTCGACGCGGGCCGCAAGGCCCTCGCGGCGGCCGCCAACCGCCAGCTGTCCGGCCTGGCCGACACGCTCCACGAGCGCACCCTCGAACTCACCCGGGGACCCAAGGACGAGGACCAGGACGCGGACGAGGACGAGGACGAAGCCGGATACGACGAGGACCAGGACGAAGACGAGGGCGAAGACGAGGACCGGGCCTACGAGGACGAGGAGCCCTACGAGGAGGAGGACGAGGACGAGGAGCGGGACGAGGCGGAGCCGGACGAGGACGAGGAGGAGGACGAGGAGGAGGAAGCGGAACCCGAAGCGGAGGAGGACGAGAACGGAGGCGAGGAGGAGGAGAAGCCGCGCAGGACGCGGGGCGCACCCCACTCACGCCGGGCCCCGGCGCGTTCCACCGCGCCCGCCAGGTCTTCCTCCCGCGGCTCCTCGGCGTCGCGCAGGACGGCCGAGCCGGCGAAGAAGACCGCTTCCCGCGGCGCGTCCTCCAAGAAGACGGCCGCGCCCGCGAAGAAGTCCGCCTCCCCGCGGCGCGCCCCGGCGAAGAAGGCGGCCGCGGACCGGCCGGCCCCCAAGCCGGCGGCGAAAAAGGCGGCGGCGAAGAAGACGGCCGCGAAGAAGGCGCCGGCGAAGAAGGCGGCGGCCAAGCGGGCCCCGGCGAAGCGGGCTCCGGCGAAGAAGACCGCATCCGGCCGTACCCGGAGCGGCACGGCGAGGAAGACCGCCGCACCGGCGAAGAAGACGACGACCCGCAAGACGTCGACCCGCAAGTCGTCGACCCGGAGGTAGCGCCATGGCCATCACCGAACGCTCCCGCTCCGGGGGCAAGACGTCGCCCATGGACCAACTGCTGGGCGAACTCGGCGACTACCTCACCGCCCAGGCCGGAAGCCTGGTCGACAAGGCCGCCGACAAGATCGACGACGTCACGGACCAGCTCTACGACGTGGCGGACGGCGGAGGCTCCCTCGCGCAGATAGGGGGTCGGCTCCTCCAGGGCGACTCACCCGTCAAGGCCGCCGTGGGCGGCACGATCGGCAATCTGGTCGACAAGGCCAAGGAGGTGGGCAGCGGACTGCTGGGCGGGAAGGGCAGGAGCCGCAAGAGCGGCTCGAAGCCCACCCACATCGCCGAGTCCGTGGACGTCGGCCTCCCCCTGCGCACCGTCTACGACCACTGGACGCAGCTGGAGGACTTCAGCGGCTTCGCCAAGGGCGTGCGCAGCGTCTCCCAGGGCGACGAGACCAGTTCCGACTGGAAGGTCAAGGTCGGCCCCTCCACGCGCAGCTGGAAGGCCACCGTCCAGGAACAGGTCCCCGACGAACGGATCGTCTGGAGCTCGGAGGGGGCCAAGGGGACCACGCGCGGATGCGTCAGCTTCCACGAACTGGCGCCGTCCCTCACCCGGGTGCTGCTGGTCGTCGAGTACTACCCCTCGGGCCTGTTCGAGAAGACGGGCAACATCTGGCGCGCCCAGGGCCGCCGGATGCGCCTGGACCTGAAGCACTTCCTGCGCCACGTGACGCTGTCCGGCGACGAAGAGGTCGAGGGATGGCGCGGCGAGATCCGCGACGGCGAGGTCGTGACCACCCACGAGGAGGCCCTCGAACAGGAGCAGTCGGAGGAGGACGAGGACGCGGACGGGGGCGGGGACGAGGACGAGGAGTACGAGGGGGAGTACGACGAGGGCGAAGAGCCCGAGTACGAGGAGGAGGGGGAGGAAGAGGACGCCGAACTGGAGGACGGCGAGGAAGAGGACGAAGCCGAAGACGGCGAAGAAGCCGAAGAAGCCGAAGACGGCGAAGAGGAAGGCGAAGAGGAAGAGGAAGAGGATGCGGAAGAGGAGCCGGAGGTGGAACGCCCCCGTCGGGCACGCCGACGCTGACGTCACCCGAGTGCGTGTGGAGGCCGCCATCCCCGAGGATGGCGGCCTCCACACGAACCGGGCGCCGGCTAGTGCTTGAGCGCGTCCTTGGCCTTCTGCCCGGCCTGCTTCGCGTCGGCGATCGACTGCTCGGTCCGCCCCTTCGCTTCGAGGCTCTCGTTGCCGACGGCCTTGCCGGTGGTCTCCTTGACCTTGCCCTTGACGTCCTTGCCGATGTTCTTGGCCTTCTTGCCCGCTGCCATGCGTGTTCACCTCCTCGGACAGAGCTTCACCACCCCGCCTGCCCGGAAGCACCCCGGATACGCATCCGCCTGCGGCCTTTCTTCGCGCCGGTCCGCCCGCTCGTCACGGCTCTCGCGCCGGTCGCCCGGGCCGAGCGACGGGCCCGGGTGCGTCTTCAGGAGCAGCCGGTTCGACGTGGCGGCCTCCTCGCGGTGACACGCTCGTCTGTCCCGGACGGCCGGTGCCATGCCGGTGGAGCCCGGCGGTGGCCGGGCCCGGACGGTCGCCGGTCCCGGCCGTAGAGTGGGGCCTGCGCGGTGGCGGGGGCGTACGGGTCCGGCCGGGGAGGGGTGTCGGATGGCGAAGCGTCACGCGGTGGTGGCCGGAGCCGGGATCGGCGGTCTCACCGCCGCCCTCGCGCTGCACCGCCGGGGCTGGGACGTCACCGTCTGCGAACGCGCCCCCGAGCCGCCCGTCACCGGTGCCGGCATCGGACTCGCCCCCAACGCCCTGCGCGCCCTGGACTCCATCGGTGTCGACGCCGCCCACGCCGTCGGCAGCGCCGTGCCCGTGTGGATGGGCGTGCGCGGCTCCGGTGGCCAGTGGCTGATCCGCACCGCGACGGCCCGGCTGGCGTCCCGTTACGGCATCCCCCCGATCGCCGTCCCGCGCCCGGCGTTCACCGCCGCCCTGGCCGCCGGCCTGCCGCCGGGCACCGTACGCCACGGCACCGCCGTGACCGGTGTCGACCAGGCCGGCGGGCGGGCGACCGTACGCACGGCGGCCGGGCCTGACCTCCCGGCCGACCTGGTGGTCGCGGCCGACGGCATCCACAGCCCGCTGCGCCGCGCGCACTTCCCCGGACATCCCGGCCTGCGCTACCTCGGCGAGACCGCCTGGCGGACGATCGTGGACGCCCCGGACCTGCGCGTCCCGGCCATGAGCGAGACCTGGGGCAGGGGCGCGCGCTTCGGCGTGACCCCGCTGTCCGACGGCCGGTACTACCTCTACGCCACCGCCGTCCTCCCCGCCGGAACCCGGTCGGCCGACCCGCGGGCCGAACTCGCGCGCCGGTTCGGCTCGTGGCACGACCCCATCCCGGCCCTGCTGGAGCGCATCGGCCGTCTCGCCCCCGCCGACGTCCTCCAGAACGACCTCTACGACCTGGCCGCCCCGCTCCCCGCCCTGCACCGCGGCCGGATCGCCTGGCTCGGCGACGCCGCCCACGCCATGGCCCCCAACCTGGGCCAGGGCGGCTGCCAGGCCATCGAGGACGCGGTGGTCCTCGCCCATCTGCTCCCGCGCAGCGACGGCGCGGACGGCCCGGTGGGGACGGCCGGGGCGGCCGCGCCGACCGGTGCGGACCCGGTCACGACCGGTGCGGACCCGGTCACGACCGGTGCGGACCCGGTCACGACTGGTGCGGACCCGGTCACGGCCGCCCTGGCCGCGTACACGGCGGCCCGCCGCGACCGCACCGACGCCGTACGCGTCCGCGCCCGCCGGGCCGGTCGCCTGGGCGCGCTGCGCAACCCCGTCGCGGCGGGGGCCCGCGACCTCGCGGTCCGGGCGACCCCCACCCGTCTGGCCCTGCGGGGCATGGACGGCCTCTTCAACGGCTTCCGCCTCCCGGGATAGCCGCTCCCCGTACCCCTCAGCGGTCCGCCGCCCGGCCGCCGTCCGGGAAATCGCCGACGGCCGGCGTGAGCAGCCCGTGGACATGGTCGGCCCGGCCGGACCCTGGTCCTCCCGCCGGAAGGCGTACGCCGTGTCCACGCCCCCGGAGCCGGGGCCCCCGTACTGCCCTGGGCCCGGCGGCCCGTCAGGGCCGGTTCCGCCCGCGGCGGCCCAGGTCCAGCACGCTCAGGCCGAACATCAGGACGCCGAGCGGGACATGGGCCGCGGGGAGGTGCGCGATGCCCAGCACCACCTGCACCGAGGCGAGTGCGAGGAACCCGGACGCGTACAGGACGGGGCGGGGCGACCCGCCCCCCGGCCGCCAGGCCAGGACCGCCGCCAGCACGTACAGCATCGACGCGCCGTACATCACGCGCGCGCCGACGCCGTGGAGCGCCTCGCCGTACGAGGTGGACAGCAGGAGCCCGGCGGTGACGGCCTGGAAGAAGACGGCCAGGGTCTGCAGGGCGAGCGCCGCCCGCAGGAAGGCCGTGGCGCGCCGGGCGGTGGCGGCGGTGGTGCCGGTCGTCGTGGTCGTCGTCTCGATGGTCGTCATGGAAGGGGCCCCGTCTCTGCCGTGCGGCGGTGGTCGGTACTGTCTCGCTGATCCGACGACGCAGCCCCGCGAAGTGTGAGGTGCGGGGGCGGAGCCGGGCCCACGAGCAGCCCCGAGGAGCGGACGAGGCCATGAGCACCCCACGCGAGCCGGAGCCGGGCGTGATCGCCCGAGAGCGGCGCCACCTGGCCAACCTCGCCTACCGGATGCTGGGTTCGCTCACCGAGGCCGAGGACGCGGTCCAGGAGGCGTTCGCCCGCTGGTACGCGCTGACGGGGCGGCAGCGGGCGGCCGTCGTGTCCCCGGGGGCCTGGCTGACGACGGTGGTCAGCCGCATCTGCCTGGACGTGCTGGGCTCCGCGCGGGTCCGCCGCGAACGCTACGTCGGCGCCTGGCTCCCCGAACCCCTGCCCGACCGCGCGGAGTGGCCCGCCGGATCGGCGGGCACGGCCGACCCGGCGGACCAGGTGGCCGTCGACGACTCGGTGCGCATGGCCCTCCTCGTCGTCCTCGAAACGATGACGCCGGCCGAACGCGTGGCGTTCGTCCTGCACGACGTCTTCCGCTACCCCTTCCCCGAGATAGCCGAGATCGTCGGCCGGACCCCGGCGGCCTGCCGCAGACTGGCGTCGTCGGCCCGCAGCCGGGTCACCGCGGACCGGGCCCCCACCTCCGCCCCGCGGCAGGCAGCGCTCCTGCACGACTTCAGGGAGGCGTGGCAGGCCGGCGACATCCAGACCCTGGTCACCCTCCTGGACCCCGGCGCCACGATGGTCGCCGACGGCGGCGGACTGGCCAGTGCCGTACGGCGCACGATCGAGGGCAGCACGGACATCGCGGGCTACCTGATGCACATCGCGGCCCTCTCCCCGGACCTCACGCTGCTGGAACGCACGGTCAACGGCGAGCCGGGCCTGGTGGCCCAGCGCGACGGCGCCACGGTCACGGTGGCGGCCTTCCGCCTCACCGAGGGCCGCATCACCCACATCTGGGCGGTCCGCAACCCGGACAAGCTCCGCCCCTGGAGCACCCCGGCCCACCCTTGACCCGGCCCGGTCCCCAACCCCGGCACCGCACACCGGGGTTGGGTGCCTGTGCGATAGTGGCCCCCATGACGCACACCTCCGCCGAGCCGCCGATCCCGTTCTCCCGGATCAAGATCCGCGTCGGGGCCCTGGTGTTCTGCGGTGACGAGGTCGCCCTCATCCGCCGCGACCGCGGCGGATCGGTCCACTACACCCCGCCCGGCGGCAACGTCGAGGACGGCGAGGACCTCACCGCCGCGCTGCGCCGGGAACTCGCGGAGGAACTCGCCCTCGACGTCGACCGGGCCGACGGCGGCGACCTGCTCTGGGTCGTCGACCAGCGGGTCACCCGCCCGGGCCCCACCCCGCCGCCCCGCAAGCTCCACCTGGTCTACCGCCTCCACATCACACCCGAGGTCCGCGCCACCCTCGCCGCGTACGAGCACGACGAACTCCCGGACGGCAGCCAGGACATCGGCGTCATCGAATGGATCGACCACCGGGAGACGGCGGGCCTGCCGCTCTTCCCGCCCGTCGGCCCCGCCCTCGCGGCCCTGGCCGACCCGCGCGCGACGGTGGCCGACGCGGCCCTGGACGCGGTCACGGACGAGACCTACACCTGGGTGTGAGCCCAGCCGTACCGGCCCGGCCGCACCCGGTGGCGGCGTCGCACGTACGCTGTCGCCGGTGCCCCGTCATACGCCCCCGCGCCCCCTGGACGTCGAGCTCCTGTTCCCCGAGGTCGTCGCGCTGCGAAGGCAGACCGTGCGGCTGCACCCCCGTGCGGGAGGTCCGACGGTGCTGGAGAGTTCGGTGGGCGGGCCGCTCCTGTGGCCCGAGTGCGAGCCCTGGCCCGTCTGCCCGGAGCACCCCGGGTCGCCGATGGTGCCGGTCGTCCAGGTCTACGAGGCCGACGCCCTCGGCCTCGTGCCGTTCCCGGCCGGATGCGACCTCCTCCAGGTGCTCTGGTGTCCGCTCGACCACGACGGCTGCTGGGTCGTACCCGGGGTGCACTGGCGGTCCGCGGCAGCGGTCGGGGACGTGCGTGCGGCGCCGCCCCCGCCCGCCGGGGCGCGGGCCGGGCGGATCCCGGCGCCGTGCGTCGTCCACCCCGAGCGGGTGACGGAACACCCCTGTTGGGACCTGGAGGACGCCCTCTGGGACGCGCTGGAGCCGCGGTTCGGGCAGGTGGAGGCCGAGACCGGCTGGGACTACCAGTACCACCTGTCCACCGCCCCGGGCACCAAGCTGGGCGGGTACCCCGGGTGGAGCCAGGACCCGCGGTGGCCGGCCTGTTCCCACTGCCGGAAGCCGATGGAGCACCTGCTGACGGTGGAGAGCCGCGAGGCGGACGCGCACTCCCGGCTGACCTGGACCCCGGTCGAGGACAGGGGCGCCGACTACCGGCACGCCGGCCTGGTCCTGGGCGACCTGGGCGGGGTGTACCTGTTCGAGTGCCGGACCTGCCCCGGCCGCCCGTACCAGGACCGCTTCGACTGACCCCCTGACCCCCTGACCCCCTGCCCCCCTGCCCCCGACCGTGCCCCGCAGGCGGGCCCGGGGCCGGGGCGGAGGGTGTGGTCCGGGTGGGCGTGGGCAGGCTGGGGCGAGGGGCGCCGACAGCCGACCGGGGGAGCCGCGATGAACGCCGACGTCGAGCCGGCCGGCCGGCAGGCCGGTCTGCTGCACCAGGCCCGCCTCCTCCTGCCCGGGATCGTGGCCGTGCGCCGGGCCCTGCACCGCCACCCGGAGGTCGGCGCCCACCTGCCCCACACCCGGGGGAAGGTCCTGGACGCCCTCGCCGGGCTCCCGCTGACCGTCACCACCGGCCGGCGGACCGGCTCCGTCACGGCCACCCTGGACGGCGCCCGCCCCGGACGGACGATCCTGCTGCGCGGCGACATGGACGCCCTGCCGCTGACGGAGGACACCGGCCTGGAGTACGCCTCCCGGCTGCCGGACGCCATGCACGCCTGCGGGCACGACCTGCACACCGCGATGCTCGTCGGCGCCTGCCGCCTGCTCGCCGCCCGGCGGGACGAGATCGCCGGGCGGGTCGTGTTCATGTTCCAGCCCGCGGAGGAGAGCGGAACCGGCGCCGCCGACATGATCGACGAGGGAGTCCTGGACACCGCCGACGGCACGGGCGTGGACGCGGCGTTCGCCCTGCACGTCACCACCCGCTTCGCCTCCGGCACCGTCCACCTGAGGCCGGGCCCGACGTACGCCGCGGCCGACCTGATCCACATCACCGTCCGGGGCCGCGGCGGCCACGCCTCCGCCCCGCACCTGGCCCTGGACCCCATCCCGGTGGCCTGCGCGATCGTCGGGGCCCTCCAGACGATGGTGACCCGGACCGTGGACGTCTTCGACCCCGTGGTGATCACCATCGCCCGCATCCTGGCGGGCACCACGACCAACATCATCCCGGCGACGGCGGAACTCCACGGCACCTTCCGCACCCTCACCCCCGCCACCCGCCGGGCCGTACGCGCCCGCATCGAACGCACCGCCCGCCACATCGCCGCCGCACACGGCGCCGAGGCGGAGGTGACCCTCACCGAGAGCTTCCCGCCGCTGCTGAGCGACCCCGACTTCACCGAAGCCGCGCGGCGGGCCGCGACCGCCGTCCTCGGCCCGGAGGCCGTCCACCACCTGGCGGATCCGGTCATGGGCGCGGAGGACTTCGCCCACGTCCTGCAACGGGTCCCCGGCACCATGGCGGTGCTGGGCGCCCGCCCGCCCGGCGTACCGGCCGAGGGCGCCCCCGACTGCCACTGCGACCGCGTCGTCTTCGACGAGGACGCGATGGCCGCGGGCACGGCCCTCCACGCCGCCGTGGCCCTGTGTCATCTGGCCGGCCGGCGACCTGCATGATGGCGGTGTGTCCGCGCTTCCCGACCTGCATCCGGCCCGCCTCTCCCCCCGGGACGCCGGTCCCTTCGCCCACCGCCCGGAGCTCCTGGAGGAACCCCTGTTCTGGCGGCAGCACCTGAGCGCCTGCCTGCGGGGCGGGACACCGGCCTCCTGGCTGGGGCGGCACGACCCGGCAGCCTCCCGGACGTTCTCGCGCCGCCTGTGGGCCGGGGGAGACCAACCGGTGTTCACGGTGCCGCTCGCGGGCGGGCTGCGCCTGCACGTCGTCTACCGCAACGACACCGAGGACGGCGGGGTCGACTACGCGGTCCACCACGCCCACTGGGAGCACGCCGAACTCCTCGCCCGGGACGACGGGCACTGGAGGGGACCGGGCCTGTCCTGGGACGAGCTGGCCGGCGCGGCCGACAACGGCCTGCCCGGCGGCACCACGACCGACCCCGGCACCCGGCTGCTCCTGCTGCTGCCCGCACTCGGCGACGCGGACCCGCCGTCCGGCGCGGGCCGGCGGCTCGCGGCCTGCCTGCGGGACCGCCTCGGCGCCGCCGAACCCGGGCGGCTCGCCGCCGCCGTCCTGCGCCGGCAGGGCATGGCCGGCCCGTCCCGGTGGAGCACCGGCGCCGGCGGCGTCCGCACCGACGACGGCGGGCACTCCTACCGCAACCCGGCCAACCGCGACGCCCTGCCGGACTGCCGCCTGGCCCAGGTGTCCGCCGCCCTCACGGACGGCGGGGCCGTCCTGCGGCGGGAGCGCGGCCCGGAGGACTGCCGGCCGGACGGCTGCGCGGCCACCCCCCGCTCCGTCGCCGCCTGCCCCCGCCGGGCCGCCTACGGCGCCTGGCTCGCCGCCCTCACGACGGGCCCCCCGCCGCCGTTCTGACCCGCGCCCGCGCACCGCCGCCCTCCCGTCACCGCTCGGCCGCCCAGGGCCCGGTAGCGGGCGAAGGCCTCCACCACGTCCGGCTCCACCCACCCCCACCAGGCGATCTCCCCGCGGGCTCCGCCGACGGGCCGTGCGCCCGGGGTCCGGGGGGGCGTTTCAGTGCGGACCGCAGCCCGGGGCCGCCCCGGCGGCGTCCTCGTCCGTCATCCGGCGGCGGACCTGGTCCTCCTGGGCGAGGCGGCGCAGCAGCTCGAAGACGGGGGCGCAGATCGCGAAGACGATCACGGCCCGCTCCGCCAGGGCCACCGGGTCGTCCAGGCACTCGGCGCGCTCCAGGTCCAGCCGGGCCACCGACTCGGCCAGCCTCGCGTACGAGGCGAGCTCGCCCGGGGCGTACTGCGCGTCCAGGCGCCGCAGCTCCTTGAGGGCCGTCGTGAGCCCCCGCACGTGCGGCGAGGTGCCCGGCGCCCGCCAGTCGAGGGCCGCCAGGAGTTCCGCCACCTCCGCCCCGGCGGCCTCCTCGGCCGCGGTGTCCTCCTCCGCCCCCGCGCCGCCCTGGGAGGCGACCGGCACCGGGAGGGCGTAGCTGATCGCCCCGAGGGCGCCCTCGGTGGTGTGGGCCTGGTCGACCGCGCCGAGCACCTCGCGGGTGGCGGCGATGGAGAGGCCGCCGAGCGTGGTCAGCGCCTTGATCAGGCGCAGCCGCTCCGCGTGCTCCTCCCCGTACTCGGCCAGGGTCGCGGCGGTCGCCCGGCCCGCGGGCAGCAGGCCCTGCCGCCGGAAGTACTTGATGCTGGCGACCGGCACGCCGGTCCGCCGGCTGAGCTCCGAGATCTTCACGCGGCCTCCCCGCTGGTCATCCGGTCCGGCGTCCGGCATCGGCGATTGGACACCACAACAAGATACTGCCACTATCCAGTAGCTGGATACCAGAAGTATCCAGCACAGGAACGCAGCCCAAGCAGCCCATCGCAGCCGCACCGGAGAATCCGGAGAATCGATGCCCCACCCCACGTCCCGCTCCGTGCTCCGCCGACCCCAGCTGTGGATCGGAACGGGGCTCATCGCCGCAGTGGTCTCGATGTTGTTCGCCCTGCTGTACGTCGGCGGCAACGTCAACCCACGAGGCAACCTGCGCGACCTGCCCGTGGCCCTGGTCAACGCCGACGCCGGCGCCGACGCGGGCGGACGCCACGTCAACCTCGGCGAGCAGGTCGTCTCGGGCATACGCAAGGCCGCCGAGACCGACAAGAGCATCGACTGGCAGCCGGTCAGCCGCGAGGAGGCGGACAAGCGCCTCGGCCGGGGCAAGGTCTTCGGCGCCCTCGTCATCCCGCAGGACTTCAGCGCCACGGTGACCGCCCTCGGCGCCCCGCAGCCCGCGCCCCAGGGCAAGCAGCCCGCCCCGCCGACCCTGACCGTGCTGACCAACCAGTCCGCCGGCAGCATCGGCTCCTCCATGTCCTCCCAGGCCGCCCAGAAGGCCGCCCACGCCGCCTCCGCCCACATCGGCCAGGAGCTCCTGAAGCAGGCCGCGGCCCAGAAGGCCCCGCTGCCGACCGCCGCCCAGCTCAAGCTCGCCGACCCGGTGACCGTGACCGTCGCCGACGGCCACCCCGTGGGCGCCCGCAGCGCCATGGGCCTGAGCGCCTTCTACTACGCGCTCGTCCTGGTCGTCTGCGGCATGCTCGGCGCCAACCTGGTCAACTCCCAGGTCGACACCGCCCTCGGCTACCTGCACACCGACTACGGCCCGGTCCGCAAGCGCGTTCCCGTCCAGCACACCAGCCGGGTGCGCACCCTCGCCGCCGGCGTGGTGCTGATGCTGGGCATGTCGCTGGTCATGGGCACCCTCGTCGAGGTCGCGACCGTCTCGATCCTCGACATGGACGCCTCCCACCTGGGCCTGCTGTGGCTCTACTCGGTCGCCACCATCGCCGTCGTGGGCATCGGCGGACTGGCCCTGTTCGCCGCGTTCGGCACGCCCGGCATGCTGCTGGCCACCATCGTCTTCGTCGCGATGGCCGTCCCCTCCTCCGGTGCGACCGTGCCCCTGCAGGCACTGCCCGGGTTCTTCCGCGGGCTCTCCGAGTTCGAGCCGCTGCGCCAGATCACCGAGGGCATGCGCGCCCTGCTGTACTACGGCGCCCAGGCCGACGCGGGCCTGACCCGGGCCTGGACCTCGATGGGGATCGCCCTCGTCGCCGCGCTGGCCTTCGGCTTCGCCGTCACCGCCCTCTACGACCGCCGGGGCCTGCACCGCGTCCCGCGGCCGGACGAGGAGGGCGACGCCCCCGACGGGACCCCCGCCGCGGCCGCGGAGGCGGCCACGGCCTGAGCGGGCCCCGTCGTACCCGACCCGGAGCGCCGGTCCACCGTCGAAGAGGCGGAGGGTCGGCGCTCCGCCGTACCCGGACCCCCGCGCGGACGTCCGGCGGAGGGCCCTTCAGGGCAACGGGCGCCGCCGTACAGCCGGGATCCTTGGAATGAGGGGTTCCGCGAGGTACCCCTGACAGGGCGTACGCGCGCGGTCCCCGCCCCCGGCCGCCCGGCCCGCCCGGAGCCCGTCCGCGGGGCGCGGACCGCGCGCCCCACCGACGGCAGGAGCGCCCCATGACCACAGGCTGGAACACCCACCCGCCGCAGTCCGGCCCCCCGGCGGCCGAGCACCTGCCCGAGCTCGACGTGCCGCCGCCCGGGCGCCAGCGGCGCTGGACGGTCCTGTTGCGCTGGCTCCTGCTCCTGCCCCAGTTCATCGTCACGGCCCTGCTCGGCGTCGCCGCCTTCCTCGTGACGATCGTCGGCTGGTTCGCCGCCCTCTTCCAGGGCCGCCTCCCGGCCGGCATCGCGGAGTTCCTCGGTGGGTACCTGGCGTACGAGACCCGGGTGGCGTCGAGCGCGATGCTGCTGGTGGACCGGTACCCGCCCTTCTCCTTCGAGGGGCAGGGCCACCCCGTGCGGATCGAACTGCGCCCCGGCGAGCTGAACCGGCTGGCCGTGCTGTTCCGCCTCGTCCTGATGATTCCGGTGATGATCGTGACCAGCCTGCTGCAGTACGGCCTCGGGGCCGTCAGCTGGGTGTTCTGGCTGATCACACTGGTGCTGGGGCGGATGCCCGTGCCCGTGTTCGGCGCCGTTGCCGCGGTGGTGCGGTTCCGGATGCGCTACCAGGCGTACGCGATGATGCTGACCTCCGCCTACCCCAAGCGCCTCTTCGGCGACGGGCCGCCGGTGGGCCTGGAGGCCGCCCCCGCCCCGGCCGCCGCGTCGGCCACCCGGCCCCTGCTCCTCGGCACGCCGGCCAAGGTGCTGGTCGTGGTCATCCTCGTGCTCGGCCTCGGCGCGGCGGGCGTCTCCCAGACCGTCCAGGTCCGGGAGGAGCGCTGGGACCCCTCCACCGGGGCAGGAACCGTACCGATCCGGACAAGCTGAATGACCTCCAGGTGTACGCGGGGTGCGCAGCAGCAGGTCAGCGGCCCCGCCCGGACGGCCGTCCCGGTGATCACCCCCCGTTTCCGCCCGGACACGGAGCGAGCGCACCCCGGCTGAGCTGCCCGAACACCCTTGCGTTATCCGATAGTCGAACACTCTGTCCGTAAATAGGTCATCGACATGCGCCCCGCCTTCACATCGGACAGACTCAGCCGCATCGAGGCGCGACAACGCAACCAAATGCCGCGCTAAACCTTCGTATCGAAAGTGAGTTTCGTCGTGCGCTACCGCTTCGCTGCTGTCCCTGCCGCCGCCCTCCTGTGCCTGGCCGGCGCCACCGGCATGGCGGAGGCAAAGCCCACCAGCCTGTACGCCCCGTCCGCCATGGTCTTCTCCATCGCCCAGGGCGACGACGCCGCCGGCGCCACGGTGCTGCGCGCCGCCACCCTCAGCTGCATGCCGGCCGCCCAGGGCACCCACCCGGACCCCAAGGCCGCCTGTACCGCCCTCAACTCCACCGGCGGCAGCTTCGACCGGCTCCTCGCCGCCCCCGACGCCAACCGCGCCTGCCCCATGCACTACGCCCCGGTGACCGTGACCGCCGACGGTGTCTGGCAGGGCAGCCGGGTCTCCTGGAAGCACACCTTCTCCAACACCTGCGACATGTCCGCGACCCTCAACGGCAACGCCGTCTTCGCGTTCTGACCCGCGCCGCAGCGTCGTGCGGAGGGCCGCCACCCCGGAGGGTGGCGGCCCTTGCCGTACGCGCCGTACCGGCGCGGTGCGTCAGTTGTTGGAGCCGACGGTGTTGTCGTGGCCCGCGTTGAACACGTCGTCGGCCGCGAACTGGAGCCAGTGGCCGAAGACGATGGTGTACGAGGGCTGCGGGTGGAAGTCCACGTTCACATCGGCGCTCGCGGCCGTGGCGGTGCCGAAGACGAGGGCGCCGGCGGCGAGGGCGGTCAGCAGGGAACGCATGGGAGACACCTCTCAACAGATGGGCGGAACCCGCCCCAAGCTAGGGTTCCGGCGCGTCCTCAGGTCCCTCGTCACCCGGTGTGTCCCGATCCTCAGCCGTTTGGTGGCACGGCCCCCGGTTCAGGCGGGCTCGGGTCCCGCGTCGAGCTCCTTGCCGAAGTGGAAGGCGACGACGCCCATCCGCTCGCGGAAGTAGAAGCGGTGCGCCGCCGTCCGCTGGGTGCCCGAGTCGAGGTCCAGCAGCCGGCAGTCCGCCGCCCGGGCGCGGTCCTCCAGGTACGCGAGCAGGGCCCGTCCGACGCCGGTGGAGCGGGAGCCGGAGGCCGTGACGAGGTCGTCCACGTACAGCTTGCGGATGTCGCAGGTGCCGGCGACGATCCGCCAGCCGGCGGCCCCCGTGCACCTGCCGTCGGCGTCGTACGCCGCGCTGAACCGCAGGCCCTGCGGGTGCCCCTCGGCGTAGACCTCCCCGAACAGCTCGGGGGTGAGGTGCGGCCGCAGCTCGCGCAGCACGGGCAGCAGGTCGGCTACGAGCCGGGGATCGTCCGGTTCCAGGTCGATGATCTTCATGGGGCCACGGTAGACGCCCGCGGGGTTCAGCGGGCGTGCGCCAGCTCCAGGAACCGGTGGAGGTCGTGGGCCGCTTCGAGGGCGCACAGCCCGGTGGCCGCCAGCAGGGCCACGGCGGCGGCCAGGAGCAGCGGCGGGCTCTGCGGCGGGGGAGCCAGGAGCGCGGCGACGCGGCGGGGGACCATGCCCGGCCCGGGCCGGCGGCCCAGGATGCCGAGGGCCGCGGCGGGGATGCGGCGCGCGCCGCGGCTGCGCTTGGCGGCGATGGCGGCCCGGGCGACGGTCTCGGCGACCGCGCGGCGGTTCCCGGTGTGCCGCGCGGCGTGCTCGTCGGCCCAGCGCTCGACGGTGTAGGCGACGGTGCCGGACAGGGGCCGCAGGAGGGGGTTGGCGGCGGCGGCCAGCTGGGTGAGGGAGACGAAGGCGTAGTGGTGGTGGCGCAGGTGGGCGCGCTCGTGGCTGAGGAGGATCTCGCGTCCGGCCGGGTCGAGGGCGTCGAGCATGCCGTGGGAGATGACGATCCGGCCGGGCAGCCCGGGCACGGCGTAGGCGTCGGCGCCCGGGTCGTCCGTGACGACGACCGGACCGGGCCCGGGCATGCAGGCGGCCTCCAGGGCGGCGGACCACAGGGCTCCGGCCCGCCGGGCGGTCAGCCGGGCGGCGGCCAGGACGGCGAGGGCGAGCAGGACGGCGCCCGCGAGCGCGGCTGGCCACGCGGCGGGGTCCTGCCGGGCGACCACCCCGGGCGAATACCCCTCGAGGGCGTCGACGAGCGGGATGCGCACCAGCCCGGCCAGCGTGAGCAGGCCCAGCACCAGCGTGCTGGAGGCGGCGAGCAGCAGGCCCGCCGCGGTCAGCAGCCAGGTCGCCAGGCGGGGCTCCAGCCGGCGGGCCAGCGGTCCGGCGCTGGGCCCGGCCAGCGCGGGGAGGAGGAGGGGCAGGTAGAGGGCCAGGTGCATGGCGGGGGCGGGCCCTATCCCTCGGGGCCCAGGAGGCGGCGCAGCAGGTCCTCGTCGTCGTCGGACAGCTCGTCGACGAAGCGCGTCAGGACCGACGTGCGGTCGCTGCCGCCCTCCATGACCCGGTACATCTGGCGGGCGGTGAGCCCGGGCTCGTCCGTGACCGGCGCGTAGGCGTAGCTCCGCCCGCGCGGGGTGCGTTCCAGGACGCCGCGCGCGTGCAGCCGGGCCAGGGTGGTGGCCACCGTGGTGTGGGCGGGGGAGGCGGTGAGGCGTTCGGCCACCTCGCCGGGGGTCAGGGCCCGGCCCGCGCCGTGCAGGAGGGAGACGATCTCGTTCTCCAGGGCCCCGTTCGCCCGCCGTCCGCCGCCGCTCCGGCCCGGCGGCTCCTCGCGCCTGCGCACCGTCGTCCTCCTTCCGTTCGCCGTCCGGGTCCAGAGTAACTTCTATTCGCGAATAGAAGTTACTCTGTGCGTCGCATGCGTCCCGTGCGTCCGCCAGGATGCCCGATGCCCCCGTCCGAACAAGCGAAGGTGAAGGAACGTGAGCGCGATCAGTGTGGGCCAGGCCGTAGTCCTGGGCGTCGTGGAGGGGGTGACGGAGTTCCTGCCGGTCTCCTCCACCGGCCACCTCAAGATCACCGAAGGGCTGATGGGCATCCCCGTCGACGACAAGTCCGTCGTCGCGTTCACCGCCGTGATCCAGGTCGGCGCCATCGCGGCGGTCCTGCTGTACTTCTTCAAGGACATCACCCGGATCGTCACCGCCTGGGGGCGGGGGCTGGCCGACCGCGAGGAGCGCTACCACCACGACTACAAGTTCGCCTGGTGGGTCATCTACGCCACGATCCCGATCGTCGTCGTCGGCCTGGCGGCCAAGCCCCTGATCGAGGGGACGCTGGCCTCCCTGTGGGTGGTCGCCGGATCCCTCGTCGTCGGCAGCGGGCTGATGTGGGCGGCCGACCAGATGGGCCGGCACAAGCGGGGTGAGGACGACACCTCCCTCAAGGACGCCATGCTGGTCGGCTCCTCGCAGATCCTCGCCCTGCTCTTCCCCGGCTTCTCCCGCTCCGGGGCCACCATGTCCACCGGCCTCATGCTGGACCTGGAGCGCGTCGCGGCCACCCGCCTGTCCTTCTTCCTCGGCATCCCGGCGCTGACCGGGGCGGGCCTGTACGAGCTGAAGGACGCGCTCGGGGCCGGCGTGGACACCCTTCCCCTGATCGTCGGCACCGCCGTGTCCTTCGCCGTCGCCTACGCCTCGATCGCCTGGCTGCTCAAGTTCGTCGCCAAGCACTCCTTCAACGCCTTCGTCGTCTACCGCCTCGTCGTCGGCGTGCTCCTCTTCGGCCTCCTGGGCACCGGCGTCCTGCAGGCCTGAGCGCCGAAGCCCCGCCCGTCACCGCCCCCGGCCGCCCGCGCGGCCGGGGGCGGTCCGCGTCCCGGGCGGGGAGGGAGGGGCGGAAGTCCACCACCGGAGCGCCTAATTCCGCAACGGCGGTGCTTCCGAGATGATGTGCGCTCGTCATCCCCGGCGGAAAGGAACGGAGCATGGCCACCTTGTGGTCAGGTCAGGGCGTATTCCGCCGCAAGCCGATCGAGCACATCGAAGAGCCCGAAGGCGCCCCCAGCGAGCGCCTCACCCGCACCCTGGGCCTCTGGCAGCTCACGGCCATCGGCGTCGGCGGCATCATCGGCGCCGGCATCTTCACCCTCGCCGGCACGGTCGCCAACGGCGTCGCCGGCCCGGCGGTGCTCCTCTCCTTCCTCATCGCCGCAGTGGCCAGCGCCGCGGCGGCGTTCTCCTACGCGGAGTTCGCAGGCCTGATCCCCAAGGCCGGTTCCGCCTACACCTACGGGTACGCCGTCCTCGGCGAGCTGGCGGGCTGGCTCATCGGGTGGGACCTGCTGCTGGAGTACACGGCCATCGTCGCGGTGGTCGCCATCGGCATCTCCGGGTACTTCAACTTCCTCGTGGAGGAGACGGGCACCTCCCTGCCCGTCTGGATGCTCGGAGCCCCGGGCACCGGCGCGGGACACCGCTTCGACCTCATCGCGGCCGTCCTGTGCCTGTTCACCGCCTACCTGCTCAACCTGGGCATGAAGAGCGCGGCCCGCTTCGAGACGATCGTGGTCGGCATCAAGGTGCTGGTGGTGCTGCTGGTCATCGTCGTCGGCTTCTTCCACATCAACACCGACAACTACACGCCCTTCTTCCCGTTCGGGGTGGGCGGCGCCTTCACCGGCGCGGCCACCGTCTTCTTCGCGGTCTTCGGATACGACGCGATGAGCACGGCGGCCGAGGAGTCCAAGGACGCGCAACGGCACATGCCCCGGGCGATCATCTACTCCCTCGGCATCGCCATGGTGCTGTACGTCCTCGCCTGCCTGGTCCTGACGGGCATGCAGCCCTACACCGAGATCGACCCGGAGAGCGGCTTCTCCAGCGCCTTCAAGGCGGTCGGGCTGCCCGCCGTCGCCGACGTCATCGCCGTCGGGGCCATCATCGGCATCCTCACGGTGATGTTCACCTTCATGCTCGGCGTGACCCGCGTGTGGTTCTCCATGAGCCGTGACGGACTGCTGCCCCACTGGTTCGCCAAGACGCACCCGACGCGGCACGTCCCCGTCCGCGTGACCTGGATCGTGGGTGCGGCGTCGGCGGTCATCGCTGGCTTCGTACCGATCGGCGAGGCGGCGGAGCTCACCAACATCGGGATCCTGCTGGCCTTCGCGGTCGTGTGCACCTCGGTCATCGTGCTCCGCTACCGGCGTCCCGACCTGCCCCGCTCCTTCCGCACCCCGATGATGCCCTTCCTCCCCGCCCTCGGCGTCGTGGCCTCGGTCTGGCTCATCACCTACCTGCGCGTGGAGACCTGGATCCGCTTCGTGGTCTGGTTCCTCATCGGCCTGGTCATCTACTTCGGCTACTCCTTCCGCCACTCCGCGCTGGCCCGGCGCACGCCGGACGCGTTCGAGGGCGAGGGCCCCGCCCGGTAGGGCGGCCGGGCCCCGCCCCCGGGGCCGCGGCTCAGAGCCCTATGGAGCGGAACTCGTCCAGCACGGTGAAGCCGGTGCTGTCGTAGAGGCCCATCGCGACCTCGTTGCCGCCGAACACGTTGAACATCAGCGCCTCGTCGCCGCCCTGCCGGGCGGCCCACTCGCCCACGGCCATCGCGGCCCGGCCGTAGCCCTTGCCGCGGTGTTCCTCGTACACCTCGAGGGAGAAGCCGAAGGTGACGCCCGGCAGGAAGCCGTGGCCGACCCAGCCGGTGCCGACGACCGCGCCGTCGGCCTCCATCGCGTAGAAGGCGTGCCCCGGCGTCAGGTAGCCCTGGGGGAGCTGCTCGGCGAAGTCCCGGTCGGACTTCTCCTGGGCCTGCTGCGGCGTCAGGACCCCGGCCCGGACGATGTCCGCGACGTACGAGGCCTCCTCGCGGGCGTACCACCGCGGGTACTCCTCCTCGCGCAGGCGGCGGACCGTCAGCCCGGCCGGCAGCCGCGGCTCCGCGGCGGCGGCACGCATCCGGTTCTGCGCCCGTACGGGGTAGTCGGCGAAGGCCCCCGCTCCGCCGCCGGTGAGCCGGACGAGGACCCGCTCGGCCCCCTGCTCCGCGCACCACCGCTCGGCCCACGCGCGGTGCCGGGGCACCGTCAGGTCGTGGATCCGGCCCGTGGAGGCGCCGTTCTCGTGCGTCAGCTCGACGGCCGCCCACCCGGTGCCGTCCGTGGCCAGCGTCCAGCCGTCCACGCCCTTCAGGGCCCGCTCCAGCAGGGCCCGGGCCAGGGGCTCCGAGCAGCCGGCCGCCCGGTAGCCGGCCAGCACCCGCTCCTCGAACCCGCCCCGCCATGCGCCCTGATCGGCGACGATCTCCATCTCGGTCATCCGCTCAGCCTAGCCAGCGGCACCGACAGCGCTCCGTGCACCGCCCGTTCGCCGGAGGGGCACGGACCCGGCGGACGCGGCGGACGGCCCCGCCCGGACGTGGTGCTCACCGGGCGGGGCCGTCACAGCGGCCCGGGGGCCGCGGGTGGATCAGGTGTTGATGCAGGTGTTGCCGGCCGCCGGGTTGAGCAGGCCGATCACGTTGATCGTGTTGCCGCACAGGTTGATCGGGATGTGGATGGGCACCTGGACGACGTTGCCGGACAGCACGCCCGGGGAGCCGATGGCGGCACCGTTGGCGTTGGCGTCGGCGACGGCGGAACCGGTGGCGCCGAGGATGCCGACGGCGGCCAGCACGGTCGCGGCGAACGCAGTGCGAATACGCATGTCACTCCAAAGTCGATGACGGACGTCGAAGCAGGATCACACCGCCTGCGGGGGCCTCTTGCCGGGCATTCACCTGACCAACGGCGTGTCACGCCGGGTCGGTGACGGGACCCCCCCGTCCCGGCCGGCGGCCCCGGCCGTCGGCGTCGCCCCGTACAGTTCTGCGCGGCAACGCTTGTTCGACGGGGGTGGGTTGGTGGAACCGCTACGACCCGGTGATCCGCTCGACATCGGGGGATACCGCCTGCTCGCCCGGCTCGGGGAGGGCGGCATGGGCGAGGTGTTCCTCGCCCGGACCGCCTCGGGCCGGGCGCTGGCCCTGAAGACCGTGCACCGGGAGCTGAGCCGGGATCCGGGCTTCGCCGACCGCTTCGACCGGGAGATCCGCACCAACGACCGCGTGCGCTCGCCCTGGACGGTCTCCGTGGTGGACTTCAGCCCGGCGGGCTCGTCGCCGCAGTGGCTCGCGACGGAGTACGTCCCCGCCCCCTCCCTGGCCGACTGGGTGCGCCGCGAGGGCCCGCTCCCGGAACCGGCCGTGCGCATCCTGGCCCGGGAGTTGGCGGCCGCCCTGGTCTCCGTACGCGCGGCGGGCGTGGTGCACCGGGACATCAAGCCGGCCAACGTACTGCTCGGCCCGGAGCGGCCGTTCCTCATCGACTTCGGCATCGCCCGCGCCGTCCGCGACCCGCGCCGGACGCGGACGGGCGCGGTCATCGGCACCCCCGGCTACCTCTCGCCGGAACAGGCCACCGGTGACACGGCCGGGCATCCGGCGGACGTCTTCTCCCTCGCCGCCGTCCTCGTCCACGCCGCCACCGGCGGCGGACCGTTCCTGGCCCATGGCGAGGAGCCGAGCCTCCCCGTCCTGCTGTACCGCATCGTCCACGACGAGCCCCGGCTCGACGGCGTGCCGCCCTCGCTCCTGCCTCTGCTGCGGGACTGCCTGGCCAAGGATCCCGGCCTGCGGCCCACCGCCGAGGAACTCGGGAGCCGGCTGGGGCCCGCCGAGGGGGACGGATGGGCCGGCGCGGCCCCGCCGGCCCTGGTGGCCGACACGGGCCGCCGCGAGGCGGAACTCCGCGTCCTGCTCACCGCGCCCCGGCCGCCCGCCGCGCCCCCGGCGCCGCTCCCCGTGCCCCCGGAGCCCGCGGGATCCGGCCCGGCGATGCCGCCCCTGCCCCCCGCCGCGTCGCCGGCTCCCGCCCGCCGGCGGCTGCTCCTGGGCGGTGCGGCGGGGTCGGCCGCCCTCGCCGCGCTGGTCCTGCTGCTGCTCCGGCTCGCGGGCGGCGACGGTGGCGACGGGGACGGCAAGGCGGCCGACCGGCCCACCCCGAGCCCGTCCCCGGCGGCCTCCGCCCTGCCCGCCTCCTGGGCCGGCACCTGGACCGGCCTCGGGCCCGGCACCCCGGACGCCGACGGCATCACCCGCGCCCGCACCCGGGACTTCGCCGTCACGGTCACCTTCCAGGCGGGTTCCGTAAGTGAAGTGACGGGCCGTCAGGTCAGCAGCGTCCGGGAGGTCTCCAGCGGTCGCGACCTGGGCTGCACGGAGGCCCTGGAGCTGCGCCAACTCCGGGGCGCCACCGTGTACCTGGCCGCCGCGACCAGCCGCCCCACCGACCGTACGGCCACCTTCGACTGCCCCAAGGGCAACCTCTACGTGGTCACGATGACGGGCCCCGACACCCTGACCGTCGAACTGGAGGGCGCCCAGTCCGCCGGCGCCCCCTCGACCCTGACCCGGGCCCGGTGACTGCCCGGGCGGCCGGCGCCTACGGGGCCGGCGCCGGAGCGAGCCGGGTGAGGACGAGCAGGGCGTCGACGAGGTCCTCGGCCGGGGCGCCGGTGGCCAGGCGGCGCAACTGCTGCCCGAAGACCAGGGCGACGGCCGCGCCGGCCAGGCGTTCGGGGTCCGGGACGCCGAGGCGGGACAGGACCCGGGTGGCGAGCAGGTCGTAGGCGGTGAAGCACTCGGCCGCGGCGGCGCGCAGCCGTTCGTCCCGGCCCGCCTGGACGTACAGCTCGAAGGGTGCGATGTGGCGGCTGTCGAAGGCGTTGCCGCCCGCGACCCGCGCCACCACGTCGGCCGCCTGCCCGATGTCGAAGCACTCGTCCGCGCAGGAGTCGGCGAGTTCCGTGAAGTGCCGGGTCTCCTCGGCCACGAACCGGAGCAGGCTCTCGCGCAGCAGCTCGTGCTGGGTCGCGAAGTGGTAGGTGACCGAGCCCAGGGAGACCCCGGCCTCCCTGGCGATCCGCCGGTTGGTGACGGCGGCGATCCCGTCCTGCCCGATGATCCGCAGCACGGCGTCGACGATGCTCTGGCGGGTGTCGGAAGCGGCGGGCATGACGACATTCTGCCCCATGGCCCGCCATGGCCGTACACCCGTGCGGAGCAAGGGAGTTGGGAGCCCGGGGTGTGGACAGGAGGCGGGCCGATCCCTACTGTTCGTTCGAACGAACAGCAGGGGCAGCGTCTTCGCACGGGAGTCATCGTGGACCTATCCGGATCGAACGTCCTCCTCACCGGCGCCACCGGCGGCATCGGCGCCGCCCTCGCGGCCCGCCTGGCGGCGCAGGGAGCCCGCCTCACCCTCAGCGGCCGTCGCGAGGAGGCCCTCGCGGCGGCCGCCGGCGGCATCGGCGCCCGTACCGTGGTCGCCGATCTGGCCGTCCGGTCGGACGTCGTCATGCTGGCCGAGGCCTGCGCGGAGACGGACGTCCTCGTCGCGAACGCCGCCCTGCCCGCCAGCGGCGACCTCCTCGACTACAGCGAGGAGCAGCTCGACCGCGCCCTGGACGTCAACCTCCGCGCCCCCGTCCTGCTGGCCCGGCTGCTCGCGGCCCCCATGACCGCCCGGGGCCGCGGCCACATCGTGCTGGTCGGGTCCCTCTCGGGGAAGGCGGCGACCGGGTCCACCTCGCTGTACAACGCGACCAAGTTCGGGCTGCGCGGATTCGCCCTCGCCCTGCGCCAGGAACTCAGGGGCACCGGGGTGGGGGTGTCGCTCGTCCAGCCCGGCTTCGTCCGCGACGCGGGCATGTTCGCCGCCACGGGCGCCACCCCGCCGGGCGGCATCAGGACCGTCACGCCCCGGCAGGTCGCCGACGGCGTGGTACGGGCGGTCCGGCACGACCGGTGCGAGGTCAACGTGGCACCGCTGGAACTGCGGCTGCTCAGCGCCGTCGCCGGCCAGTTCCCCGGCTTCGCCGAGCGGATCCAGGCCCGCGCCGGCCTCGACGCCCCGGTACGCCGGATCGTCGAGGCCCAGCGCACGCACCGCTAGGGCCTGTTGCGATAGTGGATCTTGTTCGTTTTCATGATCACGTCTTGTGGGACGTGGTGATCTGACGACTGGCCAGTGGGCCCGGCTTGTGCCGTTGCTGCCGGCGGGTATCAAGCCGGGTCGTCCGCAGGTGTGGACGCGGCGACAGCTGATAGACGGCATACGGTGGCGGCCCCGGACTGGTGCTCCATGGCGGGACGTGCCGGAACGCTACGGGCCGTGGGACCGGGTCTATGACCTGTTCCGGCGCTGGCAGCGGGACGGAGTGTGGGTGCGTATCCTCACGCAGCTCCAGGCCGAGGCCGACGCGAAAGGCCTGATCACTTGGGACGTGAACGTCGACTCCACCGTCCGCCGGGCTCACCAGCACGCGGCCGGAGCGGCGACAAGGGGGACCTGCAGAAGGAACCGCCTGGCGGAGTGTTAGTCGAGCCGGCCGACCACGGTCTCGGACGTTCCCGCGGCGGACTGACCACCAAGGTTCACCTTGCGGTCGAGCAGGGGCAGAAGCCGCTGTCGGTGGTGATCACGGCCGGGCAGCAGGGTGACTCGCCGCAGTTCGAGCCGGTGCTGGAGGCGATCCGGGTGCCCAGGCTGGGCCTGGGCAGGCCGCGCAAGCGGCCGGACCGGGTGCGGGCCGACAAGGCATACGACTCTCGCAGTAACCGCTCTTACCTGCGCAGACGCGGGATCAAGGCCACCATCCCTGTCCCGGCGGACCGGGTCCGCAACCGACTCAAGCGCGGATCACACGGTGGGCGGCCGCCGAAGTTCGACAAGGACGACCACAAGCAGCGGCACGCGGTCGAGTGCGGGATCAACCGACTCAAGCGGCACCGTGCTGTTGCTGTGAGGTACGACAAGCTCGCCGTCCGCTTCGAAGCGACCGTGCTGGTCGCAGCCATCAACGAATGGCTCTGACCAGTCCCGCCCGCGGCAGAAAATACCAAAAGAAGCCAGTTGGGGATGATCTGCCTCACCTGCCACCCTGGCACGATGCTGCTCAAACTGACCGGCTCCAGCTGCTCGGGCAAGACCACGCTCGCCAACGCCGTGGGCGAACGCCTTGAGAAGGCCGTCGTGCACGACTTCGACGAACTCGGCGTGCCGGAAGGCGCCGACCGCCAATGGCGCAACCGCACGACCGAAATGTGGGTGCGTCGCGCGCTGGAGTACCAGGACCACGGCCTTGACCTCTTGCTGACCGGCCAGTCCCCGCTCGGGGAAGTCCTGGCGGTGCCTTCGGCACCACTGCTGGACGGCATCGCGGTATGCCTGGTCGATGTGTCCGACGAGATCCGGCGCCGCAGACTCAGCTACCGCGACCCCGGCCGGTGGGACCCGTCGGCGGTCGATGCATTTCTCGGATGGGCCGACTGGCACCGCAAGCATGCGCAGGACCCCCGATATAGGCCCGACGTCGTCATCAACGACAGCTGGCCGGAGATGGCCTGGCAACGCTGGACCGAGTGGACGGCCGACGACCGCCGATGGTCCACCCACCTGATCGACACCACGGACAGGCCCATCACGGACTCCGCAAACCAGATCGCGCAATGGGTCGCTGAACAACGCGAGGCCCGCCGATCCGGCCGCCTCGCACTGTCACGAGGCTGGCCAGACCAGACATTCCCCAAGGACGACCCCACCTCTTGATCCACTTTCGCAACAGGCCCTATGCCCCAGCAGTTCGCGCGGGGTGGATCCGGGGGCGGTCGAGTCCCAACCGCCGTGTGTGACAGTGGGGTTCGGCCCGCCTGAATCCGGCCCGCGAGCCGGTCTTCGTTCAATACCGCAGGAGTGCGCAGAAGCGGTCCAGGGCGCGGTCGGTGCGGTCGCGGTCGCCGGTGGTCGTGAGGTCGAACAGGAGGCCCCTGACGACGGCCATGACCAGCGTGGGGGTGACGGTGTCGTCAGGGTCGGCGGCGAGGTCGCGGAACGCGGCGCCGAGGCTGTTGAACCAGTTCGTGACCGCCTCGGCCCGGTCCGGGTAGTTCTCGGGGTGGGCCAGGCCGTCGGCGTGCACTTCGAAGATCAGGCGGACGTACGGGGTGCGCTCCGGTGCGCTGATCCAGGCCCAGATGCCGCGCAGGCGTTCCTCCGCGGAGGCCGCCTCCGGCGGGAGGTTCTCGGCCAGCCGTGCCGCGCCGCGACGGCGGGCCTCCGCGAGGACGGCGGAGACCAGCTCCTGTTTGCTGCCGAAGTCGTAGAGCAGCATCCGCGGGCTGGTGTCGAGAGCCGCCGCCAACGGCCGCAGGCTCAACCCGGCCAGGCCGTGCGCCAGTACGTAGTCCGTCGCCCGCGCCAGCGTGTGCTCCCGCCGGGCGGGATCTGGGGGTCGTCCCACGGTTGGCCATCCTCTCGGTACTGCGGATCCGAACCCGCCCCAATATATGGTACGACTGTTTCAATAACGGGAGGGGACCATCGTGCACACACTGAACCGGGCGCTCGCACTGGGCGCCGGAGGCCCCGTCGGTGCGGCCTGGACGGCCGGGCTGGCCTGCGGACTGCGCCGCGGCGGGGTGGACCTCGGCGAGGCCGATCTGATCGTCGGCACGTCGACCGGTGCGATCATCGGCTCACTGCTCGCCACCGGCCAGGACCCCGGACGGCTCGCCACCCCGGTGCGCCCCGCCGACTCCTCCGGCACGCCTCCCCGGGTGGACGGGCGCCGGCTGGGCGAGGCCTTCGCCGTGCTCGGCAACGCCGCCTCGGACCCGGCCGGTGCGCGGCGCCGGGTGGGCCGGATCGCGCTCGCCGCCGAGACCGGCCCCGAGGAGGCCCATGTCGCCCGGATGCGCGCCCTGGCGGGCGCGGACCGGTGGCCGGACCGGCCGCTGCTCATCCCCGTGACGAACGTCGAGACCGGTGAGCGGGAGGTCTTCCACCGGGCGAGTGGCGCACCGCTGCCGTCCGCCGTGGCGGCGAGCACGGCCTTCCCGGGCGTCTACCCGCCGATCACCCTCAACGGCCGCCGGTACATGGACGGCTCGCTGCGGTCCGCGACCAATGCCGGACTCGCGGCCGGAGCCCGTACGCTCGTCGTGATCGACCCGCAGGCGCACCTGTTTCCCCCCCAGTTGCTCCAGCAGGAGCTGGAAGTCGCCGCCGCGCACACAGTGGTGACCATCGAGCCCGATCCGGCAGCCCTCCGCGCATTCGGCCCGGACCTGGGCGACCGGACGGCCTGGGAGCCGGCCTATCAGGCGGGTCTTCGCCAAGCCGCCGACACCGCGGAGCAGCTCCATCGCGCATGGCGGAGCGGATCCGACGCGGACTGAGCGCCACCCACCCGACCGCCGGGCGCCCCCGGGGCAGGATTTTCCGCAGGCCGACGGGTCCGTTCGCCTGTCACCGTCGTCCGCGCCCGCGGCGCCGATTCCTTTTCGGCGCGGCTTTCGCGCGGGAGATCGCCGGGCGTCCCGCCCTGGCGGCGTTAATTGGCCCGACTGTAGCGGACGGTGCCCGTCCAGATGCGTTCGAGCCTGACGCGGGTGCCGGGCCGGGGAGCGTGCCAGATCTTGTTCTGGCCCGCGTAGATGCCGACGTGGCCCATGGTTCCCCCGGTGGGGAAGAAGACCAGATCTCCTGGTGCGCGCTCGGTGCGCGAGATGTGGTCCGTGCTCTCGTACTGGGCCTCCGCGGTGCGGGGCAGGACCCGGCCGGCCGCGCGGAAGGCGTAGAGAGTGAGGCCCGAGCAGTCGAACTCACCGGGCCCGGTGGCGCCGTAGACGTAGGGGGCGCCCTTCTTGGAGGCGGCGACGGCGACGGCCTTTATCCCGTAGAGCGAAGCGGCCTGGGCGGGGGCGGTGGGAGTGAATAGAGCTGCGGCGGTTACGGAGAATACGAGCAACAGGGCCGGAGAGCGATGACTCTCCCCGCGTTTTTTGGTTTTCGGCAATCGTGATACCTCCGCATTCAGATACAGGAACAAACCGTGATGGTGACTGTTCTCGGTGACTGCGTTACGGCTCCCGACGACCGCCCATTTTGCACGAGATGGCCATGGCTGAGGTGCCGGACACGACAGGAAATATCTCGGTTGGGCAAAGGCGTCCGAGATGATATGCCTTGAATTTGTCCGACCATTCCGCTGTTCGGTCGGACTCCGGCCGGTGATCCGGGCGGGCATGGAGGAGCGGCCGTCCGCGCCGGCCGGACGGCGTCGTCCGGACGCGCGCGGCCCCGGCCGGAGGAAGCGCCTACGGCAGGCAGGGCCCGGCCGCGGCCGGGCGCATCCCCTGCGTCCGTGCGGGGTCCGGGGCGGTGTGAGGCCCCGTCATACGCGTCCTGGACGCGCGCCGCGCCCCGCGCCGAGGACGGCGCAGACCCCCGCAGCGCGCCGGATCACCCCGCCTCACGGCCGCCGGCGCCGCCGCCCCTTCACCGACCCGGACGGCCCGGCGTGAACCCCTCGCCGCCCCACACGGTCCCACGGGACGCAGGAGGCGCCGGGTGTCCCCTCCGGTGGTCGGACAGGAACTCCCGGAACACCCGCGCGGAACGCGGGTTCTCACCGCACTGCCACACACCGTGCGGGCAGTAGTCGGTGATGCTGTGGTACAGCGGCCTGTGCTCGTCGATCCACGCCAGCATCCGGCGCATGTACTCGGGGTTGTCGCCATTGCGGAAGAGTCCCCACTCGGGGTACGAGATCCGCTTGTGGTGCGCCTTCGCGAAGTCGACGTGCTGCTGGAGCCCGTAGGGCTGGTCGACCATCTCGTCGAAGGAATCGCCCGGAGGCTGGTCGTAGGAGTCCATGCCGACGATGTCGACCACGTCGTCCCCCGGATAGCACCGGGTCCAGGCGATGGAGTCCCTGCCGCGGTTGGGGGCGAAGTCGAAGCGGAACTTCTGTCCCTCCACGGAGCGCATGGCGTCCACGATGCGCCGCCAGTACCGCTTCCAGTTCTCGGGGTCGGGCTTGCACCGGTGGGTGTAGTTGTAGCCGTTCATCTCCCACCCCAGCACGATCACGGTGTCCGGCACCCCGAGGCCGACCAGCCGCTCGCCCAGCCGCCGGAAGTGGTGGTCGTACTCGCCCTGCGCGCCGGCGCGGATCAGCTCGGCGACCCGGTCGTCGGGGACGTCGGCCTCGTTGCCCTCGAACATCGGCACGTTCAGGACGAACAGCCGGTCGCGCCTCTCCTTGCGCCACCGCGCCCAGGTGCGCAGGGAATCGGGCGCCCCCTCGATGTTCGCCCAGGTGTCCCCGGGCAGATAGGTGTGCCCGGCGCGCAGCTCGGTCCCGCCGAGCCACCGCGAAAGCCCCTGCATCCGGTCGATGCCGGGCGAGCCGTAGTGGAGATAGGCGCCCACGGCGACCCCGGAACCCGAGCCGCCCCCGAAGGCCTCGCGCGGCTGCGGGGCGCGGCCGCCCCCGGTGGCGAGCAGGCCGACAGCGACCGCACTGACGCAGGCGCCGGCCGTCCACCGCCTTCTACGGGACATGGTCGTCTCCCCAAGCGTCGGGAACCGGTCTCCTTGACAGCGACGCTAGACAGCAGACCCGCCTCATGGCCTGCCCGGTGTCCGGATCCTGGGCCATTCGCAGGAGCGGACGCCCGCCGCCTGGCCCGACCGGGTGAAGGTCCGGCGGCCGGACGCGCGTCCCTTCGGGTGACCGGCGGCCGCGACCGGAACCGTCAGGGGGGTCCGCCCGTTCTCCTTCGGCATGAGCGCGAATGTGATCACCATCGAGATCCGGGGCCTGGAGTCGGCGGCCGTACAGGCGGCCGAACAGATCTCCGCCCTGTTCTCCTCCAGCGGCCCCGGCCTGCCGAGCCGGACCGGGGGCGAGGACGAGGTGGTCGTCCGGATCCGGGCCGACATCGGCCGCCCCCCGGGGGACGGGGCCTACACGGACACCTGCGCCTGACCTGCGGGTCCGTCGGGTGCCCGGAGCCTCGACGGACCGCGGTCGGGGCGGGGCGGACGAGGGGCCGGCACCGGGAATGCCGCCGGTCCCGAACTCCTGACGGCTCGGCGCGGGCCCGACCGCCTCCCCGCCGGCCCCCCGCCCCCTGCCCCCGGCCTTCGTCCCGTCCGCACCGGCACCCTGCCGTGTAACGCGTGTAACCTGGAAGGAACTGCAGGTCGGTGTCCAGTCGGCCGGTGAGCGGGGCGAGAGCGGAGCCGGGAACAGCATGGGCAAGGAGCCGGCCGCACCGGCCGTCGTCACCAGCGCGGACGTGGCGCGCCTGGCCGGGGTGTCACGGGCGACCGTGTCCTTCGTCCTCAACAACACCCAGGCCCACCGGGTCAGCGACACGACGCGCGCCCGCGTCCTGGCGGCCGCCCAGCAGCTCGGCTACGTACCGCACGCCGCCGCCCGCTCGCTGCGGGCGGGCCGCAGCAACCTCGTGCTGATGCCGGCGTCGGTCTCGGCCGCCGGCCGGCTGGTCGCCGCCTGGGTCGACGACCTGGAGAGCGAGCTGGAGCGCCACGGCTACGTCCTCGTCCTGCACGCCGGACGCTTCCCCGACCCCGTGAGCGCCGCCCGGGCCTGGGCCGAACTCCGGCCGGCGGCGGTGGTGGCCCTGGACGGCGACGGGCTGTCCGGCCAGGCCGTGGACGTGCTCGGCCGGGCCGGGGTGCGCGCAGTGCTGGCGTTCGCCTCCCACGAGGTGGCCGGCGCCCACACCATCGACCTCGACCAGGGGCGCATCGGTGCGATCGCCGCCCGGCACCTGATCGCCCAGGGGCGGCGGACCTTGGGCGTGGTCATGCCGGCGGAACGCGGCCTGGCGACGTTCGCCCGCCCGAGGCTGGCCGGCGCCGAGGGGGTCGCGGCCCGCAGTACCGCCACCGTCACCGCGGTGGAGCTGTCCTTCACCCGGGAATCCGCCGCCGAAGTCGCCGCGCGCTGCCGCGAGACGGGCCTCGACGGCCTCTTCGCCTACAACGACGAGTACGCCGCACTGCTCCTGCACGCCCTGCGCGACGCGGGTGTCTGCGTCCCCGACGAGGTCGCCGTGGTCGGATGCGACGACCTGGTGCTGTCGGCCCTGCAACAGCCCCCGCTGACGTCCGTACGGCTGGACCTGCCCACGCCCGCGCAGGTCGCCGACGCCCTCCACGAACTGGTGGAGCACGGCACGCCGCCGCGGGTGCCGGGCGTGGATCCGGTCCTCGTGCACCGCCGGACCTCCTGATCCGATCCGGCGCGTCCGGGGAACGGGGAACGGAGCGGAGCCGGCCGGCCGCGGAGGCGCGCCCCGCGGTCGGCCGGCTCGCGGGGCGCCGCCGGCACGGTGCCCTGACCGGGGTGCGTGCCGGCGGTGCCCCGTGCGGGGGGCGCGCCGGCTCCGCTCAGCCGCCCAGGTGGCGGGCGAGGAAGGCGACGCTGTCGGCGACGATCGGCGTGACGTCGGGGACGCCGAGGAAGATGTGGTCGGCGTCCTCCACCGGCACCAGGGTGACCTCTCCGCCGGCGTCGCGGAGGGCCGCCGCGAAGGTTTCGCTCTGGCTGTACGGCAGCAGCCGGTCGGCGGTCCCGTGGATCAGGAGGAACGGCGGCGGGGTGCCGGCGTCCGCGTAGGTGATCGGGCTGGCGGCGCGGGCGAGGTCCGGCCACTGGTCCGGGGTGCCGCCCAGCAGGGAGGCGAACGGATCGGGGATCGGTACGCCGTCCGGCGCGGGCGGCATCGGGAGCGGGTGCGCCAGTAGCGCGGCGAGGTCCGTGGCCGGGTACCAGCTGACGACGGCCCGTACCCCGCTGTCCTCGCCCCGGACGCCCACACCGCCCTCCAGTGCGGCGCCGGCGCCGCCCGCGTCCGGGCGGACGAGCCCGGCGAGGGCGGCCAGGTGGCCGCCTGCCGACTCTCCCATGACGCCGATCCGGTCCGGGTCGATGCCGAGCTCGGCGGCGTGGCGGCGGACGTACCGGACGGCGGCCTTCACGTCGTGGAGCTGGGCCGGGAAGGGTGCCTCCAGGCTGTGCCGGTAGTCGATGCCCACCAGGGCGAGCCCGGCCCCCAGGACCGTGCCGTGCAGCAGCTCGGCGGGCACGGTCGGCGGCGGGTAGCGCCGGTCGCCCTCGATCCAGCCGCCGCCGTGGATCCACACGACGGCGGGGACCGGGCCGTCGGCCGCGGGCACCTGGACGTCGAGCAGGCACGGCCGGTACCCGAGGGTGCTCGCGTAGGTGAGGCCGTCGAAGCGGCGGGTCCCGTCGCGGCCGGTCACGGGTGCGGCCGGGGCTCGGAAGGGCGGCGGCGGCCAGGCTCCGGGGTCGAGGTCGAAGGCCGGCTGTCCGGTGGGGGCTCCGGGAGGTGCCTGGGTCATTTCCGCTTCTTTCTGCGGGCGTACGGGGTCCGCACAGCCGCGTCCGCCATGCTGTTACACGTGTAACACGCTACGGGCGCTGAGGTTACACGAGAAACCGCCTGCCGTACCCGTGTCGTCCCGCCCCGTGGGGGAGTTCCCCCGCCCGCCCCCGTTCCGGTCGTGGTGGTGGTGCGGCCCGGCGTCGCGGCAGGGGTGCGCCGGAGCGCGTGTCCCGCCCCGCGCGCCCGGCGTGCGCTACCGGCCGGCCCGGGTCGGGCCGTCGCGGGCCCGGGGGCACCGGTCGAACACGTCCAGGGTGATTGTCGCTTTAATCCCGCTAAGGGGTTGCTCGCGTAGGTTCGCTGATCTTCGCGTGCTTATGCTTCACCCGCTATGACGGAAAGCCAGCCACCTCGCGCCTTACGCGCAGCAGTCGACGTGGTCGTCCTCGGTGCCGGTCCGGCCGGGCTCGTCCTCGGAAACCTCCTGCTCAGCGCCGGAATCGACTGCGTCGTCCTGGAACGCGCCTCCCGTTCCCACGTCCTGACCCGGGCCCGCGCCGGGTTCCTCGCCCCGAACACCGCACGCATCCTGGAACGCCACGGCCTCGCCGACGGCCTGCTCCGCTACGGCCTCCGGCACGGCACCTGCGAGTTCCGCACGCAGGAGGGCCGGTTCCGTATCGACTACGGCGCCCTCGGAGAGGCCGGACCGCACCACGTCTACCCGCAGCAGAACCTGGTGGCGGACCTCCTGCGGCACTACCTCCACCGCGGCGGCCGCATCCACTTCGACACCGAGGCGCTCGCCGTGCACGAGGCGGACGGCCCCCGGCCGTCCGTCACGACGCGCGAGCCCGACGGCCGGCCCGCCCGGTGGCGCGCCCGCTACGTCGCGGGGTGCGACGGGCGGCACGGGGCGGCCCGCCGCTCGCTGCCCCCGGGCGCCGTCCGCCGCCACCACGACCACGGCGTGACCTGGCTCGGCCTCCTCGCCCAGGCCCCGCCGAGCCTGGACGCCGTGGGCTACGCCCTCCACGACCGCGGCTTCGCGGGACACATGGCCCGCACCCCGGAGATGACCCGCTACTACCTCCAGTGGCAGCGCGGCACCCCCGCCGACGCCTGGTCGGAGCAGCGGATCTGGGACGAGCTGGACGTGCGGATGCGCGCCGCGGACCACGGGCCGCTGCGCCGGGGCGCGCTCCTGGAGCGCGGCCTCTTCGACCTGACCTGCGACGTGGTCGAGCCGTTGCGGTACGGCTCGCTCCTCCTCGCGGGCGACGCGGCGAGCCTGCTCGCCCCGGCCGCCGCCAAGGGGGCCAACCTCGCGGTCCTGGAGGCCGAGATCCTGGCCGGAGCGCTGGCCGAGGCCCTCGTCCGGGGCGACACCGGGGGACTGGACGGGTACTCGGACCGGTGCCTGGCCCACATCTGGAGGGCGCAGGAGTTCACGGGGTGGATGACGCGGCTGCTGCACGCCGCACCCGGCGCGGACGGGGACGGGGACGGGGACAGGGACGGGGGCGGCGGATCGCTCTTCCAGGCCGCCCTGCGCCGCTCCCGGATCGCCTCGCTGCGCACCTCGTCCATCCACCGGGACTGGTTCGCCGAGAACTACGTCTGCGTCTGACCGGCCGCCGCGCGCCGCCGCCCGCCCCCTTCCCGCTCCGCGCCCCCGTTGCGCTGCCTCGCCTCGCCCTGCCCTGCCCTGCCCTGCCTTGCGTTGCCCCGCCCTGCCCTGCCCTGCGTTGATCACTCCCGGCTCCTGAGGACGTTCCCCCGATGACGATGACATTCCCCGACGAAACGATGCTGCTGGACGACACGGCCCGCCTGCGCGCGGCGGCCGCGTTCGTCCGCGAGCACGACAGCGCCGCCCTGCTGCCGCTCCTCCTGCCGGGCATCGGCGGACCGGACCTGCGGGCGCTGGCCGGACACTGCCGCTTCGCCCACGCCGGGATGCTCGTCTTCCCGCCGGACGAGGAGAGCCTGCGGGCCCAACTCGCGGACTGCGGGCTGGCGGTGGACACCCCCTCCCACCCGAGTGTGGTCGTCCGCGGGCGTCTGGCCCGGCGCCACCGGCGGGACCCGGCCGACCTCGACGTGCGGATCCTGCGCCCGCAGGTGCGCGGTGCCGCCGGGGAGCGCCGGGCGGTCGAGGTCTTCGCGCTGACCGTGCCCCCGCACTCGGGCCTGGAGCCGATCGCCGCCCACGAACGGGCCCGCGGGCACGAGGCGCACCTCGCCTTCGAGATCGACCGCCCGGACCCGCTGGTGCTGCGCGGCCTCTGCGCGGTCCTCGCCCGCTACGGGGCGAGCCCCGACGGCGGCGGCTACAACCCGCACGAGGACGGCACCGTCCTGTACTTCACCGCCCCCGCCGAGGCGGCCTGCGGATACCGGCGGCTGGAGCTCTACGCGCCCGGCGACCACCGCGACGCCCTCGCCGCCCAACTGGACCACCCCGGCGGGCACTCCCGCCCGCACACCGCCGGGCGGCCGCCTGCCGAAACGCTCCTCCACCTGCTCACCGGCGCGTGGGCCACACAGGCCCTCGCCTCCTTCGCCCGGCTGCACCTGCCCGACGCCATGGACACGCGCAGCGCGCGCCGCGCCGAGGACCTCGCCCGCCTGACGGCCACCCACCCCCGGGGCCTGGCCACGCTCCTGCGCTACCTCGCGACGCTCGGCGCCGTGACCCGCGAGGAGGAGCCGGAGGAGGGGTTCCGCCTGACCGAACTCGGGGCCCTGCTGCGCGCGGACGCGTCGGCGTCGATGCGGCCCCTGGCCCTGATGTACGGCGGCCCCTTCTACCGGTCCTTCGGCGAGCTCGACCACGCCGTACGGACGGGCCGGCCCGGCTTCGACCACCTGCACGGCGAGAACCACTTCGACCACTTCGCCCGCGACCCCGAACTCGCCGACCTCTTCGACCGGTCCATGGCCGCCGGCTCGCGCATGTTCGGGCCGCTCCCCGCCCACCCGGCGGTCGCCGCCGCGGCCCAGGCGCCCTCGCCCGCCACGGTCGTCGACGTCGCGGGCGGCAACGGAGAGCTCCTGCGCCAGGTCCTCACGGCCCACCCGGGCCTGCGCGGCGTCCTCCTCGAACGCCCGCACGCCGTCGCCGCGGCCCGCCGCCTGCTCGACGCCGCGGGCTGTGGAGCGCGCTGCGACTACCGGGCGGGAGACTTCGCCGACGTGCCTTCCGGAGGCGACGTCTACCTCCTCGCCCGCGTCCTGCACGACTGGGACGACGACCGCTGCCGGGAGATCCTCGGCCACTGCGCGCGTGCGATGCCCGACCACGCCGACCTGCTGATCGTCGAACGCCTCCTGCCGGCGGACGGTTCCCCCTCCCTCGCCACCCCCTGGGACCTGCACATGCTCTGCAACGTCGGAGGCCGCGAACGCCGGGCCGACCACTACGCCCGCCTGCTCGCCGACGCGGGCCTCCACCTCCACGGCCGCAGCCCCCTGCCCCTGGACGCCTACGTCCTGCACGCCCGCAAGGACCCCGTCCCGGGCCCGCAGAAGCCCTGACCGTCACCAGTTTTCCTTAATACCCATCCATCAACCGACGACTTCTGCTGATGACGGCGGGCCCCCACAGTGGGGGCATGCAAAGGATCTGCGTCATCGGCGGAAGCCGGTACTTCGGAAAGCTCCTGGTCCAGCGGTTGCAGGCGGCCGGCCACCAGGTCACCGTGATCAACCGCGGGTCGAGCCGCCCGCCCGCCGGTGTGGAACACCTCGTCGTCGACCGCGGCGACGAGGCGGCCCTCGTCGCCGCCCTCGGCTCCCGCACCTTCGACGTGGTCGTCGACCAGGTCTGCTACACGCCCGTGCAGGCGGCGATCGCCGCCCGTGCCTTCGCCGGCCGCACCCGCCGGTACGTCATGACCTCCACCATCGAGGTCTACGATCCGGCGACCGCCGCGCTGCCGGCCGTACCGGCGCACACCCCGGTGCCGGAGGGGAACGTGGACCCGGCCGCCTGGCCGGTGGACCCGGAGCTGCCCTGGCACGACGCGGCCTACCTGGAGGCCCACTACGCCGAGGGCAAGCGCCAGGCGGAGGCCGTCCTCGCCCGCTGCGGCGGCTTCACCTTCGCCTCCGTGCGCAGCGCGCACGTCCTCGGCGGCGGCGCCCAGGAGTTCACCGGCCGCCTGGCCCATTACGCCGAGCGCGTCTCCCGGGGCGAGGCGATCACCGTGCGCGCCGACGAACTGCCCACGGTGTTCATCGACTACCGCGAACTGGCGGACCTGTTGCTGTGGGCGGCCACCGAAGGGGACTTCAGCGGTCCGCTCAACGCCTGCTCCGACGGCCCGCTCGACGGACGCGCCGTCGCCGCGGCCGTGGCCGCGCAGGTCGGCCGCGAGCCCCGCTACCGGGTGGCCGCCGCGACCGAGACGCCGTCGCCCTTCTCCTTCGACCGCCACTACGCCATGAGCAACGCCCGTGCGAAGGACCTGGGCTTCACCTTCTCCCGTACAGCCGACTGGCTGCCCGGCGCCGTCGCCGAGACCCTCGCCGCAGCCGCCACCGCCCCCACCCACTGAGGAACACGCACCGCCATGCCGCACCCGTACCGCACCCTCGCAGACACCGCCGTCGGCGCCATCGGCCTGGGCGCCATGCCGCTGTCGATCGAGAACCGCCCGGACGAGAGCCGGGCGATCGCCACCGTCCACGCGGCCCTCGACGCCGGCGTCACGCTCATCGACACCGCCGACAGCTACCACTGGCACGCCGGCGAGGCGGGCCACAACGAACGGCTCGTCGCCCGCGCCCTGGCCCGCTACGGAGGCGACACCTCCGGGGTCCTGATCGCCACCAAGGGCGGCCGGGGCCGCCCCGGCGACGGAAGCTGGACCGTCACCGGCACCCCGGAACACCTCAAGCGCGCCGCCGAAGCCTCCGCGGTGCGGCTGGGCGTCGAGGCGATCGGCCTGTACCAGCTCCACAAGCCGGACCCGGCCGTCCCCTGGGCGGAGTCCGTCGGCGCCCTGCGCGATCTCCTCGACGCCGGCACGATCCGCGCCGCCGGCATCTCCAACGTCAGCACCGTCCAGATCCGCGAGGCGCACGAGATCCTCGGCGACGGCCTCGCCTCCGTGCAGAACCAGTACTCTCCGGCCGTCCGCGACAGCGAGCCGCAGGTGCGCCTGGCCGCCGAACTGGGCCTGGCGTTCCTCCCCTGGAGCCCCCTGGGCGGCATCTCCCGCAGCTCCCTGGACGGCCCCTCCGGCGCGACCTCCACGGGCACCGCCTTCCACCGCGTCGCGGCCGAACGCGGCGTCTCCGTCCAGCAGGTCGCCCTGGCCTGGCTCCTCTCCCGCTCCCCGGCCGTCATCCCCCTCCCGGGAGCCAGCCGCCCGGCCTCGATCACCGACTCGGCCCGTGCCTCCCGGCTCGCGCTCTCCGAGGCCGAACTGGCCCGCCTCGCCGCGCCCCTGCCCGATCAGGCGGGATGAGGCGCTCCGCGGGCTGCGGGGGATCGGGCGGAGCCGACCGGAGTCGAACCGGCGTCCTCGCGGTTTTGGAGACCGCGCGCGTCGACCTCTGCGCTACGACCCCGCCCGGCCCGCATCCTAGGCCGTTCCGGACGGCCCCGGGCATGTCCGACGAGTTCCGGCGCCGGCGCCGGTCTACCCTTCAGACCCGTTTCTTCCGGAGGGAGCGCCAGATGACCGGCACGACCACGTTCGATCTCGGACCCCAGGCGGCCGTCGTGGCCCGCCTCGTGTCCGGTGTGCCCGACGCAGGGCTCGCCGGGCCCACCCCCTGCCCCGCGTACGCGGTCGGCGACCTGCTGGGCCACCTCGCGGGGCTGGCCGTGGCCTTCCGCGACGCCGCCCGCAAGGACCTCGGCCCCACCACCGACACGCCGCCGGGGACGGCGGCGCCCCGGCTGCCGGCCGACTGGCGCGAACGGCTCCCGAAGGTGCTCGACGACCTGGCCGGGGCCTGGAGGGACCCGGCCGCCTGGACGGGGATGACCCGCGCGGGCGGCGTGGACCTGCCCGGTGCCGTCGCGGCCGCCGTCGCGGCGGACGAACTGGTCGTCCACGGCTGGGACCTGGCCCGGGCCACCGGCCAGGAGTACGCCCCCGACGCCGCCGCGCTCCGGGCCTCCCACGGCTTCCTGCTGGCGGCCGCCGAGCAGGCCGGTGACGGCGGGGGCGTCTTCGGGCGGGTGGTGCCCGTACCGGACGAGGCCCCCCTGCTGGACCGGACGGTCGGGCTGAGCGGCCGCGACCCGCGCTGGACGCCGTAACGGACGCAGGGGAAGGGGGAAGGCGTCACGCCACCGGCGGGAGCGGTTCAGCTCGTGATCACCTCGGCTTCTTGTACGATGTGAAATATCACATGACATAGAGCCCGTCCGGGGCATCCACCGGGCGGTGATCCGCACGCCGATGAGGAGAATCCCGATGAACCGCTTAGCCCTTCTGGCCGCCGGCGCCGTGGGCCTGACCGTCCTCGCGACCGCGCCCGCCGTCGCCGCCGCGCCCGCGGCCGCCGCCGAGACCGTCACCTCCTGCGGCGGCTCCGGACTCCAGGCGGGTCTGGCCACCAGGGTGTGCGCCGAGGTCACCGGCACCACCGTCGAGTTCTACGGCACCGTCGGCCTCGCCGGCCCGCCCTCCCCGGGCAGCCCGGCCCCCGCGCCGAAGCAGCTGTTCACCACGCTGTCCGTCGAGGTCGTCGGCAGCGGATCGCCCGTCACCCAGGACCGGCCCGTCGTCTTCACCTCCTCGACCGTCGAGGTGCGCGCCCTGGCCGCGGCCGTCCCCTGCGGGTCGACCGTCCGCGCGTCCTTCGGCGTGGCCTCGTTCCCCTGGCCCGCCAGGCCGGTCGTCCACGAGGTCACCCTCGGCTGCTGACGGCCGCCCGGCCCGGCCGCGCACCCGCCGACGGATTCCCCCGCCGGCGGGTGCGCGCCCGCCGCGCGCGTACCGTGGACGCGTGAGGATCCTGCTGACCTCGGACACCCACGTCCCCACACGGGCGAAACGGCTCCCGGAGGCACTCCTGGCCGCCGTCGACCACGCCGACGCGGTCGTCCACGCCGGCGACTGGACCGACGAGGCCACCCTCGACCTGCTGGAATCGCGCTCCCGCCGGCTGATCGCCGTCCACGGCAACAACGACGGCCCCGCCCTGCGCCGCCGCCTCCCCGAGATCGCCCGCGCAGAGCTGGGCGGCCTGCGCTTCGCCGTCGTCCACGAGACCGGCCCGGCCTCCGGCCGCGAGCGGCGCTGCGCCGAGCGGTTCCCCGACACCGACGTCCTGGTCTTCGGCCACAGCCACATCCCCTGGGACTCCACGGCCCCGGGCGGGCTGCGCCTGCTCAACCCCGGATCGCCCACCGACCGCCGGCGGCAGCCGCACCACACCTTCCTGACCCTCACCGCCGCCGGCGGCACACTCGGCGAGGTCGTCCTCCACCGCCTGCCCGCCCGCCCCTGACCCGGGGCCCCCGCGGGAACCGGGGATCAGGACTCGCGGTCCATGACGCGGCGGGCCGCCTCCGACTCGGCCGCGGGAGGGGACAGCTCGTCGAGGGTGTCGAGCTCGTCGTCCGCCGCGAGCTCCTCCTCCCAGGCCGCCGCGAGCCGCTCCTGCTCCTCGCGCGACCGGTCCGCGACGGCCTCCCGGTGCCGGGGATCCAGAGCCGCCAGGAACCGTCCGACCGAGTCCGTCGGCATGCCGTTCTCCTTGTCGCCGTGCGGGAGGGCCGGCCGTCGCCCTGCTGCCGCGCCCGGCCCAGCATCGCGAACGCGTACCGGCGCCGCCCGCCGACACGTCCGGCCACCACCCGAAGGGCGGTGCGATCCGGCCAGGCGCGGCGCTTCGACCCGATTCGCCCCACCGCCGGACTAGGCTGGTGGGTTGTTCGGCGCCGGAACGCCACGACCCAAGCAGGCCCGGGCCCGGCGGCGCTCCGGACGCTACCGGGAACGAGACGCGAGGGCCGATGGCAATCACACCGGGGCACGGTGAACTCGATCTGCTCGACGACGACGGGGAGCGGGAGGGGGACCGGCCGGCGGACGGGGCGCGCAGCCCCGGCGGCGATCCGCCCGGCCCCCGCCCGCACCCCGACGAGGACACCGGCAAGTCCGCCCGGTTCTCGGCCGGCCCCCCCGCCCCCGCCCGCACCCTCGTCGACGTCCTCGCGGCCACCGTGCGCGCCCACCCCGACGAGCCCGCGCTCGACGACGGCACCGCCCGGCTCACCTACCGGGCCCTGGCCGCCGAGGTCGAGCGCAGGCGGCGGGTCCTCGCCGCCTGCGGGATCGGGCCCGGCGACCGGGTCGGCGTACGGGTGCCGTCCGGCACCAACGACCTGTACGTGTCCATCCTCGCCGTCCTCGCCGCCGGCGCCGCCTACGTGCCCGTCGACGCCGAGGACCCCGACGAGCGGGCGGACCTCGTCTTCTCCGAAGCCGGGGTCCGGGCCGTGCTCGGCGCCGGGCCCGGGATCGAGGTCACCGGCCCCCGCACCCCCGGCCGGGTCCGCTCCGCACCGCCCGCACCCGAGCACGACGCGTGGATCATCTTCACCTCCGGATCCACCGGCCGGCCCAAGGGCGTCGCCGTCACCCACCGCAGCGCCGCCGCCTTCGTCGACGCCGAGGCCGCCCTGTTCCTCGCCGACGAGCCGATCGGCCCCGGCGACCGCGTCATGGCGGGGCTGTCCGTCGCCTTCGACGCCTCCTGCGAGGAGATGTGGCTGGCCTGGCGCCACGGCGCCTGCCTCGTCCCCGTCCCCCGCTCCCAGGTGCGCGCCGGAGCCGACCTCGGCCCCTGGCTCGTCGACCAGGAGATCACCGTCGTCTCCACCGTCCCGACCCTGGCCGCGCTCTGGGAGCCCGAGAGCCTCGACGAGGTCCGGCTGCTGGTCTTCGGCGGCGAGGCCTGCCCGCCCGAGCTCGGCCGGCGCCTGGTCTCCGAGGGCCGCGAGGTCTGGAACACCTACGGCCCCACCGAAGCCACCGTCGTCGCCTGCGCCGCGCTCCTGACCGGCGCGGAACCGGTCAGGATCGGCCTGCCGCTGGCCGGCTGGGAGCTCGCCGTGGTCGACGGGGCCGGGGAGCCGGTGCCGATGGGCGGCAGCGGCGAACTGGTGATCGGCGGCGTCGGACTCGCCCGCTACCTCGACCCCGGGAAGGACGCCGAGAAGTACGCCCCGCTCCCGTCCCTCGGCTGGCCGCGCGCCTACCGCAGCGGCGACCTCGTCCGCGCCGAACCGGAAGGCCTGGTCTTCCTCGGCCGCGGCGACGAACAGGTCAAGCTCGGCGGCCGCCGCATCGAACTCGGCGAGGTGGACGCCGCCCTCCAGGCCCTGCCCGGCGTCGCCGGCGCGGCCGCCGCCGTACGCACCGCACGCGGCGGCAACCAGCTCCTCGTCGGCTACCTCGTCACCCAGGACGGCTGGGACCACGCCGCCGCGCTCGCCCGGCTGCGCGCCGAGCTGCCCGCCGCGCTCGTCCCGCTGCTCGCCCCCGTCGACGCCCTCCCGACCCGCACCTCCGGCAAGGTGGACCGCGACGCCCTGCCCTGGCCCCTGCCCGGAGCCGGGACCGCCCCGCCCGCCGGGGAACTGCACGGCACCGAGGCCTGGCTCGCCGAGCAGTGGAGCGAGGCCCTGGGCGTGCCCGTCACCGGCGCCGACGACGACTTCTTCGCCATCGGCGGCGGCAGCCTCGCCGCCGCCCGCCTCGTCACCCTGCTGCGCACCCGCTACCCCGGCGCGGCCGTCCTCGACGTCTACCAGCAGCCCGTCCTGCGCAAACTGGCCCGGCGGCTGGAGAAGTCCGTACGGGAGGACGAGGCGCCCCGGACCGTCACGCCGGTCACGCTCCGCTCCCGCGTCCTCCAGACACTGCTGCTCCTCCCGCTGTTCACCCTGGCCGGCCTGCGCTGGACGGTGGTGCTGTTCGCCCTGGGCAACGTCCTGCACCGGCTCGGGCCCTACCCGTGGGCACCGACCGCGTCCTGGTGGCTCGTCGCCGCCGGGGCGGTGCTGCTGCTGAGCCCGCCCGGACGCCTCGCGATCGCGGCGGGCGGCGCGCGCCTGCTGCTGCGCGGGGTGACCCCCGGGCGCCATCCGCGGGGCGGCGGCGTGCACCTGCGGCTGTGGACCGCCGAGCGGCTCGCCGAGTGCGCCGGCGCCACCTCGCTCACCGGGGCCTGGCTGGAGCGCTACGCGCGGGCCCTCGGGGCCAGGGTCGGCCCCGACGTGGACCTGCACTCCCTGCCCCCCGTCACCGGCATGCTCCGGCTCGGCCGCGGCTGCGCCGTAGAGGCCGAGGTGGACCTCTGCGGACACTGGCTGGACGGGGACCGGCTCGTCATCGGCCCGGTCAGGGTCGGCGCGGGCGCGGTCGTCGGCACCCGCAGCCTGCTCTTCCCCGGGGCGCGCGTCGGCAAGCGGGCCGAGGTGGCCCCCGGCTCCGCCGTCGTCGGCCACGTCCCGACCGGCCAGCGGTGGGCCGGTGCCCCCGCCGTCCGGCTCGGCCGGGCCAAGCACGACTGGCCCCCGCAGCGTCCGCCGCGCCCGCTCCTGTGGCGGGCGATGTACGGGGCGACCGGCGTGGGCCTGACCGCCCTGCCCCTGGTCGCCGCCCTGCCCGCCCTGTGCGTGGCGGCCCGCTTCGTCCCCGCCGACGCCGGCCCCGGCCGGGCCCTGCGGGGGGCGCTGCTCGCGGTGGTGCCGGGGGCGCTCGCCTACGGGCTCACGTACGCCCTGCTGGTGCTGGTCTGCGTACGGGCGCTCAGCCTCGGACTGCGCACCGGGAGCCATCCCACCCACAGCCGGACCGGGTGGCAGGCCTGGGCCGTCACCCAGCTCATGGACCTGGCCCGCGACACGCTCTTCCCGCTGTACGCCGCGCTGGCCACCCCCGTCTGGCTGCGGCTGCTCGGCATGCGGGTCGGCCGCCGTGCGGAGGTCTCCACCGTCCTCGGGCTGCCCAGCCTCACCACCGTCGGTGACGGCGCGTTCCTCGCCGACGACACCCTGACCGCCCCGTGCGAACTGGGCGGCGGCTGGGTGCGGATCGGGCAGGCGCAGATCGGCCGCCGGGCGTTCCTCGGCAACTCCGGCATGACAGCGCCCGGCCGCACGGTGCCCGACGACGGGCTGGTCGGGGTGCTGTCCGCCACGCCCAAGAAGGCCAAGAAGGGAGGCTCCTACCTGGGCCTGCCCCCGGTCCGGCTGCCGCGTTCGGCGGCGGCCGCCGACCACAGCCGTACCTACGACCCGCCCGCGCGGCTGCTGTGGGCGCGCGGCCTGGTCGAGCTCTGCCGGCTCCTACCCGTCTTCTGCTCGGCCGCGCTGGCCGTCCTGACGGCGGCGGCGCTCTGCGCCCTGGCCGGCCCCGGCGGCCCGGGCCCGGCCGGTGCCGCGGCGCTGTCCGGCGTGGTCCTGCTCGCGGCCGGCGCGGCCGCCTGCGCGGTCGGCGTGGCCGCCAAATGGCTGCTGGTGGGCCGCCACCGGGTGGGGGAGCACCCCCTGTGGAGCGCCTACGTGTGGCGGGGCGAGCTGGCCGACACCTTCACGGAGGTCCTCGCCGTGCCGTGGCTGGCCGGTTCGGTGCCCGGCACCCCGCTGCTCACCCTGTGGCTGCGCGGGCTCGGCGCCCGGATCGGGCGGGGGGCGTGGTGCGAGAGCCACTGGCTTCCCGAGCCGGACCTGGTCGAGCTCGGCGACGGGGCCAGCGTCAACCGGGGCTGCGTGTTGCAGACGCATCTCTTCCACGACCGGATCCTGCGGACGGATACTGTGGTGCTGCGCGAGGGCGCCACCCTGGGCCCGGGCGGGATCGTCCTGCCCGGGAGCACGGTCGGGGCCCGCGGCACGGTGGGCCCCGCCTCCCTCGTGATGGCCGGGGAGTCCGTCCCCGACGACACCCGCTGGCTGGGCAACCCGATCGAGGCGTGGCGCTCCTGATCCGCGTTCCCCGGCACGGCGGGCGGGCCGGCCCGCCGGCACCCCGTACGAGCACGGCGCAGGGAGCGGAAACGGCAGTGAGCGGTCAGCGGACAGCGGCACCGGACCCGTACTTCCCGGAGAACGGCGATGCGCGCTACCGGGCGCACCGGTACGAGCTCGCCCTGGAGTACCGGCCCGGTCCCAACCGGCTCACCGGCCGGGCCCGGATCAGCGCGATCGCCGGACCGGAGGCACTGCCCGAGTTCCTCCTCAACCTGGCCGGGTTCAAGGTGGGCCGGGTCCTGGTCGACGGCCGGGCCCCGCACCACACCCACCGTGCGGGCCGGCTCCGCATCCGGCCGGCCAAACCGCTGCCGCCCGGCGCCGCGTTCACCGTGGAGGTGCACTGGGCGGGCAACCCCAGGCCGGTGCCCAGCCCCTGGGGAGGCCTCGGCTGGGAGGAGCTGACCGACGGCGCGCTGGTCGCCAGCCAGCCCGTCGGCGCCCCCTCCTGGTACCCGTGCAACGACCGGCCCGCCGACAAGGCCTCCTACCACATCTCGCTCAACACGCCCTCCGCCTACACCGTGGCGGCCGGCGGCCGGCTCCTGACGCGGACCACCAGGGCCAGCACCACCACCTGGGTGTACGAGCAGTCCGCGCCCACCTCCAGCTACCTGGTCGGCCTGTCCGTCGGCCTGTACCGGACGGTGCCGATGGAGGGCGCGGGCCCCGGCGGCGTCCCCCAGAACGCCCACGTGCCCGCGCACCTGCTGTCGCGGTTCGCCCACGACTTCGCCCGCCAGCCCGCCATGATGCGCCTGTTCGAGGAGCTGTTCGGGCCCTACCCCTTCGGCGAGTACACGGTCGTCGTCGCCGACGAGGAGCTGGACGTCCCGGTGGAGGCCCAGGGCCTGTCCGCCTTCGGCGCCAACCACGTGGACGGCGCCCGCGGCTCGGAGCGGCTGATCGCCCACGAACTCGCCCACCAGTGGTTCGGCAACAGCGTGACCATCGCCGACTGGCGGCACATCTGGCTGAACGAGGGCTTCGCCAAGTACGCCGAATGGCTCTGGTCGGAACGCTCCGGCGGCCGCACGGCCCAGGCGCTGGCGGCCGCCGCGCACCGGCTGCTCGCCTCCCGGCCGCAGGACCTGAGGCTGTCCGACCCGGGCCGCAAGCTGATGTTCGACGACCGCCTCTACCAGCGCGGGGGACTCACCCTCCACGCGCTGCGCTGCGCCCTGGGCGACGAGGCCTTCTTCCGGATGCTGCGCGACTGGGCCGCGCTGAACCGCCACGGCGTGGTGACCACGGCCGCCTTCACCGCCCACGCGGCCCGCTACGCGAGCGGGCCGACGGACGGTCTGTGCGCGGCCTGGCTGGACGAACCGTCCCTGCCCCCGCTGCCCCGGCCCCCGCACGGCCCCTGACTGCCCGTCGGCCGCCCTGCCCCGGTCCGGTGTCGGAGCCTGGGCCTAGGGTGGGGCCAGTTCAGTGATCAAGGAGTGGGCTGTGCGGATAGAGCGTCATCAGGTGGGCGAAGCGGCGGTTTCGGCGGCCCTCGACGATTTCGAGGACCGGATCGGCGGGGAGATCCGCACGATGTCGAGGGCGGGGCGGATGGCCACGTACGAGTGGCAGCTGCTCGCGGAGGAGCTCCTCGACCACCTCGGCGCCCTGTCCGTCGGGACGCCCGCCCTCGACACACCGGAGGCGGAGGCCGTCCTGAAGGACGCCGCCGCGGCGGCGGCCGGCGCGGTATCGTACGCCGCCTACAACACGTACGACTCCTTCCACGTCTTCCTGGAGCACGTGAACTTCGGGATGAGCTACCGGCCCGGCGGCGAGCGCGACGAGCTGGACGGGGTCACCCCCTCGGAGTGGATCGACGCGTTCTGTCTGGCGATCCTCGCGGACGAGGTCGCCCAGCACGGGGAGGCCTTCCACTTCGCCCGCGAGGAGTGGGACGGGAACGCCCGGGGCAACCCGGTCACGGAGCTCGTCAGGGGGTTCATGGCGCAGGTCATCGGGGACACGGGCGACGAGGACCAGGACCATCCGCCGACCGCCGAAGCGAAGCTCGCCGCCCTCGACGCCGGGCTGGAGCGGATGCGCGGCTGGGCCGAGGAGAGCGGCGGCGCCCCCGAACGTGCCGACGCCGTGGGGCTGCGGGCCCTGCGCGCCCTGGCCGCCGGCGAGCGCGAGGCCTTCGACTCCGGGCTGGCGGCGCTGCTGGCGCCCCACAGCGCCCTGACCGGCCCCCGCGTCCGGCCGCGCAGCCTCCTCCCGCTCCTGCCGCTGGCCCTGGCCGCGCTCGCGTACCGCACCCACGGCTGGCTGCCGGCCGTCGACACCGACTACCTGCCGCACGCCCTGGTCACGGGCTTCGGGGCGTAGGGCGGCCGGGGGGTCAGGCGCCGTCGACGAGGCGCTGGAGGCCGGGGGCGTACAGGTCGGCCAGGCGGTCGGCGCCCGTGTGCGCGCCCGCGCCGTCCGGGCGGTGCAGGCTCAGGGTGGCGCCGAGGCCGAGCAGCTGGCCGGCGATGAGCTCGGCCCGCAGCGCGGCGTCCGGCCCCTCCAGGGTGGCGGCCAGCCGGTCGGTGACCTGCTCGCGGAACCGCGCCCGCAGCAGGGTGCGTTCGTCCTCGATGCCCAGGGAGAACACCACCCGCAGCAGCGGGTCCCCGCCGAAGCGGTCCCGCAGTTCGACCATCGTCAGGACCAGGTGCCGCCCGAGCCGCGCCGGCGGGGCCGCGAACAGCGCGTCGGCCGCCGCACCGAAATCGGCGACCGTGTTGAACAGGGCCTCCTTGCTGCCGAACCGCTTCACGATCAGCGAGGGGCTCACCCCGGCGGCGGCGGCGATCCCGCGCATGGTGACCTCGGCGTACGGGCGCAGGGTGAACGCCCGGCGTGCGGCCCGCACGATGGCGTCCCGTCCGCTCCCCGCGCCCGCCTCGCCCTCGGCGGTGGCGGCCCGCGCGGTGGCGGATCCGTCGGTGGTGCTCATGCGCTCTCCCGGGCGGCTGTCACGGACGTCGACACCGTGACCGTAGCGCCCCCGGCGGTCCGGTCGCGAGGCCGGTCCGACGGCAGGAGGAGGGTGGCGGCGAGGGCGGCGAGCGCCGCCCCGGCCGCGATGAGGAAGATCAGCAGGTACGCGTGGAGGGTCGGGGCGGTGCGGCCTTCGGCGGTGAACGTCAGATGGGCCAGCACGGCGGCGACGACGGCGCTGCAGCAGGCCTGTCCGACGGAGCGCATCAGGGTGTTCAGACCGTTGGCCGCGGCCGTCTCGCCCACCGGCACGGCCCGCATGACGAGGGCGGGCAGGGCCGAGTAGGCGATGGCCGTGCCCGAGGAGACGACGGTGGCTCCGGCCACGATCAGCCAGAGGCTGTGGCTGGTGTAGAAGCGGACCACGTAGCCGACGGCCATGACGACGGCGGCGAGCGCGAGGGCTGTGCGGGGCCCGTACGCGGCGGAGATCCGCGCGGAGACGGGGGAGAGGGCGACCATCGCGAGGCCCCCGGGCAGCAGGCACAGGCCGCTCACCACGATGGAGGCGCCGAGCCCGTACCCCGTGCTGGTGGGCTCCTGCACCATCTGGCCCGTGACGAGGGAGTTCGCGTAGAAGGCGAAGCCGATGAGGAGGGCCGCGACGTTGGTCAGCAGCACCGCGGGTCGCGCCGAGACCCGCAGGTCGACCATGGGGGAGCGGGTGCGCAGCTCGTACCGGCCCCAGATCAGGCCCAGGGCGACGGACGCGCCGAGCAGGCCGAGCGTGCGCCCGGAGGTCCAGCCCCAGTCCGCTCCCTGCGTGATGGCGAGCAGCAGTCCGACGAGGAAGCCGGCCAGGCCGAGGGTTCCGGGGAGGTCGAAGCGGCCGGGGGAGCGCACGGGGGACTCCGGGACGATCCACAGCACCAGGAGCAGGTCGATCAGGCCGAGCGCGGCGGAGGCCCAGAACATGGTGTGCCAGTCGAAGTTCTCCATGACCACCGCGGCCACCGGCAGGCCGATCGCCGCCCCGATGCCGAGCGTCGAGCTCATGAGGGCGATCGAGGGCAGCACCCGGTCGGCGGGCAGCTCGTCGCGGATGATGCTGATGCCCAGCGGGATCACCGCGAGGGCGGCGCCCTGCAGGGCCCGGCCGGCGATCAGCACGCCGATGTCGGAGCTGACCGCGCACAGCACGGAGCCGAGGGTGAGGACGCCGAGCGAGGCCAGCAGGACGCGCCGCTTCCCGTACATGTCCCCGACGCGCCCGAGCACCGGGGTGAAGACCGCGCCGGTGAGGAGGGTGATGGTCACCAGCCAGCCGGCGGCCCCCGGGCTCGCGCCCGTCAGCGCGGGGACGTGCGGCAGCAGCGGGACCACGAGGGTCTGCATGACGGCCACGACCATGCCGCAGAAGGCGAGGACGGGTACGACGAACCGGGCGTGCGGGGAGGGCCGGCCGGTGGCGGGTATCGCGGAGGGCATGCGGCTCCAGACGGTGGAGAGCGGGACACCAAGGGGTGCACAGTTGTTCACCCTCAGGGTAAACGACTGTGCACCCCCGTGTCCGCCGCCCTTCCCGATCCCCGTCCCCGCCCCCCCCCGCGCGGCCTCACCCGGCGGGGGCGTCCGGGCCGTCGGGGCGGCGGCAGTACCGGCGCACCAGGTCCTCGTGGTCCGGGAACAGGGCCAGGAGCTCGTCGGGCCGGCCCAGGGTCATGTCGGCGAAGTCGAACCCGGGCGAGACGGCCTCGCTGATCAGGCCGTGGTCGCCGGCGGTGAGGTGGGAGGCCTTCCAGACGCCCCCGGGAACGGCCAGGGTGAGCACCTCGCCCCGCCCCGGGTCCTGGCCGAGGACGGCGGTCGCGTACCGGCCGTCCGGATGCAGCAGGTGGTAGGTGATCGGATCGCCGTGGTGGTGGAAATGCAGGATGTCGGACCGGTTGAGGTGCCAGTGCCCGACCGGCGACTCCCGGGTGAGCAGGTAGTGGATCGACGTCAGGGTGAAGCGGTCCCCCCGGTCGGTCGCGATCGGGGGGCGGTGGTCCGCCTGGAAGGTCCGCCTGAAGTACCCGCCTTCCACGTGCGGTTCCAGGCCGAGGGCGTCGATCCAGTCGTGTGCCGTGGGCACGGGGCCTCCTCGGATGGGGAATCGGTCGCTCGAGTATGTGCCGGGCAGGTGGGACCGAGCCGTGATTCCAGGGCGATTCGAGGATGATTCGACCCGTAATGCGGCGGCTATTTCCGGCATGACCGTATTCTCATTCCTGTGACCTGCTGACCGATTCTCCGCGCAGGGCACTCCGTGAAAACCCGCCGAATTCACGGGAAATCGGCGGACGATCCCCTTGTCGGAAACTCATGTGCGCGCGAGCCGGGCGGAACGGATGGGAATTCCAGTGGACCGAGAATCGAATACCCTGACCGCCCCGCGCCCGGACCGCCGCGCCGGGTGGCCGGCCGACGGCCCGGTCCCCTTCGCGGCGACGGCGGTCGAGGTGGCCGGCGACCCCGAGGACGGTCCGCGCCTCCTGCACCGCGCCGCCCTCCGCCTGTGCGAGGCCGCCGGGCCGGACGCCGTGCTCGCCCAGGCCGGCGGGGAACTCACCACCCGCCTCGAACCGGGCCTGCACGCGGCGATGTACGTCTCCACGGAGATGCGCCGCGACGGGGCCGGGTCGCCCCTGCTGCGCCTGAACCTGCGCCTCTCGGGACGAGGCGCCGCGCCCGGGTCGGCCTCACTGGAGCGCTGGGCCGAGATATGGCACCGCCAGGCACTCTCCGCGCACGAGGTGGTGCGCATCGCGGGGGAGCTGCCGCTGATGAGCGCCGCCGTCCGGCGCCTGCGCGGCGGAAAGCCCCTCGCGGGCTTCGCGGTCCTGGTCACCGGGCACTTCCTGACCGACCTCGTCCACCTCGTCGGCTGCCTCGCCGAACTGGGCGCTCCGCTCGACGCGATGACGGTCCTGCGCAAGGACTACGCGTACCAGTGGCGCCACCGCGTCCACGGCCACCTCGTCGAACAGGGGGTGCGCGTCGTCGACGCCGGGGACCCGGCGGCCGTGCGCGAGCACACCCGCCGGGCCCGCCGGATGGGGCTGCGCTGCCTGGCCCTGGACGACGGCGGCTACGTGGCCCCCGCCCTGCTGGACGCGGCCCCCGCCGGCGCACCCGCGCCGGACGGGGCGGGCCGGTGGGCGGGGGTGGTGGAGCAGACCATGTCCGGGATCTACAAGCTGGAGGGCCGCGAACAGGAGCTGCCGTTCCCGGTGTTCTCGGTCGCCCAGTCCCGCCTCAAGGGGCGCATCGAGTCGTACTGGATCGCCGAGAAGGCCGTCGCCACGGCCCTGGAACTGCTGCCCGCCCTGAAGATCGAGGGCCAGCCCGCGCTGGTCGTCGGCTACGGCAACGTGGGCGCCCACATCGCGGCCCTGCTGACCCAGCGCCGCATGCGGGTCGCCGTCCACGACGCCGACATCCTCCGGCTCATCGACGCCCACGAGAGCGGCTACGTCACCGACCGGGACCTCCCCACCCTGCTCGACCGGCACGAGCCGCTGCTCGTCCTCGGCGTCACCGGCCGCACCAGCATGTCCACCCGGGAGTTCCGCTCCCTGCGGCGCCCGGCCTACCTGGCCAGTGTCAGCAGCCGGGACATCGAGTTCGACCTGCCCGCCCTGGAGGCCCTGGCCGACGGGGACCCCGTGACGCGCCCCTCATCCCGCACCCACGTCCTGCCCGGCGGGGTCGACGTCACCGTGCTCGCCGGCGGACGGCCGGTCAACTTCCACGAGACGGACAGCATCAGCAACCTCCACTCGGACCTCGTCTACGCGGGGATGCTCACCGGCGCCTGCGCCGTCGCCACCCGGCCCGCCCCGCCCGGACTGGACCGGGCCTGGGCCGACGCCGTCCTGGAGGAGTCCGGCCTGCTCCAGGACTACTACGACCGCTACGGCCCGAGCGCCACCTCCCGCCCGGCGTCCCCCCGCCGCTGAAACCCGCCGCCGAACCCCGGCGCCGGGCCCGGGCTTCGGCGGGGCCCCTACGGACGCGCCGCTGTGCGGACCGCCGGCTCGGCGGTCCGCACAGCCTGGAGGGGATGCGGTCGGTCAGCCGCAGTCGCCGCCACCCCAGTCGTCGTCGTCCCAGCCGTTGTTGTAGTAGCCGTGGTCGTCGTCGTCCCAACCGCCGCCACCGTGGCTGTAGGTGACCGGGTGCGCGGGCGCTGCCGCGGCAGCCGTACCCGCCGCGCCGAGGGCGGCGCCGCCGGCCAGGAGGACTCCGATCGCGGAGGCCGCGAAGAGCCGCTTCACTCTCAGTGCTTGCATGGTTCAGAACCCTTCTCGTCACTGCGCCGTTCCCACGGCGCGAAGCGGTTTCTGCCTCCTTTCGCCAACAGCACGGAGTTTTTACCTTTACCCGATAAACGTGGAGGCGCATCCGCCGTCAACGTGGCTGTTCGAGCCACGGACCCATGGGGCGGGACCGCTCTTCACTGGGCCGTCTGCATCACCGCAGGCTGAATTCCTGCTTCCGCGGTGGCGGCCCTCCTCTGACCATGCTAGTCACCTACCAGTGAGTCGTCACCTCGGGCACCCGAATCCGTGCGCCTGACATCCGGAAAGGGGTGGTGGTGCCGTGGAACAGGAACGCACGACGTGCTGCGTGGTGGGCGGCGGACCGGCCGGCATGGTGCTGGGACTGCTGCTGGCCCGGGCCGGGGTGGAGGTGACGGTGCTGGAGAAACACGGGGACTTCCTGCGCGACTTCCGCGGCGACACCGTGCACCCCTCGACCCTCTCGCTCCTGGACGACATCGGCCTCGCGGAACGCTTCGCCCGGCTGCCGCAGCGCCGGGTGACCTCCGTCCAGCTGCCCATCGGACCGGACCGGTCCCTCGTCACCGTCGGGGACATCTCCGCGCTGCACGGCACGTACAACTACATCGCGATGGTGCCCCAGTGGGACCTCCTGGACCTCCTCGCCGACGAGGCGGGCAAGGAGCCCTCCTTCCGGCTGCGCATGGACACCGGGGCGACCTCCTTCCTCGTCGAGCGCGGCCGCGTCACCGGCGTCCGCTACCGCACCGCCGACGGCGCCACCGGCGAACTGCGCGCCACCCTCACCGTGGCGTGCGACGGGCGCGGCTCGCTGGCCAGGGCCCTGCCGGAACTCGGCCTGGAGGACTTCGCCTGCCCCATGGACGCCTGGTGGTTCCGCCTGCCGCGCTGCGAGGACGACCCCGGCGGGCTCGTCGGCGGCCTGGGCGACCGGTTCTTCACCGCCCTCATCGACCGGGGCGACTACTGGCAGTGCGCCGCGCTCATCCCCAAGGGCACGGACGCCGAGCGCCGCGCCGAGGGGCTGGAGCGCTTCATGACCCGCTTCACGGACGCCGTGCCCTGGCTGGCCGACCGCGCGGGCGCCGTCACCTCCTGGGACGAGGTCAAACTGCTCGACGTCCGCCTCGACCGGCTGCGCCGCTGGCACCGCCCCGGCCTGCTCTGCGTCGGTGACGCCGCCCACGCGATGTCGCCCGTCTTCGGCATCGGCATCAACCTGGCCGTCCAGGACGCGGTGGCCGCGGCCCGCCACCTGGTGCGCCCGCTGCGCGCGGGCGCGGTCGGGCTCCACGACGTGCGCCGCGTGCAACTGCGGCGCTGGCCGACGACGGTGGCCACCCAGGGGCTCCAGCGGCTGGCCCACGCCCAGGTCATCGAGCCCCTGCTGGCCGGCCGCACCGCCTTCGGCAACCCCCGCCGGGCGAAGCGGATGACGGAACTGGTCACGGACTCCCGCTGGCTGAACCGCGTTCCGGCCTATTTCATCGGCTACGGCGCCCTGCGCGAGCGACCCCCGCGGGAGTCCCTGCGCTGACCTCCGCGCAGCGGCGTGGAAGTAGGGTCTCCGTTTATTCGGACTGGCTGGATATGATCGGCATCCTCACCCCACAGGGCCGTGTCGGCAGTTCCCCCATGCCCTCGTCCAGGCCCGTCTCCGCCGCTCCCGAGGACCGATGTCTGCGATGGCACCCGAAGGCCCGCCCAGCCCGCCGCCCCTCCGGCGCCGCCGCACCGTGCGCCTGCGCACGATGCTGGTCTGCCTGGCCGTCGTCCCCACCGTGGCGATGGGGACCCAGGTCGCCGTCACCGCCCAGCGGTTGCTGGCCCAGTCGGAGCACCTGCGCGGCGACGTGGAGGACGGCGAGCGGATCGGCGTGCCCCTGGTCAAGCTGATGAACGAGCTCCAGGCCGAGCGGGCGATGACGGCGGCGCGGTGGGCGGGCTCACCCGTCACCGACGACGCCCTGCGCGAGAAGCGGGCCGGAACCGACCGGGCGGCGGCGGAGTTCCGCCGCATATCGGGCGGCGGCGAGGGGGCGCAGCAGGCCGACGAGGACGGACAGGACCACGGCGAGGGGCGCCTCGACGCCGTCGGCGGACGGCTCGACCTGCTGGCCTCGTACCGCAAGCGGGCGGACGCCCACAGCGGCAGCCCCGAGCAGGCGGTCGGCTACTACACCGGCGTCATCGACGACATCATCCGCGCCTACCAGGATGAATTCAGCCACTCCGAGGACGCCGAACTCGCCCAGGAGAGCAGGCCCGCCGTCGCCCTGTTCTCGGCCACCGAGATGGTCGCGCGCGAGGACACCGCCCTCGCGCTCGCCGGGCCCTCCCGCGAACTGGCGGCCACCGGCTTCTCCCAGTTCCTCGACGCCGTCGGCACCCACCGCTACCTCTACGACACCTGGATCGTGCCGTACCTGCCGCCCGCCGAGCTGGCGGAGTACGACAAGCTCACCGGCTCGGACGCCTGGCAGTCCAAGCTCCGCATCGAGAACGCGGTCATCGCCAACCACAAGGACACCGCGACCGGTGTGAAGCTGCCGGCTGACGTCGGCGACTGGTCCGCCGCGTACCGCACCTTCGCGCCCCGCCTGGCCCAGCTCAACACGGACCGTGCCCGCGGCGTGTTCGAGGACGCCGACGCGAAGGCCACCGAGCTGGAGGTCGAGGTCTCCTGGCTGATCGGCGCCAGCGGCGGCGCCCTGCTGCTGGTCACCGCCGTCGTCGTCCTCACCACGCGCTCGGTCCTGCGCCGCCTGAACCGCCTGCACACCCGCACGGTCGCCATCGCCGAGGAGACGCTGCCCGACGTGGTGGCCCGCCTCCAGCGCGGGGAGCCCGTCGACGAGGAGGCGCTGCCCGCGGTGCGCGGACGCCAGGACGAGGTCGGCCAGATCGCCGACGCCTTCGCCCGGGTGGTCGCCGCCTCCGTGGACGGGCACCGGCAGCTCGCCGCCGAGCGGCACGGCTTCGGCCTGTTCGCCTCGGGCATCGCCTCGCGCACCGGGAACCTCGTCAGCCGGCAGCTGAGCCTGACCGAGGACCTCCAGGACACCTTCGGCCACGACGAGGCGCTCCTGGCCCAGTTGATGCGCTCCGACCAGCTGACGGTGGGCATGCGGCGCCAGATCGAGAACCTGCTCATCCTCGCCGGCGGCGAGATCCCCGACCCGCACACCGAGCCCATGCGCGTCGCCGACCTGCTGCGCGAGGCCGCCGCGGAGGTCGAGGACTTCCGGCGCATCGAACGCCAGGCCCTGGACGAGGCGAGCGTCCAGCCGCACGCGATCAGCCAGATCAGCCACCTGCTGGCCGAGCTGCTGGACAACGCGACCCGGTTCTCGCCGCCGCGCTCGAAGGTGGTCGTCCGCGCCGAACTCGTGGCCGACGGGCTGTCGGTCGAGATCGAGGACCGCGGGCCGCGCGTGACGCCCGCCGGGTACGAGGCCATGAACGAGCGCCTGCACTCGGCGCCGCCGTACTCCGTCCTCGCCGAGAACGCGCACCGCCTCGGCCTCTTCGTCGTGGGCCACCTCGCCGAACAGCTCCAGGCCCGCGTCACGCTGCGGCGCTCCGTGTACGGCGGGACGGCGGCCGTGGTGGTCCTGCCGGGCACGCTGCTGGCACCGGCCGCGCAGCACCCGGAACCCGGGCCCCGGCCCGACCGCGAGCCGAGGCCGGCCGCCGTGCCCGCTCCGGTACGGATCCCCGTACGGGAGCCCGCGGTACGGGAGCCCGCAGTACGGGAGCCCGCGGTCGGGGAGCCGGCGCCCGAGGCCCCGCCGGCCCCGGCCCCCGGGGCGGCCGCCCCCGCCCCCGTACCGCCGCGGCCCGAGCGGGCGCTGCCCACCCGCTCCACGGCCGCCGCCGACGCGCGGCCGGCCCTGCCCGAGCGCGTCCCGCAGACCCACCTCACCCGGCAACTGCGCGGCCCCCGCGCCCCGGAGCCGGAGGCCGGCCGGGACGCGGCGACACCCGAAGAGGTGGCCGACGCCTGGGCGGACTACGAAGAGGGGACCAAGAAAGTGGAAGCAGAGCTCGGAGCGGACCAGTCATGACAACAGCCAGCGACATGATCTACGGCATCCTGGACAACAACCTCAGCAGGATCGCCGGAATCCAGGGAGCCGTGCTCCTGTCCAACGACGGGATCAAGCTCAGCGCGTACCTGCTGGAGCGGGACCAGGCCGAGCGCATCGCGGCCGCCTCCTCCGGCATCGCCGCCACCATGAAGGCGATCTCCCGGGAGATCGACGGCGGCCGCGTCATCCGCCAGCTCGTGGAGATGGACGACCGCTACCTGTGCGTCGTCGGGTGCGGGGAGGGCAGCACGCTCATCGTGGTGACCAACCGCAAGGCCCGGCTCGGAGAGCTGGGGGGCGAGGCCGTACGGACCGCCCAGGCGCTCGGCGAGTGGCTGGGGACCCCCGAGCGCACTTCCGCGCCGACCGCGTAATGCCCGACGAGCCGCAGCGCCGCAGCACGCGCCGGACCCGGCTGTACGCGCTCACCGACGGCCGCACGGCCGCCGCTCCGCAGACCGTCCTCACGATGGACACGACCATCGTGGCGGCGGTCCCCGGGGACGTCGACCAGGCCGGGCTGGCCACCGAATGGCAGGCCGTCCTGGCCATGTGCGTGCCGCCGGGCGGCATGGCGGTCGCCGAGATCGCCGCCCGCATGCACATGCGCCTCACGCCGATGACGCTCCTCCTGGGCGAACTCGCCGACCGCGGTCTGATCGACCACCGGCCGCCCCTGGAGGGCGCCGAGACCACCAATGTCCACCTGCTCATGAAAATCAGGGACAACCTTGCCCGGATATGACACCTCCGCCGCCTCCGCCTCCCGGGAAGCGGCCCCGGTCAAGATCCTCATCGCCGGCGGATTCGGAGTGGGCAAGACGACCCTGGTCGAGTCGGTCTCGGAGATCGAGCCGCTGCGCACGGAGGAGCGCCTGACGAGTGCGGGCGTCGGCGTCGACGACCTCGACGGCATCGAGTCCAAGACCCTGACCACCGTCGCGATGGACTTCGGCCGGATCACCCTCGCCGACGCCGGCGTCGTCCTCTACCTGTTCGGCACGCCCGGCCAGGAGCGGTTCTGGTTCATGTGGGACGACCTGCTGAGCGGGGCCCTGGGGGCGCTCGTCCTCGTCGACACCCGGCGCCTGGACCGGGGGTTCCCGGCGATCGACTTCTTCGAGAGCCGCGGACTGCCGTTCGTGGTCGGCGCGAACTGCTTCCACGGCGAGCAGTCCTACACGGCCGAGGAGATCGCCGCCGCCCTGCACCTGCGGGATCCGGCCACCCCGGTGCTCCTGCTGGACGCCCGTTCGCGCGACGACGCGCGCGACTGCCTGCTGGCCCTGCTCGACGTGGTCATCGCCCGCGCCGGAGCCCTCTCGGCGTCCTGAGCGGCCGCGGCGGCGCGGCGCCCTACCGGGGCGCGGGGCGCTGGGGTGCCAGGGTCCCGCTGTCCTCCAGCAGGACCCGTAGGGCGTACTCGGCGGTCCGGTGCCGCAGGAACACCTGCGCACGGGTGCCGGCGGCCAGGTTCCGGGCCGCGGCCGCCCCCACCCGGGTGGCGTCGTCCCGGGTCTCGCGCCAGCCGTGCGCGGTGCGCCGGACGGTGCCGTCCCACGCGGTGTGGCGGGCCATCCAGAACCACCCGGTCCCGGCGCGGCAGCACCCCCACACCACCGAGTCGAGGCCGGCGTCCTCCCCGCCCTGCCCGTGCGCCTGTGTCTCCCGCGTCACGTGCGTCCCCCCGGTTTCGGTCCTGGTTCGGACCGCAGGCTAGGTCAGGGCGGCGGGCGCCAGGGAGTCCGGGATTCGGCCAACCTGGAGGGCGTTCGCGCCGCCGTCTCCGGGGAGCGGGGTCAGCCGGCGCTGGGAGACGGGGCGGGGGAGGCGGGGACCGCCGTGGGGGACGGGCTCGCCGGGGACGGGCTCTGCGTGGGCTCCACGGTGCAGACGACCTCGTCGCGCGGGGTGTAGTGGGTGCGGAACGTCTGCCGCCCGACCTCCAGGCCCTGGCGGACGAACACCCGGTCCACCGCCACGTCGAACCCCTCGAGCGGGGTCTGCGCCTCGCAGTCCGGGCCGGAGGCCCGGCGCGCGCCCGGCGGGGTGACGTCGGTGCGCGGGCCCTCGGTGGCGCGCACCTCGTCGTACTTCTTCGTCCCGAGCAGGGTGATCGTCACCGAGGTGTCGGTGGACTCGGCCCGGATGGTGAGGGGGTGGCCGGAGTCGTTCCTCCAGCGGAGGTCGAGGGTGCCCCAGGCGACCGTGGCCTCGCGGCCCGCGGGGTAGCGCTCGATGTAGAAGGAGTGCGCCCCGTGCTCCACGAGGTCGACGCCCGCGAAGAACGCGGCGTTGTACATGGCGGTGGCCACGCTGGAGACGCCGCCGCCGGGCGCCTTCACGTACCGGCCGTCGTTGATCATGATGCCGTCGACGAAGCCGTTCTCCCGGGTGCGCTCGCCCACGGTCCCGTTGAAGCTCCACGTCCGGCCCGGGCGGACCACCGATCCGTTGATCAGCTCGACGGCGCGCCCGATGTTCGCGGTCCGGTACGGGGCGGCGGGGAAGTGGACGGTGAACGAGGACACCTCCTGCAGGCCCGCCACCGCTCCGGCGGCTCCGGCAGCGCCGGCCGCCCGCCCGGCCGCCGCGCCGGCGGGCGCGGGCGCCTCGGCGCCGGAGGCGCGACCGGCCGGGATCAGCAGGGTGAGGCAGAGGCCGAGTGCGGCGGCTCCCGCCATCGCGGGCAGGCCGAACCGGCCGTGGTCCGTCAGGCGGTGTGCGCTGCGCATGTCTCTCCCGGTGGCGGTGGCTTGGTACGAACGCAGACAAGGATCCAGCGATTTTGGTCAAAAGGGACAAAAATGTGCCCGTTCTCACGCCGGGAGGTCCTGGAAGCGGAACCCGGGCGCGGCAGGGGCTCCGGGCCCGGGGGCCGGTTCCCGGGAGCGCCGCCGGGGACGCTAGCGTGATCGTCATGTACGCGATCAAGGGCGTGAACGCCACGCCGGGCGGGCGGATCACCGTCCACTTCCACGACCACGGCTACGCCGTCAAGCCGGACCAGCGCGAGGAATCCCTCGCCGAGACCTTCCTCGGCGAGGGGGCCGGATGCGTCACCCTCCTGGTGATGCTCGCCTCGCTCGGCGCCTTCACCCTGCTCCGCAAGTCCGGGGCGCCGGAGGCCGCCGTCGACGCCGCCATGTGGGTGTTCCTCGTGGCGCTCTGCTACGGCGCCCTGATCGCGCTGCTGAACTGGGCCGGCGGCGTGATCGCGGGCATCGCGATCTTCCTGTTCGCCGTGGTGACCTTCCCGGCCCTGCTGATCCCCGGCTACCGGCGGGCCCTGCGGCGCCGCCGGGGCGGCCGCCGCGCCCCGGAGAGCGAGCCGGGCTGGGTCCCCGCCGCGGCCCTCGCCGGAGTGTGGCACCAGCCCGACCAGCGCGGCGCCGGCGTGGTGACGGTCCAGCTCACCGACGGATCCGTCACCGCCTACGTCCCCGCGCCCGAGCGGGCGCACGACCTGTACGCCCGCTTCGACGCCCTGCTCCGCAGCGCCCGACCGGCCCCCTGGCACCCCGGGCAGCCGGCGCAGCACCAGTCCTGGCGCTGACGTCCGGCCCGCGCTCCGCCTAGAGCGCCGCGATGAGCGCGGGCAGCGCGCGCATGTCGTGGAAGACGGTGGTGCCGGGGCCTTCCAGGCGGGCCGCCGGGGTCAGCCCGCCGGCGTAGCCGAGGGAGCGCATGCCGGCGGCCCGGGCGGCGCGGACGCCGGGCCCGCTGTCCTCGACCACGACGCAGGCCGCCGGGTCCACGCCCATCCGCCGGGCCGCGTGCAGGAACAGGTCGGGGGCCGGCTTGCCGCGGGCCACCTCGGTGGCGCTGTAGATGCGGCCGGCGAAGCGTGCGTAGAGCCCGGTGCGGCCGAGGGTGTGGCGCATCTTGTCGTGCGAGCCGCTGGAGGCGACGCAGGTCGGCAGGGTGAGGGCGTCGAGGGCCTCGGGCAGGCCGTCGACCGGGGCGAGTCCGGCGTCCACGGCCTCGCGGTGCAGCTCCTCGAACCTCTCCGACCAGATCGCGGCCGTCTCCTGGCCGAGCCGGTCCGCGACCTGCTCCCGGATGGCGGCGTGCGACCGCCCGATGAACCGGTCGACGACCTCCTCCTCGGTCAGCGGCCACCCCCATGCGGCTCCGAGGGCGACCTGCACGCGTGCGGCGATGCGCTCGCTGTCGACCAGTACGCCGTCGCAGTCGAATATGACGAGTTCGATGGGCTTGATCATCTCCGCAGGATAGGGGCACGTCCGGCGCACCCCCGCGGAAGGCGCCCGCGGCGGCGTCCGGGATGGGAGGCTGGCGGTACGGTCCCGGGCCGCCGGCCCGCGGCACACCCCACGCGACAGGAGCACCCCATGCTGACCTCCACGCAGGTGCCGGGCGGCCTGAACTGGCTCGACCTGGGCACGCCCGACGTCGACGCGGCCGTCGCCTTCTACCGGCGCGTGTTCGGCTGGGAGTTCGTCTCGGCGGGTCCGGAGGCCGGGGGCTACGGCTTCCTGCGGAAGGAGGGCCGCACCGTGGCCGCCGTCGGCCCCCTGACCGAGGAGGGTGCGGGCTCCGCGTGGACGGTGTACTTCCGCACCGTGGACGCCGACGCCACGGCCGAGGCGGTGGAGCAGGCCGGCGGCAGCGTCCGCTTCCCGCCGACGGAGGTCTTCACGGCCGGACGGATGGCCGGCTTCACCGACCCGGCGGGCGCCGAGTTCGCCGTGTGGGAACCGCGGGACACCGACGGCCTGGAACGCGTCAACGAGCCGGGCAGCGTCAGCTGGATCGAGCTCTACACCACCGACGGCCCCGCCGCGAAGGAGTTCTACGGCAGCGTCCTGTCCTGGGAGACCCGCGACATGCCCATGGGCGGGGGCGTCGTCTACACCATCGCCGGTCCCGCGGGCGGGGGAGAGCGGACCGTGCACGGCGGCATCCTGCAACTGGGCCCGGAGCACCTGGACGCCGGATCGACCCCCGAATGGCACCCGTACTTCGAGGTCCAGGACTGCGACGCCGCGCTCGCGCGGGCCGCGGAGGCCGGAGCCACCGTCATCATCCCGGCCATGGACGCCCCGGGGGTGGGGCGCATCGCGATGGTGCTCGACCCGTTCGGGGCGCCGTTCGCGGTCATCACCAGCGCCACGGACTGACCCCGGCGGCGGGCTCGCGGGCGGGGGCGGTTCAGCCGGCGGGCAGGCGCATGCCGAGCCGGGTGCCCAGGGCGCGGGCGGTGGTGCGCACCTCCTCGCCGGTCCGCCCCTCGGCGACGGCGCCGAGGACCGCCAGGGCGAGCACGGCCTCGCGGTAGGTGAGAACCGGCAGCCGCTCGGGCCCGGCGTCGGCGTCCGCGTCGAGTTCCTCGGCCACGATGTCGGTGTACAGATCGTCAAGTGTCACGCAGTACCCAACGCGCCGCCCGTCCGGCAGTTACTCCGCCCGGGCGCCCCCGGCCGCCGCGGCCCTCACTCCGGGGGCGCGTCGGCCGGCCGCGCCGTGACGACCCGGTCCGCGTAGCGCGCCAGCCGGGCCCGCAGGTCCTCGCGCGCCAGGCCCTCCGGTCCGGCCAGCCGCTCCACGAGATCGGCCCGGGTGGCGGCGAGCAGGGCGTGGGCGGTGAACCCGGGGTCGGTGAGCCCGGGGATCCGCTCCAGCACCGATCGCAGCAGGCCGTGCCAGTCCTCGTAGTGCCCGGCCTGGTAGGGCGTCGTCCCGCCCCCGCTCGCCTCCAGCGCGAGCGCGAGGCGGCGGTTGTCGAGCTTGAAGCACAGGAGCGCGTCGAGGAGGGCGGGGACGCGCTCCTGCGGCGGGGTGTCGGGCCCGAGCGGCGCAGGCCCGGTTTCCACGGCCTGCCGGACGGGTTCGAGCCGGGCCTCGTAGAGCGCGCGCAGCAGCCCCGCGCGGTCGCCGAAGGCGCGGAAGACCGTGCCCTTCCCGACCCCGGCGGCGGCCGCGACGTCGGCCATGGTGAGGTCCTCGGGGCTCTGGGCGCGGGCGAAGAGGGCGTCGGCGGCCTCCAGGACGGCCCGCTGGTTGCGGGCGGCGTCCTTGCGGGTCTTGCGCTCGGGTTCGGGCACGCGGTTCCTCCAATTGAAAAACGGACCCCGGGTCCGTATCGTTGAATCGGACCCACGGTCCGCATTCTATGAGACGGAGGATACCCATGCCCGAACCCGGTCTTCCCCCCGCACCCGCTCCCACCTCCCCGGCGCAGCTGTACCGCCACGGCCTGCGGCTCCTGCTGGCCGGGGACGTTCCCGGCTGGGTGGCCCTGTGGGCCGAGGACGGGGTGATGGAGTTCCCGTTCGCACCCCCGGGACGGCCGCGGCGGCTGGAAGGGCGCGAGGCGATCGCCGACTACATGCGCCCCTACCCCGACCACATCGACCTGCACGACTTCCCCGAGGCCGACCTGCGGATCCACGAGACCGCCGACCCGCGGACCCTCGTGGTGGAGATGCGCGCCACCGGCCGGCTGGTGGAGAGCGGACGGCCCTACGACATGACGTACATCGCCGTGGTCACCGTCGACGACGGCCGCATCACCGCCTACCGCGACTACTGGAACCCCCTCGCCCTCCTCGAACCCGGCACCGAACCCGCCAGGAGCAGCCGATGACCGCCCCGCACGCCACCCCCTCGCCGGCGACCGGCACCACCCTCGTCATCGGCGCCACCGGCACCACCGGCAGCCGCGTCGCCGCCCGGCTGGCCGCCGCCGGGCACGCGGTCAAGGCGGCCGGCCGCAGCGGCGCCGCCGTCGCCGGGGCCGAGCCGGTCCGCTTCGACTGGTACGACCCGGGCACCCACGACACCGCCCTCGACGGCGTCGAGCGCCTCTACGTCATCCCGCCCGTGGGCGATCCCGACCCCGCGGCCCCGGTCCTTCCGTTCCTGCGCCGGGCCCGGGCGCGCGGCGCGCGCCGCGCGGTGCTGCTGAGCGCCTCCTCCATCCCGGAGGGCGGCCCGGCGGCGGGCCGGGTGCACGCCGCCCTGCCGGGCCTCTTCGACGAGTGGGCGGTGCTGCGGCCGTCCTGGTTCATGCAGAACTTCACCGGAGACCACCTGCACGCCCGCGGCATCCGGGCCGACGGCGTCCTCGTCACCGCCGCCGGCAGCGGCCGGGTGGGCTTCGTCGACGCCGACGACATCGCGGCCGTGGCGGTCCACGCCCTCACCGACCCGCACGCTCCCGACACCGACCTCGTCCTCACCGGCCCCCGGGCCCTGAGCCACGACGACATCGCCGCCGTCCTCACCGAGGTCACCAGCCGGCCCGTGGTCCACCGCCCCCTGCCCCACGCGCAGATGCGCGAGCGGCTCGCCCGGCTGATGCCGCCCGCGTTCGCCGCGATGCTGGCCGACATGGACCGGGCCATCTCCGAGGGGGCCGAGGACCGCGTGACCGACACCGTCGAGCGCCTCACCGGCCGGCCCGCCCGCACCTTCCGCGAGCACGCCGAACGGGCGCTCCTCGCGCAGCCCGGGGGTTCCGATCAGCCCGGGTAGGTGATCGAGCCCAGCGGCGGGCAGGCCAGGAGCACGGCGCCGGCACCGGGACGTTCGACGAAGGCCCGCGCCTCGGCCTCCTGCTGGCGCCGGGTGTCCCGGTCGTCGGCGTGCCAGGCGTCGGACCTGGCGCGGGTGAGGTCCCAGGTGCCGTCGATGAGATCGAGGCTGGTGTTGCCGGCGCTGCGCCCGAATTCCGCCTTCAACGCCGCCTGCTGGAGGGCGGTCTGGAGCGCGGCCAGCTCGACGCGGGTGATCAGCAGGCCGGGGGTGTGCGGGGCACGCGTCGGCAGGGGGGCCTGCGGGAGCGATGACACCCCGGTGTCGAGGCGGCCGATGTTGTCGACGGTCGCCTCCCGGGCCTCGCCCACCGTGATCTGCATCTCCCGGTGCAGCCAGAGGAGCTCGTCGAAGTCGCCCTGGGTGATGCGCATCCGCCCGTACGTGAAACGGAAGCGGGGATCCTGGTGCAGCGGGCGTATGGACGGGATGTGGAGGGCGACGCAGTCGTTGTAGCCGGCCGTCACCGCGGCGTCGAGGTGGTAGAGGGCCCGGTTCACGTCGCCCTGCGCGAAGGCCAGGTCGCCGAGGTTCGCGTGGCCCGCGGCGGCGAGCCACGCGCCGTCGGGGCCGAGCGGCGCGGCCCGCGCGACCACGTCGTGGAGCCCCGCGGTGAGGTCGCCCCGCTGCGGGGCGCCGCCCACGCAGGTCACCAGCAGATCGTGAAGACGGGCGGTCAGCGAGTTGACGGTGTCGACCATGGATCTCCTCGGACACGACGAGCACGAACGGAAAGGGCGTTCAGGCTAAGCCAGGACACCGCACGGGTGCGCGGCGGTCGGCCCGGGCGGTACCTGCGGCGGACCTACAATGACGGGGGCCGGGAACGCGGCCCGGATCGACGACGGGGGACGGAATGACGCTGCTGCGCACTCGCGCGGCCGGGGCCGCCACGGTGGGGCCGGCGTGACGCGGCCGGTGCACGGTGCCCTGCACCACGTCGAGATCTGGGTGCCCGCACTGGAGCGGGCCGTCGCCTCCTTCGGGTGGCTGCTGGAATCCCTGGGCTACACGCCCTTCCAGAGCTGGAACGACGGCCGGAGCTGGCGCCTCGGAACCACCTACCTGGTCTTCGAGCAGTCGCCCGCCCTCACGGCGGAGCGGCACGACCGCTGCCGGCCCGGGCTGAACCACCTGGCCTTCCACGTCGAGGGCCGCGACGCCGTGGACGCGCTGGCCCGCCGGGCGCCGGAGCACGGCTGGGCCCTGATGTTCCCCGACCGCCACCCGCACGCCGGAGGGGAAGGGACCTACGCCGCCTACCTGGAGAACGCGGACGGCTTCGAGGTCGAACTCGTCGCCGTCGACGCACCCGTACCGGCACCGGCGACCGGGACCCCTTCGGGCCGGTAGGGGGTGTCGAGCAGTTCGAGGAGCTGCGGGTGGACAAGTGCCCCCGGGAGGCGGGGGTGGTCGGTGAGGATGCCTGCCGCGCGCAGGCGTTCCAACGCCGGCTGCGGCTCGTGCGCGATGCGGTCGCGCAGCCAGGCGGCCGAGACCGCCGGTGCGGCGCGGAGCCGGCCGAGGACCGCCACGGCGGCGGGATCGTCGGCGACCTGCGCGAGGGCGGCGCCGAGCAGTCGGCCGTGGGCGGCGAGGGTGCCGGTCCGGTGCCGGGCGGTGTCGGTCACCGCGCGGGCGAACAGCGCTCCCCAGTGCATGAGGTCGCCGTCGGCCGCGGCGACCAGGGCCGTGTCGTGCTCGGCCCGGTGCTCTTCGACCCAGGCGTCCAGGTCGAGCAGCAGGCCGGGCAGCAGACCCGCCGCCACCAGGTCGCACTGGCCGAGCAGGCGGGCCGTGCGGCCGTTGGCGTCCGGGAACGGATGGATCGTCAGCAGTGCCGCCATGGACAGCGCGGCGGTGTCCAGCGGGGGCGCGGTGGTGCGGGTGCCCCAGTGGTGCCAGTCCTCGATCCGCTCCCGCAGCTGCGCGCCCGCTGCGGTCGCGATCGAGAAGACCTGCCCGTCGGGCCAGGTGACGGTCATGGGTGCGCGGCGGAACCCGCCCGGGGCGGTGATGTTGGGGTCTCCCGCGATCAGCAGCCCGTGCAGCTCGGCGAGCGCGTCCGGGGCGAAGCACGGGCGTCGGCCGGGGTGTTCGAGCAGTTCGGCGCGGACGGAGTGGACGGCCAGCAGGCCGGCCGAGCTGCGGTTCTCGGCAGCGGCGGCCAACTGCTCCGTCAATTGCGCCGGTTCGATTCCGGCGACGCGGCGCAGGTGGAGCTTGGGCCGCCAGCGGGGGCGGTGGAAGAGGTCGGGGTCGTCCAGGTGCGCGTGGGCGGCGATGGCCAGTTCGGCGAGCGCGTCGAGTGCCTCGCGGCGTGCGGCGAGCGGGACGGCCAGGGCGCCGAGCGGCGGTGCGACGGGGAGCACCCGTCGCACCGCCACCGTGGTGGAGCGGCCGGTCATCAGCAGTTGACGGCCGTCCAGCCGCCGGTCGGCTGGCTGACGTTCGCGGTCTCGGTGGTGCTGATGCCGAGGAGGTTCGTCGTCGTGATCTCGTAGACGAAGTTCTGGTACTCGACGTCCAGCGTCCAGCCGTTACCCGGAGGGATCGTGGCCTCGGCGCCGAGCTGCGTGGTGACTTCGGTGTTGAGGTCGTGGGTGAACTGGCGCGAGAGCACGCCCTTCGCCGCGGCCGACAGAGAATCGCTGGTCTTGTACATCACCTTGTAGGTGTAATTCTGGAGCAGCTTGACCGGCACGTTGCTGTGGTTCGCGTGGCAGGGCTGCTTGACGGTCGTCTTCTTGCCCGCGGAAACGGCAACGGCGCGCTCGATGTCACCGCCGCTGAAGATGCCCCCGCTGCTGCCCGCGTTCCATGTGATGGGCGCGATTCCCGGGTTGAGGGGAGTGGCGGGAAACTCGGCGGCGCCGGGGTCCACGCCCGAGATGACGACCTGCTGCATGCCCGGGTCGGGCTGCGGGTTGGGGTCGGGCTGCGGGTTGGGGTCCGGCTGCGGGTTGGGGTCCTGCACGGTGCCGGTGTCGCCGCCGCCCGTGTCGCCGCCGCCCGTGTTGCCGCCGCCGGTGTCGCCGCCACCGCCGGTGTCGCCGCCACCGCCGGTGTCGCCGCCACCGTCCCAGCCGCCGCCGGTGTCGCCGCCGCCGTCCCAGCCGCCGCCGCCGTCGTCACCCCAGGTGTTGCCGCATTCGGACAGCTGGTCGCAGGCGGAAGCGGCGGCCTCCTGCGGGGAGACCAGTGCGGGTACGGCGGTGAGCACGGTAGCGCCGAGTGCTGTGGCGACCACGAATTTCCTGAGGTTCATTGCCTTCATTCCGATGGGAGGGATGTTCGATGAGGGCCGAGGTCGCAGGTGGCTCCTCGGCGGGGGCGCAACGGTCGAGTGCCTGAGGAACACGCGTCCCTCATCCGCGGCTCGCCCACGTCATCGTGGACGTCTCCACTCTCCGGTGCCGGCGGCTGCGCCGACAATGCAAAGATTGACATCTAGTCATTGCCGCAGACGCAAACGTGCAGTTCAGGAGATGGCCGTCAAGGGATCTCATCCTGCTGCGCGTCCCGGACGTCCTGCTCCCTCAAGGGCCCCGGCCCGGCGGGGCCCACAGGCGCCGGTCCCGCCCGTCCCGCCCGGGCCGGCGTCCGGAAGCAGGACACCCTCTTCCGCGAAGCCCCTGGCACCGCAGCGCCCGGCCCTCCACAATTGAGCCGAACCGGGCCATGGGGGAGGCGCTGATGAGCCGGGCTCTGCGTGTCGGCATGACGCTGGGCGGTGTCGTGGTGGCGGCGGCGTGCGTGCCGCTGTTCGCCCCGTACTACTCCACCGTCCTGGTGTGGGAGCTGCGCAAGCTCTTCGCCTGGCTGGCCCTGCCGCTGCTGGCCGCGGGCTGCGTGCTGCTGGTGTGGTCGGTGCAGCGGCTCGTGCGCAGGCGGCGCGGCAAGGCCTCCGGCGGGAGCGATGTCGCGGGGACGCTCGGCTGTGCGGGCGTCCTCGTCGGCCTCGTCCTCGCGGTCGGGTGGATGATCTACGGCGCGTACCTCCAGGACCGCGCCTACATGCAGGCCACCCAGGTCGTGACGGACCCCGTGCCCGGGCTGGCGCCCCGCGCCCCGTACCTCGTCGGCAAGGCGCAGGCCGCCCCGCACCTGGGCGATGTCACCGGTGAGATCGCCGACATCACCTATCTGCCCGACTCCGACCGCTTCGCCACCCTCGTCGAGCGGAGCGGCTGGCTGTCGGGGTACGAGGTCGGCCTCGAACAGGACGTCCCGCTCGGCGGCACCAGCCGCTCGCAGCAGCGCTGTTCGTTCGACGTGGACGTCGCGGACGCGCGCATCAGCGGCTGGTTCGACCACAACCTGGGCCGGAAGATCTCCGAGCAGAAGCGCTGGGTCCGCTTCGAGGCCGGGGACGCCTACGTGACCTGCTCGGGCGACACGCCCATCGTGGTCGTCCCCCTCAAGCGCCAGACCGGGTTCCTCGTCGTCACCGAACGGCCCGCCGGCGTCGCGCTCTACAACGGCCGGACGGGCAAGGTCACCATCACCGCCGACACGGAAGCAGTCCCGGGCCCCTCCTACCCCGTCAGCCTCGCCGCCCGGCAGCGGGAGGCGGTCACCGCCGTCGGGAGCTTCACCGACTGGTGGTTCGAACGCAGTGGCTGGGACGCCTCGGAAGACGGCGCGAACGCGGGCAACGACTCCGAGTTCACCCTGCGCTACAGCGACGCGAGCGGACGCAGCGCCTACGTCACCCCCCTCACCCCACAGGGCGAGGCCAGCTCCGTCGTCGCCGTCGCGACGGTCCCGGCGCACCACCAGGGCAGCGGGCTGGCGCCCCTGACCGTCCACCGGCTCGACCCGACCTGGTCCTCGCCGAAGGCGATCGTCGCCCTGATCAAGGCCGAGTACCGGGACGTCTGCTGCTACAACGACGACCAGGTGTTCGAGGTGGTCCCCACCGGAGGCACCACCTGGACCGCGACGATCGGCAGCGAACAGGACATCCGCTACCGGGTGGAGGGGCGGGGCCAGGTCGCAGGCCGCGAGGCGACCTGCCTGAAGGCCGCGGACGGCGCGCTCATCAAGTGCGCGTACGCGGCACCCGGCTCGCCGGAGGAGCAGGAGCTCAAACGGCGCGACGAGCAGAAACAGAAGGACAAACCCCGGACCGATCCACCGGACCTCGGCGACCTCACCGGCTACACCCCCGAGCAGTTGGCCGAACTGAACCGCCGCATCACCGAAGAGGTCAACCGCCGTCTCAAGGGCGGCGGCTGACCGGCCCCGCTCAGAGGACGGCGATCCCGAGGGGACGGGTGCCGGCGGGGAGGCGCCGGCTGGTGCCGTCGGCGAGGTCGACGACCGTCAGCCCGTTCCAGTGGCCCTCGCGCGTGTAGCCGCCGGTGACGTACGCGGTCCGGCCGTCGCGGGACACCGCCACGTCCTCGTGCGGGCCGTCCAGCGGGTACACCCGCTCCTCGCCGCCGGGCGCGCGGACGGTCAGCGACGGCCCCCGGCCCTCCTGCACGGCGCCCGTGCCGACGACGAGCAGCCGGCCGTCGGGGGTGAGGGCGGCCCCGTGCTGGTGGGTGTCGGCCGTCATCGGCTCCACCGAGACCGCTCCGCTGCGCGGATCCACCACGGCGAGGCGCTCCCCCTCGAAGGGCAGCAGCAGCCGGCCGTCCCCCGGGCGGACGACGGCGTAGTGCGGCTTGAGCCAGGAGGCGAGGCCGCCCCCGGTGCCGTACGGGGCGACCTCGATCCGGCGCGGAGCGAGCGTGCCGGCGTCTACCACCGTGACGTCGAAGGAGTCGTGGCCGGTCACGTACACTTCGCCGCCGTCGAGGGCGACGTCCACGTCGAAGGGGCGGCGGCCCGCGGGCACGGTGGCGGTGACCTTCCGGGCGGCGGTGTCGATCACCTCCAGCACGCCCCGGCGGCCGGGCACGTTGACGCCGACGTAGGCGCGCGAGCCGTCCGGTGAGAGCGCGAGGCCCATGCCGCCTCCCCGGTACTCGCCGGTCCCGGCGGGGCCCGTGCCGCTGGTGTACGGGATCCGGGCCACGCCGACCCGGGTCCGGGTGTCGACCACCGCCACGCCCTCGGCGGTCGCCACCCAGGCGAGGCCGTCCGCGCCGACGGCCAGGCCGTACGGCGCCGTGCCGACGGCGACGGAGCCCACCGGGCCGCGCCGGGGATCGACGAAGGTCACGGTGTCGGCGCCGAAGTCGGCCACGAGCAGGGTCCCTTCGGGGGTGGGCAGGCCGCCGGGCAGCGGCGTCCCGCTCGGCGCGGGCGATGCCGCGGTCCGGTCCGGGGCGCTGCCGGCGCCGGCCGCCGTGCAGCCGCCGCCCAGCAGGGCGACGACGGCCGGCACGACCACCAGCAGCGCCCGCGCCCGCCGGCCCGTCCCGGCACGGGTCCGGGGCGCGGCCCGCCGGCTCACCCGGCGCTCCGGCCGTCGCGGCCGTCGTGGCCGGAGCGGTCCTGCGCCGCGCTCAGGAGCCGGGCCAGGCCGTCGAAGCCGCGCCGCACGGCGTGTTCGTACGCCGTCACCCCCTGGGAATCGGCCAGCCACGGGTCGGCTCCGGCGGCGAGCAGCAGCCGGACGACCTCCTCGTGGCGCCGGCCGCCGTCGCCGAGGATGACCGCCTCCAGCAGGGCGGTCCAGCCCAGCCGGTTGACGTGGTCGACGTCGATGTCCGTCTCCGCCAGTACGGCCCGGACGTAGGCGACGTGCCCGCGCTCGGCGGCCGGGATGACGCTGGTCCCGCCGAACCGGTTGCGCTGCGTCAGATCGGGCCCGGCCGGGAGCAGGGCCCGCATCATGCGGACGCTGCCGGTCACCCCGGTGACCAGCCAGGGGCTGTCCTCGCGCGAGTCGGGGGCATCGGGGTCGGCGCCGGCGGCGATGAGGACCTCGGCGGCGGCGACGTGGTCGCCGAGCACCGCGAGCAGCAGCGGTGTGCGGAGTTCCCCGTCACGGGTCTCCGGAGCGGCGCCGGCGGCGAGCGCGGCGCGCACCGCGTCCGCGTCCCCGGCCTTGGCGGCATCGAGCAGCAGTCGGTCGTGCGGGTTCATGCCCCCATCGTGCTCCGGCCCGCCGCGGCCGGAGGTCCCCCCGCGGTCTGCGCCTCCCGAGACACCCGGCTGACCCGCCCGTCATCCGATCGGCTGATCCGCCCGGACCGGCTCCGGCCGGATCGTCCCCGACGGCCCGGCCGGAGCCCGGTCAAGGGCCGCTGCCGCCGCGCCCACCGGCGGGTGAACCGCCTCCGGAGATCGCTTCCGGGTGCGGCGGGGAGGCCAGGATGGCTCCGTCAAGCCCCGGCCGGCCGGGGCGCCCCGTGACGGAAGGCGGACGGAACCCATGGCGAACGGCACGGTGCTGCTGGCGCTGCGCGAGGACCCCCTCGGCGGCGGGGTGAGCGCCGAACAACTGCGCCGGATCGGCAAGGAACTCCAGGCCCGGGGGCTGGAGTTGCGCCGGGCGGCCGATGCGCGGGACGCCCGGGCGATGCTCCAGACGGAGGCGCGCATCGCCGCGGCCGTGGTGGCCTGGGACCTGCCGCGCCCCTCGGCGGCCGCCCCGGCCGGGGGCGCGCCCGACGTTCCCACCGGCGGGGCCGAGGTCCTGGACCGGATCCGGCACCGCTTCAAGGACCTGCCGGTCTTCCTCCTGATGACCGACAGCTCCGACCACGACCTGGAGCACCTGCCACTGTGGGTGTCGGAGACCGTCGTCGGCTACATCTGGCCGCTGGAGGACACGCCCGCCTTCATCGCCGGCCGGGTCGCGGCCGCCGCCCACACGTACACGAAGGAGCTCCTGCCGCCGTTCTTCCGCGCCCTGCGCCGCTTCGAGGACGCCCACGAGTACTCCTGGCACACCCCGGCCCACTCCGGCGGGGTGGCGTTCCTGAAGTCCCCGGCGGGGCGGGCCTTCTTCGACTACTACGGCGAGCGGCTGTTCCGTACGGACTTGTCCATCTCCGTGGGCGAGCTCGGCTCCCTCTACGAGCACTCCGGGCCGATCGGCGAGGCCGAGCGCAACGCCGCCCGCGTCTTCGGCGCCGAGCGCACCTACTTCGTGCTGCACGGGGACTCCACCTGCAACCGGATGGTGGGCCACTACAGCGTCACCTCCGACGAGATCGCCCTGGTCGACCGCAACTGCCACAAGTCCGTCCTGCACGGCCTGGTCGTCTCCGGCGCCCGCCCTGTCTACCTGGTGCCCACCCGCAACGGCTACGGACTGGCCGGACCCCTGCCGCCCAGCGCCACCGCCCCCGCCGCGGTCGCCGCCCGCATCGCCGCGAACCCCCTCGCCGCGGGAGCCGTCTCGCCGGACGCCCAGTACGCGGTCGTCACCAACTCCACCTACGACGGCCTGTGCTATGACACCCCCGTCGCCGCCCGCGCACTGGCGGCCAGCACGCCCCGCCTGCACTTCGACGAGGCGTGGTTCGCCTACGCCCGCTTCCACCCCCTCTACCGGGGCCGCTACGGCATGGCCGTGGGCCCGGACACCTTCGAGGGCCCCGACCGGCCCACGGTGTTCGCCACCCACTCCACGCACAAGCTGCTCGCCGCGCTCTCCCAGTGCGCCATGGTCCACGTGCGGCCCGCGCCCCGGGCACCCGTCCAGCACGAGCGCTTCAACGAGACGTTCATGATGCACGGCACCACCTCCGCCTTCTACCCCGCCATCGCCTCCCTCGACGTGGCGACGGCCATGATGGACGGGCCGCAGGGACGGTGGCTGATCGACGAGGCCGTCACCGAGGCGATCCGCTTCCGGCAGGCCGTCGTCCGCACCGGCCGCCGCATCGCGGAAGCGGGGGACCGCCCCGACTGGTTCTTCGGCGTCTGGCAGCCCGAGACGGTCACCGACCCCGCCACCGGTACGCGCGTCGCCTTCGCCGACGCGCCCGCCGGCCTGCTGGCCTCCGACCCCGCCTGCTGGCAGCTCGAACCCGGCGCCGCCTGGCATGGATTCCCCGGCCTGACCGACGGCTACTGCCTCCTCGACCCCGTCAAGGTCACCCTCACCTGCCCCGGCGTCACCGCCACCGGGGAGACCCGGCCGTGGGGCATCCCCGCCCGGGTCCTCACCGAATACCTCGCCACCCGCGGCATCGTGGTCGAGAAGACCGACAGCTACACCACCCTCATCCTGTTCTCGATGGGCATCACCAAGGGCAAGTGGGGCACGCTCATGGACGCCCTGATGGACTTCAAGGCCCACTACGACGCCGACGCCCCGCTGGACCGGGTCCTGCCCGACCTCACCGCACGCCACCCCGGCCGCTACCGGGACACGACCCTGCGCCAGCTGTGCGCCCGGATGCACGAGCACCTCACCCGCGGCGCCTTCATCCACGCGCTCGACGAGGCCTTCCAGGAGCTCCCCGAGCCCGTCCACCCGCCCCGGCACTGCTACCAGCAGCTCATCCGGGGCGGCACCGAGCGGCTGCGCCTGGCCGACGCCGCCCACCGGACCGCGGCCGCCATAGTGACCGTCACCCCGCCCGGCATCCCCGTCCTGATGCCCGGCGAGTCCCTCGGCGGCCCGGACGGCCCCCTGCTGCGCTACCTGGGCGCCCTGGAGGCCTTCGACCGGGCCTTCCCCGGCTTCGGCAGCGAGGCGCACGGCGTCACCGTGGACCCGGAGACGGGCGACTACCTGATCGAGTGCCTCCGCACTCCGCGGTAGCCGGCCCGCCTTCGACGAGGGGGGTGAGGCCGTCGAGGAGCGTTCCGAGGCCGAGCTCGAAGAGCGCGTCGAGACGCAGGTCGTAGCCGTCCTCGAAGGCGCCGACCACCTTGGCGGAGGTCGGGAAGCGGCCGGACTCCATCAGCTCCCGCAGGACGGGGGTCCGGCTGTCCATCCACTCGTCCTCCGTCTGTCCCGTGGCGGCCCGGGCGTGCGCCTCCATCTCCAGGTGCACGGCCAGGCCCTGGACGTGGCTGTAGAGCAGGACGTGGATGTCGAAGAGGGTGGTGGGGTCGAGGCCGTGGGCGTCGAGGGCGCCCAGCATCCACTCGCCGTGCACCAGCAAGTTGGGCACGAGCAGCGGGCGGGTGAGGCCGCCGGTCTGGGCCAGCCACGGTTGCCTGCGGTACAGGCCCCACGGGGTGCGGGCGCCCAGCTCGACTCCGGCGCGCCAGCCCTCGGGGGCGTCCGCGCCGCAGGAGGCCTCGCCGGACGCGGCGTCGGCGATCTCGATGGCGGTGCGGACGATCCGCTCCAGGCTCAGCTCCTGCTCGGGGCGGGCGGCGGGCGCAGGGGGCCTGCGGGCCGGGAGGGCGGGGGCGGCGGGCGCGGTCCCGGCGACCACCGGTTCGTCTCCGGCGGCGGCATCGCCGGCCCCGTCCTCGCCCACTGGCTGCGCCGCCGCGGCTTCGCGCCGACCGTGGTCGAACGCGCACCCGGGCCGCGCCCCGGCGGCCAGGCCGTGGACATCGGCGGCGTGGCGCTCGACGTGGTGGAGCGGATGGGCCTGCTGGAGGAGGTCCGGAGCGTACGGACCCGGATGCGCGGCATGTTGGTCTTTGGTCCCGACGGCCGCGAGGTGGACCGCACCACCGAGGCGACCTTCAGCAGCGGCCGGCTGGACAGCGAGGACGTCGAGCTGCTGCGCGAGGACCTGGTGCTGCTGGTGCACGAGCGCACCCGCACGGAGATCGAGTACCTGTTCGGCGACGCCGTCACCCGGCTCGACCAGGGCGACACCGGCGTCCGGGTCGGCTTCGAGCACGGGCCGACCCGCACCTTCGACCTCGTCGTCGGCGCCGACGGCCTCCACTCCGCGGTGCGGCGCCTGGCCTTCGGCCCGGAGGAGCATGTCCGTCCCCCTCGGCCGCGAGCTCACGGACGGCGACGGGCTGCGCCGGCTCGTCGCGGACCGGCTCGCGTCGATGCGCTGGGAGGGGCGCCGTCTGGCGCGGGCCGCCCGGACCGCCCCCCTGGCGGGCGAAGGCGGGCCACGGCCGCCGGGGCGAGCCCCGAAGCGGGCGCCCACGGGGTACAACCGTTCCTGCGGGGCACACGGGTCACACGGGGCACACGGGACGCACCGGGTGCGCACGACGCGGACGGAGGGAACGGGCATGCGCAGCGTGGGTGTGGAGGAGGAACTGCTGCTGGTCGACGCCGGGACGGGGGAGCCGCTCGCCCTGTCGGCCGCCGTGATGTCGGCCGCCTCCCGCGAGGGGAACGGGGAGAACGGCACGCAGGAGGGGGCGCTGGAGACGGAGCTCAAGTGCGAGCAGGTGGAGTTCGCCACCCGTCCCGTCCTGCGGATGGGCGAACTGGCCGAGGAGATCGTCCGCTGGCGCGCCCAGGCCGCACGCCACGCCGCCGACGCGGGAGGGGCCGTCGCCGCGCTGGCCACGTCCCCGCTGCCGGTGCGGCCGTCCACGACGGCGGGCGAACGCTACCGCTGGGTGAGCCGGCAGTTCGGTCTCACCGCCCAGGAGCAGCTGACCTGCGGCTGCCACGTCCACGTGTGCGTCGAGTCGGACGACGAGGGCGCGGCTGTGCTCGACCGCATCCGCCCCTGGCTGCCCGTCCTGACCGCCGTCAGCGCCAATTCACCCTTCTGGCAGGGTCAGGACAGCGCGTACGCCAGCTACCGCAGCCGCGTGTGGAACCGCCTGCCCTCGGCCGGCCCCACCGAGGTCTTCGGTAGCGCGGAGGGCTACCACGGGCGGGTCCGCGACATGCTCGCCACCGGCGTCCTGCGCGACGACGGCATGATCTACTTCGATGCCCGCCTCTCCGCCGCCTATCCCACGGTCGAGATCCGCGTCGCCGACGTCTGCCTCGAACCCGACACGCCCGTCCTGATCGCCGCCCTGGCCCGCGCCCTGGTGGACACCGCCGCCCGCGCATGGCGCGCCGGGCTGCCGCCGGCCCGCATCGGCGTCGGCCTGCTGCGGCTCGGCTCCTGGCAGGCGGCCAAGTCGGGCCTGGACGGCCCGCTGCTCGACCCGCGCACCATGAGCCCCGCCCCTCCCGGTGCGGTCCTCGACGTACTGCTGGACCACGTCCGGGACGCGCTCGACGAGAACGGCGACCTCGAACGCGTACGCCAGGGGGTGGCGCGCCTGCTCGACCGCGGCAACGGGGCCCGGATCCAGCGCCGGCTCCTGAGCGCGACCGGCGATCTGCGGGCCGTGGTGGCCGAGTGCGCCCGCCTCACCACGCCGCCCGCCGCGTAGCCGGCCCCGGACGGCGTTCGAACCGGAGTATTCCGGGTAGAAGCACCGGTCCGGCACCCACCCCGGGCGCGGCCCCTGACGGCCGGGGCGGGCCCCCGGGACTCCGACGAGGCGGTGACACCGATGTCCCAGTGCAAGATCCCCGACTACCGCACCGGCCACCGCGGCCGGCACTGGACCCATGCCCTGCGCAGCGCCCAGAAGGCCGGAGCGGTCGTCGTCACGGACGAGACCGGCGAGGCGGTCCGCTACAGCGGCGAGCGCAGCGGACCCGGCCGCTTCCGCCCCTGGCTGACCGACAAGGGCGAGCGCTACGACAGCCACGACGTCCACCCCGAGTGGTGACGGGGGAGTCTCCGGCCGCGCGGGCCGGCGCCCCGCGCGGGCCGGGCGCGGCTCAGCGAGCGGCGGCCGGGTCCCCGGCGAGCCGGGACCCGTCGATCTCCGCCCACACCACCTTGCCCTGCTGAAGGGTCTCGCAGCCCCAGCGGTCGGACAGCCGGTCGATGATGTGGAGCCCGTGGCCGCCCGGGATCCCGCGCCGGGGCGAGGGGTCGCGGCGCGGCAGGGCCGCCGAGCCGTCGAACACCTCGATCCGCAGGGTTTCACCGCGGGTGAGGGCGAGGTGCAGGCAGCCGCCCGCGTGCAGGGCGGCGTTGGTCACCAGCTCGGAGACGACGAGCAGCGCGTCCTCCCCGCTCTCGGTGCCGTCCCACTCCCAGTCCCGCAGTGCCCGCCGCGCGAAGTCGCGGCCCTTCGCGACCTGGCCGCGGACACCGTCCAGCGCCAGGTGGCGGCGCTGGCGCGCCGCCGTGCGCGGCTGCGGCTGCGGCGGATGGGCGGTCGGCGATCCACTGCTCGTCACTGTGCTCTCACCCTCACCGTTGCATGGCTCCCTTCTCGTGGCGGCCCCGCGGGCCCCCGGCTGGTTCCGTCGCTGTGCGGACCGTACGCACCTGTCCCCGGCCGGGGCAGGGACACCCGGCGGGCCGCGTTCGAGGGGCACTTCGAGTGCCGGACAGTGTACGGGGACCGCGGTTCCCGGGCGTCGTTCGCGGGCGGTCCCGGGGGACGGGGAGGCGCGGGACGCGGGTCCGCCGCCCCCCTACCGGGCGAGCATGCCCGCGCGCAGCCGGCCCAGGACGCGGGAGAGCCGGCGTGAGACCTGCATCTGCGAGATGCCGAGCACGGCGCCGATCTCCGACTGGGTCTTCTCCTGGCCGAACCGCATGCGCAGGATGAGCCGGTCCCGGGGATCCAGCTCCCGCAGCAGGGGGGCCAGGGTGTGGAAGTCCTCGAACAGCTCCATGGCGGGGTCCGGGTCCCCGAGCCTCTCGGCCAGGGGGCGCGCGGGCCGGCCCGCCCCCCGGGCCCCGTCCTCCTCGAAGGCGAGGTCCAGGGAGCCGCTGGTGTACCCGTTCGCGGCGATCAGACCGTCCATCACCTGCTCCTCCGGCAGCCCGAGGTGCCCGGCGAGCTCCCTGACCGTGGGGGCCCGGTTCAGTGCTTCGGTGAGCGCCTCCTGGGCCCTGGCCAGCTCGGTGCGCAGCTCCTGGAGGCGCCGCGGTACGTGGACGGCCCAGGTGGTGTCGCGGAAGTGCCGTTTGATCTCACCGGTGATGTACGGGAGCGCGAGCGTGGAGAACTCCACCTCGCGGGCGGGATCGTAGCGGTCGATGGCCTTGATCAGACCGATGGTGCCGACCTGGACGATGTCGTCCATGTCGATCCCGCCCCCGGCCGCCCGGGACCGGAAGCGGCGGGCGGCGTACTGCACGAGGGAGAGGTTCATCTCGATCAGGGTGTTGCGGACGTACTGGTGCTCCCGCGTCCCCTCCTCCAGGGAGCGCAGCCGGGCGAGGAACAGCCGCGACAACTCCCGGGCGTCCGCGGGGGAGAGCTCCCGCGCCTGCTCCACCCGTGGGAGCGCTCCCGCCGACGGGGTTCCCTCCGTGGCCGGGGCACAGGCCGGAGCCCGGCGGTCCGTCGGACGAACGGGGTTCACTACTGCGGCCGAACGGGACATGGTGGCCGTTCCCTCCCTGTGGTCGATGGCTGCCGCGGCCGCTCCTGCCCCGGGTTCCGCGTCGTACACCTGCCGTTTTCGCGCCCCGTCCGGCCGGCGGTGCGACTGGCCCGGGGCGCGGCCCCGGCGCGACGACCGTGCATACTCCCTTCCGGAACACGTACGGTGACGTCCGGGGAGGCGGAGATGGCCGGAGCACAGGACGCGCGGGGCGGCGGCGTGGTGGGGGACGGCCATCGGGCCGGAGCCGGCTGGGTCGTCGTGGCGCGCGGAGAGCTGGACCAGGACACCCTGGCGCCGCTGGAGGAGGCCCTGACCGCCGCCGCGGACCGGCACCCGCTGGTGGTCCTGGACGTGGGCGCCGTCACCTTCGGCGACTCCTCCTTCCTGAACCTGCTCCTTCGGGTGCACCGCACGACCGTCCTGCGGATCGCCGCCCCGGGCCGCCAGTTGAGCCGTCTGTTCGCCCTGACCGGCGCGGACACGGTCCTCGCGCAGTACCCCGGCGTCCGGGAGGCGCTGGCCGGCTGACGGCCGCCGGGTCCGCCGACGGGGGTTAGCCTTCCCTCCGTCAGGGACGGCGAGAGTGAGGTTGGCGATGGCTGAGCGGACCGGCGCGGCTGCGGCGGGCGGAGCCCCGGTGGACGGGGGCGGGGACGGCATCACCGAGTCGGAGCTGCGCCTGCTGCTGGCGGGGCTGACGGCCGTGCGCGACGGGGATTTCCGTACGCGGCTGCCCGAGGCGGCGGACGGGCTCCTCGGGGAGATCGCCACGGTCTTCAACGGGATGGCCAACCAGCTGTCGCTGTTCACGTCCGAGGTGACGCGGGTGGCCCGCGAGGTCGGCACGGAGGGGACCCTGGGCGGCCAGGCGGACGTCCCCGGGGTCGGCGGGGCCTGGCTGGACCTCACGGATTCGGTCAACTTCATGGCCGGAAACCTCACCGACCAGGTCCGCAACATCGCCCAGGTCGCCACGGCCGTCGCCAAGGGCGACCTCTCCCAGAAGATCACCGTCACCGCGCGCGGGGAGATCCTGGAGCTGAAGACCACGATCAACACCATGGTCGACCAGCTCTCGGCGTTCGCCGACGAGGTGACGCGGGTGGCCCGCGAGGTCGGCACCGAGGGGAACCTGGGAGGCCAGGCCACCGTCCGCGGGGTGTCCGGGACCTGGAAGGACCTCACCGACAACGTCAACGTCATGGCGTCCAACCTGACGGGCCAGGTCCGCTCCATCGCCCAGGTCGCCACCGCCGTGGCCCGCGGCGACCTCTCGCAGAAGATCGACGTGGACGCGCGCGGGGAGATCCTGGAGCTGAAGACCACGATCAACACCATGGTCGACCAGCTCTCCTCCTTCGCCGCCGAGGTCACCCGCGTGGCCCGCGAGGTCGGCAGCGAGGGCCGCCTCGGCGGCCAGGCCGAGGTCGAGGGCGTGTCCGGCACCTGGAAGCGGCTCACCGAGAACGTCAACGAGCTCGCCGGAAACCTCACCCGCCAGGTGCGCGCCATCGCCGCCGTCACCAGCGCCGTCGCCGAGGGCGACCTCACCCGCTCCATCACCGTGGAGGCCCCGGGCGAGGTGGGCGACCTCAAGGACAACATCAACTCCATGGTCGGCTCCCTGCGCGAGACCACGCGGGCCAACCAGGAACAGGACTGGCTGAAGTCCAACCTGGCCCGGATCTCCGGCCTGATGCAGGGCCACCGCGACCTCGCGGTCGTCGCCGAACTCGTCATGGACGAGCTGACCCCGCTGGTCGCCGCCCAGTACGGCGCCTTCTACCTGGCGGAGGACACCCCGCGGGGCACGATGCTCAGCCTCGTCGGCTCCTACGGCCGCCCCGCCCGCGACGGGGTCGGCGAACGCTTCGCCCTCGGCGACTCCCTCGTGGGGCAGGCCGCCCGCAGCCGCCGCACCATCGCCAGCGACCAGGTGCCCGCCGACTACGTCATCTCCTCCGGACTCGGCCGCACCACGCCCGGCAGCCTGATGATCCTGCCGATCGTCGTCGACGACCAGGTCCTCGGGGTGATCGAACTCGCCTCGTTCTCGGCCTTCACCCCCGTACACCGCGACTTCCTCGGCCAGTTGATGGAGACCGTCGGCGTCAACGTCAACACCATCGTCGCCAACGCGCGCACCGACGAACTCCTCGGCGAGTCCCAGCGCCTCACCGCCGAACTTTAGGCCCGGTCCGCCGAACTCCAGGACCAGCAGTCGGAGTTGCAGCGCTCCAACGCCGAACTGGAGGAGAAGGCTGCCCTGCTGGCCAGCCAGAACCGCGACATCGAGGCCAAGAACCTGCAGATCGAACAGGCCCGGCAGGAACTGGAGGACCGCGCACAGCAGTTGTCGCTGGCCTCCACGTACAAGTCGGAGTTCCTCGCGAACATGAGCCACGAGCTGCGCACGCCGCTCAACAGCCTGCTCATCCTCGCCCAGCTCCTGGCCCAGAACCCCACCCGCAACCTCACCGCGAAGCAGGTCGAGTACGCGGGCATCATCCACTCGGCCGGCTCGGACCTCCTCCAGCTGATCAACGACATCCTCGACCTCTCCAAGGTCGAGGCGGGCAAGATGGACATCCACCCCGAACGGGTCGACCTGCACCAGCTGCTGGACTACGTCGAGGCCACCTTCCGGCCCATGACCACCCAGAAGAGCCTCGACTTCACCGTCACCACCGCCCCCGACGCCCCCGCCGACCTCCTCACCGACGACTCCAGGCTCCGCCAGATCCTGCGCAACCTGCTCTCGAACGCCGTCAAGTTCACCGAGCGCGGCGGGGTCGAGCTGCGCATCGAGCGGGCCTCCGACGCCGAGGTCCCCGCCGGGCTGCTCCACCGCGGCGGCACGATGGCCTTCCGCGTCCGCGACACCGGCATCGGCATCCCCGAGCAGCAGCTGGAATCCGTGTTCGGCGCCTTCCAGCAGGCCGACGGCACCACCAGCCGCAAGTACGGAGGCACCGGCCTCGGCCTCTCCATCACCCGTGAGATCGCCCAGCTGCTGGGCGGGGCCGTGACCGCCGAGAGCACCCCCGGCCAGGGCAGCACCTTCACCCTCCACCTCCCCGTCAATCACGCGGACTTCGAGGAACGTCCCGGACCCCTTCCCGTGGCGGCCCGCGCCGCCGGGTACGAACTCCCCGAGCCGCGCCGGGGGAGCGGACCCGGCGCGACCGCCGGCGCACGGCCGCGGCAGGCCCGCCGCCTCCTCGTGATCGAGGAACGCCCGAACGGCCTGCTCTCCCTCGTCGCCGAGAGCGCCGAGCGCGACCTCGTACCGCGCCGGGCCGGAGTCGGGTCCGGAGTCGGAGTCGGGTCCGGGTCCGGGTCCGGGGAGGAGACGGGCGTCCAGGTGGTGGGCGCCACCAGCTCGCGCGAGGCCGCCGCGGTCCTGGCGTCCGGGCCCTTCCACTGCGTCGTCCTCGAACTCGACATGGCCGACGGCGAGGCCATGAGGTTCCTCGACGCGCTGGACGGGGACCCGGCGTTCGGCTCGCTGCCGGTCCTGGCCCACGACAACCCCCGCCTCGACACCGGCCGCGAACGGGCCCTGCGCGAGCGCGCCGCGTCCCGCCGCGTGGAGCTGCTGAGCAGCCTGGACGAGCTGCGCGAACGCATCGTGCTGCACCTGTCCGCCGACCGGCCCGGGGAGGCGGCCGCGCCCGTGGACGGGCGGGCGCAGGCCGAGCGGGCCCCCCGGACCTCCGACGGGGACCTCACCGGGCGCACCGTCCTCGTCGTCGACGACGACGCGCGCAACCTGTTCGCCCTCAGCGGCATCCTCGAACTGCACGGCATGCGCGTGCTCCACGCCGAGGACGGCCGCAAGGGCATCGAGACCCTCACGCGCAACCCCGGCATCGACCTCATCCTGATGGACGTGATGATGCCCGAACTCGACGGCTACGCCGCGACGGAGGAGATCCGCAGGATGCCCGCCCACGCCGGGCTGCCCATCATCGCGGTCACGGCCAAGGCGATGCCCGGCGACCGGGAGAAGAGCCTCGCCGCCGGGGCGAGCGACTACGTCACCAAGCCCGTGGACGCCGGCGACCTCATGGACCGGGTCCGCCACTGGCTGACCGCCCCCGGCGGCCTCCACGAGGGGCCGGCCGCCCGGTGACCCCCTCCGACACCTCCCGCCCCGGCGACCGGGCGGACGGTGCGGTGGCCTTCGACCGGCCGCCGCCCGCCGTCCCCCGGCAGGCGCCCACCCCCCTGGGCCGGCTCGTCGCCACGGTCGAGCGCCTGCGCCGGGAGGTCCGGGAGGCGCACGCGGCCGCCGACGGCCGGGCCCTGGTCGAACTGGCCAAGGGCATCCTCATGGGGCGGCTGGACTGCACACCCGCCGCCGCGGCCCGCCAGCTCGACGAACTCTGCCGCGAGGCCGGGCTCTCCCCCCTCGAACTCGCCGCCGACATCGTCAACGAGGCGGCCCGCGACCAGGTCAGCGAGATCGCGGCCGAGTTCGTCGAACGCACCGCGACGGCCCGGCCGGCCCCGCAGGCCGCCACCGTGGCCGTACGCCTGCGCACCGCCGAGAGCGGGGCCCTCGCCGCCGCCGACACCCAGGCCGTGGCCGAGTCCCTGCTGGCCAACGCCCTGACACCGCTCGGGGCGGTCGCCGTGGCCGTCTGGGCCGCCGCCCCCGACGGCTCGCTGGCCCTCGCCGGCCACGCCGGCTTCCCCGCCGAGGAGGCCTCGCGCTGGCGCCACGTCCCCCCGGGCGTCGCCACCGTCCCCCGCCTCGCCCTGCGCGAGCGCGCCGCCGTGACCCTCTGCGACCCGGAACGCGAGGGCCTGCCCTCCGTCGGGCACCTGCAATGGCCGCGCGGCGGCCGGATGGCCGTACCGGCGGGGACGGGCGGCCGGGTGCACGGCGTGCTCGAAGTGGTCTGGCCGCACCCCCTGGCGCCACTGCCGCCGCAGATCCACCGCCAGGTCGAGGCGCTGGCCGAGCTGTGCGCCCACACGCTGGACACGGCGCCCCCGCCCGCCGCCGCACCGGAGGGGCTCCTGCCCGACGTCTCGGAGCTGATCGACCTCGCCGAGGGGCTGCACGACCCCACCGTCATCCTGACCCCCGTACTCGGTCCGGACGGCCGGCTGGCCGACTTCCGCATCCGCCACGTCAACAGCCGCTTCGCCGACCCCGTGGGCCGCCCCCGCGCCGACGTCAACGGCGCACTGCTGCTGGAGGCCTACCCCACGGCCGCGGGCGACAGCGGCCTCTTCGACATCGTCGAGCGGGTGCACGCCACCGGCGAGCCGTACCGCGCCGAACGCGTGAGCCTGACCTCCCTCGTCGACCAGATCCCGCTGACCTCGGTCGCGGACATCAGCGTCAGCCGGCACGGCGCCGCCGTCCTGCTGATCTGGCGGATCGAGGACGAGACCGCCCGGCTCGCCAACCTCCTCCAGCACGCCCAGCGCCTGGGCCGCATCGGCGGGTTCGAGGAGAACCTCGCCACCGGCGGGATCACCTGGAACTCCGAGCTCTACGCCCTCCACGGGCTGCCGGGCACCGCGCCCCCGGTGCCGCTGCGGGACCTGCCCGCCCATGCCCACCCGGACGACGCCGCCGCCCTCGGCCGCTTCCTGCGCGCCGTACTGCGCTACCGGCGCCCCGCCTCCGTCAACCTGCGCCTGCGGCGCTCCGACGGGATCCTGCGCCACATCCGGGTCGTCGCCGAGCCCGTCCTCGACTCCGCCCAGCGGCTGCACGGCGTCCGCGGCGCCTGCCAGGACATCTCCGCGCAGCACTGGACCGAGGTGGCCCTCGCCGCCACCCGCGACCAACTCGCCCTCACCGAGGCCGAATCGGCCGAACGCAACCGCCTCGCCCTCCAGCTCCAGCACGCCATCATGCCCCCGGAGCACCATGTCGAGGCGCCGGGACTGCGCGTGGCGGTCCGCTACCGGCCCGCGGAGACGGAGTCCCTGGTCGGCGGAGACTGGTACGACACCCTGGTCCTGCCCTCCGGCCTGATCATGCTCTCCGTCGGCGACGTCGCCGGCCACGGCATCGAGGCGGCCACCGGCATGGTCGTCCTGCGCAACGCCCTGCGCGGCCTCGCGGTCACCGGTGCGGGTCCCGGCCAGCTGATGTCCTGGCTCAACACGGTCACCCACCACCTGACCAAGCAGGTCACGGCCACGGCCGTCTGCGGCCTCTACGACCCGCGTACCCGCGTCATGCGCTGGGCGCGCGCCGGCCACCTGCCGCCCGTGCTCGTCCGCAAGGACGGGGCCGGGGCCCTCCCCCTGATCGACGGCCTGCTCCTCGGCGCACTGCCCGACGTCACCTACGCCGAGCAGGAGGTCGGGCTCGAACCGGGGGACACGCTGCTGATGTTCACGGACGGCCTGGTCGAACGCCGGGACGCCTCCGTACAGGACTCCCTGGCCCATCTGCTGGACACGGTGGCCTCCGGGGCCGACGACCTGGACGGCCGGCTGGACGGGCTGCTCACGGAGAGCTGGTCCGACACCGACGACGACACCTGCGTCATCGGAGTCCGGGTCGACTGACGGGCGCGGATGCGGTCCGCCGGAAGGAGGAGGAGGCTGGGAGGGCAAGAGCCGCCTAAGGAGGACACGATGTCGATCGTCGACAAGCTCAAGGGACTGCTGGGCCAGCACCCCGACAAGGCCAAGGACGCCGTGGAACCCGGCGGGGACATGATCGACGAGCGGACGGGGAGCAAGTACTCCGACAAGGTCGACATGGGGCAGGAGAAGGCGAACGAGTACATCGACCGGAACAAGCCGCAGCAGCCCTGACCCGCAGTCAGGGGCGTCGAACAATTCCCAAAGAAATTCTGCAAAAATACTTTTGGAAAACTGTCGCAAGGGCCTAACCTGCCGTCATGGTCAGTGACGAACAGCGACGCGTCCTCGATCCCGAGCGCGACGCGGCAGCCCTGAAGGCCCTCACCCATCCCCTGCGCATCAGGCTGCTCGGGCTGCTCCGACAGGACGGCCCGGCCACAGCGAGCGAGCTCGCGGTCAGGACGGGCGAGTCGTCCGCGTCCACCAGCTACCACCTGCGCGTCCTGGCGAAGTACGCGTTCGTCGCCGAGGCCGAGCACCGTGACGGGCGCGAGAGGCGCTGGCGTGCGGTGCACGCGGCGACGTCCTGGAGCGGTGCGGCGATGGGGGCCTCACCGGCCAGTCGCGCCTACGTCGGCATGTCGCGCAGGGCCCAGATCGAGCACCTGGAGGCCTCCCTCGTCCGGCACGAGGCCGACGTCGACGCCGGACGGCTGGGGCAGGAGTGGGTGGGGCCGTCCGGGATCAGCGACCTGCTGCCCCGTCTGACGCCCGAATCACTGACCGAGCTCTGGGAAGCGCTCCACCGGAAGCTGGACGAACTGACGACCCGTGACGCCGCGGATCCCCGCGCCGCACAGGTCGTGCTCCTCACCGCCGGACTGCCCCTGGCGCCGCACGAGTCCGGCGCGCGGCAGGACGACGGAGAGGGCGGGTCATGACCGCTCCGACTATGGACCCCGCCGCCGCCCGCCGTCGCTACGCCAGGGTCTGCGTGCTCTTCTGGCTGCCCCTGGGACTGACCGTCGCCCCCGCCGTCCTGCTGTTCACCGAACGCGGCCTGACCCTGCCGGCCATCGCCGGTCTGATCGCCGTGCACTCCCTCACCGCCGCAGCCCTGGAACTGCCCACCGGGGGACTGTCGGACGTGCTGGGTCGCCGCCCCGTTCTGGCCGCCGCCGGCCTGCTGAACCTGGCCGCCCTGACCCTCCAGGCACTGGGCGCCACTCCCTTGCTGCTAGGCCTGGGCGCGGCGCTGATGGGCACGGCCCGCGCGCTGTCCAGCGGGCCGGCCGAGGCCTGGTACGTGGACACCGTCCAGGCGCACTCCGGCCCCGGCGCGGACCTGCGCACCGGGCTGGCTCGCGGCGCCTCCGCCACGTCCGCCGCGCTCGCCGCCGGCACCGCGCTCGGCGGCGCCCTGCCCTGGCTGCTCGGACGCGGCCCCGATCTCGGCGAAGCCAGCTCGGGGCTGGTCCTGCCCCTCTCCGTACCGCTCCTGCTGGGCGCGGGCGTCGAGGCCGCCTTCGTGCTGTACGTCCTGACCGCGCTGCCCGAACCACCCCGCCCGAAGGCCGCCCTGCGCCATGTGCTCCGCGACGTTCCGGCCACCGTCACCGCCGGGCTGCGCCTGGGCGGCCGCGACGTACTGGTGCGCCGGGTGTTCCTCAGCGCGGGGGCGGCCGGCAGCGCCGTGGCCGCGGTCGAACTGCTCACCCCGGGCCGCGCGGCCGCCCTCACGGGCGCCTCGGAGTCGGGGGCGGTGCTCTTCGCCGCACTCGCCTGCGCCGGATTCGTCTGCGCGGCCCTCGGCAGCCACCTCGCACCGCTGACCGCCCGGTTCGCGGGCGGCGGCGAGCGCGCCGTCACGGTGGGCCTCGGCGCCGGCGCGTGCGGACTGCTCCTCCTGGGCGCCACCTCGGCGTCCACCGGAGCGGGGCCGGTGGTTCTCGCGGCCCTCGGCTACGGCCTGGTCCACCTCGGACTCGGCTCGGCCGGACCGAGCCAGAACGACGTCCTGCACCGCCGGGTGTCCGCCGGGGGCCGGACCACCGCCCTGTCCGTGCAGTCCCTCGCCCTGCAACTGGCGGGCGCCCTGGCCGGGTTGCTCGTCGGAGCCCTCCCCCCGGGCCCGCTGCCCTGGCTGCTGGGCGCCGCGGTCCTCCTGGCGGGAGCACTCCCATGGGCCCGCCGCGCCCCGCAGACGCCACCACGACCACACCCCGTGCCGCCTCCCACGACCCCGGTCGCCGCCACCGACCCGGCGGAGGCTGGACGGTGACGGAGCTCCCGGGACCGCTCAGGGCGCCCTCCACCGACCCGTAAACCGGTGTCCGGGCCGCTGCCGCCGACCCTGGAGTGCGTCCGTGGAGACCACTTACGCACGCGTCGAGCCGACGCACCCGACCCACGCGCAGCACCTGGTCGACTTCCTCTCCGGCGACACCTGGCCGTTCCACGTCGCGGACGTCGTTTGCCGGGCCCAGGCCCGCCAGTGGGTGGAGGACGGCCGCTACGGCGGTCCGGACAACCGTGCCTTCTGGATCACACGGGCCGGCGAGCGGGCCGGACTCGTCCGGCTGACGGACCTGCGCGACGACACACCGCTGTTCGACCTGCGGATCCGCTCGCAGCACCGGGGGCGGGGCCTGGGCGGACAGGCCCTGGCCTGGCTCACGAGGAACGTGTTCACCGAGTTCCCCGGCGTCCGCCGGATCGAGGGCAACACCGCGATGCGCCGCGCCCTCCGGCGCAGCGGCTACGTGAAGGAGGCCCACTACCGCGACGCCTGGCCGGCGGCGGACGGCCGGGCACGCGACGCGGTCGGCTACGCCGTCCTTCGACGGCACTGGCTCTCGGGCACCACCACGGTGCCCGACTGGGACGACGAGCCCGGTGCCGCGGGCCCGGGACGGGAGCGGCGAACCCCTGCCGGGGGGTGATCCCGGCCCGGCGGGCCTCCGGAGGGCGATCTTGGCGGGTCACGCCCAGAATGGCCACGAAAGGGGTGACGGGCCATGTCGGACGGGAGAGCCGAGCGCATCGCGGAGTTCGTCGAGCCGCTGCGGGTGGAGCCCGGGTCCAGGGTGGACCTGGAGCGGGACTTCGACCCCCGCTACAAGGGCGGCCTGAGGAAGAGCGAAGGCGTCGAGCTGCTGCGGACCGGGGTGTCGCTGCTCGCCGAGTACCAGGATCGGCTGGCCGCCCAGGACACGTACGGCGTCGTGCTCTGCCTCCAGGCCCTCGACGCCGGCGGCAAGGACGGGACGATCCGCCACGTCATGAGCGGGGTCAACCCCCAGGGCGTCCGCGTCAGCAGCTTCAAGGTGCCGTCCACGGAGGAGCTCGACCACGACTACCTGTGGCGCTACGCCCAGAGGCTGCCCGCGCGCGGCGAGATCGCGATCTTCAACCGTTCGCACTACGAGGAGGTCCTCGTCGTGCGGGTCCACCCGGAGGTCCTCCTGCGGCAGCACCTTCCGGAGCAGGAGCCCGGACGGGGCGTCGGGCACGGCATCTGGGACCGCCGCTACCGGGAGATCAACCGCTGGGAGCGCTACCTCACGGACAACGGGTTCAAGGTGGTGAAGGTCTTCCTGAACCTGTCCAAGGAGGAGCAGCGCACCCGCTTCCTGAAGCGGATCGACCTGCCGGAGAAGAACTGGAAGTTCTCCGCCGCCGACGTCCGCGAGCGGCGCCGGTGGGACGACTACCAGAAGGCGTTCTCCGAGATGCTCTCCGCCACCAGCACGCGGTGGGCGCCGTGGTACGTCGTACCGGCCGACCGGAAGTGGTTCGCGCGGATCTGCGCGGCGGCGGTCCTCGCCCACACCCTGATGGACATCGACCCCCAGTACCCCGAGGTGTCGCCGGAGGTGCGCAAGGACCTCCTCGTCACGAAGCGCGGCCTGGAACGGGAGGCCCCCGCCGGGGCCCCGTCCGATCCGTACGCGGCCCGGCACCCGGCGTCGGACGGGACCGGGGGGCACGGCGGGAGGAAGCGCAGGAAGCGCAAGAGGCGGAGGAAGCACGGCTAGGGCGTCCGGCCCGGATGCGTCCGCGGCCCCGGATCGGAAGGCACAACCATGACGGTGCGGTCGGACTCCGTGGCGGAACCGCCCCGGGCTGCCGGTGACGGCTGGTACACGCGCTCGCCCGAGGAGGTCGCGGCGGCGTTCGGCGTCGATCCCGCCGTCGGCCTGTCCGCGGCCCGGGCCGCCGAACTCCTGGCCGCGAACGGCCCGAACGCGCTGCCCGAGGAGGCGCGCACCCCGGCCTGGCGCCGGTTCCTGGCCCAGTACCGCAGCTACATGCAGATCGTCCTCGTGGCCGCCGCGATCGTCTCGCTGCTCATCCGGGAGTGGACCACCGCGATCCTGCTGATCGTGCTGACCCTGCTGAACGCCGTCGTGGGCCTGCGCCAGGAGGGCAAGGCCGAGAGCGCCATGAACGCGCTGAAGTCGATGATGAAGGCGACGGCGCGGGTCCGCAGGGACGGTACGGAGGCCGAGGTCCCCGCCGAACAGCTCGTCGACGGCGACGTCGTGCTCATCTCCGCCGGGGACCAGGTGCCGGCCGACGGACGCCTGGTCGAGGCCAGCGCCCTGCAGATCGACGAGTCGGCGCTCACCGGCGAGAGCGTCCCCGCCGCGAAGGAGACGGGCGCGCTGGAGGGCAGCCGGCCGGCGCCGGGCGACCGGACCAACACGGCGTTCATGAACACCCCGGTGACGCACGGCAGCGGCCTCATGGTCGTCACCGCGACCGGTGCCGACACCGAACTCGGCAAGATCTCCGGCATGCTGTCGGCCACCGAGAAGGAAGTGCCGCCGCTCACCAAGGAGCTCGACCGGCTGACCCTGTGGATCACCGCGGCGGCGGGCCTCACCATGGTCGTGATGTTCGCCCTGGGCCGCCAGCGGGACCAGGCCTGGGACGTCCTGTTCGTCAGCGCGGTCTCGCTGGCGATCGCGGCCATCCCCGAGGCCCTGCCGACCGTCACCCAGGCCATCCTGTCGGTCGGGAGCCTGAACCTGGCCAAGCGCAACGCCATCGTCAAGGAACTCCCGTCGGTGGAGACGCTGGCGTTCACGTCGGCGATCAACTCGGACAAGACCGGCACCCTGACGATGAACGAGATGACGGCCGTCGAGGTGCTGAGCCCCACCGACCGGTACACCGTCTCGGGCACGGGCTACGGACTGGAGGGGAAGGTCCGCCACGCCGCCGGGTCCGCCGCGGGGATCGAGGACGCGATCCTGCCCTACGTCGTGGCCAGCGACGCCAGACTGGTCGGCGGGGAGGTGGTGGGCGACCCCACCGAGGGCGCGCTGCTGGTCCTCGCCCACAAGGCCGGCCTGGACACCGACGCCACCCGGGAGGCCCTTCCCCGGCTCGCCACCCTCCCCTTCGACCCCGAGTACAAGCTGATGGCCACCTTCCACGCGGCGACCGACGCCTCGGGGCGGCAGGTCGTGCGCTGCTTCGTCAAAGGAGCGGGCCCGGCCGTGATGGCACGGGCGACCACCGCCCTGGCGGCGGGCGAGACGATCCCGTGGGACGGCGAGCTCCAGCGCCGAGCGGAGGCGGCGAGCGAGCGGATGGGCGGCGAGGGGCGCCGGGTGATGGCCGCGGCCAGCCGCGACCTGGACCCGGACGGCTTCGATCCGGACGGCGACCTGCTCGGCTACGTCACCGGTCTGCGGATGGCCAGCCTCGTCGGCATGGTCGACCCGCCGCGCGAGGAGGCGAAGGCCGCGGTGGCCGACGCGCAGGCGGCGCACATCCGCGTCCGCCTGGTGACCGGTGACGACGTCACCACCGGGGCGGCGATCGCCCGGCAGATCGGCATCCCCGGTGAAGCCGTCCTCGGCGCCGACTTCGCGGCCATGAGCGAGGAGGAGCAGCTCGCCCGCATCGAGGGGATCGGAGTGGTGGGGCGGGTCGCCCCCGAGCACAAGGTGCTGCTGGCGAACACCCTCAAGAAGAAGGGCGAGGTCGTCGCGATGACCGGGGACGGCGTCAACGACGCGCCCGCCATCAAGGCGGCGGACATCGGCATCGCCATGGGCAGCGGCACGGACGTGGCGAAGAACGCCGGACGCATGATCCTCTCGGACGACAACTTCGCCACCATCGTCTACGCCGTCGAGCAGGGCCGGACGATCTACGACAACCTGACCAAGTACATCCGGTTCGTGCTGCTCCTGCTGGTCACGTTCGTCCTGACCTTCCTGGGCGCCACTGTCTTCAACATCGCCGCCGGTGAGCCCTTCACCCCGCCGCAGGTCCTGTGGATCCACTTCGTCGTCAACGCCTCGTTCGGCTTCGCGCTCGGCTTCGACCGGGAGAGCGCCGGACTCATGCGGCGCAGGCCCCGCCCGCGCGGGGAATCGGTCCTCACCCGCCCCGTCTTCGTCACCGTCGGGCTGGGCGGGCTGGCGCTCACCATCCTGCTGCTCGCGCTGATCAAGCTCGGCGAGAGCCACTGGGGCAGCACCGGAGTCGGTCAGTCGATCGCGTTCACGGCCTTCTCGCTGTGCCTGATCGTGGCCGCCTTCGAATGCCGCAGCGAGACGGAGTCCGTGCTGACGACCTCGACGTTCGACAGCAAGCAGATGAACTGGGTGGCCCTGGCCCAGTTCGTGCTCGCCGTGATGGTCACCCAGCTGGACGGCTTCCGGCGCCTGCTGGGGACGACCGACATCGACGCGCGGCAGTTCGGCTGGGCACTGCTGGCCGCCGTCGTGCTCCTGCTGGCGTGGGAGCTGGGCAAGCTCGTCGCCCGGCGGTCCAAGGGCGCCTGAGGACGGCGCGTCCGGGCCGCGGCGGCGCGGACGGCGGGCCCGCGCCGGCGGACGGATTGAAGCGATCGTGATCGATTGCTATAGCGTGCCCACGTCAATTCGACGTAAGAGCCTGACCGACGAGGGAATCCCGCATGACCTATCCGCCGCAGCAGGGCCCCGGCCCCTACGGCCAGCCCGGCCCGTACGCACCGCCCCCGCAGGGCTACCCGCCCCAGCCGGGGTACGCGTACCCGCCGCCGCAGGCCCAGCCGCCGTACGGTGGGGCGCCGCAGCAGCAGATGTACCCGAACCAGCCGCCGATGCAGATGCAGCCGCCGCACCCGCAGCAGTGGTCCGCGCCCCCGCCGCCCCCGCCGTCCCGCAGTGGCGGCCCCGGCATCATGAAGGTCCTCAAGGGCATCGGCATCGTGCTCGTCCTCATCGCCTGCGCGGTGGGGTACTTCCTGAGCCAGGACGACGCCGACCACGCCGAGGTCGGCAACTGCCTCAAGAACAACGGGACCACGGCCGCGAGCCTGGACCTCCAGGTGGTGGACTGCGGGTCCGCCGGGGCCACGTACAAGGTGGTCGAGGTGATACCCGGCACGCTGGACACCAACCGCTGCCAGGGCAAGTCCGACATGGGCTACTACGAGCAGAGCCGGGGCTCCCGGCGCAGGTCGGGCAAGCAGTTCGTGCTCTGCCTCAACCAGATCAAGAAGTAACCCGTCCGCCCGGCCCCGGCAGGCCGGCGACGCCGCCCCCGCCGCCCACCGGGCGGCGGGGGCCGCCCGGTGGGCGCACCGGTCCGGCGGGCGCCGCTCCCGCCGCGCACGGTTCAGGACGCGGGGTCCGGCGTCCGCCAGGCGGCCATCTGCTCCCGGAACTTGGGACACCGGACGATGTCCTCCTCGCCGCACCTGAGGGCGTGCGTCAGGAGCTGGTGGGCGTGTTCGAGATCGACCATGCGCTGCTCGATCTCGCCGATCTTGGCACGGATCATCGCCTCCCTGAGCGGCTGCTCCCGCTGGAACTCGGCGATCTCCACCAGGGTCAGCCCGGCCTGCTGGCACGTGCGCAGCACGGTGATCCGCTCCGCGGCCTCCGGCGGGTAGCGCCGCTGCCCGCTCACCCGCTCGGGCGCCGGCAGCAGGCCGTGGCGCTCCCAGTACCGGATGGCCGAAGCGGGCACTCCCGTGATCTCGGAAAGCCGGCCGATCGTCATGCGCACGCTGTGCTCCTCCTGCTCCCCGCCGCTCCCGGCGCTTGACTTGAACCTTAGTTCAAGTTGAAGAGTGGTCCGCAGGTGGACGGCGGCGAACGGGTCGCCGACGACAGCACATGTGGAGGTACCGCCATGGGCGGCGCACGCGTACGGGACGAACTGGCCGGCCGGCTGGTGGAAGCCACGGAGCAACTCTTCGCGGCCGGGGTGATGGCCCACTCCGGACACGCCAACCTCAGCGCCAGGCTGGACGGCGAACGGCTCCTCCTGACGCCGGGACACGTCCGCGGCCTGCGGCCCGGACAGCTGGCGACCGTCGGGTTCGACGGGCGGGTCCTCGAAGGCGAACTGCAGTCCGTCAGCGCCGAGATCATCGCCATGCACACCGCCGTGTACGAGGCCCGGCCCCGCGTGGGCGCGATCATCCACACCCACTCGCCCGCCGCGACCGCCTTCGCGGTGGCCCACCGGCCGCTGCCCTGCCGCACCGAGCCGATGCTGCGCTTCGGGCAGGCCGAGGACGTCCCCGTGGTCCCCTGGGGGCCCCGAGGATCGGACGTGTCGGTGCGCGGCATCGCCGAGGTGCTGGAACGGCGCCCGACGACGGCCGCGGTGCTGCTGGCCAACCACGGCCTCCTCGTCTTCGGCCCGGATCCGGCGGCCGCCGCCCACCTCGTGGTGGCGATCGAGGAGAGCGCCGAGGCCGAGATCGCCGCCGCGGCCATCGGCGGTGCCGTGGACTTCCCCCCGGGCGCCCAGGAGGCCGTGCGCGCCGCGATCGCGCAGGTCGCGTCGTGACGGACGACACCACCCCCGCCTCCCGCGCGGAGGCCGTGCGGGACCGCTACCGATCCACCCTCGGAACCGTTCCCGGGGGAGTGCAGGATCGGCTGCGCCTGGCCCAGGCGTACGACCGGCTGCCGACGGAGGAGGCGATCGCGGCACTGCGACACATCGTCCTGACGGACAGTCCGCTGGGTGCGCGGGTGCAGCAGCTGGTCCACTTCGGGCAGCTGCTGGCCCTCGGCCGGGCGCATCCCGCCCGGATCCACGCCCGGGGCGCGCTGCACGCCGGAGCCACCATCGCCGACCTCGTCGGCGTCGCCGAGACCGCGCTCATCACCGCGGGTGTGCCGGCGTACGCACTCGGCACCGAGATCATCGCCGAACTCCCTCCGCAGGCGGACGGCGGCGAACGGGGACCGTCGGACCTCAGGGACGGTCCTGAGGCCCGCCCCTGAGGCGCGGGCCCGCCCGGTACCGTCCCGCCCGCGGCCGGGACGGGCCGGGGCGGGCCACCGCAGGCCGGTTCGACCGCCTGCCGGCCGCCCCGGACCGCGGCCGCCAACCCGTGCGCGGTCCGCGGCCCTGAACGGCAACCCGCTCTTCACGTTCTGACGCCCCGGCGCCCTGCGGCCGCGGGGCCCGCGCCCGGTCGCATAGGCTCGGCGGTATGCCGCGTTCGCCGAAGAAGCCCCGTCTCCTCGTCGCCGACGGGCGCGCCTACCTGTGGACGGTCCGGCACGGGCACCGGGTACTGGAGGGCGGCGGCTGCCGCAAGACCCTCACGCTGCGCTCCCGCCCGCCGGGCGGCGGAGGCCTGTTGCGCTTCGTGTTCGACGAGGGCCCCGGCCGGTACGTCTCCGGCTTCACCGCGGGGTCCGGGGAGGTGGGAGCCGTCGGCGTCGGCGCCCTGAACCTCCACGAACCGGGCACCGTGCGCTGCCTGCTCGACGCGGCGCTCGCCCGTGGATGGGAGCCGGGGGAGGCAGGGGAGACGAAGGTAGACGGCTGGACCTTCCTGGAGGCCGCGGCAGCGGTACGGGGCTGAGCCGCGGCCACCCCGCCGGACCGACCGACATCCGGGCCGGTCCGGTCGGGAACCGAGGCCCTCGCCCGGCGGGGGAGAGGTCTCCGGGGGGGGGCTCAGTCGAGGCAGAACTCGTTGCCCTCGACGTCCTGCATCACGAGGCACGACTCGTTGACGCCGTCGGCACGCAGCAGCCGCACGCGCACCGCGCCCAGCGGGAGCAGGCGTGCGCATTCGGCCTCCAGCGCGGCCAGCCGCTCCTCCCCCACGAGCCCGGTACCGACCCGCACATCGAGGTGCACCCGGTTCTTGGCGGCCTTGCCCTCGGGAACGCGCTGGAAGAAGAGCCGCGGGCCCGCGCCCGAGGGGTCGTTGCAGGCGAACGCCGAACCCTGCCGCTCGGGCGGCAGCGACCGGTTGAACTCGTCCCAGTCGGCGAACCCCTCCGGCGGAGGCGGGACGACGTACCCCAGCACCTCGCACCAGAACCGGGCGACGCGCTCGGGGTCCGCGCAGTCGAAGGTGACCTGGAACTGCTTGATCGATGTCATCGGCCCACCGTAGCAGGGGCCGATTTTCCCAATTCCCGCTGACTTCAGCCCCGTTGACAGGATCCGGGTGAGGGTCGGGCCCGGGTCCCGACCGTCGCCGGCGAGCGGGCGGGCCGGCGGAGCCGGGCGCGGCGCACCCATTACGATGCGTGCCATCGACAGGTCAGGACGGGTGGGACGGGGTCACGCGGTGAGCGGGTACGGCGGGGGCGGATACGGGGCCGGGTACGGGGGTCCGGCAGGCGGCGCGGGCGGTCAGCCGCCGGCGGGATGGCCCGCACAGCCGCCCCCGCAGGGGTACCCGTACCCGCCGCAGGCACACCCTTCCGCGGGACCGGTCCCACCGCAGGGATACCGGTACCCCCCGTACCCGGCGTACCCCGCGTACGTGCCGCCTGCCGCGCCGCCGCCCGTCGAGCCCTCCCGGGCCCGGAAGGTCCTGCGCGGGATCCGCAATCCGCTCTACGCCGCCCAACGGGCCTTCCGGCCCTCGCGTTCCGGGATCGTGGACGATCCACGGGTCCGCCGGCTCCAGATGGGGCGGACCGTGCTCGGCCTGGCCGCCTGGGTGGGGCTGACGCTCACCTACAAGGCGGTCCTGAGCGCCGGTGACGTCAAGGCCGTGGCGGACGAGCGCCTCGACCAGAGCTGGTCCAGCGTCCTGGTCCTGGTCTGCACCTTCCCCGTGGTGGTCGGCGCCTTCGTCGCCGCCGCGCGGGGCGGGCTGCGGCGCGTCTACCTGCGGCGGGCCGTGCGCCCGCTCGGCGCGGTCCTGGCCGTCATGGCCTCCATGGGCACCTCGGCGCTCGCGATGGCGCCGGAACTGGCAGGGCTGCGTGCCGCCGTCGGGACGCCCGGGAAGATCGCCATCGGGGCGCTGTTCGTGTGGGCGGTGTGCTTCGCCCTCTACGGCATCGGCCTCTCGCTCGTCCACGTCTTCCGTACCGCCGACATCCACGAGGTGGTGCCGCCGGTCCTCGCCGGCGTCCTGGTGTGGGAGATGGCCCTGCTGGACGTGGTCACGGGCGCCTACCCCCAGGTCCCGGCGGGCGTCCGGGCGGCCTTCATCCTGGGTGCGCCCGTCACCGTCACCGCCCTGTCCTGGTGGGAGATGCGCCGCCTGCGTCTCCACCACGGGCTGACGGTCCGCGGCGCGCTCGGACGCTGACCGCCTGACGGGGGGCGCCACCCTCCCCGCACCGGCCGCGGCGGGCCGGGCCCGCGCGGCGCGTGCCCCGGCCTCCCCGCGGCGGCCGGGGCCTCGCGTCATACGCCCTCGGCTCGGTGGGTGGGGCGTCCGTCCAGCACCGTGAGCAGCAAGGGGAGTCCGGGCAGGTCCGCGGCGGGGGTGGTGAGCGGGTCATCGGCGAAGACCGTGAGGTCCGCGCGGAATCCCGGGGCGAGCCGCCCGGCCTCGTGTTCGGCCCCCTCCGCGTACGCGGGGGCCGTGGTCATCCCGCGCAGCGCCTCCAGGGCGGTCAGCGCCTGCTCGGGACCGTGCGGCGCGAGCGTCAGGTCCCGGCTCGGCCGGCGGTGGCGGGCGCCGGCCATCACCCCCAGCGGCGGGAACGGTGCGATCGGCCAGTCGGAGCCGAGGACCAGGGTGGCCCCGGCGTCCCCCAGGTCGCGGCAGCGCCAGGCGCGCGACGCCCGATCCCCGCCCAGGCGGCGCGACCAGTTGTCGGTGTGGTCGGCGCGGGTGAAGTCGCAGCAGTGGGTGGGCTGCATCGACGCGATGACACCGAGGTCGGCGAAGCGGCGCAGGGTGTCGTCCGGGACGGTCTCGATGTGCTCCACCCGGTGGCGGACCCCGGCCGGACCGCCGGCGGCCCGCGCCGCCTCGACGGAGTCGAGCACGTGCCGGACGGCGGCGTCGCCGATCACGTGCGTGGCGGTGGGCACGCCCGCCCGGTGCAGTTGTGCCACGATCCGCGTGTACGCGGCCGGGTCCGGCCAGAAGGAGCGCGTGGACTCGCCGCGGCGGTCGGGGTGTTCCAGCCGCGCCGTGCCGTTGTCGATGGTGCCGTCCATGAACAGCTTGACGCCCGCGACCCGCCACAGGGCCCCGCCGGTGCCCTGCCGCGCGATGAGGGCGCGCACCCCGTCGGTGTCGGTGCCCGGCTGGCACCAGGGGGCGACCCGCAGTCGCAGCGGGAGTTCGCCGGCCGCGTCGAGTTCCGCGTACAGCTCGAGGCTGTCGCCGTTCGCGTCCATGGCGTGGCCGCCGGTCAGCCCGGCGGCGGCCATGGCCCGCAGGGCCGCCGCGAGCCGCTGCCGGCGCTGTGCTCGGGTGGGCTGCGGGGCGACCCGCTCGACGAGTGCGCAGGCGGCGTCCTCCTGGAGCAGGCCCGTGGGGCGCCCGTCGGCGTCGCGGACGACCTCGGCGCAGGCCTGCCCGAAGGTGCGCGGGCCGTCGACGCCGGCCAGTTCCAGGGCGCGGCGGCTGGCCAGGGCCGAGTGGGCGTCGAAGAGCAGCAGGAAGGCGGGCACGCCGTCGAGCACGGAGTCGAAGGGGGCGGTCGCCACCGGCCGGTCCCCGAAGGCGTTGGGGTCCAGGCACCATCCGAAGAGCCATTCGCCGGGGGCGAGGGAGCGCACCCGGCCGGCGAGTTCCCGCCGCACGTCGTCCAGGCCGGTGCAGCCCGACAGGTCGAGGCCGTGGGTGAGTTCGGCACCGGAGACCGGGTGGACGTGGCCGTCGGTGAGGCCGGGGGTGACCACGGCGCCCTTGAGGTCGACGACCGTGGTCGCCGGGCCGGAGAGCGCCCGGACCTCCCGGCCGTCGCCCAGGGCGAGGATCCGGCCGTCCTCCCCGGCCGCGAGCGCGGTGTGCGGCAGGAACAGCCCCCTCGCGGGGTCGAGCAGGCGGGCGGAGACCCGTAGCCCTTCCTGGACGGCGCGCCCGAACCGGTCCGCCCGGCCCCCGAGCGCGCGGGGCGCATCGAGGCCCACGGCATCGACCGCATCCCGGAATCCGAGTGCCACGGCCGGCCCCGGGACCTCTTCGCGGTCTGGGCCGCGGCCAACGCCAACTACCTCAGCCTCGTGATCGGCGGCGCGCTCGTGTTGATGGGGCTGACCCTCTGGCAGGCCGTCGCCGTGCTCGTCGTCGGCAACCTGTTCTGGCTGCTCACCCGACGTCCTGCTGCGACGCGGGCGTTACGACGGGGAGGCGCTCTGCGACGAGACCCCCGGCGGCCCCTTCTGGTACGCGGGCGGGGTCAACCGGGGCCGGCGCCCTGGCCGTCCTCGCCGGCGTCGGCGCGGCCGCCCTCTGCGTCGACACCCTCTACACGGGTCCGGTCGCGGGCGCCCTCGGCGGCATCGACCTCTCCCTCCCGGCCGGCCTGCTCGTCTCCGCGGCCCTCTACGCGGCGCTGATGCGCACCGACGGCGGCGTGCGCGCCGCCCGCGCGCGGGGATGACGGCCGGGCGGCCTCCCCCGACGGCATGCCGCCCGCACACCCTCCGCCCGTCCCGCCCGCACGGCCGGGTCCCGCGCGGGAGCGATGGTGCCGGGCCCCGTAGGCTCGCCGGAATGGACGCCCGTACCCCGCCCGTACTCCTCCTGCCCGCTCCCCGTACCTCGACCGCCGAACTCCTCGCCCGCGCGGCCGCCTGGCGCGGCTACGAGGTGGCCGGCCGCGCGGCGCACGCCGAGGGGCGCCGGGCGCACTGGTACGGAGGTCCCCGTGCGGCCGCCCGCGTCGCCGGCCCGCTGGGCCTCGGACTGCTCGAACCGGCCGACGACTGGCTGACGCGCGTACCGCGCCCCCTCCTCGGGCGCGCCGTACGGCTCACCACCCTCGCCGAGGCCCGGACGCTGCGGGAGCGGGTCTTCGTGAAGCCGCCCTCGGCCAAGCTCGACCTGCTGCCCGCCGCCGTCCACGAGGACGGGACCGGCCTGCCCGGCGGCCTCGACGGAGCCCAGCCCGTCCTGGTCAGCGGGGTGGTCGAATTCGCCGCCGAGTACCGGCTGTTCGTCCTCGACGGCGAGGCCGTCACCGGCAGCCGCTACGCCGTCCACGGACGCCTCGACCCGGCGCCGCTGGACGGGGGAAGCCGCGCCTTCGGCCGTACCGTCCTCGACGCCACGTCCGCCGGCCTGCCCAGCGCGGTGTGCCTGGACATCGGGCGGCTCGCCGACGGCGGCTGGGCGGTGGTCGAGGCCAACATGGCCTGGTTCGCGCACTGTTACGCCGCCGAACCGGACCGCGTCCTCGACGTCGTGCTCCGCGCCGCCGGCCCGCTCGGCGCCGTCACCGACCGGGACCGGCCGCACCTGAGGGGCCCGGGGGCCGACCGCTGACCGCGCGCCGCGGACGGGGCGGTGTCAGGCGCGGCGTCCGACCGCCGCCAGGGCGTCCTTCACCTCCTGCGCCACGCGGACCGCGTCCTCGGGGTTGTTCACCACGTCCGTGTGGTTCATGTCGATCACGAGGACCTCGCTGGCCGAGTAGTGCTTGTGCACCCAGTCGTCGTAGCCGGACCACAGCGTCCGGTAGTACTCCACGAGGCCCTCGTCCTGCTCGAAGTCGCGGCCGCGCAGCCCGATGCGGTGCAGGACCGTCTCGAAGTCCGCCTTGAGGTAGACCATCAGATCGGGCGCCTTGCGGTACGGGAGGCCGTCGATCTCGCGCATCATCTCGTCGAGCAGGCCCTCGTACACCTGCATCTCGAGGGAGCTGATCCGGCCCAGGTCGTGGTTGACCTTGGCGAAGTACCAGTCCTCGTATATGGACCGGTCGAGGACGTTGTCGCCCTGCTTGTACGCCGCCTTGATCGAGGCGAACCGCGTCTGCAGGAAGTAGAGCTGGAGGAGGAAGGGGTACCGCTTGGCCTGGATCTCCTCGGGGCTCGCCGTGTAGAAGAGCGGAAGGATCGGGTTGTCCTCCACGCTCTCGTAGAAGACCTCGCTCCCCAACTCCTTGGCGATCAGCTCGGCCACGGTCGTCTTGCCGATGCCGATCATGCCTCCGACGCAGATCACTGGCATACCTCACTTCTCCCTGGGGGTCTTCTGTTGCGCGGGGCGGGTGGGCCGGGCGCCCGTACCACTGAGGCGCCTGTCGGCGGCCGCTCGATTCCCCAGGATCTTCATGATCAGCGTCATGTGGTCCCCGTTCGGACCAAGGCCCCGATGCAGGTCGCTCTCCCCGACCGGTCGGACTGACCGTTCCGCAGTTGCCGTATCGGGCGACGAGCCGCCGCCCAGTGGCCGCTCTGAAGCATAAATCATGGTTCGCCCGGAGCCCGCCAGAGCCCCGGCGCCGACCCGCCGGGCCGTAGGCGACGCCGTCGCCGGCGGTGGCAAACGGTCTGCCGGCCCGGTGGCCGTTCCTACCGGTGGCCGGTGCGCAGCCGCACCACCAGACCGGCGTGGTCGGACGGCCACAGACCGGTGGGCGTGCGGTCGCGCAGTCGGTCGCCGATGAGCTCGGCGCGGACCGCCGTCAGCCGGCCGGCCTGGGGGAATACGTGGTCGATACGGCGGCTCAGCGCGGACGGCAGGTTGGCCAGGCCGGGGTCCTGGGCCGCGGTGAAGCCGTTCTTCACCGGGTGGACGGCATGCCAGGCGTCGAGGTAGCCGCCGCCCGTGAACGTGCCGTACGGACCGGTCGCGTCGACGGGCGGGGAGTTGAAGTCGCCGACCGCGACGACGGGGTGGGGCGAACGGGCCAGGGCGGTGTGCAGTTCCCCGGCCTGAGCCGTGCGGACGGGTGCCGCCGAGGTTTCCAGATGCGTGTTCGCCACCCGCACCGGCCCGTCCGGGAGCCGCACGTCCACGGACGACCAGCCCCGGGGGATGGTGAACGTGATGCCGGACGGTGTGGGGACGACCAGCCGGGCCGCGTAGAGGTGCGACCGGGCGTCCGCCGTCGGCAGGTCGTCGCGCACCAGGATCACGTCCCGGTCCGTGATGCCGGCCTGCCGGGTGGCGCTGATCGGCAGGGTGCCGCTGAAGGTGGTGTCGACCGCGGCCGCCCGGTAGTGCAGGCCCTCGGCGCGCAGCGCCTCCAGCAGGATGGCCAGGAAGTCGTAGGTGGTGGTGAGCGCGCCGCCCCGCGGGCCCGTCTTCCACAGGGCGACTTCCTGCAGGCCGATGACCGCGGGCCGGTCCTTCTTGAGCAGGCGGGAGATCGACCGGGCCCGGCCGGGGAAGTCGGTGGCGACGGCCTGGTCGTAGGCGACCCCGGCCCGCCGGATGAGTTCCGGCAGGTCGGGGGCGCTGAAGAGGGGGACGAGGTCGGCGCCCTGGTAGATGTTGTAGGTGGCGACGTCGAACGTCCGGTGCCCGGTGGCGCCGGCCCGGTCCGGCGAGGCCGTACCCAGCGCCGCGGCGAGCAGGCAGGCGGCAGCGAGCAATGCGGTGCGTCTCCGGGGCATGCGCCTCTCCAGGGTCCACCCGATATGCGGATGAAACTGTGCATATCATTCGCCGGCTGTCGCGGCGGTGGCGACACCGCGGGAAGGGGGCGGCTTCGCCCCTTGAGCGCCGCGGACGGGTGCCGGGTCCCGGCCGGACCCTCAGGCCCGGGGACCCGGCGCGGGGGAGCCGGGTGGCGGTGGCGAGGCCGGTGAGGGCGGCGACTGCGAGGGCGGCCATGGCGGCCGCGTAGGCGCTCTTGGCGAGGTGGGCGACGAGGATGGTGCCGGCGATGGCCGTGCCGAAGGACACCGGTCTGGATGGCGTCGTAGCCGCGCACGACCTGCAGGTGGGTGGCGACGGTGAACGAGGTGCCCATGAGCAGCAGCCACCGGGCGTTCTGGGTGACCAGGCCGAGGTTGGAGGTGCGGTTGTGGAAGAGGCTCGTGGGCAGCAGGGGTTCCACTCCGGCGCGCTCCTCACGGCGGATCCAGTGCACGAACCGGGCCAGGACCAGGACGCCGGCGGCGATCAGGCAGAGCGTGAGCCACAGGTCGTCGTCGGCGGCGAGGATGCCCATCACGATCAGCACCAGGCCGCCTGCGGACAGGACGGCGCCGCGGACGTCGAAGTGCCGGTCGGGGTCCGGCGGCAGGGGGTCGGAGATCTTCCGGCTCAGAGCGATGATCACCACGATCACCAGGGCCCGGAAGACGAACGCGGCGCGCCAGCTGATCGCGGCGGTGATCAGGCCGCCGATCAGCGGGCCCCCGGCCGCGCCCACGCCGCCGGCGGCCATGATGACGCCGAAGGCGCGGGCACGGGAGGCCAGGTCGGTGAAGAGCAGCGTGGTGAGGATGTAGCCCGGGGGATGAGCAGGCGGTGCCGACGCCTTAGAGGAGGGAGTCGCCGAGGATCAGCACGCCGGGGCGGGGCCGGTGTGGGGGTCGGCGGCTGGGTCTTCCTTCACGGGACCTGGCCTCTCTTCCCGGTGGGCGGATCAGGCACCCGCGTCCCTCCATGCTCACCTCGCCCGCCCGGTCGTCGCATCCCGGGGCGGGAGGCGACGACCGACAGGCGGAGCCGGCCGGGCCCTCCTAGCGTGGACGGCGTACCCGTTCCCGCACCGAAGGGGGCCGTGGTCATGGGCCACGACGCCACCATGGGCAAGGTCAGAGGCAAGATCAAGGAAGCCGTCGGGAAGCTCTCCGGCAACGAACGGCTGCAGGCCGAGGGCAGGACGGACCAGGCGAAGGCCAAGGTGCGCGAGGCGGCGGAGCACGTCCGCGAGCGCGCCGCGGGCATCGTGGACTCGCTCAAGCACCGCGACCGCCACCACGGCCGTCACGGCCACCACCACGACCACCGCGAGTAGCGCCCCTACGGCGGCCCGCGCGATACGGGCGTTCGGCGGCCGCCGGGACGGTCAGGTGTCGAGGCGGCTGTTCCTGCCGTCGTGGTGGTCGGCGTGCTCGTCGTCGAACCAGTAGTCGCCGGCGGCGAGGTAGCGGAAGGCGTGGCTGGTGTGGGCGGGGAGGGCGACGGTCGCGGCGCGGGTGCCGTCGCCGCGCGGGGCCAGGGGGTGGGCGTGGGGGTTCCAGTGGTTGAAGTCCCCGACCACGCTGACGGGGCCGACCGGGGTGTCCTCGGGCAGGACGAAGGTGACCTGGGTGCGGCCCTTGAGTTTCTTGCGTTCGAGCACGGAAAGACTCCAGCCGGTCAAGAGGGGAGTGCGGGCCCGAGCATCCTCACCCCCGTCCCGGGGGTCCGGCGCCGTACACGCCGTCGGCGCCCGGCCGGTCACCCGGCCGGTGGCCGCCCCCCTGGGCCGTCCGGTGGCGCCGGGCTGCGCCGCGGCGTGTCAGCCCGGCCGCAGCCGCCGCGACGCGGCGCTGCGCAGGGCCATCCGGACGGTGAGCCGGGCGCTGCGCACCGTCAGCCGCATGCCCCACACCATCGCCCGCCTCGCGGTACGGCGGGTGACGACGAGCCGTGCCAGGCGGCCGAGCGGGTGCCGACGCCTTCGTCTTCTTCTGCTCCGCGGAGGAGGGCGACGGCGATGCCGGTGCGGGTGCCTGCTCATGGGAACCCCCTTGTGGGGCGTTGATCCGCATCACCCTCATTTTCCCCCTTGTCCGCCGCCCCGCGGGCCGACGGGCCGTGACGGTTCGGCGGCCCGGTCGTCGAAGGTCCGGCGGGCCGCCAGGATCTGCCGGGCGTGTTCGACGGACCACTCGCCGATGGCCCCGGTCAGCCGTCCGGCTTCGACCCCGAGTCCGGTGAGGCCGTACTCCACGCGGGGCGGGACGGTGGGGTAGACCGTGCGGTGCACCAGCCCGTCCCGTTCCAGCGCGCGCAGGGTCTGCGTCAGCATCTTCTGCGTGATCCCGTCCAGGAGGCGCCGCAGCTCGCTGAAGCGCATCGGCCGGTCCTGCCGGCGGAGCGCCGCCAGGACGTAGAGCACCCACTTGTTGGCCAGCACCTCGACGACGGTGCGCGAGGGGCAGTCGCGGCGGTAGGCGGCGGTCCAGTCCTCCGAGGCGGAGGCGGAGGCAGAGGCGGAGGCGGAGGCGGAGGCGGAGGCCGGCTTGTCGGTATCCATGGGGTACCTAGATATCAATCAGGTGCCTACTTCACAAGGGATACCGATGCCGTCGAGGATGGTGACCGCCATCGGCCGAGCAGGCCGACCGATCGAGGGGAGTGCCCGTATGACCACCCGCATGCGCGCGGTCAGCCAGCGCGGCTACGGCGGCCCGGACGTCCTGGAGGTCGTCGAGACCGACGTGCCGGTGCCGGGCCCGGGAGAGGTGCTGGTGCGCGTCCGCGCGGTAGGAGTGAACCCGGCCGACTGGAAGATCCGTTCCGGTGCGGTGCGGAAGTTCGGCGCCCCGCCGTTCACCCTGGGCCTCGACCTCTGCGGAGTGGTGGAGGCGGTCGGCGAGCGGGCGGCGGGGCGGTTCCGGCCCGGTGACGAGGTGTACGGCTGCGCCTTCCCGCCGCACGGCGCCTACGCCGAGTACGCCGTCGCACCGGCGGAAGCGCTCGCCCTCGCGCCGGCGGGCATCGACCCCGTGTCCGCCGCCGCGCTGCCGGTGGCGGCGCTCAGCGCATGGCAGTCGCTCGTGCGGGTCGCCGGCGTCGGCCCCGGCCGACGGGTCCTCGTCCACGCGGCGGCCGGGGGGATCGGCCATCTCGCCGTGCAGATCGCCGCGGCGCGCGGTGCGTACGTCATCGGCACCGCCCGGGAGGTCGGGCACGCGTTCCTGCGCGACCTGGGCGCCGACGAGCTCGTCGACTACGCGAGCGCCGACTTCGCGCAGGCCGTGCGGGACGTCGACGTCGTCCTGGACCCGATCGGCGGCGACTACGGACCCCGGTCGCTGGAGACCCTCGCGCCGGGCGGGATCCTCGTCGACGTCCGGGGCACCGGTCCCGACCGGTCCGCCGTCCGGGAGCGGGCGCAGGCGCGCGGCCTGCGGTTCGTCGAGTTCGGGTTCACCCCGTCCGGCGCCGACCTGGAGGGCGTCGCCGCCCTGGTGGAGGACGGCGGTCTCCGCGTCGCCGTCGACCGGGTCCTGCCGCTGGAGGACGCGGCCACGGCGCACGCGCTCAGCGAGACCGGTCACGTCAGAGGCAAGATCGTCCTCACTCCGTGACGCCCTCCTGCCGGCGCCGGGCGTGCCCGGTCAGCCGATCGGTGTCGCCGCCGGGGTGCCGCCGTCGGCCGCGGCGGGGTGGACGGTCTCGGCGGGCGGGTTGGCGGTGCGGCGCGCCCACAGCCAGTAGAGGGCGGAGGTGGCGGCCAGCCCGACGATCCACGAGATGTCGGCGCCGTCGAGCATCTTGGTGATCGCGCCCGTGTACAGCTTGGTGGCCAGGAACGGGACCTGGACGGCGATGCCGATGACGTAGCAGCTCAGCGCGGCGGCGTTCCAGCGGCCGTAGCGGCCGTCCGGGTCGTAGAGGGCGGGGATGTCGACCCGCTCGCGGGAGATCAGGTAGTAGTCGACGAGGTTGATCGCGCTCCAGGGCGTGAACACGGCCAGGAGCAGCAGCACGAAGTTCTTGAAGTTGTTCAGGAAGTCGTCGCTGGCTGCGAGCGCGATGGCCATGGACACCGCGATGAAGCCGACGATGTAGGCGGCGCGCGCCGCGGGCGCGATGCGCGAGCGCCGGTCGAAGGCGGTGACGGTGGTGAGGATCGACATGAAGCCGCCGTAGGCGTTGAGGCAGTTGACGGTCAGCTTGCCGACGACGATCACCAGGTAGATGAGGAACGCGAGGAACGCCGGCCCCGCCAGATGGCCGAGGAAGCCCACCTGGTCGGGCAGGAAGGCCTTGCCGGCGACTGCGGCGGTGAGCGCGCCCAGCGTCATGGCCCACTGGGATCCGATGACGGAGCCGGCGAAGGTGGACCAGAACGTCGCGCGGGTGCTGGTCTCGCGGGGCAGGTAGCGCGAGTAGTCGGCGACGTAGGGGCCGAAGGTGAGCTGCCATCCGGCTCCGAGGCCGACGGCGAGCAGGAAGGTCGCCGCCTCGAACCCCTTGGCGCCGACGTGTGCGCCGACGTCGTACTGCGTGAACAGCCGCACCATCAGATAGCCGAGGCCGAGCGCGCCGACGACGGTGGCGATGCGGCCCGCGACGTGGATCAGGCGGTAGCCGGTCACGGCGACGACGGTGGTCAGCGCTCCGAAGAGGAGGATCCCGGCGGCCGTGCCGATGTGCAGCATCCTCGCCACCGCCTGCCCGGCCAGCACGCTGCCGGTCGCGGCGAAGCCGAGGTACATGAGGATCACCAGCAGCAGTGGCAGGACCGCGCCGAACACGCCGAACTGCGCGCGACTGGAGATCATCTGCGGTACGCCCAGACGCGGTCCCTGCGCGGAGTGCAGGGCCATGACGACGCCGCCGAGGACGTTGCCGAGGAGCAGCGCGGGTATCGCCCAGAGCGGGTCGGCGCCGAAGACGACCGACAGGGCGCCGTCGACGATGGCGGTGATCTGCATGTTGGCGCCGAACCAGAGGGTGAACTGGCTGCGCGGTGTGCCGTGCCGTTCGGTGTCCGGGACGGCCTCGATCGTCCGTCTCTCGACCGCGAGGCGGTCCCCGGAGGTGTGTGGTGCCGGCATGGTGGTGGCCTCTCCCTGCAGTTGTTGCGGCGCAGCCGGAACGAGCTCCGCCGTCGACCCGGGTGGTGCTGCGCCGAATCTGGCATGGGCATGAACAAACATCAAGATCTTGAATGACATATTTCATCGAGGTGCCTCCCCCCCGGCCGCTGGCGTGACCTATCGAAATTCGATAGATTCCCATCGAAGATCGATGGAAGGTAGGTGGGTCATGGGCAAGTGGACGATCCGTGCGCTGCGGGCCGTGCTCGCGGTCGTACTGGCCGGCACCGTGGGCGTGCAGGCGATGATGGTGTGGACCCTGGTCAGCGGGAGCGACCCGGAGGACGGGTCCGTCCCGCTGACGCCGCTGCGCCTGATCACGGTCGTGGGCATGGTGGCGGCCCAGGTCGCACTGGTCTGCGTCTGGCGGCTGGTGGCGATGGTGCGGCGCGGAACCGTCTTCTCCCACGCCGCCTTCCGCTACGTGGACGGTGTGATCGGCGCGATCGTGGCGGCCGCCCTCGTGTGGTTCGCCGTCACGGCCGTCAACGCGCCGGGCCAGCGGGAGGACCCGGGCGTCACCGTCATCATGGGCGGGATCGGCCTGGCCATCCTGGGCGTCGCGCTCATCGTGCTCGTCCTGCGCATGCTGCTCGCCCAGGCCGTCGCGCGCGACACCGAGGCGGCGCAGCTGCAGGCCGAGTTGGATGAGGTGATCTGATGCCGATCACCGTCGACATCGACGTGATGCTGGCCAGGCGGAAGATGTCCGTGGGCGAGCTCGCGGACCGGGTGGGGATCACGCCCGCCAACCTGGCGGTCCTCAAGAACGGCCGCGCCAAGGCGGTGCGGTTCGCGACGCTCGCCGCGCTCTGCGAGGTGCTCGCGTGCCAGCCGGGCGACCTGCTGCGCTGGGAGGCCGAGGCCGAGGCCGAGGCCGAGGCCGAGGACGCCGCCGCCGACGGCTGAGGCGCCCTGCCCGCACCGCCGGAGCCGGCCGGGCCGGGCTCACTGGCCGGTGCGGATCTTGTCCAGCTGCTCCGCCAGGGCCGCCGTCTCCGCCAGCAGCCGTGCGCGGGCCCGCCTCTGCTCCTCGTCGCCCCGGGCCTTGAACGCCGCGCCGAAGTGGGGTTGCAGCTGGGTCCACCAGCCGTTGTCCAGCATCGCCCACGCCTGAGGGCAGAGCGGGGCGCGGGTCTTCGGCAGGTAGCCGCCGTCGACCAGGGGCCGCCGGTACTTCTGCGGGTCGCTGCCCTCCAGGTAGCACAGGAAATTGAACACGCGCTGCTGGGTGACGGGGTGGTCGCTCGCGAAGTTCTCCAGGGTCAGCCGCCCCTCCTTGCGGGCGATCTCGTCGAAGAGGATCGCGGCGGCCAGCGAGGGGCCCGGCCCGACCTCGTTGACGGTGTGGAACGACGCGAAACCGTCGGCGGCGTCCTCTTCGAGGCCGAGGTTGGCCAGCACGAGCTGGCGTTGCAGGGCGTGGCCCATCTCGTGGCCGAAGACGAACTCGGTGGCCAGCACGGTCAGGTCCTCGGTGTTGTACGCGGACGCGGGGAACACGGAGGGACGCTCGACCGTCTTCACGATCTCGGCGAAGGCCCCCTTGATCTCGGCCAGGAAGGACGGCGGGACGTAGATCGTCCTGCCGTCCGGCTGGGTGACGGCGTCGGTGACGCCCGGCGGCACCTTGGCGGTGACCTTCACGACCATGTCGTACGGGAGCGTGAGCGAACGGTTCACCCAGTCGGCCGTCCGCTCCAGCACGCGGGAGTCCCGGACCAGCGCCACGACCTGCCGGTCTTCGGGCTTGAACGTCCCGTCCTCGTAGACGACGGTGACCCTGCCGGAGTGCGTCGCGCGGGGGCTGGGTCCGGCCGCGGGGACCCGGCCGGCGCCGCCGGCCCCGACGCCGCACCCGCCGGCGGCGACCGCGGCGAGGAGCAGCAGGCCCACCAGGGCGCGGCGCGCCCTGCGCGGGTGACCGGCGGTGTTCGGCATCCTGGTCGGCTCCCGTCGTCCGTCCCCGCGCCCATCCTCCGGCCGTGTGCGGGGGCCCGCCCGGCGGGCCGCCCGTCCGGGGGACGGGTCAGAGGGTGAGCACGGCGGTGGCCAGGACGGCGGCGTACCAGTACTCGTAGTAGCGGTAGGTGCGGTGGTCGTACGCGGGGCCGCGGCGGTCGAGGACGCGCCGGGCGACGGTCCAGCACAGGGCCGCCGTGACCGCTTCGGCGCACCACGCGGCCGGGGTGGTGGGGCGGATCAGGAAGAAGTGCCCGACCAGGGGGAGCAGGGCGAACCCGGCCGCGAGGAACCGGCGGGTGAGGGTCTCGCCGAAGGCGAGGGGGAAGGTGGTGCGCCGGGCCGCGGCGTCCCCCCGGAGGTCGCGCAGGTCCTGGACGGGTATGAGGAGGAAGGTCGACACGGCGAGGGCGAGCATCCACCGCCAGGCGCCGGCGGTCAGCGGGGCGGTCATCTGCCAGGCGGCGCCGAGCATGGGCAGGACGCCGAGGCCTATGACGGCGTTCTTGACGATCCAGTGGCGGGAGCCGCCGAGATTGTGCAGCAGGGTGATGGCCTGCCAGAACAGGGCCCACGGCCACACCCCCAGCGCCCAGCCGAGCAGCGGGAACGCGCAGGAGGCCACGGCCGCGCGCGTCCGCGCGCCGCGTGGGGTGACCGCCTGCCGCACCAGCGGCCGGAAGGGCTTGTTGAGGCGGTCCTCGTCCGGTCCGGCGAGCTGGTTGGTGAGGCAGAAGGTGTAGAGGTAGAGCCAGAAGTAGACGGCCGAGACCAGGGCGACCACGACGAGGCGGTCCGGCGGCCGGTGGTACCGGACCGCGACGGCGAGGGCGAAGAACACGCCCGGGTAGAAGCCCGCCCAGACGTCGTTCCTGATGAACTGCCAGCTCAGCCACGGCTCCCGCACCGCGCCCCGGACGAGCGCCCGGGCGGCGGGCAACAGGCCGCGCGCCGGGCCCGGGGAGGACGCGGCGCCGGGGACGGGCGGGGGGTTCCTCGGCGGGTTTGCCATGGCGGCGGCCTCCCTGGGCGTCATGCCGGGCGGACGGTGGCGGTGTCGGCCAGCTGCCGCAGGACCGCCGCGGCGGCGGGCGGGAGACCGGCGGCCCGGAGGGCGTCGAGGGCCAGGGCCCGCCGCTCCCTGATCATGTCTTCGACACGGTCGCGGGCGCCCGTGGCCAGCAGGACGCCCCGCAGCGCCTCGGCGTCGTCCTCGTCGAGACCGGGACGGCCGAGCAGGGCGTGCAGCACCCGCCTCTGGGCGGGATCGGCGTACCGGAAGGCCTGGGCGACCAGCACGGTGTGCTTGCCCGCCCGCAGATCGTCCAGGCGGGACTTGCCGGTCCGCTCGCCGGAACCGAACACGCCCAGCAGGTCGTCGCGGAGCTGAAACGCCTCTCCCACCGGCAGGGCGTAGCCGCTGAGGACCGCCCGCACCGCCTCGTCGGCCCCGGCGAGGGCGGCGCCGACGTGCAGCGGGCGCTCGATGGTGTAGGTGGCGGTCTTGTAGCGGACGACCGCCAGCGCGGCCTCCACGTCGCCGCCGGGGTTCCCGGTGGCCTCCAGGTCCGCGAACTGGCCGTGCACCACCTCGGTCCGCATCGCGTCGACCAGCGGGAGGACCCGCATCAGCTGCTCCGGCGGCAGCCCGGCCGTGTGCAGCAGTTCGTCGGACCAGGCCAGGGCGGCGTCGCCGGCCAGGATCGCGGCGCCCAGCCCGAACCGCTCGGCGTCGCTCCCGGTGCCCCCGGCGCCCCCCGTGCCCCCGGCGCCCCTGGCGGCGGTCCGGCGGGCGGCCTGCGCCCGGTGCACGGTCGGGACCCCCCGCCGCGTGTCGGAGTCGTCCATGACGTCGTCGTGGATGAGGGCGAAGGCGTGGAACAGCTCCAGCGACGCGGCCACCCGCACCACCGCCTGCGGCACCGGCCCGGTGCCCCCGCCGGCGAACCAGCCCACCGCGCACAGCAGGGGCCTGATCCGCTTGCCCCCGGCGCCCAGGAAGTCGCGCAGCACCCGGGGGATCTCCGTGGACAGCCCCCGTGCCCGGGCGCGGCGGGACTTGGCGACGAGGAAGTCCTCCAGGCACCCGTCGACCCGGTCGCGGATCCCCCCGGCACCGAGCAGCTCCTCCGTCACCCCGGCCCCGACCATCACGCCCCTTCCGTCAGCACCCGCGTTCTCCGGCCGCGTACCTCATTCCCGACCCGTGTGCGCCGGTAACCGCCCGAACGGGACGTGCGCGAGCACGACCACGGCCCGCGCCGCCTCCCGCGCGTGACGGCGCGCCCGTCACCCTCGGCCGGGAGCCCGCGGCACGCCCCCGGGCACCGGCGCGCAGGACGGCGCAGGCCCGGCCGGACGCGTACCGCCGCTCAGGGCCGTCCGGGGGACGCCGGCCGGGCTTCGAGGCGCAGGCGCAGATCACGGGGGACGCAGGCCGCGGACAGGGCGGTCCTCGCGGGGCGGTCGGTGACGGCCGTGAACCTCCACGAGCCGATCAGCAGGGCGAGGACGAGCGCGCTCTCCTGGAGGGCGAAGCGGTCGCCGATGCACCGGCGCGGCCCGGAGCCGAACGGGATGAAAGAGGTCCGGTCGGGGGGCCGTCCGGCCCAGCGGTCGGGGTCGAAGACGAGGGGCCGGGGGTGGACGAGGGGGTTCCAATGGACCGCGTACTGGCTCAGGGCGACCGTGGTCCCGGCCGGCAGGTGCGTTCCGCCGAGCGCGGTGGCCCGGGTGACCGTGCGGGTGACGAGCCAGGTGATCGAGTGCAGGCGCAGGGCCTCGTCGAGGACCCGGCCGAGGTAGGTCAGTGCGGGAACGTCGGCCGCCCGCGGCGGCCCGCCGTCCAGGACCCGGGTGACGTGGGCGTGGAGCCGGTCCTGGACCGCGGGGTGGCGGGCCAGCTCGTACAGGACCCACGACAGCAGCCCGGCGGTGGTCTCCGTGCCGGCGATGAAGAAGGTGATGACCTGGTCGGCGACCTCCTGGTCGGACAGCCCTGCGGGACCGTCGTCCGCGCCGTCGGGCTCGGCGCCCAGGAGGAGGTCGGAGAGCAGGTCCCGGTGGTCGGCGCCAAGGGCGCGGTGGGCGGCGACGACCTCGGCGACCGTCTCCAGCAGGCGGGCCCGGGCGCGCTGGAACCGCAGGTTGCCCGGGGTCGGAACACGGTCGAAAGGGGCGGGGAGGAGCATGCGGCGCATCGCGCCGACCATGAGCGTCTCGGCGTCCTCGCCGATGCGGCGCGTCGTGGCGTCCGGCAGACGGCTGCTGAACATCGTGGTGGCCAGGGTCCGGTTGGCGATGGCGAGCATGGACCGGTTGACATCGACGACCTGCCCGTCGGCCCAGTCGGCGGTCGTCTCGTATGCGGCGGAGGTGACCCCGTCCGCGTAGTCGGGCAGCCGGGCGGGCCGGAACGCCGGCTGGCACAGCCGGCGCTGCCTGCGGTGACGGTCGTGCGGGCAGGTCGCCAGTCCGTTGCCGACCGCTTCCCTGGCCCGGTCGAAGAACGGGCCGCCCTTGTCGAAGGTGCGGTCGTCCCGCAGGACCTCCTGGACGAGACCGGGGTCGCACACCAGGACCATGGTGTGCGGCCCGAACCGCAGCCGCACCAGACCGGCGTGGCCCGGCAGTGAGGCGATGAACCCCAGCCGGTCGCGCAGCAGCGCCACCGTGTGCCCGAGGAACGGCAGGTGCCCGGGGGCCAGCGGAACGGCGTCGAGCCCGGTGCCCATGGCGGAACCCCCCTCCGGATCGTGGGCATTCCTTCCCCGGCCCCGGGCGGGCGAACCCCGACGCCGGCCGGCCCCGCCCGGGCCCGCCGTCCGCCCCGCGGGGGTTTGCGGCGGATGACCGCGGGCACGCGCCAACCGAACCGGAGGCCGCCCGACGGCCACCCCCGCGGATCGGAGGTGCCATGAACACCCGCCCCACCGGCACGGGAACACGGTCCCGCCCCCTCGCGTCCCCTCCGGACCCGCAGCGCCTGCTGGCGGTCTATCTCAACGACCACCTCGCGGGCGCGGGCAGCGGCGTGTCCCTGATCCGGCGCATCGCCCGGACCCACCGCCGTACGCCCGCGGGACCGGCCCTGGCCGAGCTCGCCGCGGAGATCGCCGAGGACCGGGAGGGCCTGCGCGCGTTCATGACGGCCCTGGACGTGCCCGCACAGTGGCCCAGGGTCGCCGCGGGCAGGCTGGCGGAGAAGGCGGCCCGGCTCAAGCCCAACGGCCGGCTGGTGAAGCGCTCGCCCCTGAGCGACGTCCTCGAACTGGAGACCATGCGTCTGGGAGTGGAGGGCAAGGCGTCCCTGTGGCGGTCGCTGAGGGTCCTCGCGGCCACCGACCCCCGCCTGGACCTGACCGCCGTCGACCGGCTCCTGGCCCGCGCGGGGCAGCAGGCCTCCCTCCTGGAGGCCCTGAGACTCGAAGCCGCCCGGAGCGCCTTCAGCGCCCCGGCAGCGGCTGCCGGCCACGCCCGCCGACACGGGGGACCGGCGGGCCGCGGGGCGGCGGGAAGGCCGCGGTGGGCGTCATGAGCGGCATGAAGCACAAGCGGCAGGAGCCCGGTATCGGCCGGGAGGAGCAGGTGCAGGAGCATCCGGGCCCGGACCCGGTGCATCCCGAGGCCAGCAAGCCGGTGCCCGGAAGGACCCCCGAGGAGCTGAGGCGGCGGCAGGAGAGGGCCATGGCCCGCGACCACGACGACGGCTGATGCCCCCGAGGGGGCGGAGCGCCCTGCCTACATGGGGTCCATGGTCCCGCTGCCGGGACCGTTCTGCTCCTCGCTCTTGCGACGGATGTGCAGGGCCTTGTCCCTCAGCCGCTGCTGCTCCGCGGGATCCGTCGCCCGCTGGGCGGCCTGCTCCAGCTCCTGGGCCTTGTCGCGCATCTCCCGGGCTCGTTCGCCCGGCCCGCTGTCCTTGGTCATGACCGGTCCTCGGGTGGTGGGGGGAGGGTGTGATCCCAGCCAAACAGGACGGGGCCGCACCCGCCACCGCAGCCGGGCCGAAGGGGAACCCGGGGGAAGAGCCGCCCCGCACCGTGTGGGGGGCGGCCCGGCGGGTAGGCGCCGGACACGGCCCAGCCGCCGCGCGGCGGGTGACCGGGCCGGTGGCGCCCGCAGCGGGGCGGGGATCCCTTTCGAAAGGACGTGAGTACCGTGCGCATCGCATTCCTGACGGCACCCGAAGGCGTCGAGGAGGTCGAACTGACCTGGCCCTGGAAGGCGGTCCTCGGGGCCGGCTGGACCCCCCGGCTGGTCTCGACGAAGCCGGGCGAGGTCCAGGCGATGCGTCACCTGGACAAGGCCGGCACCTACCCGGTCGACCGGGTCCTTACCGGCCGTACGGACGAGAGCTTCGACGCCCTCGTCCTGCCCGGGGGAGTGGCGAATCCCGACGCGCTGCGGATGAGCGGGTCCGCCGTCGACTTCACGCGCGGCTTCTTCGAGGCGGGCCGGCCGGTGGCCGCCATCTGCCACGCGCCGTGGCTGCTGGTGGAGGCCGGTGTCGTCCGGGGACGGACCCTCACCTCGTGGCCCAGCCTGGCCACCGACATCCGCAACGCCGGCGGCACCTGGGTGGACGAACAGGTCCACATCTGCCGGGCGGGCGCCAGCCCCCTGGTCACCAGCCGCAAGCCGGACGACCTGGACGCGTTCTGCGAGGCGTTCGTGACCGTCTTCGGCGGCTGAACCGCACGCCCGGGCCGGCCGGGGCCTGCTCATCCGGCAGCGGCTGCGGGGCGCCCCGGGTGAGCTGGGCGCCGCAGGTGTGCACCGCGGTTTCCCGGGCCCGGTGCCGGGCGACGGCGTTTGGGACCCGGGCGAGGACGAAGGACGCCGCTCCCCCCTCCAGACGCAGGTCACCGCGCGATCGGTGCTGGGCGCCGTGGCGTCGCACACGGGCGGGCTGCTCGGGGAACGACGGATGGCTGCGCGTGTTCGGCGGGGGTTCGGCGGAGGCGGGGGGACTGCCCCGGCGCGGGTCAACCGCTTCCCGACGGCCTTCGATCCGCTCTGGGCTCCCGGCCGGATGACGTACCTCGCTCCCGACACCCTGGAGTGGGAGGCGCTGGAGATGGGCCGCGCCGGATGGGTCTCCTGGCCGCTCTCGGGCCGACTCGAGACGTTCTACGACGGGCTGCGCTGGCCGGGCTGGCGGGAGGAGGCCGCACGGCTCGGCCTCGCGCAGGGCGTTTCCGTGCACCCGTTCCTGTGTGCTGTGGACCGAGGAGGCACACGCCGATCTCGCGGCGACGCACCGAAGGCCCGTGCCGATGCACGAGGTCCTCGGGGTCGCCGCGGAGTTCGCCCGGAACACGGGGGCGTCCGACCCGGGGCTCCTCGACGCCGTGTGACCGCGGCCTGATCGCGTCCTTGTGGGGGACGCCCCGGGACAGGAGGATCCCTTCGTCCTGACACGCGCAACAGGAGGGGGCGGCGATGGGACTGTGGAAGGTTCTCGGGAGAGCCGGGCTCGTGGTGGCCCTGGCCGGGGCCGGACTGGCCGCGGGCGGGGCGGCGGAGGCGGCGGAGGCGGCGCCGCAGCTGGTGGTGAAGCGGACCGGCGGGCTGCTCGACGGGGACGTCGTCGAGTTCTCGGTCAAGGGCGGACCGCCCAAGGCGTACGTGTGGGTCGAGCTGTGTGCCCCGGACACGGTGGCGGGAGCCTGTGACGAGGACACCGGACGGCAGTTCCGCGTGCTGCCGGACGGCACCCTGCCGGTGTCGCCGAAGAAGCTCTACGCACAGCTCGCCACGGGCGCGGGCACCTTCGACTGCCGTACCGCCGCCGCCGCGCACCCGTGCCGGCTGGCCCTGACGGACAACACCGGCGCCGTGCTCACCACCGTCCCGCTGGCCTTCCGGCCGGGTGGTGCGCTGGAGGCGGCTCCCACCGTCCGGGTGGACCCCTCCGAGGGGCTGGTGGACGGCCAGTCCGTACACGTCACCGGCCGAGGCTACGAGCCGCAGTACCACTCCGTGGTCCTGGAGTGCGCCGCCGGCTCCACGGAGGCCACCGGCTGCCGTACCCGGGGCCGCCCGCCCGCGACGACCGACCAGGGGCGGCTGGACGAGACGGTCGGGCTCTCGGCGACCTTCACCACCGGTGACGGGCGCACGGTCGACTGCCGTGTCGCTCCGGGCTGCGAGGTGGTCGTGTTCGGGACCCGGGTCCGCGGTCCGCACTCGGTGTCCCACACCGTCCGCTTCGCCCCGGCGGGTACCCCGGCCGGCCGCTGACGGCACCGGCCGCTGACGGCACCGGCCGCGCCCGGGCCCGCGCGTCCTGGCCTCCGCGCGTCCTGGCCTCCGCGCGGCCGGGCCCCGCGGAGGCCGGGCGCCTTCGCGCCGCGACCGCCGCGGGGGCGCCGGCGGCTTCGGCGAAGTGGACGCCGTAGCGGTGTCGTCCCCCGCCCCGCCCTCTCCTGCCCGGAAGCAGCCGACGCGGTCGACGCCCGGGGTGTGGAGCACGGGCACCACGCCGCCCCCGCGCGCGGCGAGCCGGCCACGCCCCGCGCCGACCCCCTGGCACGCGGCCTGCGGATACAGAGGCGCCCCCCGGCCCCCCGGCCCCCGGCCCCCCGGCCCCCGGCCCCCCGGCCCCCGGCCCCCCGGGCCCCGTCCGCCCGTCCGCCCGGCCCCCCAGGCCCCGGCCGCCCGTCCACCGCCCCCCGGCCCCCCGGGCCCCGTCCGCCCGTCCGCCCGGCCCCCCCAGGCCCCGGCCGCCCGTCCACCGCCCCCCGGCCCCCCGGCCCCCGGGCCCCGGCCGCCCGTCCACTCGCCCCCCGGGCCCCGGCCCCTGGCCCCCGGCCCCCGGCCCCTGGCCCCCCGGGCCCCGGGCCCCGGCCCCCGGCCCCCGGCCCCCGGCCCCCGGGCCCCGGGCCCCGGCCCCCGGCCCCCGGCCCCCGGCCCCCGGCCCCCGGCCCCCGGCCCCCCGGGCCCCCAGGCGCCGGCCCCCGGGCCCCGGCCCCCGGCCCCCCGGGCCCCGGCCCCCGGCCCCCCGGGCCCCCAGGCGCCGGCCCCCGGCCCCCGGCCCCGGGCGTCGCGCGGACGGGCGGTGGCCCGTGCGGCGGGGCGCACACCGCATCCGGCCGGGCGTTCCCCGGCCCCCGCGCCGCCGACGTGCGGCATATCCGCCGCGCCTCACCCGAACGGCCCTCTCCGGCCGCCGCCGCAAACGCCGTGCCGCACCGGGGCCCCACGGCCCGGCCGCCGTCACCGATCGTGCGTCCGAGCGTGCCGCAGCGGTACTCGGCCGTCCCCGCCCGCGATGATGCGCAGGACGGATGCGGACCGCCGCCGGACGGCGTGCCGCCCAGCCAGGAGGGACAGCCGGTGGCCGACGACCGGAGCACCGCCATACCAGAGCGCGACGCCGCCCCGCAGGAGCCGGCCGCACCCGGTGGGGCCCCCGCGCGCGGCGCCCAGCGCCGGTAGGGACGCACCACGGCCCCCTCGGCCGACGCACGCCCGGCGGTCCGGCTCCCGGGCCGGGCCCGGACACCGGCGGGGGCCGCGACGGCCGGTGCCCGTGCCACCCCCAGACTCAGGCCCGCGCGACCGGTGTTCCGGATGCGGGCCGGATCCCAAGGAGACGATGCACATGTCAGCCGGACCACCCGCCGAGGGCACCGCGGCGCCGCAGGACGCGCCGGCGATCGTCCGCAGCCGCGGCTACGTGTCGGTGCTGGTGATCTCGGCGTTGCTCGGCGTACCGATCTCGGTGGTCGCGTTCGGCTTCCTCGCTCTGGTGTCCGAACTCCAGTCGCTGCTCTACCACGACCTGCCCGCGAACCTCGGCTTCCACGGGACCCCCGACTGGTGGGCGATCGGGCCGCTCGCAGTCGCCGGCGTACTGGTCGCCCTGACGATCCGGTACCTGCCGGGCGGCGGCGGCCACAAGCCGGCCGAGGGCCTCAAGACCGGCGGCGCACCCTCGTTCGCCACGGTGCCCGGTGTGGCGATCGCCGCGATCGTCACGCTCGGCCTGGGGGCGGTCCTCGGTCCGGAAGCCCCGCTGATCGCGCTCGGCGGCGGGCTGGCCGTCGGCGCGGCCAAGCTCCTCAAGCACGACGCTCCGCCCACCGCCTTGGGCGTGATCGGGGCGGCCGGCAGTTTCGCGGCCATCAGCGAACTGCTGGGATCCCCCCTCGTCGGCGCCTTCCTCCTCATGGAGGCCACCGGGCTGGGCGGCCCGATGATGGGCGTGGTGCTGGTGCCGGGCCTGCTCTCCGCCGGAGTCGGGTCGCTGATCTTCACCGGCCTCGGCAGCTGGACCGGCCTCGGCACCTACTCGCTGGCGCTGACCCACGTTCCGCCCGCCGGCCGACCCACCCTCGGCGAGTTCGCCTGGGCGGTCGTCGCGGGCGTCGCCGCCGCCCTCCTCGGGGAGGCGATCCGCCGCTCCTCGCTCTCCCTCCAGGCCGTCGTCGAGCGCCACCGGCTGCCGCTCACCGTCCTGATGGGCGTGGCCGTCGGCGTGATCGCGCTGCTGTACGCGGTGATCACGGACCGGCCGGCCACCGGCGTGCTGTTCTCCGGCCAGGACGCCCTCGCCCCCCTGCTGGCCGACAGCGCGGGCTACACCGCGGCCACCCTCGTCGTCCTGCTGGTGTGCAAGGCCCTGGCCTACAGCGCGTCGATGAGCGCCTTCCGCGGCGGCCCGATCTTCCCCGCGATCTTCGTGGGTGCGACCGGCGGCCTCGCGCTCTCCCACCTGCCCGGACTGGGGAGCACCGCCGGGTTCGCCATCGGGATCGGCGCGATGACCGTGGCGATGCTGAAACTGCCCCTGACCGCCGTCATGCTGGCCACCCTGCTGCTCGGCGCGGACGGCCTCACCGTGATGCCGCTGGTGATCGTCGGCGTGGTGGTCTCCTACGTCGCCACGCTCCGCCTCGGCCGGCTCCCGGCGCGGCCCGCGCCCGAGGCGTCACGACCCGGGCCGGAGGCGCCCGCCGGCTGACCGGGCCACCCCGGGGCGGGCAGAGAGGTTCGCGGGTACCGGCGTGGCCCGCTTGATCCGCCGGGCCGGGGGCCGCAGAGTCGGGAAGCGGCCCGCGCGGGTGCGCAACCCCGCCCGCCGGGCACGCCCGTGCCCTACGCCCGCCCGGTGACACCGGGCGGCCTCGATCTCCGGGAGCCGCCGTGCCGATGGTCGTCGACCTGGTCGTGATCGGCACGGCCATCACCCTCGGGCCGCTGCACAACAGCGCGTTCATCCTGCTGCTGGCGTCGCGCCGCGGTGTGCGCAAGGGCCTCGTCTACCTGCTGTCCTGGCTGGCCAACCTGGTCGCGGTGATCGCCTGCGTCGTGCTGCTGACCGGCGGGACGCCGCCCGTCCACCACACCACGCCGTCGACCGCCGCGGTCGCGGCCAAGCTGGCGATCGGTGTCGGCCTGGTGCTGTTCAGCGGCTACCGGTTCCGGCAGCCGCCCCGCCCGTACCGGCCGCCGAGCTGGACGGCCCGCATCGACAACGCCTCGCTGGCCACCGCCGCCGCGCTGGCCTGGCTGCTCCAGCCGTGGGCCCTGGTGGCGGCGGGCGCCGCCACGGCCGTCGACGCCGACCTCTCCTCCGCCTCCGACTGGCTGGCCCTGACCGGCTACTGCCTGCTGGCCACCCTCAGCCTCCTGATCATGGAGCTGTACACCGTCTGGGCCCCGGACGCCGCCCAGGCACGGCTGAGCGCCCTGCGGAGCTGGCTCGAACACCACCAGGAGCAGCTGATCGTCACCCTCTCCCTGCTGGCCGGACTCTGGCTGATGGCCAGCAGCATCTACGCACTCGTCGCCTGAGGACCCGCCCGCGGCGGCGAGGACGGCGGCACGGTCAGGGGAACGCCATGACGCTTGGTGACGGCTCTGCTCTCGGGCGCAGAAGCCGCGACACCCGGATCGTCAACCTGGCCGACGGGTCATTCACCCGTGCGTGGGATGGGCTCGACAGGTGCGGTAGGGGCTTTCGGTCGTGACGGCGCAGACGGAAGGGGGCCGGGAGGTCCGTGTGGCGGGGGCGGCGCGTCCGCGCTGCCGCACCTGACCGTGCGGAGGGAGCGGTGAGGGGGCGGATGCCGCAAACCCGTCGCACGGGATTGGCCGAGTCCCTCCGTTCGTCACTTTACGTGTTCGCCCGGATGCGGTGCCCTTGCGGCGTGTTCCGGCTCCGCCACCGCACGCAGAGCACGCGTCCGGGCCGGCGGTGCCTTCAAACAGCGTCGACGTGAAGGGAAGAACCATGGCCACACCCCCCGCTCCGCTCCGGGTCGCCCTGGCCAACGGCAGCTTCGAGGATCCCGTCGTGGCCGGTGTGGAGATCCTGCCGGACGCCTCGCAGACGCAGGCGCCCAAGCGGGTCCCGGGCTGGCTCACGACGGCCACCGATCACCGGATCGAGCTGTGGCACTCGGGATTCCAGGGCGTTCCGGCAGCCGAGGGCGCCCAGTTCGCCGAGCTCAACGCGAACGAGGTCTCCACGCTCTACCAGGACCTGCCGACGACCCCCGGCACGAAGCTCTACTGGCGGCTGTACCACCGGGGCCGCCAGGGGGACGACACCATGGCGCTGGACATCGGCGCGCCCGGCGCCCCGGTGGAGCAGCGGCGCTTCACCGACGGCAACACGGCATGGGGCTACTACACCGGCACCTACACCGTCCCGGCGGGCCAGACGCTGACCCGCTTCGCCTTCCGCTCCGTCTCCGCCGCCGGCGGCAACCGCAGCGTCGGCAACTTCCTGGACGGCATCTTCTTCGGCACCGCCCCCTACGTGGTGCTCGACAAGACGGCCGCGCCCACCGGGCCGCTGGAGGTGGGTGACGTCCTCACCTACCGCATCTCCGCCAGGAACCAGGGCGGCGGAGCGGCGGAGAACCTCGTGCTGACCGATGCCATACCGCAGGGCACGACGTACCTGCCCGGCTCCCTGCGGATCGTCGACGGACCGAACGCCGGGGTGAAGAGCGACGCGCGGGGCGACGACCAGGCCCACTTCGACGCGCAGGCGAACAAGGTCGTCTTCCACCTCGGCAACGGCGCGTCCGCCACCGCCGGGGGCAGCCTGCCCAACACCGAGACGCTGCCGGCGGGCACCACGGTCGAGTACCGCGTCACCCTCGGACGGGCAAGCGCCGGCAAGCAGGTCAGCAACACCGCGACCGCCTCGTACGAGAACCGTCTCGGCGACACGCCGGAACCTCTGACGGCCACCTCCAACGAACAGCTCACGGAGGTGAAGCCCGCCGCCGACCTGGGCGTCACGAAGGCGGCGGACGCGACCGCCGTCACCGTCGGCCAGACGGTGACCTACCGCATCGCCGTCCGCAACGCCGGCCCGAACGACGCCACCGGCGTCGCCGTCACCGACCGGCTCCCCGACGGCCTGGCCTTCCTCTCCGCCGAAGGCCCCGGACGCTACGACCCCGCCACCGGCCGCTGGACCGTGGGAGGCCTGCCGGTCGGCGCGACCGCCACCCTCGTACTGCGGGCCAAGGCCGTGAAGACCGGCCGGATCGTCAACACGGCCTCCGCCACCGGCAACGAGACGGACCCCGACACCGCCGACAACACGGACGCGGTCGTCCTCTGCGTGGAGCCGGCCCCCTCCTGCTGCGACCCCTGCGCCGACCTGAAGTAGCCCGGGGCGGCCCTCCGGGACACCGGCGGCCCGAGGGGGGAAGGGCGACGGCTCGGCGGCCGTTGCCGGTCACCGAGCCGCTGTGGTGTGCGGAGCGGGCCGCGCGGTCGTCGCCGCGCGGCCCGCTCGGTCAGGAGCGCGGCGAGACCTGGACGATGGCTTCGATCTCCACGAGCTGCTCCGGCACGGACATGTCGCTGACGCCGACGATCGTGTCGGTCGTGCGGTGGTTGCCGACGTACTCCTTGTGGAGCCTGGCGGCCGTGTCGAAGTTCTGGCGGAGGTCCTTGGTGAAGATCTTCATGCTGATGATCTGGCTGCGCGGGACCCGGTAGTGCGCGAGGACCTTGTCCAGGTTCGCGAACGACTGGCGCACCTGCTTCTCGAAGTCGCCGGCGCCGATGAAGTTCCCGGCCTCGTCGTGGGACACCTGTCCCGAGATGTAGATCGTGTCGCCGGCCCTGATGCCCTGCGAGTACCCGTAGGACTCCTCCCACGGCACCCCGAACCCGAAGTGGTCCCAGCCCCGGCGTGCCAGGTCCTGCGCACTGGCTCCCTGGAGTCCCGTGACCGTGATCATCGCGGCTGCGATCGCGGCGACCACGGCGCCGATGCCGAACCTGCGCCTTGACTTGGCCATGCCCATCGTCCCTTCGTTCCTGGTGGATCCCGGAGCCCCGACGCTGTCACGGCGGAAAGGAGAACCCCTCGAACGGGAATCGCGCGAACGGCACAGCACAGCCGAAATCCCGCGCACCCGACCGCTCGCCCGTCCCGAGGGGCTTGGGCGCGGGTTCGTCCGCTGGAGGCCGTGGCACGATGCCACGATGATCACTTCGCCGATACCGCCCGTCGTCCCCGCAGGCCGCATGGCCGCGATGGAACAGCCCGTGCTCGCCCTCTCCGGCGGTCTGGAGTTGCGTCCCTGGCAAGTCGGCGACGCCGACGCCCTGGTGGCCGCCTCCCGGGAACCGGCCATCCGCCAGTGGAACCGGCTCGTCGTGGCGTCGCGGGCGGAGGCGGGCGAGCGGATCGGGCGCATGCACGAGCGCTGGCGGAACGAGCAGAGCGCCCTGTGGGCCGTCGCCCGGCCCGCCGACGGTCGGGCGGTGGGCTTGATCGGCTGGGGTGACATCGACCTCGCCGGCGGGAGCGCCGAAATCCTGTACTGGATCCTGCCCGAGGGGCGGGGCCGCGGCGCCGTGGTGGAGGCCGTGAAGCGCGTGAGCCGGTGGGCCTTCGACGACCTGGGCCTGCACCGGCTCCGGCTGTGTCACGCGGTGGCCGATCCCGCGTCGTGCCGGGTGGCCCAGAAGGCCGGATTCTCCCTCGAAGGCACCATGCGCAGCGCGCTGCTGCACGAGGACGGCTGGCACGACGAGCACCTGCACGCCCTGGTCCACGGCGACATCTGATCCCGTCACGGCAGGACCGCCGCCTCCGGGGAGGCGGCGGTCCCGGTGGGGTCCGCGGGGAAGCGGATCCTAGTAGCCCGTGAACCAGACGTAGTTGTCCGCCTGCTGCTCGGGGATGTACTTGTCCTGGGACCAGCGGAAGGAGGTTCCGGTGCAGCCGCCGTTGTTGAAGGACTTGACCCTGACGGTCCCCTTCCACCACCAGCCGGCGATCTTGGTCTGGCCTCCGGCGGACACGGTGAAGCACTGGCTGGTGTGCTGCCCGTTCTGGTTGTACCCCTCGATCTGGATCGAGTGGGCCGCGTAGGAGTTGTCCTGGAAGGCGATTTGCTGGCCGTTGCTGCCGGCGGCGGCGGGGCCCGCCGCGAACAGCAGGGCCGCGCCGGCGAGGGCGACGGCGGTGGCCGCGCCGCGACGCGGGTCGATGCTCTTGAACATGGATGTCCCTCCGTTGGTTCCGGACCTCACGGTCCGGAGCGTGCCCCCATCTTAATGATCTTGAATGGCCGCCTCCGCCTCCGCCGCCCCCGTTCGCCCGGCTGCTCGGCAGTGTGATGCGGTAGTGGCGGGAGGTGTTAACGGGGTGAGTGGGGCTGGAGTTACGCAAGAGGTTGCAATTCATCGGGCACGTTGAGTAACGAGATGCATACTTTCTGTAACGATGGAGGGGTGGCCGCGTCCCGCGAAGGCGCGAGACGGCACCGGCCATTCGGCGTATCCGCGAACCGCACCGCACAAGGAGTCGGCTGATCATGTCCGCACCTGTCGTTGACGTCTGGGGCCCGGTCGCCCCCGGGGCCCGTTCCTCGTTCCCTCCCGCTCCGGAACCGCATGACGAATGGGCACTCGCCGGCGGAATGGCATGGGTCTACTACAGCCCCCTGAACCGCAGGCAGCTCGTCAGGCCCGTCATCCTCTCCGACGGGTTCTCCAGCGGGTCCAGCGACCTCGACCAGCTCTGGCACGGACTGGAGGAGAACGGCGACTACCGCTTCATCTCCGAGCTCCACGCCGCCGGCCGCGACGTGATCATCCTCGGCTACACCGACCGCACGGCATCGATCACCGCCAACGCCGACACCGCCGTCGAGTGCATCCGCCGGTCCGCCTCCGAGCGGGTGGGCCGGGCGAAGCTGGTGGTCGGCGGGTTCAGCATGGGCGGACTCGTCACCCGCTACGCCCTCGCCAAGATGGAGCAGGACCCCGCCCTGCCCGACCACGAGACCGCCCTCCACCTCTCCTACGACTCCCCGCACCACGGCGCCTGGTTCCCCGTCTCCCTCCAGGCCTTCACGCACTACGCGACGGACAAGTGGGGCGACGCCCCGGGCCTGGGCCCCGTACTGCGCCAGTTCTCCGGACTGCTCAACAGCCCGGCCGCGAAGCAGATGGCGCGCTGGCACATCGAGAAGGTCGGTGAGACCCCGGCGCCCGCGCCGGAGCGGGCGGAGTTCCTGAAGAAGCTGGACGCGCTCGGCGGATGGCCGCGCAGCGTCCGCAAGATCGGTGTCGCCAACGGCATGGGCACCGGCAAGGGCAACGGCGTCAAGCCCGGCGTGGTCGCGGTGAAGTGCGACGGCGAGACCCTGCACGACACCTGGCTGGGAACCCAGGCGCAGGGCGCCCACGAAGTCGCCCGCCTGCAGAAGACGGGCGAGGACGCGGTCTCGGTGCGCACCAGCGGACTGCCCGAGATCGACGGCGCCCCCGGGGGCCTGTTCGTCCTGCCGTCCCCCGTGGGCGACACCGGCAGCTTCGGCCTGGCCGGCCTCCTCATGACCCTCCTCGGCAACACCGTGGACCCGGACGTCATCACCACGTCCTGCTTCATCCCCAGCATCAGCGCCGTCGCGGCCGGTGAGATCGACGACCAGAAGGCCCTCTACCGTCCGATCACCCCGGACCACAGCGAACTCGACGCCTTCCTGTGCGCCGGCCGCAACGAGGGGCACACCACGATGACCGAGGAACTCGGCGCGTGGATCGTGAACGAGATCGTCTCGGCCGGCTGACCGCCCGGCGTGGGCGGGCCGCACCGACGTGCCCGCCCACCCCGGTCCTCCCCGGGACGGTGGAACCGCCGGGGCGTCCTGGCTCCCGTGCGGCCGGCCGGACGCGCGTCAGTGCGCGGTGACCGTATAGGCGGCGAGCGGCCGGTTGCCGTGGGGCTTGGCGACGGCCCGCAGGACGTCGGTCTGGCTCAGGAGGAGCTGCCGTACGGCCTCGGGCAGCGCGGCCAGACGCTCCTGCGTTCCGGCCGGGTCGAGGCAGGCGGCGACCTCCCAGTCGCCGTCCTGGAGGCCGTCGGTGTCCACCGGCCCGCCGCCGTCGGCCGTCCAGCCGGCCTCGGGCAGGAGCCGCAGCAGCCCCTCGCGGGACAGCGGGGTACGGACGTTGCCCTGGCCGTGCGAACCGGCGGCCTCGGCCTGTCCCTGGATCAGCACGGCGAGCAGGTGCGCCAGCCGATCGCCGGATCCGGGCGTCAAGTCCCATTCGGCGAAGCACAGTCGCCGCGCCCACGGCCGTACCCGGGCCAGGGTGTCGCGCAGTCGCCCGGGCGACGCGAAGTACCAGGAGCAGTGGGCGAGCACCACATGGTCGAAGGCGTACCCGGAGAAGCCCACCGAAGGGTCCAGGACGTCGGTGCCGAAGCGGAATTCGACGCGCGGCCCGAGAGGCCCTGCGGCGAGCCGGGCCGCCGATTCTCCCAGCGTGACCGGAGCCCCGTAGGAGGGGTCGGCCACGTCGACGGCCACCACGCGCCCCGCGGGCCCGACCGCCTCCGCGAGGACGGCGGTCATGTCCCCCTGTCCGCAGCCCAGTTCGAGGACGGTCGAGCCGGGCCCGATCCGCCAGTCCGCGACCAGTGCGACGCGGTGGCGGGTCTGGGACAGCTGGGCGTCCGGGCTGTGACCGGCGGCGGCCATGCCGGCCGCGAGCGCGGGGGCCTTGGCCTGGAGGTCCGAGTGGTTCACGAAGTCCTCGCTGGTGGTCGACGGGTCGGTGCGGGCCGATGGTAGGCAATGCGCGGCGGGCGGCGCCTGCGATTTCCCGGGCGCCCCACGGGGGTTCGGCCCGGGCGGTGGAAATCCGCTGGCCCGCGGCCGGTGCCGGTCGGATAATCCGGCGGTGGGAACTCTCGTGGCGGTGCGCCGGTATCCGGTGAAGTCCATGCTCGGCGAGGCGCTGACCAGCGCCCGGATCACGGAGGAAGGACTGGCCGGGGACCGGACGTTCGCCGTGCTGGACGAGGCGGGCGCGGTCGGCAGCGCCAAGCACCCCCGCAAGTGGGGCGCCCTCCTGGACTGCCGCAGCAGCGCGGCCGGCCCGGGGGAGGCCCGGGTGGAGCTGCCCGGCGGCGTCGTACTGCCCACCGGGGCCGCGGAACTGGACGCGCGGCTGTCCGGCCTGCTGGGCCGCCCGGTGACCGTGTCCGGCGAGCCGCCGGACCACGGGCTGCTGGAGCGTGCCGTCCCCTCCTACGAGGGCGGGATCCCCGAGGTGATGCGCGCCCGGGCCTCCGTGGACGGGACCGGGGAGACCATCACCTCGGGACGGGTCGCCGCCGGGACCTTCTTCGACTTCGGCCGGGTCCACCTCGTGACCGCCAACAGCCTGCGCAGGCTCCGGCGCAGCCACCCCGCCGGGGACTTCGACCCCCGGCGCTTCCGGCCCAACCTGGTGGTCGACCTCCCCGGAGGGCCGGGCTTCCCCGAGGACTCCTGGCCGGGCGGCACCCTGCGGATCGGCCGGGCCCTGTTCCGGGTCACCGTGCCCACGCCCCGCTGCGCGGTCCCGAACCTGGCCCACGGCGAACTGCCCGCGGACCCGGGCACCATGCGCACCGTGGCCCGCGAGCACCGCGTGCCGGTGCTCGACCTGGGCCGGCTCTCGTGCGTCGGCGTATACCTGGAGGTGCTGGAGCCGGGCACCGTCCGGACCGGCGACGAGGTGACCGCCCACCCGGTCCGGTCGCGCCGGTGACCGGTCAGTCGGGGCGGGGGCCGATCACCGAGCTGCCGTCGTGCACCGTGATGGCCTGCGCCGGGCACATGTCGGCGGCCTCCAGGACCCGTTCCTGCGCGGCGACCCGGTCGGCGCGCGGCCGGGCGTGGTCGTCCTCGAGGGCGAACACCTCGGGGGCCGTGCCCGCGCAGATGCCCGAACCCAGGCACAGCCCGGCGTCGATCCGTACGGTCCACGTCATGCCGCTCACCACCCGATCGGCATGACGCGCGGCCCGCGCACCAGCATCTCGGTCTTCCAGGTGACGTCCCCCGCGAGCTTCAGCCCGGGGAACCGCTCCAGCAGCGCCCCGAGGGCCTCCTGGAGCTCCATGCGGGCCAGCGGGGCTCCCAGGCAGTGGTGGACGCCGTGGCCGAAACCGAGGTGCTGCTGGGAGGGGCGCCGGATGTCGAGGGTTCCGGGGGCGGTGAAGCGCAGCGCGTCGCGGTTGGCGGCGCCGATCGCGACGAGCAGCGGGTCCCCGGCCCGCACGAGGGTGCCGCCGACCTCGATGTCCTCGGTGGCGTAGCGGGCCTGGCCCGCCCCGCTGCCCAGCGGTACGAACCGCAGCAGCTCCTCCACCGCCCGGTCGATCAGGGCGGGGTCCCGGCGCAGCAGCGCGAGCTGCTCCGGGTGGTCGAGCAGGGTGAGGACGAAGTTGGGGATCTGGGAGGCCGTGGTCTCGTGCCCGGCCACCAGGACCGCCACGCACAGGTCGACGAGCTCCGGCTCGGAGAGGCGGTCGCCGTCGGTGTCCCGGGCCTCGATGAGCGCCGTCATCAGGTCGTCCTGCGGGTCCCGGCGGTGCAGCTCGATCAGCCCCGCCATGTAGGCGCGCAGCTCCTCGAGGTTGGCCTCGAACTCCTCGGCCGTGAGCGAGCTGGTCGAGAGCGCCGCGTCGCTCCACACCCGGAACCGCGGCCGGTCCTCGACCGGCACGCCCAGCAGGCGGCAGATCACGGCCACCGGCACGGGCAGGGCGAAGCGGTCCACGAGGTCGACCGGCGGACCGGCCGCCTCCAGTTCGTCGAGCAGGTCCGCGGTGAGCGCGCGCACCTGCGGGCGGAGCTTCTCGACCTGCCGCACGGTGAACGCCTTGGCCACCAGGGACCGCAGGCGGGTGTGGTCGGGCGGGTCCATGCCCAGGATGCCGCTGTCGGTGCGGCCCTCGGACTGCCGGGGCTCGTCGTGCGCGGCGGCCGCCGCACGGCTGAACCGCGCGTCGCCGAGCACGAGGCGGGCGTCCGCGTAGCGGGTGACCAGCCAGGCCGGCTCACCGTACGGCATCTGCACGCGTAACAGGCCGGGCCGGTCGCGGACGCGCTCGTACTCCTCGGCGAGCAGGAGTCCCTCGGCGGTGTTGAAGGGATAGGCGAGGGGGGTGGTGCCGGTGCTCGTCACGTCGGTCTCCCTGGGTTGTAAGCAGCTGCTTACAACCTAGGACGGGCCACCCGGCCGGTCAACGACGCTTTGTGGCCGTTATCCTGACGGGCCTTCCGAGAGGACGACAGCGTGGACGAATCCCCCCGAGCACAGCCCGTGGAACGCCCCCGCAACGCCGCCGCCACCCGGCTGCGGCTGCTCGACGCCGCCGCCGAGCTGTTCGCGGAGCGGGGTTACGAGCGCACGACGGTCAGGGCGATAGCCGAGCGCGCCGGTGCCAACCAGGCGCTCCTGTTCCGCTACTTCGGGTCCAAAGACGGGCTGCTGACCGAGGTCGTGGCCCGGGGCGGCCTGGAACAGCTGCACGCGACCGCGCCGGAGGACCTCTTCGAGACGGCCCTGCGCTCGATGCTCACGCGCAGCGCCCCCGGGGCCGACCGCTCCCTGGAGGTGTACCTGCGGTCCGTCGGCCGGGGGGACGAGGCGACGGCGACCCTGCGGGAACTGGGCGGGGAGTACCAGAAGGTGCTGGCCGGCCTGGCCCCCTCGCAGGACGGGGCCCTGCGCGCGGATCTGGCCATGGCCTGGCTGCTCGGGATCGGCCTGATGCGCACGGTCACCGCCCGCGAACCCCTGGCCAGTGCGGACCCGGAGGCGGTGTGCCGACTCGTGCTGACCACCCTGGACCGTTTCTGGACGCTGCCGGAGCAGCCTCCGCCGCCGGACGCCGGCGACGGTCCGGACGGCGGTCCGGGAGACCCTCCGGCGGCCGGACCGGCCGGACCGGAGGTCAACCGGTCGGGTACTCCGGGATCCGGCCGTCGACGGTCCCGATGAGCAGGCGCCCCCCGAGGGGCCACGGCGAGGGACCGCCGTACGACGTGGACGCCACCGCGTTGCGGCCCCCGGCCGTGGTGGACGGTGCCGGCGTGGACCAGGGACGTCCCGATCGGGGCCCAGGGCGCAGACCCGCTTCTCCCGGTGCGGATCGTCCGGGTCGGTGCCCACCAGGACGTACGGGCGGCTCGCGCGCCGGAGCGTCGGCACCAGGGTCATCCGGGTTCCTCCGGATCGGCACGACGACGACCGCCGTCCCGGGCCCGGCACGGCGGCAGCAGCTCGTGATCCCGTCGCACGGAGGGGATCGCCGGCGGATTCCGCCGGGGCATGCGGAAGTGCCCGGAGCCGTGGGGCTCCGGGCACCTCGTTCAGGCTGTGGCCGGTCGGCCGGTCAGAAGGTGAGCTTGAAGTCGGTGATCGTGCCGGTGTCGGCGGCGCCCTTGTCCTGGACCTTCAGCTTCCAGGTGCCGTTGGCCGCCACGGCCGAGGCGTTCACCGTGTAGGTCTTGTCCAGGTTCGCCGTGGAGTCCGAGGAGGAGTTCTGCAGGCGGAACGAGGTCCCGTTGGGGGCGACCAGGTCGATCTGGAGGTCACCGATGTAGGTGTGGGTGATCTTCACACCGACCTTGAGGGTGCTCGGAGCGTTGCCGGTGACGCCGGTGACGGCGACAGACGAGGTGACCGCGGGGCCGGGGGAGTCCGGGATGGCCACGCGGGTCGTGCTCTCGAAGACCTTGCCCGGGTTCGGGTTGCCGCCGCCCGAACGGGCGCCGACGTTGACGGCGGCCCAGGCGTCGGTGACGCCGTTGACCTCGGGGCTGCCGGCCCCGTACAGCTCGGTCGCCGCCGCGATCGTGCCGGCGCGGGCACCGGCGTAGTCCGTGGTGGAGTTGAACTTGGTGGTGAGCGCCTTGTACCAGATGAGCTGCGCCTTGTCCCGGCCGATGCCGGTGACGGGCAGGCCGTCGGAGGTGGGCGAGTTGTAGCTCACGCCGCCCACGACCTTGGCGCCGGAGCCCTCGGAGGCCAGGTAGAACCAGTGGTTGGCCGGGCCCGAGGAGTAGTGGACGTCGAGGTTGCCGACGCCGGAGTACCAGGCGTCGGCGGAGCCGCCGTCCTTGCTCGGCTTGTCCATGTAGCGCAGCGGGGTGCCGTCGCCGTTGATGTCGATCTTCTCGCCGATGAGGTAGTCACCGGGGTCGCTGGGGTTGTTCGCGTAGAACTCGACGGACGTGCCCATGATGTCGGAGGTGGCCTCGTTCAGGCCGCCCGACTCGTTGCTGTACTCGAGGCCGGCGGTGGCCGCGGTGACGCCGTGCGACATCTCGTGGCCGGCGACGTCCAGCGAGGTCAGCGGGTCGTTGTTGTTCGTGCCGTCGCCGTACGTCATGCAGAAGCAGCCGTCGTCCCAGAACGCGTTGACGTAGGCGTTGCCGTAGTGGACGCGGGAGTAGGCGGCGACGCCGTCGCCGCGGATCCCGGAGCGGCCGAAGACGTTCTTGTAGAAGTCCCAGGTGACCCCGGCGCCGTAGGCGGCGTCGGCGCCCGCGGTGGCGGCGTTGGAGTTGGCGCCGTTGCCCCAGGTGTCGGTCGACTGGGTGAAGAGCGAGCCGGTGCCGGACGTGCCGTGGTTGAGGTTGTACGTCTTGTGGCCGCCGCGGGCCGCGTCGTTCATCGTGAAGTTCGAACCGGACGACGAGGTGCCGAGGGTGACCTGGCCGCTGTAGTGGGTGTTGCCGACACCGGTCTCGATGCCCTGCCACTGGTGCAGCTTCGCGCCCGTCTTGGCGTCGGTGATGACGTGGAGCTGGTTGGGGGTGCCGTCGTCCTGGAGCCCGCCGACGACGGTCTCGTAGGCCAGGGTCGGCACGCCGTTCGCCATCCACACGATCTTGCGGGGAGCGGAGTCGGCCTTGTCGGCCTTGGAGCCGACCGCCTTCGCGGCGTCGAGGGCCTTCGCGGAGGCGGCCGCCGGAGCGTCGGCCGGGGCGGAGGTGGAGACGCCCTGCAGCTGGGCGGAGGACGCCTTGCTGACGCTCTGGGTCCGGTCGGCCGCGGTGCGGTTGACGACCAGGTCGCCGCCGAGGACGGGGAGTCCCTCGTACGTGCGCTCGTAGCGGGTGTGGGTGGTACCGTCCTGGTCCTTGACCACGTCGTGGACGAGGAGCTTCTCCTGCGGGCCGAGGCCGAGTTCCTTGGCCGTGGCGGCCGTGGTGCTCTGCGCCTTGGCTATGAGCTCGGCGCGCTGGGAGGGGGTCAGCTGCGCGGGGAGCGCGCCCGGGTTGCGGACCTGGCCCTTGGGGGCGGCCGCGTTCGCGGACGGTTCGGGCTGCGCGCTGGCACTGCCGGCCTGGACGCCGACGGTGAGGAGGGCGGCTGCGGCGAGCAGGGCCCCGGTGGCGGTGGCGTTCCGCCGGTGCGTGGACTTCACGCGGACTCCTTCGATGCGTGGGGGGTGGAACCGGCGGCCGGGATGGGGCCGGCCGGGTGGAGCGTGTCGATCTCGTCGTGCTGGGGATGTGGAGAGGTTGCCAGCGATCTCCAAGATCGCCATGGACACGTCAGGTATTGGCCGAAAGGCGTCCGGATTTCGCCCTACGGCGTCCGCTGAGCGGACGCGCGGGGCCTGTATGGATGCCCTTATTCAGGTCCAACTCGCCCTATTCCGGGCATGACTTGTCGCGAGTCAAGACCGTGGATGGCGCAATTCGCGAACAGGTAAAGCGTTCGGCATCAAGCGTCAAACAGCCTTGTTCTGAACATGACTTGGCGGGTCTGATCGCGGAGAAGTCGCTCCGAGCGGCGCCACCCCCCAAGGGAGTCCGCAATGCATCCAGCCCGTCGAATGTGGCCGCGCGCCGCGGCCACCACGGCCGCCGCGGCCGGCCTCGCGCTCACCGCGGTGGCGGCCGCCCCGGTGACCGGGATCCCGACCGCCTCCGCGCACACCCGGGCGGTCCCGCGCACCGTGGCCCGTCCCGCCGCCGCCGGCCACCAACTGGTCCGCGCCGTGGGAAGCCCGCTCTCCATCGAGGAGTGCCGGACCAAGTGGAAGATCGCCTGCTACACCCCGCTGCAGTACCGCGAGGCGTACGACCTCAACCCGCTCTACAAGGCGGGCGTCACCGGCAAGGGCCGCACGATCGTGATCGTGGACTCCTTCGGCTCGCCGACCGTCCAGCACGACCTGGACGTCTACAGCCGGCAGTTCGGGATACCCAGCACCAAGGTGCAGGTGGTCAAGTGGGGCAACGTCCCGAAGTGGGACCCGAAGAACGCCGACATGCTGGGCTGGGCCGGCGAGACGACCCTCGACGTGGAGATGGCGCACGCGGTGGCGCCGGACGCGAAGATCGTCCTGGTGGAGACCGCGGTCGCGGAGACCGAGGGCACCACCGGGCTGCCGGAGATGATGGACGCCGAGAAGGCCCTGATCGACCACGGCATCGGCGACGTGATCACCCAGAGCTTCGGCGCGACCGAGAACACCTTCCCCGGCTTCGACAAGGGTGACTTCTCCAGCATCGGGAAGCTGCGCTACGCCTTCGAGGCCGCCGCCCGCAACCACGTCACCGTGCTCGCCTCCTCCGGCGACGGAGGCGCCACCGACAACACCGCCGACGGAACGGGCTACTACCACGAGCGCGTCAACTCCTGGCCCTCCTCCGACCCGCTGGTGACCTCCGTCGGCGGCACCCAGCTGCACCTGGACGACGCCGGCCGGCGCACCGCCCCCGAGAGCGTCTACAACGACAACGGCGCGGGCGGCGGCGGCCAGTCCCACGTCTTCACCCGTCCGGCCTTCCAGGACGGCGTCAAGAACGTCGTCGGCGCACGGCGCGGCACCCCGGACATCTCGATGGCCGCCGCGGTCGACGGCGGCGCGTGGCTCTACTCCAGCTACGACCCGGCGGCCACGGGCTGGGACGTCTCCGGCGGCACCAGCGAGTCCAGCCCGCTGTTCGCCGGCATCGTGGCCCTGGCCGACCAGGCCGCGGGCAAGCGCCTGGGCGACATCCACGAGGCGCTGTACCGCCTGTACGGGCGCTCCGCGTACGACCGCTCGACCGGCATCGTCGACGTCAACGACGGTACGGACAACAGCTACGAGGGCGTCACCGGCTACACCGCGGTGAACGGCTACGACATGGCCACCGGCGTCGGCACCCTGGACGCGGCCCGCTTCGTGCCGGCCCTCGCCCGCGAAGGGCGCCGGGGCTGACACCCCGCCCCGTCCGGCCCGGCACGGTCGGCGCCTCGCCCCGGGAGGGCGGCGCGCCACCCGTCCGGGCCGGCCGGGGTCCCTGTCCCTCCTGCATGTACGGTCCGGCCGCGGGGACCGTCGCCGTGGCGACCTCGTCGCTGGTGATGGCCGCGGGCGCGGCGGTGGCCACCGCGGCCAGCGCCCCGGCGTGCGCGGTCTTCCTCACCGCCACCCGCGGGGCGGACACCCGGGCGCTGGTCCTGGCCGTCGGGTCCGTCGACCTCGGCGCCGCAGCCCTGCTCCTCCTGGGCGCCCTCCCCGCCGTCGTCCTCCTGCGCCGAAGGCCGCCGCGCATCCCGGACCGCCTCCACGCCGGGGGCTGCACCGACCTCCTGTGCCTCGTGCCGGCGGCCATGCCGGTCCGGACCCCGTGAGGACCTCAGGCCGTCACGCGGTCGAACGCGGCGGCGAAGCCGCACCGCTTCGCGATCAGCCGCAGCTGGTCGTCCGGCAGCCGGTCCGGCCCGGACAGGACGGCGGCCATGCCGTCGGCGGCGAGCCCGAGGCCGGCGACGATGCCGAGGTCCCCGGTCGGGCGCCCGTCCGTCGCGTTGGCGTCGGGAGGGCCGGCGCCGAGGGCGTCGAGGGCCTGCGCGGCGAGCGTGTGCCGGTGGGCGGCCCGTGCGTCCGACAGGAGGAGGGCCGTACCGGCCGGTGCGGAGCGCAGGATCAGGAAGAAGGCCTCGTCCGCGTTGAAGAACCCGAACACCGTGTCCGCGCCCCCCTCGCCGCGCACCGCGGCGATCGCTTCGTCGAGGCCCGTGAGCGCGGTGCGGTCCAGTCGGGTGCAGTGCCGGCGGCCGTCCCGTTGGACGACGGCGACCGCGTACCGGTGGTTCTTGTGTGCTGTCACGGCCCCACAGGTGCCCCGTCGGCGCACCCGATAGCCATGGCGGGGCCCGTCGTGGCCCGCACGGAGCACACCGCCCGCCGCAGGGAGGCCCCTTGGCTGCATATGTCGTTGACTGACATATAGTGATCACATGACTGATCGTGCGATGCAGGAACCGACCCTGCTCCTCCTCACCGCGCTCGCGGACGAGCCCCGTCACGGCTACGCGATCGCACGCGAGGTGGAGGGGATCTCGGGCGGGCGGGTGAAGATGCGGACCGGCACGCTGTACGGCGCGCTGGAGCGGCTGTTGCAGCAAGGGCTGATCGAGGTCCACAAGGAGGAGGTCGTCGACAGCCGGCTGCGGCGCACCTACACCCTGACCGGCCCCGGACGCGCGGCCCTGGCCGCCGAGGCCGAGCGGATCGCGGCCACCGCGCGCGAGGCGACCCGCCGCCTGGGCGTCACCGGCAAGGCGGCCACCGCGTGAACCCCGTCCTGCTGCGCCTGTACCCGCCGGGCTTCCGGCGCGCCTTCGGCAGCGAGGTGGCGGAGGCCTACCGGGAGGCGACCGAGGGCGCGGGGCCGCGCGCCCGCCTCCGCGAAGCCGCCGACATCGCCGCGCACGCCCTGCGCCTGCGCCTCGGCATCGGCTCCGCCCACCCCGGCGGGCGGCTCTCCGCCGGCGCCGCCCCCTTCGCCCTGGCCGTGACCGCCGCCTACGCGGCCTTCAACCTCATCGGCACGGTGGGCGACTGGTACGTCATGCGCACCGCGGGGGCCGCCGGCGACGCGGCACCGCTCGTGACCCTGATGAACGGCGGCTACCTGCTGAGCCTGCTCGGCGCGGTGGCCGCCCTGGCCGGCCGCTACGTCCCCGGAGTGCTGACCGCGACCGCCGGGGCCGCGGCCGCTTCGGCGGGCTTCCTCCTCCCGATCCTGCACCTGTCGCCCGAACTGCGCTGGGACCTGGTGGGCTTCCTGCTCGCGCCGGTCCTGGTCGCCGCCCTCCCGCTGGCCTGCCCGCCGGACCTGCGCCCGGCCGGCCGGGCGCGGAGCGGGGCGGGAGCGCTCGCCCTGATGGCGTGGGCCGTTCTGCTGGTGGGCGCCATGGTCGTGACCGACCCGCTCGGGATCGGGCTCGTCCTGCCCTGGCGGTTCGGCGTCCCGCTCGCCGCCGCCCTCATCCTGGTGGGCCGCGAGGCCTTCGCGGGCATCCGCAGCACCGTCGCCCTCGCCTTCGCCGCGGCGCCGCTCCTCGTCACGCTGTACTTCTCGGGCTGGGTGGGCACCGAGGACGTCCTGACGGTCGCCGGAGCCGTCACCGTGACCGCCGTGGCCCTGCGCATCCGCCGGGGCAACGGCCCCGACACCCCCAACCCGGCCTGATCGCGGGCCGGTCGCCGACGGGCCGCCGGTGCACCCCCGGCCCCCGCAGGCCCGGCGCCGCCCACGACCGACCGACCGATCCTCCCTTCCCCCTTCTCCCGAAAACGCCCTTCACGCCGCAACCCTGACGGACCGCCATCCGATAGTGATCAGGGGCCGCGTGCCTCCTCCTTCCCCACCGGCGGCCCTCTGCGACCGGCCGCCCCGCCACAGGAGATCCCGTGCCCGAGTCCGCGTACCGCGAAGCCGCCCGCACCCTGCTCCGGCCCGCCCCGGCCGAGCGGGAACGACCATCGGGTGACTCGGCGAGCGGCGGCCGCCTGGCCGCGGTCGACGGGCTGAGGCTGCTCGCGGCGGCCGCGGTGGCCGCCTACCACTACCTGGGCACCCCGACCCCCCGCTTCTGGGGCGAGGCCTACGCACTGCCGCAGGCGGCCCCGCTGCTCCACGCCGTCAGCGGCTACGGCTGGCTCGGGGTGGAGGCGTTCTTCCTGATCAGCGGCTTCGTCATCTGCATGAGCTGCTGGGGACGCACCCCGGCGCAGTTCGCCGTGTCCCGGATCGCCCGGCTCTTCCCGCTGTACTGGGCCGTCGTGCTGATCATCGTCGCGATGGGTACCGTCACGGTGCTCGTCGGACAACGGTCGGGGGCACCCACGGACCTGCGCACCACCCTCGGCAACCTGACGATGATCCCCGGCCCGCTGGGTGTGGACTTCACCGCCGGCGTCGCCTGGACCCTCTGGGTGGAAGCCCGCTTCTACCTGCTCATGGGCGCCCTGCTGCTGATCGGCCTGACCTACCGGCGCGTCGTGGCCTTCGGATTCCTCTGGCTGGTCCTGGCCTCCATCGGCCGCGAACTGGACTCCGGCGTCCTGGACGAACTCCTGCTGAGCCAGTACGCCGGACTCTTCGTCGCCGGCATCGCCTGCCACCTGATGCACCGCTTCGGCCCCAACCTGCTCCTGTGGCTCCTGACCGGGTTCGCGTGGTGCTACACCCTGACCGTCCTCGACGACCGGGTGGCCACGCACCCCACGTCCAACTGGACGGTGAGCGTGGCCGTCCTCACCGGCTTCCTCGTGCTGCTCGCCCTGGCCTCCCTCAGCCGACTGCGCCACCTCTCCTGGCGGACCCTCGTCTACGCCGGTGCCCTGACCTACCCCTTCTACCTGGTCCACCAGAGCGTCGGCATACCGGTCACCCGGGGCGTCCTCAAGACCCTCCCGTTCCTCGGCCTGCTTCCCTCGATCGCCCTCGGCCTCCTCTTCTCCCTGCTCCTGGCCGCCGTACTGAACCGGCAGGTCGACCGCAGGCTCGGCCCCCTCCTGCGGCGCCACCTCACGACCGCCCTCGACCCCCTCCCCGTACCGGCGCGGCCCCCGGGGCGAGGACGCGCGACGCCCCGCGCGCGGGCGACCGCGGACGCCGGGCGGCCGTCGGGCGGCTGACTCCGCGTCGAAGGCCGCGGTCGGCCCCGGGACGCGGCTGTCCTACGATCACCGGGAGGCACGGCACGAGGAGCGAAGGAGAGCCACCGCAATGGAGATCGAGAGGCCGGGGAGGCCCGAGAACCTGCCGGCGGCCGAGCTGCTCTGGGCCCGCTGGGCGCTGGCCGCCGTCCTGGAGGCCACCGGGCAGGCGGAGCGGACGCCGCGCGTCCACCGCACCGGCACCTGGATCGACGGGGAGGGGCTGCACCTCGACGACTGCGGCTGCACCTGGTGGACCCTCGCGCCGATGGGGCGGGGCCGTTACGTGCTCTACGGCGAGGACGAGTCCAGCGGGGTCAAGTGGCACGAGCCCGCGATCGACATGCTGGCGCAGGCGCCGGACTGGCTGCCCTTCGACCGGCTGCGGGGTCTCCTGGAAGGCTGGGAACTGGGCTGCGTCTACTGGTACGAGGACGGCGCCTGGGCCCGCGCGCCCTACCCGGAGGGGCTCGAGGACGACGGCCTCGACTGCGGCATGAGCCGCTTCGCGGTGCGCGAGGAGGTCCTGGGCCTGCTGGTGGACTCCGACCGGGGCCTGCCCCCGGGGCGGGCGGCGGAACTCCTGGCGGCGGCGGAGGCGTACCGCCTCGGCGCCCCCGAGATCGAGACGGCGCTCGCGGAAGCGGACGGGCACGCGGGCGAGCACGCGCCGGAGGACCGGCGGGCCGCTCTGCGCGCACTGGAGCACGCCGGCCTGTCCGCCCCCCGCTGACGCCGGCCTGCCCGGCCTCCCCGCCGACGCCCCGTGGTCCCGTGATCGCGGGGGAATATCCGCTGGCCAGGCCGCGGGTGGTGCCCCTAGGGTTCAGCCCATGACGATCATGACCCCCCATGCCGTGGACCGGTCCGTGTCCCTCACCGCACAGGCGCTCCGTGGGGTGGCGCACCTCGACTGGTCCACCCCCGCCGCCGGGCTGGAGTGGAGCTGTTACGACACCGCCGTCCACGTCGCGGGCGACTTCACCGCGTACGCCGCCCAGCTCACGGGGCGCGCGACCGGTGCGTGGGTCCCGTTCGAGATCAGCGCGGACCCCGGTACCACCCCCGACGGCCTGATCGAGATCATCGAGGCCACCGGAGGCCTGCTGTCCGCCGCCGTGGCCGCGGCCCGCCCGGAGGACCGGGCCTGGCACCCGTACGGTATGGCCGACGCGGACGGTTTCGCGGCCATGGGCGTCGTCGAGACCCTGCTGCACACCCACGACATCCTGGGCGCCCTGGGCGTCCACGACTGGGAGCCCGACCCGGCCCTCTGCGAGCAGGTCCTCGACCGGCTCTTCCCGCAGGCGCCGCGCACCGGCGCCGCTCCCTGGCCGACCCTCCTGTGGGTGACCGGCCGGGCCGAACTCGCCGACCTGCCCCGCCGGGCGGTCTGGCGCTGGTACTCCGACCCCATCGCGGCGGGCCGCGTCGTCCTCTGCGAGATCGCCCCCCAGGTCGCCGCCGACCTCCACGCGGGCGGTACCGGCGGCTTCGCCTGGGCCGGCGACGGCCCCGGAGAGGGAACCCGGGTCGCGTCCGGGATGGTGCTCAAGGCCAAGGAGCAGGGCACGTACCGCCCGGGGTGGGGTCCGTACGCCATCGTCCGGACCGAGGACCAGCGCGCCATCGGCGGGATCGGGTTCCACGGCGCCCCCGACGCCGGGGGGAACGCGGAGATCGGCTACGACCTCGTACCGTCCGCCCGCGGCAACGGCTACGCCACCGACGCGCTGAGCGGCCTGGCCGCCTGGGCCTTCGCCCAGCCGGGCGTGACCGCGCTGCACGCCTCGATCGACGCGGACAACGCCCCCTCCCACGGCGTGGTCGGCCGGGCGGGCTTCGAGCGGGTCGGCGCCACCGAGGAGGACGGCGTCCGCTACCTCCTGCGGTCCGCCCGCGCCTGACCGCGTGCGAGGAGGCCGGCCGACGGCAGCCGGCCCGTCGAACGGACGGCGGCCCGTCGGCCCGTCGGCCCGCAGGCCCGTCGGTCCACCGGACCGGATCCGCGCCCGGGCGCGGATCCGGCCGTGGTGCCTCAGGCCCGGCCGAGCAGGCCCGCGCCCGCGGAACCGTCGGACCGGGCCGTGAAGAACGCGCAGAACGCGGCGACGAACTCCTCCTCCCCGACCTGTCCGTCCCCGTCCGCGTCCATCGCGCGGAACCCGTCGTTGAGTTCGGCCGGGTGTACCCGCGGCCCCCCGAACAGTGCCCGGTACTCGTCCGCCCCCAGACGGCCGCTGCCGTCGGCGTCGGCGGCCCGGAACAGGGCCCGCACCGCCGGGACGAGGCCCTTCTCCAGGTACGCGGGGTCGCGGTCCACGCCGGCCGTCATCGCGGACACGAACTCGCGGCAGTCCACGCCCCCGTCGCCGTCGGTGTCGGCCGCCTCCCGGAGCTGCCGCCACCAGCCCTCGAACGCGGCGTAGACCTCGTCCTCCCGCTCGGCGGGCAGTTCGAGCCGCCAGCACACGGTGTGCACCATGGCCTGGAGGTCGGCGGAGTCGACCCGGCCGTTCCCGGTCTGGTCCAGTACCTGGCGGAAGAACGCCTCCAGCCGGGCCGGACGGGAGTCGCCGCCGCTCCGGGCCCTGGGCACCGGCACCCGTGCGGGCGCGGGCGCGCCGCGATCGGACCGGTGGCGGTAGCGCACCCGGTCGGGAGCCAGTTCCATGGCGTGGCGCAGCCCGTGGTGCAGGGTCCACGACAGTGCGGCGCCCGCGGGTCCGCGCGAGGTCCCGAACCTCTCGTGCCAGGCCGGAGGCAGATCGCTGACCGTGAGGGCGGCCAGCGCGCGGGCGATCACCACCCGCAGCACCGGCCACGCCGGCGCCAGCCGCCCGAGCCGGCGGGGGGCGGGGGCCTGGCGGAGCATCCCGTGGAGCAGGTCGCGGACCTCGGGCCCGTACTCCAGGACCTCCCTGACCGTCCGTTCGACGTACGCCGGGACGTCGGCGGCGCTCGCCGGGAGCACCTCGCCCGGAATCCCGAGGGCGGTGCACACGTCCAGGAACTCCGCGTACAGCACGTCGCGTTCGACGGGCGACAGCGGATCGCCCGACAGCTCGCGCATGGCGGTCATGGACTCGTACAGCGTCAGCATCACCCAGCCGCGGACCTCGGGATCCTCGGCGCTGTACGCCCGCCCGGCCGCGTCGGTCCCGTGGATGCGCCGGTGCGTCCGCTGGAGGCGGGCCACCTCCAGCCGCCGTTCCTCGGGTCCGGCGAAGAACAGCCGGCTGCCGCTCTCCATGGTGTGCTCGATCCGCCGCCAGGGATGGGCGCGGTAGGTGGAGTACCGGTCCATCCCCGCGGCGACGACGGGGTGGGCGATCTGCATCACGAGCAACCGCCAAGCCACGAGCCCCATGCGCCGCTCGCCGAGGGTCCGCCGCAGCAGGGTTTCGACGGCGGGTAAGGCCACAGAGGTCACAGGAGTTCCATTTCTCACGGGGACACCAACACCCCGTACAACGCCCCTGTCCGGTGCCCGGCCCACCCGCACGCCGTCCTCCACCCGGACGTGCGCCCCTCCGAACGCCCGACCGCCCCGTCCCCCGGTCCGTGTGCCGTCGGCCGCCGGTCGAGGACGCCTCATCTGTAGCGTTCACCGCCATGTCGTTGCAACATCGCCACGTCCTCTGTTGCGTTAGATTCAGATCCGATGCAACGATTTTACGCTTCTGAGCTGCTTCGATTGACGTCAAAGGCAATATGCCGCTTCCTTCATGCATGAACGCAACGTAGCGTTTCTGTCATCAGAAACGAAGGGTCGCGAGCCCGCCGGTCGGCTGGGCACGCGTCCCGTGGAGCGCGGGTCCGAAGGGGTGGGTCATGGCGGCAGCGGCACTGAACCGGAAGCAGGCGGCGGCGCCCGGCGCCCTCAACGCGTTCGCCCGCTTCGTGCTCTGCGGTGGGGGAGTGGGGCTCGCCTCCAGCTTCGCCGTGGCGGCCCTCGCCCCCTGGATGCCCTGGGCCGCGGCCAATGCCGTCGTCACCGCGGCATCCACCCTCCTGGCCACCGAGCTGCACGCCCGCTTCACCTTCGGCGCGGGCGGCCGCGCGACCTGGCGGCAGCACACGCAGTCGGCCGGATCGGCAGCCGCCGCCTACGCGGTGACCTGCGTGGCGATGCTCGTCCTGCACCATTTGGCCGCGGCTCCCGGTGCGGTCCTCGAACAGGTCGCCTACCTCGGCGCCTCCGCGCTGGCCGGCGTCGCGCGGTTCGCGGTCCTGCGCCTCGTCGTCTTCGCGCGCCACCGCGCGCGAGGGGCCATGGCACCCGCCCGTGCGGACCGCCCCGTATCCGCGACCGTCACCTGCGCCGAGGCGCCCACCGGCCCGACGGCACTGTGCCGCGCCGCCTGATCGCCGCGGCCGGGGCGCTCCGGTTCACCGCAGGACGAGCAGGTCCAGTGACGACGTCAGGTCGGCGCCTTCGGGTACCCGGCCGCCGCGCACTGCGCTGCGCAGCCGCTCCCTGCCGCGGGCGAATTCCTCCTCGGTGAGGCCGCGCATCAGGGTGTCGGCGGTGCGGAGGGTGTCGAGGCGCCGGAGGAGTTCGGCCAGGCCCGCGACGTCGGTCTGCGGGACGGGTTCCAGGGCGGCGGGGGTGAAGCCGGCCGTGGCGAAGGCCTCGCAGGTCTCCTCGACCGACGGATAGGTGTCGAGCAGCCGCGCCGTCTCGGGGAACCAGCGCACGATGCGGAGCCGCTCGTAACGGCCGGCGAACGCGTTGCGGATGAGTACGGGCGCCCCCGGACGCAGGACGCGGCGGATCTCGTGTGCGGCCGCCGCGAGGTCGGGGACGTGGTGGGTCACCGTGGAGAGCCATGCCGCGTCGGCGCCCGCGTCCGGCAGGGGCAGGCACGCGGCGTGGCCCGCCAGGACCTCGATGTCCCCGCGCCGGGAGATCAGGGCGCGCATGGCCTCGGAGGGCTCGACCGCCACCACCTTCACCGCGAACCAGTCGCAGAAGGCCGTCGCGAAGGCTCCGGTTCCCGCACCGATGTCCACGACGGTCATGCCCCGGGCGGGATCCAGATGCCGTCGCACGGCCTCTTCCCAGGCGCCCAGGCCGTTGCGCGGGATCTCCCGGGCGGTTCGGAACGAAGCCGCGGTGACGTCGTCGTAGTCGATTCTGGCCATGGGCTGCATTCCGTCCGTTGCGTGTCGGGAGGCGGGGGTGCGGAGCCTCGGTTCTCGGACGCCTCGTACAGCGATGGGCTCCCGGTGGACCATGGTGCCCCTCTTCCCCGCGCCCTTCGCGGTGCGGGCCGCGTCCGGCGTGCGGCACAGGGGGGCGGTGCCTACGCTTGACGGGTCACCGCCGGGCATCGGGGGGACCCCTGCACCCACGGGGGTGGTGGACCGGCTCCCTGCTGCACAGGAACCGGAAGGCGGCCCTGTCATGGCTACCGCACCCGAATTCGACACCCCCGTCCTCGACACCATCGCCGCGATGACGATCGACTCCCTCGAGCACTGCCACATGGACGAGCGCACGCTGATCATCAGCCGCATCGCCGCGCTCGTGGCCATGGACGCGCCCGCGATCTCCTACCTGGCCCACATCAACCCGGCGGTCAAGGCCGACTTCACGGTCGAGCAGCTGCAGGACCTCCTCGTCGCGATCGCGCCCGTCGTGGGAACGGCACGCGTCATGTCCGCGGCCGGGCACATCGCACAGGCCTTCGGCGTCGCCCTCGCGCTCGCCGAGAGCGAGGCCGAGGCGATAGCCCAGGCCGAAGCCGCCAGCCGCCGCAGCTCCTGAAGGTTCCGCCCCGCCCTTGGCCCGAGAGCCCTCGCCGCTGCGGCGGGGCGGAACACCGCGGCGTGCCGGGCGTCTCCCGGACCGGCAGCCCTGCGCCCCGCCCGGCAGTGGGCGGGGCCGGGGTCCGTCAGGGCTGGGGTTCGGCGTCCAGGAGCGCCCACCAGGCGTGGCCGTCGTGGTCGGTGTGGGTGCCGCAGGCCCCGACGGTGCGGAGCAGCGCCACCTCGGTCGGCACCGGCCCCCCGCCGCCGTCGCCGTCCCCGTCGGTCCGGTGGCTGAGGGCCAGGACGAGGATCTTCGCGTCCTGGTCGGCGAGGTGGACGCTGACGCGTTTCCCGCCGGCCGCGACGGCCGCCTCGACGAGGCCGTGGACGGCCTTGAGGAAGTCGTGCTCGTCCAGCCGCGGGTAGTCCCAGGGGGCGACGGCCAGCGCGGCCTGTCCGGCCGCCTTCCGTGGCGCCCAGCGGTCCGCGCGGAAGGCCAGCACCCGGGCCCGCCGACCGGTGACCACGAGCCGGGGCGCGAGCCCGGTGGCGGACCGCGGTGGGGCCGCCGGCCGCGGAGGTCCTACGGGCGTCCTGTGCGGGGGCGACGACGGGGGAGCGGAACCCGACGGAACCTGCGGACCCTTGGATTCCACAACCTCGCTCATACCCCGCCACGCTACTCCGCCCGACCCTCCGGGCGCAGCGGTACGTGTGGATTCCGGGAGCGGTCCGGAAGTCCATGACGGGATGTCATGACGGTTCGCCCGCACGTCCGTTGGCTGCGGCCTCGGGACGTGGTCCCGTCAGGCGAGGGCGCGGACCACCGACCACAGGAGGCGCTCGTTCTCCGGGGCCGCGCCGCCCGGGAAGGCGAACCGGCGCCGGGTGTAGCCGTACGCGAAGCCCTGCCGGGGGTCGGCGAGTCCGAGGGAGCCCGCGGCGCCGCTGTGGCCGAAGGCGCCCGCGCCGAGGGAGGGGTAGCGCGTGGCGTAGCTCTGGAAGCCGAGGCCGAACTCCTTCGCCGTACCGCCCACGAGGTCCCTGCCCTCGGAGTGGATCCGGGCGAACTCGGCGGCCGTGTCCGCCTTCAGCAGCGGCCCCCGCCCGTCCAGGCCGAACGCGGCCGCCGCGTAGAGGCCCGCCAGCCCGCGCGCCGAGCCGACCCCGCCCGCCGACGCCTGGCCCGCGGCGCGCACGGCACGCGTGTTGGGGAAGGCGTACAACTCACCGTTGCCGTCGGCGTGTTCGTTGAAGGCGATCCCGCCCAGGGTGTACGGACTAGCGGCGGCAGCCTCGATCTCGGCCGCCTGCTCCGGCGTCGGCAGCATCGGCTGGGTGCTGAGGAAGCGCGGGTCCTCGGACTCCGGCAGGCCCAGCCACAGGTCGAGCCCGTACGGAGAGCGGACCCGCTCCTCGTACCAGGAGTGCAGCGTGCGCCCGGTGGCCCGGAACACCACCTCGCCCACCAGGGCGCCGATCACGAGGGCGTGGTAGCCGAAGGACCGGCCCGGCTGCCAGAAGGGCCGCTGGCCCGCCAGGCGGGCCGCCATCGCCCGGTCGTCGGCCAGCTCCTCCGCGGTGAACCCGGCATCCAGGCCGATCACCCCGGCCCGGTGGGCCAGCAGCTCCCGGACCGTGATCCCGCCCTTGTCCTGCGCGGCGAAGTCCGGCCAGTACGCGGCGACGGTCCGGTCCAGGTCCAGGAGGCCGTCCTGCACCAGCAGCGCCGCCACGAGGAAGGCCGCACCCTTGGTGGACGAGAACACGCCGAGCAGGGAGTCGGCGTCCACCTCCTGCGACCACAGGTCCACCACCCGTTCGCCGCCCCGGTACACCACCAGCTGAGCGCCGGGTGCGTGCTCCTCGGCCGCGAGGAAGGCGCCGAACTCCTCCCGCACCCCTTCGAAACCCGTGACCACCGTGCCGTGGACCGCCATGACCCCTCCCGAACCCCGTGTCGATCTTGTAGTCCCGTAACCCGCCACCCCGCGTTCCCATTCCCCGCGCTTCCGTTCCCCGGGCCGTCGTCCGCGGCGGCCGGCGTCACCGCGCCGTGGTGCAGACGGGGTGCGTGCGGGCGGCGTAGGAGCGGGCGGCCACGACGAGGCCGGCGCCCAGACCGGCGAAGGCCAGGCCGCCGAAGGCGACCATCCAGGTGACTCCCGAGGCCGTGGTGAACGGCGGGGAGGGCTCGATCCCGGGCAGCACCCCGACCGCGATGAGCGGGGCCGCGACCGTGAGGACGGCCCCGTAGACGGTCAGGGGGACACCGGTCAGCAGGGCCGGCACCAGGGGCAGCAGGCGCGGGACCCGGCGTCCGGACAGGAGCGGCGTCGACCAGCGGGGGAACACCTGCCCCCACGGGTGCAGGAGCCCCAGCAGCAGGAAGACCCCTACCAGGGCGGCCAGCACGGTCACGTCGATCCCCGCCGCCGCGGCCGCCCTCGACGGCCCCGACGTGCCGAGGCTCATCAGCCTCTGCCAGTCGTCGGCCGAGACGCCGAGCGCGTCGCCGCCCAGCGTCCAGACGCTCTTGACCCCGGCCCACGGCAGGAGTCCGCACATGAGCAGGTACGCGGTCCAGCGGGTCCGCCGGGTGGCGGGGGAGGCCTCCGGGTGGGTGGGCGGGCCGTCGCCGGCGCCGGGATGCGGCCGCCCGCAGCGCGGGCAGTTCCCGCGCAGCCGCCGCCGGTACGACACGCCGACGAGGAGCAGGAGCGCCGCGCCGACCGTGTTCGCCAGCACCTGCGCCAGTCCGGTGGCGCTCTCGACCCCCGAGAGCGTCACCAGCGTCACGAAGTGGACCGGCAGGCCGACCGTCCCCAGGACGAACACCGGGATGGTCGTGATCAGCACGGCCGCCACCGCGACCCGTCCCCGTCGGCGGAGCGTCCGGGTCGTGGCCAGGCACGCCCCGCCCGCCAGGACGGCGAGGGCCGCCAGGAGCAGCTGGACCGCCGGCGCGTGCGCGGCGTGCGCCCGCCACGGCACGGTGGTGCCCGCCGCCGCCCACGCGACCTCGACGGCGGCGTACGAGACCCCCCACGACGCGGCTGCCCCGGGCGCCCAGGACGGCCACCGCCGCCACCACGTCCGCCCCGGGCCCGCCGCGGACGGCCGGGGAACACCGCCCGTCTCCGTGCTCGCTGGAACAGCCACCGTGACCTCCGTACGCTCCGGACTGCCGAGGCTCCAAGGCTCGCCGCCACCCGCCCGGGTCACATCCGCCCGCCGGATCATCAGCCCTCCCCCGCGCGGGGGAGAACCGGTGCTCCGGCGCAGGAGGGGCGGTCAGGAGCGGCCGGCGTTCGACGGGCCGAAGAACTCGACCTCCGCGATGGCGACCTGCTTGGCGGCGGAGGCCGCGTGCGCGGAGTCGACCGTGAGGCGGACCTTCGTGACCTCGCCGACGCGGAACGGGCGCCGCTGGCCGCCCGGCCCCTGATCGAGGGTCAGCCGGCGCGTGGTGACCTTGCCGTCCTTCCCGGTGATCGTAGCCGTGACGCGGTGCGGCAGGGCGGACTCGCCGATCTTGTCGGCCCGAGCGGAGACGCCCGGGGTGATGATCACGTCCAGCAGCCGGGTCGGTTCGCTGAAGCCGACCTCGATCCACTCGCCCTGCCCGGACTCCGAAACCCCGGGACCCCACCAGGTGTTGCTGCGCTTGTCGAAGGCGAGCTCCGGCTGGTGGCCCGGGTACGAGCGGGAGGCCGTGATGCGGTCCGGGGCCACCGGCGCGCGCTTGGCGAAGTGGTCCAGCGCGACCCGGACGCCGTCGGGCAGGTACAGGAACCCCAGTACCGCGACCGCGACGACGACGGCGAGGGTGATCCAGGTGCCGATGCGGTCGAAGACGCGGCGCAGCCGGGGCCGGTCGCCCGCCCACGGCGTCTCGCGGCGCCGTCCGCCGAAGAGGCGGCGCCACCAGGGCGCCCGTGCCGGTGCGGCGGCCCCGTCGGTCTCGGCCAGCGGCATCGCGCAGCGCACGCAGTAGTGCCGGTCGGGGCGGTTGGGCGTCGCGCACCACCGGCAGGGCGGGCCGCCCGCGAGGCCGGGCTGCTCTCCCGGGGCGCGTACGGCGGGCCGGTCGGCGTCCGGCCGGCCGGGCAGGACGGGCCCGGCGTCGGCCGGAGCGGGGTGCGGCTCCCCCGCGTCCGTCACGGGCACCAGGAGCGAGCGTGCCCGGTCGGACATGGTGTCGCCCAGCGCGTGCGGGTCCGCGCCGGCCGTCGGCGCGGGCCCGGCGGGTGCGGGGTCCTGCGGCGAGGGGGTGCTCCGATGCCCGGGCACGGGGTCGTTGGGGTGCCCGCCGTCGCCGGACCGGGCCGGACCGGCCGACCCCGTGCCCTCCGACTCCTCCCGCTGCAAAGGCCGTTCGGGCCGCGGCGGCGGCCCGGCGTGCCAGGCCGGCTCGGAGCCGCCCGGCGTGCTCGGCGCGGACGGGCGCCTGTCGTCCGTCGCTCCGGGCGTCGCCGTGACGCCTGCACTCCGGGCGGTCCCTTGGCCGCGCGTCGCCTGCGGTCCCGCCGGATCCGCCGCCGATCCCCGCGGACCGCCGGGGGCCGACGCCGGGGCGGACCCGGAGCCGCCGGAGGCACCGGGCGCCACCCGTGCGGCAGGCACGCCTCCAGTGCCTCCGGCGCCTCCCGCGCCTCCCGCTCCACCCGCGCCGCCCGCGCCGCCGGGAGCGGCCGGAGTGCCTGTGGCGCCCGGAGCCCGGGCGGCACCCGGAGCGCCCGCACCGCCCGTGCGGGCCGGTCGGTCCCAGGTCAGTACGGCGCCGCACGCGTCGCAGAAGGACTGGCCCGGTTCTGCGCGCGTTCCGCATTCGGCACAGTTCTGCGTGGTCATGTCTGCGGGGTCCTTTCGGCGGCCGTCACTTCGACCGTGTAGGGCATGTGGGCGGGGCGGGCGGCGGCGACGAGCGCGTCCAGGCGATGTCTGTCGGCCGGTGTCGGGTCGGGCAGTCGGAGGGTGACGTGCAGGCGGGGGCGCGGAGCGCCCGGGAAGGCGCCGAGCGGGCGGGCGCTCCACTCGGCGCCGCCGCTCTCGGTGACCTCGGGCGCGACGCCGAACGCCAGCCGTACCGCCTCCGCGAGGCCGCGGCGGGTGCCGCGGACCCGGTGCAGCGCGACGGCGGACGCGACGGCGGCCCGCAGCCGCGGCTCGGGCTCGCTCCCGTCGGTCTCGGCGCCCACCCAGGTGCCGAGCCACCGTGCGAAGTCGGCCGGGGCCAGCGCCGGGTCGAAATAGGTGTCCAGGCAGTCCAGGACGTTCAGGATGGGCGCGAGGACGTCGTCCAGGCCGCCGACGAACCGCTGGGCCAGGTCGTCGTCGGCGAAGACGGAGGGCAGCATGGAGCCCAGAGGCAGCGAGGAGCCGAGGCCGTCGACGGAGCCGCGGTAGGGATCGGCGCTCATCCGCCGTCCCCGATCACCCGGACGCGGTGGTCGTAGGAGAAGACCAGGGCGGGCCGGTCCAGGTCGATGCGGTCGGTCGGGTCGCCGCGCTTGCCGGTGAGGGGGTCGGCGGGGTGCAGGACGACCTGGTCGACGAGTTCCACCCCGGGGACCCGCTGCAGGACCGCGAACACCTCGCCGGCCTGGACGGGCCGGCCGAAGGGCCAGCCCCGGCCGTCCGCCCCGCCGGTCAGCGGGTCGAGGTGGCGGTAGAGGGCGTCGTGCGCCCGGCGGCGCACCCGGTCGGTGTCGACGCCGCCGAAGGCGTGCACCGTGGCGACGACCGTGACGCCCTGGTAGTACGGCGGGCCGACGGCCAGCCGGGTGCCGATCAGACGGCGCTCGTCGAGGTGGCGGGTGATCCGGTCCAGCAGCGCGTCGCCGGGCACGAGTTGCTCGAAGCGCAGCCGCCCGCCCGGATCGGGGACGGCCTGGGGGACGACGAGGACGCGGACCGCGTAGGCCCCGTACGCACCCTCCTCGCCCTCCAGACAGGTGATGCGGGCCGTCTCGGGCGCGGCCCGGCGGGCGAGCTCCTCGTAGTCGCGCAGGGTGACGGCGCGGTCCTGGGCGCGGAGCGTGACCGGCGCCCGCAGCTTGGCCTCCTCGACCGTCTCGCCGTCCACGCCGCCGCGGGCCGCCTCGCGGTTGACGACGTCGGCGACGTACGGGATGGAGGTGCGCAGCACCTGGACGGCGCCGCGCGCCACGTTGCCGGCGCGTCCCCCGCCGGTGCGGTAGCGGCGGGCGCGGACGACGGCGCCCTTGGGGGCGACGGACCCGTACTGGCGCAGCGTCCCGTCCGGTTCGCGGACGGCGGGGCCGAAGGCGATCTCGCCGGTGGCGGCGTCCAGGGTGACGTGGCGGTCGCAGGGCCGGGAGGCGGCGAAGTGCGGTACCACCCGCCAGTCCTGCCAGCCGTCGTCCTCGGCGGTCTGCAGGAGCAGCGGCGGGTCGTCGGCGACGACCGGGGCGTGGGCGAGCCGCAGTCGCTGGCCGGGCAGTCCCGTGGCCTCGCCGAGGGCCTCGTCGTGGACGGTCTCGGCGTGCACGGCCCGGGTGGTGCCGCCGATGGTGTAGGCCTCGACGGAACGGATGCTCGGCGAGGTGGTGTAGAAGGGCTGGCCCGGCAGCGGATCGGTGACCCGGCAGCGGACCCAGCCGGCCTCGTGCCCGCCGTTGCGCGAGAGCACGTGGCCGCCGGGCAGGTGCAGGACGACGTCGCCGGGCCGGTTGAGGCCGCCGGTGCCGTCCCGGTCCACCTCGCAGGGCTGCCAGCCGTCCTCCGTCCACGCCTCCCACACCAGCGGCGGCTGGCGGGGGTCGACACCGACGCCGTCGACGCGGCTGTCGAGCTCCAGCGCGAGCGCGCAGTGCGGAGCGGCCGCGCTCAGCCCGATGAGCATGCAGTCACCGGGGTTCGGGGCCTCGGCGAAGCACAGCACGTCCTTGCCCTCGACGAGTTCGGTCGTGCGGTCCGCGACGGCCTGCCCGCGGTGCTGCACCACCACGTGGGACAGCGCGCAGGGGACCACGGCCAGGTCGTGTTCGGTGGCGAAGACCACGGCCTCCTCCCGCTCGGTGCGCAGGGTGGCGACCTCGGCGCCGGCCGGGACCAGGATCACGTCCTCCTGGGGCGCGGACAGCCAGAAGGTGACGTCCGTGCGCGCCGCGGACGGCGGGAAGAGGGTGATGCCCACCAGGTCGAGGAAGGCGAGGTGGTTCTTCTCCGGGACGCGGTTGAGCCGGTAGACGATCTGGTCCGCCATGTGCGCGACCGTTTCGACGAGCGTGACGCCGGGGTCCGAGACGTTGTGGTCGGTCCACTCCGGGGCGCGCTGCTGGATGTAGCGCTTCGCGTCGTCGACGAACTGCTGGAAGCGCCGGTCGTCGAGGTTGGGGGAGGGCAGGGACATCAGAGGTCGCTTTCCGAGTCCGGCGCGCCCGGCTCGTCGTGGGAGGGAATGACGTAGAAGGGGAAGACGAGGCTGCGCGGGTTGTTGGTCCCGCGGATGGAGTACCGGACGTCGATGAACAGGACGCTCCGGTCCGCTCCGGCGGAGACCTCCACGTCGTGCACCTCGATCCGGGGCTCCCAGCGGTCCAGGCTCACGTACACCTCGTGCTGGATGCGCCCCGCGGTCTGCTCGTTGACCGGGGCGAAGACCAGGTCGTGGATGGCGCAGCCGAACTCCGGGCGCATCGGGCGCTCGCCCGGGGAGGTGGCCAGGACGAGCCGGATGGCCTCCTCGACCTCGCGCTCGCCGCTGACCAGCGCGATGCCCCCGGTGGGGCCGATGCGCATCGGGAACGCCCAGCCGGAGCCGACGAACTGTTCGGCCATCAGGGGGCCACCTGCCTTCCGGTCATCCGAACGGGTACTTGATGGTGTTGACGAAGAGGCCGCCCTGGAGGTCGAGCCGGATGGCCCGGATGCCGACGTTGGCGATGGTGTTGACCTGGAGCGTGCCACCGGAGGTGATCATGGTGGCGCCCAAGGCCTTGAGGCTGAGCGCGCCCATCGCGTCGACGCTGACGGCGCCTGCGAGCGACTTGAGGTTGACGAGCCCGCGGCCCTCGATGTCGAGGAGGCCGCCGCTCTTGATGGTGAGCCGGCGCCGGGCGCTGAGCGTCAGGTCGGTCCCGGCCTCCACGGACACGGAGCGGCCGCCCTTGATGGTCACCGACCCGGCGCTGTCGACGGTGATCTCCGTCTGGGTGCGGTCGAGGTTGATGGTGAGCCGGTCGTCGCCGCTGGCGATGCGCACGCCCCGCTTGCGCCCGCCGGTCCGCTGGCTGAGCAGGTCGACGCGGTTGCCCTGCCGGTCGGACAGGGTGTGCCGGGCCGCCTTCCGCTTCAGCCCGTCGTGCAGGGGCACGTCCTCGACCCGGGTCGGCAGGTCCCGGCCGTTGTAGAGGCCGCCGATCACGAACGGGTGGTCCAGCGCGCCCCGGTCGAAGGCGACCAGCACCTCGTCGCCGACGTCCATCGGGAACACCCCGCCGCCGCCCACGCCTCCCCCCTGCACGCTGCGCGCCCAGTCGCTGACGTAACTGTCGTCCAGCCACGGGAACTGGAGCTTGACCCGCCCCTGCTTCAACGGGTCCTGCACATCGGTGACGATCGCGTTCGCGACGCCCGGCAGCCGGGCGCCCGCCGCCGGTGCGCCGCCCCCGCCCGCCGCCAGGCCGTAGAGGGAGCGCCACTGCCGTCCGCTCACCGTGATCCAGGACTCGTAGTGCTTCCCGTCGCCGAAGACGTGCCGCACGGAGGTGACGGTGTACTTCCCCTCGAAGGGCCTGCCCACGTCGCCGAGGGCCACGGCGACCCCCGGCCGCAGCAGGGGGTTGCCGTGCACCGCGACCTCCAGCTCCGCGAACGACGAGGTGACGTCGGCGGCGAGGGCCTTCGCGGCGTGCTGGACCTCGTCCTGCCGGTCGTACGGCGTGGCGGTCTCGACGAGCTGCGCCGCCGGGAACCTCCCGGCGGCCTGGCCCGGGGTGAGCCCGATGGAGATCCCCGGATCGGTGGCGGCCGGGGCCGTCTCGACGATCTTCTTCTTGGTGGTGACGTTCCAGCCGCGCGTTTCGACGGCGGCGACCTGGTCGGCGGCCGTGACCGCGGCGCGCAGCCGCAGGATGTCGTGGCCGGCCTGGAGCACGAAGGGGCTCTTGTCGCCGTCGGTCCGCGGGGACGGGCCCGCGGCCGACGGGGTCGGCGTGACGAACCGGAACTTCCCCTTGGCGTCCAGGGACATCACCATGTTGTTCTCGTCGGCCAGCCGGGAGAGGAAGTCCCAGTCGGAGACGTTGGCCTGGCTGATGAAGCCGTAGGCACCCTTCGTCGGCTGGATCCGGCCGATCGGCACCCCGTCCAGGGCGGCGAGTTTGCGGGCGATGTCGGAGGCCTTCTGGTTGCGGTAGGCGGCGACCCGGCGCCGGCGCATCATCCGGTGCCCGAGGTCGTAGCCGCGGATCACGGTGAAGCTGCCGGTGCCGTCGTAGTCGGCCTCCAGCGCGGTCACCTCACCCGTCAGCAGGGGCCGGCCGCCCCCCTGGCTGTCGGCGATCGGGGTGAGGACCACCCTCGTGCCGAAGGTGACGCCGAGCTTGCCGAGGACCAGGCGGTACGGGTCGCGGAACGTCAGCCGGAACGCGGCGGGCACGCCGACGCCCTGGTCCACCCAGCCCTCGACGAGCAGCGGGGCGATGTCGTCCGGGAGCTTCTCGGGGCCGATCCGCACCTGCATGATGCTGGAGAACGCGGGCTGCACCATCAGCGCACCACCTCCTCCGGCGCGGGGAGCACCAGGGTCGTGCCCGTCGCCAGCCGGGCCGGGTCGTCGATCCCGTTGAGCTCGGCGATCGCCCGCCAGACGGTGGCCGTGCCGTACTCCCGCCACGCCAGCGACTGCAGCGAGTCGCCGGCCACGACCCGGTGCACGCGCTGCGCGGTGAGCGCCCCGGACGTCGGGTTCTGGTTCTTGGTCTTCCCCGGGATCTCCACCAGATGGACCTGGCAGGTGGCACGGATCGGTATGCCCATGGTGCCGAACAGGCTGTACGAGGCCTCGACGGAGCTCACGTACGCCACGAAGCGGGCCGTCGAGAACGACCCCCACTCGAACACCACCCACGGCGGCGACGGCTGGTCGGCGGCGATGCTCTTCGCCGTCACCTCGCAGCACTCCAGCAGCGACTCCACCTTCTTGAGCACCGTGTTGCCGGTCGGCGCGGTCGACGAGTCCAGGAAGACCTCCAGGGTCATCTCCCGCGGCTCGGCCCCCATGAACTCCGGCTTGGATCCGTCGCGCACCGCCATCGTCGGCGTGGCCTTCCACTGCGCGCGCTGGCTCAGCGACAGCTGCGCCGGATTGAACTCGAAGCCGAACGTGCGCATCAGCGCCCCGGGCGTGGTGCTGGTCCCGACCGGGGGCTCGTGGATCGCCAGCGTCGCGCGCACCAGGCTCTTGCCGGCGTCCCTGCTGCTCATGGCCATGGGTGGTGTGCCTCCTCTTCCGCTCCGCCGCGCCGTCAGTCCGTGAACCCGTGGTGGGCGATCTCCAGGACCTCCGTGGCCACGGCCGGGTTCGCGGGGTCGAGGGTGGGGCCCTGCCAGCTCACGGGCAGGACGTCGATGAGCCCCCAGCGGGCCACGAGCGACCCGTCGGCGCGCAGCGCCGCGATCTGGGCGGTGGGCCGTTTGATGCCCGTCTGGACCGAGGAGATCCACTTGGCGACCTTGGCGGTGTCCGGGGTGAGCGGGCGGGTCAGCCGGATGGTGGAGAACGTGACGCGGGTGGGCAGGTGCCACACGAAGCCGTTGTTGCCGCCCTCCTGGCGGTGCTCGACCTCGACCTGGGAGGACAGGCCTTCGCACCCGTTGAAGTCTCCGAGGCTCTCGCCGTCGATGGTGAGGGTGAACCAGATGGTGGACCCGGGGTCCTGGCGGGGCATCCGAAGTGGCCTTTCTGTGGTTCTGCGGTGGTCGCGCGGGCGGTCGTCCGCGGCGGTGGGGGCCGGGCGGGCCGGGCGGGTCTCTCAGGCGCGCGGATCGCGGAGCCTGCCGATCCGCTCGCGGTCCATGCGCAGTTCCGTGCGGACGAGGCGGGTGACCCGGTCGATGATCCGGTGCACCAGCTCGTCCAACTGGAACTCGGTGAGCTCGCGCGGATCGAACGCGCCGGCGGGGACCGCGGTGTACTCGGGCGGCGGGTCCTGCGGGGAGACCGCCGCACCGGGAGCGGGACGCCCGCCGGACGGCGTCCCGGGACTGCCGGCGTGCGCCGCGGGCGGCTCGTACGGCGGCGGCGGTTCGGCCGGTGGAGCGGGTCGGGACGACGCCCCCAGGTGCCCCGGCGCCGAGACCGCGGTGGCCGACGCGGCGGCCGCGAGCGCACCGATGGTCCGGCCGGAGCCGGAGCCGGAGCCGAATCCGAAGGAGGGGAAGCGCTGGACCGTGGGCCCGGCCGCCGGGGCGGCGGGCAAGGCCGGGTGCGCGTCCGCGGGCGGCGGGCTCAGCGGCGCCACGGGGAGCGGACCGTGCCCCGCCGCGTCCGCGCCGGGCGCGGAGGGCCGGCGCAGCGGAACGCCCCGCACGGGGAGGGGCCCGGCCGTACGGGGCAGGACCGGCGCGGTCCGCGGGGCGGCGGGTCCCGGGGGTGCGGCGGGTCCCGGGGGTGCGGCGGGCGTCGAGCGGGCCGCGGGCGGCGCAAGGGGCGTGCTCGGTGCCGAGGCCCGCTGGACCGGCGGGGGAGCGGAGGCAGCGGCGAGCGGGACATGAGGCTCCGTTGCGGCGACCGGCGCCGTCCGCGCGGGCGGGCCGGACAGCGGGGCACCGAGAGGGGAGTGCCGCCGCGCGGCACCGGGAGCGGAACCGGTCCCGGTGCCGGTCACCGGGCGAGGGGAGCTGCCCTGGGCGGAGTCCCGCGCCGGGGCCGGGTGCGCGGGGGACGGCAGCGGTGCACCGAGCCCGGTACGGGGAGCCGTGACACCGCGCCCCACCGGGCTCGCGGGGGCGGCGACGGGGTGACGGGTCACGGCGGGGCCCGGGGCAACGGGCCCGGGCGGCGTCGGCGTACGGCCGGGGGCCGACGGGGGTGCGGACGCGGAATCGCGGCGCACCACGGGTACCGGAGCGCCGCTCGGAAGGGGCCCGGAACGTTGCACCGGGGGCGTCGCCGTGCCCGGACGGGCGGCGGGGAGACCGGCGTTGGGCCGGGACGCCTGCGGCTGCGCCGGAAGTCCCGCCGGGCGCGGAGACGCGGGAACGGGCCCGGTGGCAGCCGGGGCGGCAGGGGGGCCGGGTGGACGGCCCGGCCCGTCGGCGTCGGACCGGGGCGCCGCGGGCAGGCCGGCCCCCGGCGCGGCCGCCGGCGGCTCGACGCGGACTCCGGGCCGTGCCTGCGCCGGAGCGGCGTGCGCCGCAGGGGCGTCGGGGCCTACCGGGAGGCCGGTCCCGGCGGGCGCGGGCAGGTGGGGCCGGACGGCCCGCTGGACGGAGGATCCGGCGGCTGCGCCGTCGGGTACCGAAGGGGCGTGAAGACCCCCGACCGGAGCGGCCGGGCTGGACCCGGGCGCGGGCGCCTGGGGCCGGTCGGAGGGCCCGAGAGCGGCGCTGTCCGTCACGGCCGGGGCGTGGCGAGGGGCGGCCGGAGCGGACGCGGCGGATCCGACTGTGGGCGGCTGGGCCCGGACGGCGGGCGCGGTAGCGGGCGGGGTCGCTTCGGGCGTGGACGGGTGGGGCTGGACGGCCCGCTGGACGGAGGGCCCGGCGGCGACGCTCCCGCGCATCGCAGAGGCACGGCGGTCGCCGGGCGGGGTGGGCGCCGGCGCGGGCCGGTGGGGGCGGACGGCCCGCTGGGCGGTGGGTCCGTTGGCGGCGGTGTCGGGGGTTGTGGGGGTGTGGCGGTCGCCGGCAGGAGCGGGCGGATGGGTGCTGAGGGCCCGCTGGCCGGTGCGTCCGTCGGCGGCGGCGTCGTGGGTTGTAGGGGCGCGGCGGTCGCCGGCCCGAGTGGGCGGGGTGGGCGCCGGCGTGGCCGGGTGGGGGCGGACGGCCCGCTGGGCGGTGGGTCCGTTGGTGGTGGTGTCGTGGATCGCAGAGGGGCGGCGGTCGCCGGTCGAAGTGGGTGGGGCGGGTGCCGGCGTGGGCTGGTGGGGGCGCTGGGCCTGCTGGGTGGTGGGTCCGTTGGCGGCGGAGTCCTGGGGTGCAGGGGTGCGGTGGCGGTCGCCGGACCGAGTGGGCGGCGTGAATCCCGGCGTGGCCGGGTGGGGGCCGAGGGTCCGTCGGGCGGTGGGTCCGTTGGTGGTGGTGTCGTGGGGTGTAGGGGTGCGGTGGTTGCCGGTCGGAGTGGCCGGGGCGGGTGTCGGCGTGGCCGGGTGGGGGCCGAGGGTCCGCTGGGCGGTGGTGTCGGGGGGCGTGGAGGTGTGGCGGTCGCCGGGCAGCGCGGGTGGGGTGGGTGCCGGCGTGGGCGGCTGGGGGCGCAGCGACCGCTGGATGGTGGCGTCGGGTATCGCAGGGGTGCGGTGGCCGTTGCCCGGGGCGGGCGGGGTGGGGCCGGGTGTGGACACCGTCGGCCGGACGGGCGTGCCGGGTCCGGAGACCGGCCGCGGGGGGAGCGGTGCGGCTTCCCGCCGGGAGCCGGGCGTTCCACTCGCGCGCGGCCTCCCGCCCGTGGCGAGCGGGTTCGCTTCGGCCGTCGCGGGTGCGGTCGTGCCCTGCGTCGGTGCGGCGGGCGCCGTGCCCTGGAGCGGCGTCGCATGACGCGGGGTGGACGCCGCTTCGGATGCCGAAGGCCCCGGCGCGGCCGGGTCGCCGGGCATGCCGGAGCCGCCCGGCAGGTCGGTGTGCGGGGCGGGGCCTCCGGGCGGGGGAACCGCCCCGCGGCGTACCGGTGCGCCGAGCCCCGTACGCCTCGCGGCCGGATCCGTGCGTTCCGCCGACAGGGGGCGGGCCGGGGCGCTGCGGTCCCGCAGGGCACGGGTGGCCGACGGCTCGGCCGCGGCCGCCGCCGGACGGACGGAGTCGCCCGAGGACGGCGCCGGTGCCGCGGGCGCCTGCGGTGACGGAGCGGACGGGCCGTCGGGCCGGGCGGCGGTGGTGCGCTGGGCCGGGAGCGCGGGGGTCGGCGTGCCGGAGCCGCCCCGGTCGACGCGGGCCGATGGGGCTGCCCGGCCGGCGACGTCCCGCGCCGAGGCCGGAACCGCCGGCGTGGTCGGGCGGGTCGCGGGCAGGGCCCGCTGGACGGCGCCCGGTACGGCAGGTGCCTTGGTCAAGTGCTGCCGGAACGGGGGCGGCACCGGCGGCACGGGCGTCACCCGGACACCGCGGTTCGCCGTCCCCGCCGGTTCCGGCGCAGCAGCCGGCGCCGGGGCCGGCCGCACGGCGCGTGAGCGGGACACCGGTGCCGCAGGAACCCCCGGGACGGGCCGGACGGGCCCGGTTCCCCCGGGTGTACGGGGCGACGCCGGGGCCGGCCGGCCGGAGGGCGGACGCGGCGCCGCGGACGCCGGGGTGACGGGCACCGCCGGCGCCGGCCCGGCGGGCCGGGCCGCGGCGGGTACCGGCGGGGCCCCGGCCGCCGGGGCGGACGGCGTCCGCGCGGGGACCGCCCGCAGCGGCACCACCGGCATGCGCTGCACGGCCGGCGCACCGCCCGGGCGGCCCGACGGCAGGCCCGGGGCGGGCCGTTCGGGCCCCGCGACCGGACGGGCCGCCCCGGTCAGCGCGCCCGAGAGCATGCCGCCGCCCGCCGCCGGGTCCAGGACGGCGGGGGAGGGAGCCCGGGTGAACGACGGGTTCTGCCAGGTCGGCAGCCGCCCGCCGAACGCGGTGTCCGCGACGCCGGCCGGCACCTCGCCCGTGGTCCGCCGCAGCGGCGGCAGGCCGACCCAGCCGGCGAGGGCCACGGGGCCCGCGGAGGGTCCGGGTACGGCGGCCCCGGCGGTCTCCGCCGCCGGCCCGCCCTCCGGAGCCGGGTGGCCGCCCGACGGCGCCGCCCCGCGGTCGTCGTCGCGCCGCCCCCGCAGCCGGTCCAGGAATGCCACCCGCTCAGCCCTCCGTCGCGCCGCGCGTCACGAGGGACGCGATCTGCTCGGTGTACCGGCGCCGGTCCTGGTGCTCCAGGTCCAGGATCGCGTCCGGGCCCCAACGGAAGTGGTAGGCGACGTACGCGATCTCCTCGTGCAGCCGGTCGGTCGCGTACGTCACGATTCCCCCAGGCGGCTCCCGCCGAGTTCCACCTCGAAGGGCTCCGAGCAGTGCGGGCACCGCACGGCCGCGCGGGTGTGGCCCTCCGCGTTGATCTGGCGGTAGAAGTCCTGGAGGAAGGCCAGGTCGGACGCGAACATGTTCTCCACGATCCCGTCGTGCACCATCGGCAGGGTGCCCAGCCGGGTGATGACCCGGCCGAGCAGCACCACCGACAGGTACGCCGGGTTCTCCTGCACGCGCACGTCCCGCAGCGGGACCAGTTCGTCGCGCGCCGTGGACAGCCGCATGACGCCCTCGCGGTGCACGGTGCCCGCGTCGTCGACGTACCCGCGCGGCAGCTCGAACGGGAACTCGGTGCGCAGCGACTGCCGCGGGGCCGGGTCGGCCGGCGGTCCGGCGGGTGCGCGGTCCGGTGCGGCGGCGGGAGCCGAGTGGGGGATCCCGGCCCCCGCCGCCGCGGTCTGGGGTACTGCCTGGGCGGGGGCCTTGGCAGTCGAACGCCGCATTATTCGATGACCAGTTCTTCGAACACGATGGTGACGGTCTCGGTCAGCGCGGCGGCCTCACCGGCCTTCACCGTGCTCGTCTCGATCTTGCTGCACCAGGCGTTGCGCAGGTTGTAGCGCTTCACCGGGTTGTCCTCGAAGTCCATCATGATGATCGAGGCGTTCTTGCGGGCCGTGCTCATCTGGCCCCGGATCGAGTCGTTGATCCACTCCGTGAACGACGTCGACTGCGTCATGCCGCGCACGACGGTGCACTGGCCGTTCTTCTGCACACCGGGCAGCAGCGCGATCTCGGGCCGGCCCTGCGCGCTGTTCTGCTGGTAGGTGATGACGTCCTGTTCGAGGGTGAGACCGCTGATCTCGGCGAGGTACTCGACCATCACCCCGTCGATCTGGAGGCCGAAGTTGTGTGAGGTGAGGGAGTCGCCCTGCTGGAGGCTCATGGGTTCGCTGTCCTTCTGGAGAGGGGAGGGGCACGGGGAGGCGGCGCGGGGCGGAGGCGGGCTCCGCGCCCCGCCGCCCGGCTACTCCTCCAGCTCCCCGTTGCCGCTGGAGAACTGCGCCAGCCGGAAGATCACGAACTCGGCGGGCTTGACCGGGGCGATGCCGATCTCGCAGATGACCCGGCCGAGGTCGACCGACTCCGCGGTGTTCGTCTCCTCGTCGCACTTGACGTAGTACGCCTGCTCGGGGCTCTGCCCGAACAGGGCGCCGCTGCGCCACTCGTTGACCAGGAACGCGGAGACGTTGCGGCGGATCCGCGCCCAGAGGTTGTGGTCGTTCGGCTCGAACACCACCCACTGGGTGCCGATCAGGATCGACTCCTCCAGGTAGTTGAAGTAGCGGCGGACGTTCAGGTAGCGCCACGCCGGGTCGGAGGAGAGGGTGCGGGCGCCCCAGATGCGGATGCCGCGGCCGGGGAAGGCCCGGATGCAGTTGACTCCGATCGGGTTGAGCAGGTCCTGCTCGCCGCGGGTGATCTGGAGTTCGAGGTCGACGGCGCCGCGCACGACCTCGTTGGCCGGGGCCTTGTGCACACCGCGTTCGGAGTCGTTGCGGGCCCAGACGCCGGCGACGTGGCCGCTCGGCGGGACCAGGCGCGACTGGCCGGTCGCCGGGTCGAAGGACTTGATCCAGGGGTAGTACAGGGCCGCGTACTTGGAGTCGTAGTTGGCCGTCTCCTGGCGCCAGACCCGGATGTCGCGGGCGTTCATGCCGGGCGGCGGATCGATGATCGCGACCCGGTCGCCCATCAGCTCGCAGTGCGCGATCAGACCGAGCTGGACCGCCTTGACCGCCTCCAGGTCGATGGCGCCGCGCTGGTAGGCGGCCATCAGGTCGGGCACGGCGACCATGGAGATCTCGTCGACGGCCTCCAGGCCGCCGAAGCCCGTGCGGTCGGCGGAGTCGCCGAGGTACTGCGCCGGGCCGGGGTGGGCGTCCTCGCCGCGGGCGGCCGGTACGGCCGGCCCGGCGGGCGCGGCCGGCGGCGCGGGCAGGGCCACGGTCTGGTTCTCCGGGCGGGCCAGCTGCGCGGCCGGGGCGGCCTCGGTCACGGCGATCAGCCGGGAACGCTCCTTGACCTGCGTGACGACGTACGAACGGCTGCCCTTCTTCGCCGTCACGTCGAAGGTCTCCACCGGGGTGTCGCCGTCCTTGACGATCAGCCGGAAGCGTTCGGCGGGGCCCTCGCCCTCGGCGTCGGCGACCTCGACGGACAGCGGGCCGGAGCCGCCCTCCGCGGTGGCGGTCACGGCGAAGGTGCCCAGCCGGCGGGGCTCGGCGGCGGGCAGCGCGGCCGGCGCGGCCCCGCCGGTGACCGCGGCGGGCGCGGACGCCCGGCCCTGGCCGCCGGCGTCCTCGGCGGAGCCGCCGACGCGCACCACGTACGCCGTGGAACCGCCGTTGTTGAAGAACCCGTAGACCGAGTGCGCGAGGTAGTAGCCGTCGGTGAAGTCGCCGAAGGCCGCGACGTACTGGGTCCAGTTGGTCACCAGCGTGGGCTCGTTCAGCGGGCCGGTCGGCGCCAGACCGACGAAGGCGGCCACCGACGTGCCGACTCCCTCGATCGGGCGCGAACCGCTCGCCACCTCCTCGACGTAGACGCCGGGCGACAGATAGGACGGCATGCTCTGCTCTCCTCGGATACGAGACAGGACACCTCCACCCTGACGCGCGCACCGGACCCGCCGAAACGTCCCCCGGTACCCGACCGGGGGCACCCCCGTTGCCCCCGCCGCTGCCCGCGGGGGCAGATCCGCGACGTCCGCCGACGGGCCCCGGCGGCGGGGGCGGCCCAGGCTGCCCCGGGGTCTGCCCTCCGGGACCTGTCGGGCGGGCGCGGCGCCGGGTAAGGCTGGACGGCCAGCGTCCGGACAGTCGAGAGGGAGCGTCATGCGCGCGCACGGTCAGCGGAACCCGTCGTCGGACGAACGGGACACCCCCCGCCGGACGGTGCCGCCGAGCGCGCCGGTCCAGCGGCTGCTGGACCTCAACCAGGCGGCGGGGAACGCGGCCGTGGCCCGCGCCATGGAGGAGCGGCGGCACCGGCACGGCCCGGGCTGCGGCCACCCGGAGCCGGCCGTCCAGCGCCGTGAGGCCGTACACCACGACCACGGCCACGACCACGGCCACGAGGGGGCGCAGGAGACCGGGCCCGCGTCGAAACTCGCCCTCCTGCGGTCCGCGCTCGCCACGCCGAGCAGCCCCCTCCCCGACCCGTTCCTCAGCAGGGCGAAGACGTTCTACCGCAACGACGGCCTGGGCGCCGGGCGCGTCCACGACAACCCGATGGCCCAGCGCGCCGCCGCGGAGCTCGGTGCCCACGCGGTGACCGTCGGCAGCCACATCCTGCTCGGCCCCGGAGCGGCCGGCAACACCGAGATCCTCGCCCACGAGGCCAGCCACCTCGACAAGAACCTCCGGGGCATTCCCGAGACGGGCCACGACCACGGCAGCGGCATGGTCGTGACCGACCCCGGGCAGGGCTCCGAGCGCGCGGCGACGGCCGACGGCGCCGCCTTCACGGCCGGACGCGCGACCGCCCCCTCCGTGGCCCAGCGGGCCCCCGTCGAGGGGACGCAGGACACGGACGGACAGCCGCGGGAGGAGACAGCCGCGGCCGCCCCCGGCGCCGAGGCCGTCCAGCGCACGCTCTGGGAGTACGAGCCCGGCGGCAGTTACACGGACGCCGTCGACGGGCAGGGGACCCGCTGGCGCAACCGCGACGACGCGCGGGACATCCGCACCTCCGCCCAGGTGGGAGTGCCCGCCGGCATCACACCACGGCAGGCGGACGTGTACGACGACGCGACGGGCGAGTTCTACAGCAGCGGCAACGCGGTCTTCTCCCGCAAGGGCGCCATCCCGGAGCGCGAACAGCGCGAGCGCGAGTCGGCGGCCCGCCGCGAACTGGTCACCGCCAAGCGGTACATCGCCTCGGCCCTCGCCCTGCTGGGGACCGCGGCGGACGGCCCGGGCGGCGCGCTCCTGGCCGGGCTGCGCTCCGGCTTCCCCGCGTTCCGGGCCATGACGCCCCGGCAGATCGCGGCCTTCCTGCCCCACATCGCCGAGGTCGTCCACCGCATCAAGGCCGGCCTGGACGCCCAGGGCGCACAGATCGCCCTGGTCGGCGAAGGGGTCGCTCCCCCCTCCGTCATGGGCTGGGTCGACTGGCCGCTGGCGGAGAAGCTCATGCCGCATCCGCAGAAGAGCGAGCAACTGCCGCCCATGGACACGGCCCGCTCCGGTCCGATCCACCTCACGAAGCAGGGCCAGATCGCCTGGTACTTCGTCCACGAGGCCACCCACCGGTTCGCCGGCACCCTCGACTACCAGTACAGCCCGCGCGACGCGGAGCTGACCCAGGACACCGTCGTCGACGACCTGACGCGCGACTTCCCCGAAGAGGCCGCCCGGCAGGAGCAGAGCAACCTCGGCAAGCGCGCCCTGCGCGCCCCGGCCGAGTACAGCGGCAGGAACGACGACGGGAACCGGCAGCCCAACTGGTACGCGATGGGACGGCGCGCCCTGATGAACGCCGACTCCTACGCCCAGTTCATCCTGATCACCAACGGCGCCCGCGACCCCCGCCGCTGACGGGGCGGCGGGTCCGCCGGGGCAACGGGTCTGCCCCCGAGGCTCCTGCCCGCGGGCGCGGGCCCGGTTAGCGTGCCGGGGGTGAGCCTCTGGACTTCCCTGGAACCCGCCTCCGCCACCGTCGACCCCGGCAGCAGCACGCGCGTGCGCCTGCGGGTGCGCAACACCGGCGACGTGGTGGACGAATACCGTTTCGAACCCGTCGGCGACGTGGCGCCCTGGACCACCGTGGAGCCGGCGACCCTGCGCCTGTACCCGGGCACGACCGGCACGGTCGAGCTGACCTTCGCACCGCCGCGGACCCCCGACGCCACCGCCGGCCCCAACCCGTACGCGGTACGGATCACGCCCACCGAACACCCCGAAGCCGTGACGGTTCCGGAGGGGAACCTGACGATCACCCCGTTCACCGAGGTGCGCGCGGAACTGGTTCCGCCGACCGTCAAGGGCCGCTTCCGCGGACGCCCCAGGCTGGCCGTCGACAACCTCGGCAACACCAAGGTGACGGCATCGGTCGCGGGCAGCGACAACGGCGACCACCTCGCCTACGAGATCCGCCCGGGGAACGTCCAGATCGAACCCGGCCGGGCCGCGTTCGTCGACACGACCCTGCGGCCCCGGCGGATCATCTGGTTCGGCTCCAAGGAGGAGCGGCCGTACACCCTCGCGGTGCGCCGCTCCGCCGCCGAGCCGCTGGAGGTCGAGGGGACCTACGTCCAGCGCGGGTTCCTGCCGCGCTGGCTGGCCACGTTCTCCGGCCTCCTCCTGGCCCTGGCCCTCGCCTTCGTCATGGTCTGGATCTCCTACAAGCCCCAGCTGCGCAGCGCGGCCACCGAGGCCACCGAGCAGGCGGGCGCCGTCCTGCCCCCCGCCCCGCCGCTGTCCGCACCGCCCCCGCCGCCGAGCCCGGAACCCTCGTCGGCCAAGAGCGAGAAGCCCAAGGACGACGACGACGGCGGCGGCGGGGACGAGAAGCCCGCGAAGCCGGCGGGACCGGCGCCCGTCGTCCCGGCGGAGAAGGTCCTGCTGCGCAACGCGGCGACCCGTATGTGCGCCGATCTGCCGGGCAACGACAAGGGCCGGATCAACCTGGCCGTGCAGCAGGCCGGCTGCGTGGGCAGCGAGACGGACAACCAGCTCTGGAACCTCGAGGTCAAGTACCCCGACCTCGGCCCCGGCGGCACCCCGCTCTTCCAGATCCGCAACGTCAAGGACCAGTTCTGCATGGACCTCGGCGAGTACGGCGCCCGTCCCGTGGGCACCGGCATCGGCGAGTTCCACTGCATCGGCACCACCGCCGACAACCAGCTGTGGTGGATCGACAAGCAGGACAGCGGCGACTACTGGATCCGCAACTACGCCAGCAACAACAAGTGCCTGAACGTCAACGGCGGTGCGAACGTCGACGACAAGCTGAACATCTCCGACTGCACCAACACCGGCAACCAGGAGTGGAAGATCGTCCACCCCAAGACCGGCTGAGACGACCGGCCCGCGGGGGCGGCCGGCGGATCACCAGGTCCCCTCGCCCGGCACCAGCCGCCCCGCCTTGCGGTACTCCCGCCGCGCCCCCTCCAGGAGGTCCTGTGCCGTCACCTCGCCGCCGCGCCCGGCGGCGAGGTAGGCGGCGGTCACCACCGCGCTGCGGATGGAACCGCCGGCCAGTTCGAAGTCCCGCGCCAGCGCGGCCGGATCGAGGCCCTCGACGGACGGCACGTGCGCCAGCCCGTGCCGCCACAGGGCCAGGCGCTGCCCGGGGTCCGGAAACGGGAAGTCGACCACCAGGTCCAGCCGCCGGGTGAACGCCTCGTCGATGTTCGCACGGAGGTTGGTGGTGAGCAGCGCGATGCCGTCGAACGACTCCAGCCGCTGGAGCAGGTAGGAGCTCTCCATGTTGGCGTAGCGGTCGTGCGCGCCCTTGACCTCGGAGCGCTTGCCGAAGACGGCGTCGGCCTCGTCGAAGAGCAGCACGGCGTCGGTGCGGTCCGCCTCCGTGAAGATCCGCTCCAGGTTCTTCTCGGTCTCGCCGACGTACTTGTCCACGACCGACGACAGCTGGACCACGTAGAGGTCGAGTCCGAGGTCGGCCGCGACGACCTCCGCCGACAGCGTCTTGCCCGTGCCGGAGTCCCCGGCGAAGAGGCCGAGGACGCCCCGGCCGCGCCCGCCGCCCGCGCTCAGGCGCCAGTCGCCGAGCACGCGGTCGCGGTGGCGGGCCCGCAGCGCCAGCTCGCGCAGCTGCTCCAGGGGTCCCTCGGGCAGGACCAGGTCGTCCCAGTCCACGGCCGGCCGGATCCGCCGGGTATGTCCCTCCAACCCGGAGGCCGACTGGCCGTGCGCGCCGCTGCGCACGTGGGCGGCGGTCAGCGGACCGCCGTCGAAGGCGGCCAGCGCGCGCGCGGCCCGCGCGGCCCGCCGCGCCCGGTCCCCGCCGAGGCGGTACGGGGCGACGGTCGCGGCGAGGTCGAAGCCGTCGGCGTCCGCGCCCAGCGCGGCCCGCCAGGCGGCCGTATCGCCGTCACGGCGCTCCGGCGCGTCCAGGACCAGGGGGTCCTCCGGGCACCAGTAGGGATCGTACGGGCGGGGATCGGCCATCAGCACGGTCACGTCGGGCGCCGCGCCGAGCGCCCGCACCAGCGGCCCGGGCTGCTCGGGAAGCGCCGGCACGACGACGGCCCGGCCGCTGAGACGGGCCTCGCGCAGCAGCGCGGCGACCTGCTCGCCGGGTTCGGCGCAGCACAGCCCGTCCAGGCCCGCGGCCCGCAGCGCGGCGGCGTACGCGGCCAGGCCGTCGCCCCCGCGCCGCTCCCGCAGGTAGACGGTGGCGCGGCCGGACGCCAGGAGCGCCGCGAGCCGGTCGGTGAACCCGTCGGCGGCGGGGCCGGAAGGCAGCGGTTCCGGCAACGGGCGCAGCAGGCCGAGCAGCGCGGCGTCGGGGGTGTCGTCGCCCAGGAGGTGCCCGATCAGGCGGTCGGGCACGCGCAGCGCACGCGTCAGGAAGGGGCGTTCGGGCTCGTCGACCTCCAGCAGGCCCAGCGCCAGGAGGGGCGCCCCGGCATGCAGCCGGGCCCGGGCGGCGGCCGACTGCGCCGACGCCCCGCACAGGTCGAGGGCCAGGCCGACGGTGGCCCGGCGCCTGCTCACGTCGTCGTTGAGGTAGCCGTAGAGGGGTTCGAAGGTCCGGTCGACGTCGGGGGCGAGGGCGACGAGCAGGACGGCGACGTCGAGTGCGTTCAGGCCCGCGCTCCCGGCCAGCCGGGCCAGCCGGTCGCCCGGGGCGGCCTCCTCGCCGGCGCCGCCCGGGGGACCGTCCGCCGCCTCGGGCCGCCTGCCGAGGAGATGGCGCACCGCCTCCTGCGACAGGTAGAGGCCGCGCAGCGGGTCGTCCGCCGTGGGATCGCCGACGGAACGCCCCTCCACCAGCGCGGACACCCGCCCGCGCAGCGCGTCGAGACGGGCGAGCAGCGCGCGGGCGCCGTCGGTGACGGCCGCCTGCGGCCCGGGATCCGACGCCGGCACGGCGGACGGGGCGCTCACCGGGCGTCCGGGCGGCGGGAGGGCTCCTGGCCGAGGTCCGCCTCCTGGCGGGAGGCCCGGGCCCTCCGGGCGGCGGCCACCTGGCGGGGCCGGTGCGAACGGCCCTCGGACACCGCCGGGTCGCCGTCCAGGCCGCCCACCCGGACGGTGGCGCCCTCGGTGACCGGCGGCCCCGCGTCGTACTCCGGGAAGGCCGGGAACGGCACCGTCACCACCAGGTCGAGGGACGGCTTCAGCTCGCCGCCCAGCGCGGACCAGATCTCGGCGAGCGACCGCGACTGCGCCTCCCCGCCGGCCACCGTCAGCGGCACGGACAGCCCCAGCGCCCGCAGCGGGAGCGGCAGTTCGTCCGGAGCCAGCAGCTCGCGGGGCAGCAGCGTCGCGAGGGCGGCGGACAGCAGCCGGTGCTCGTCCTGCGGCGTCTTCGTCCACGCCGTCACCAGGTACGACAGCCGGAACCAGCGCGGCGGCCGGCGCCGCCGCACGACCACGTCGCGCTCGTCGCGCACCGCCATGTGGCCGCGCCGGCGCAGCGCCGCGTCCTCCCGGATGTCGTACAGGTAGGCGTTGACCACCGGCGCGTTGCGCCGGGCCGCCCACTCGCGGGTCGGCGCCTCGAAGGACACCTCGATGCCCGACCCGGCCAGCGCGCCGCCGCCGAGGAGGCCCTTGAGTGTCTCGTCCACCTCGTGGATCACGCCCGCGCTCCCGCCCTGCCCGCACGGCGCCGGACGGCCCGGCCCGTATCCCTCCACCGATCGTGCCCCGCGCCGCCGCCCGGGCCGCAGGGGCACGGGGGACGGCGTCCGGGCAGTGCGCCCTGCCCTCGCGGACGCGTGGAGCCCCTTTCGTGTGCCCGGACGGTCAGATGTAGCCTTCCCGAAGGGCGAAGGCCACGGCGTGTGCGCGATTGCGCAGGTGGAGCCGTGTGGTGAGTCCGTGCATGACGTTCTTGACGGTCCGTTCGGAGTAGGACAGCTTGCCCGCGATCTCACCGGTGTCGAGGCCCTCGGAGACCAGGCGCAGGACGTCCACCTCCCGCGGCGTGAGCCCGAGGACCGGGCCGCCGGAGCGGCCCGCCGCGCTCCGGTGCAGCGTGCCCACCTGGTGGATGAGCCGGCCGAGCAGGTCGGCGGGCAGGTCGCCGTCGCCGCGGGACGCGGCCAGCACCGCCTGCACCAGCCGCTCGGCGGTGGCCTCGCGGCGCCAGACGATGGCGGCGACACCGCACTCCACCACGTCCAGCAGCTCGTTCTCGCGCATCGCGCCCACCACGAGCACGGCGCGCGCCCCCTCGCTGCGCACGATCCGGCGCAGCCTGGTCAGGACCGCCTCGTCGAGGGCGTCCTCCACGAGCAGGGCCACGGTGCCCGGGCCGGACTCCTCGCGCAGTTCGATCCCGGGGTGTCTGCGCAACTGGCTGACCGCGCCCTCACGGCTGATCGGGTCCGAGGCGGACACCGCCACGGGGACGCGCCGGTCCGCGGAGCCGGCGCTCCGGCCGGCGGCGGAAGAGGACGTGATCATGGTCCGGGATGTGCTGAGCAACCGATTCCCCTGTTCAGCGGCCCTCCGCGGAGCGCGGGCCGGTAGCCGATGAGCTCCCTCCACCCTTCTGCGGGCCCCGCGCGGACCGCAATCGTGGAGCACCACGGGGCACACCACGAGGCTGCGGGGGCGACCACCACGAGACCGGCCGGATCGCCGCAGGTCACCGAGGGTCCCGGGGCGGCCGGGCAGGCCGGGGGAGCGGCAGTGAGGTACGCCACTCCACAGCACCCCGGCCGGGATCACGTCGTCTCACCCGGGGTGAGGCACACCGACCGCCGCAGGAGGCACTGATGACCGGACCGCTCCGCGAACGCGACGGCGTCCGCGCCCTGCTGGCGGCCGAGTCGGAGCGGGCGCGCTCAGGATCCGGCGGACTGGTGCTGCTCCGGGGAGCCACCGGCACCGGCCGCACCTCCGTGCTGGAGGCGGCCGTCCGGGACGCCGAGGACCGGGGGCTGAGGGTGCTGCGGGCGCGGTGCTCGCAGGAGGACACCGGGGTGCCGTTCGCCACCGTGCTGCAACTCCTGGGACCCGTACCGGACTTCACGGACATCACGCCCGACGGCGACGACCGCGGCAGCGCCGCCCGCCTGTGGCGGCTGCTGCGCGCCTACGCCGACGCGGGCCCGCTGCTGCTGGCGGTCGACGACGTCCACCTGGCCGACGCCCCGTCACGCCAGTGGCTGCGGGAGGCCGCGCGCCGCATCGACCGATTACCGGTCCTGCTGGTCGTGGCCGAACGCAGCCAGTACGACGTCCTCGCCCGCGACGACGGGCTCGCGCGGTCCCTGCCCCCGTCCCTCGTCCGCACCCACACGATCGACCCGCTCGGCGACGCGTCGGCCGCGGAACTCGTCCGCGCCGCCTGGCCCGGGGCCGGCCCCGACCGGACCGCGGAGTTCGTCCGGGCCGGGGCGGGCCACCCGCTGCTGCTCGACGCCCTGATCGACGACCTCGGCGGCGGTGTGCGAGCCGCCCGCTCCTCGGCGGACGCGGTCCCGCCGCTGCCGGACACCTGCGCCGCGCTCTATCCCGGAAGCTATCCGGCGGCCGTCTCGTGGTGGCTGGACAGCGCGGGCACGGCCACGGCCGAGGTGGCCCGCTGCCTGGCGGCCCTGGAGGAGGCCTGGCCCGACGGTCCGCAGGAGCGACCCCCCGCGGTCCCCGGCGGCACGGCGGCCCCGCAGGCCGCCGAGAAGGTGACTTCGGGTGTGGCCCCGGCCGTGGCTTCGGGGGTGGCTTCGGACGGTGCTCCGGGCGTGGCCCCGGGGGTGGCTTCGGACGGTGCTCCGGGCGTGGCCCTGGGTGTGGCCCCGGCCGTGGCTTCGGACGTGGCCCCGGGCGTGGCCCCGGGCGTGGCCCCGGGCGTGGCCCCGGCCGTGGCTTCGGGCGTGGCTTCGGGCGTGGACCCGGACGCGGCCCCGGGCGTGGTCCCGGGCGTCGCCGCGGCGGTGGCCGCGGACGTGGCCGCGGTGCTCGCCCGGGCGGCCCGGGCCGACCCCGCACGGGTCGCGGGCTGGCTCACCGCGATGACCCGCATCGGAATCCTGCGCCCGGACCCCGCCGGTCGGCCCCGCTTCGCCCACCGGCTGCTCAGGGACGCCGTGCTGACCGGCTGGCCGACGGTACGGCGGGAGGCCGCGCACCGGGCGGCGGCGGAGACGATGCTGCGGCGCGGCGACCCGGTCGAGGCGGTCGCCGCCCACCTGCTGCGCGCGCCCGGCATCGGCCTGCCCTGGGCCCTGCGGGTGCTGCGCGACGCGGCGACGGTCGCGGTCCACGACGCCCGCCCCGGCGACGCCGCCGGCTACCTGCGCCGCGCCCTGGACGAACCGCTCTCCGACGACCGGCGCCAGCGGCTGCTGACCGAGCTCGGCTCCCTGGAGTACGCCTCGGCCGGCGGCGCGGTGGCGATCGCCCGCCTGGCGGAGGCACAGCACCTGCCCGCCGCCCCCCGCGACCGGGTGCGCGCGGCCGTCGCCCTCGGCACGGCCCTGGTCGGCCGCGGCGAGGTCGCCACCGCACTGGAGGTGCTGCGGCGCACCGAGGGCAGCCTCGACGGGCACCCGGGCCTGACCCGCACCGTGCGGACCGCCACCGCCCTGCTGTCCGACGCCGACCTCGCGACCCGGCAGGAGACCTACCGCAGGCTCACCGAGAGCGGCGAGCGCACGCCCGAACGCGTCGGCACCGCCGGACGGGCCCTGCTGGTGCGCTACGAGGCGACCGCCGGGCTGATCTCGGCCGGCGAGGCCATGACCCGCGTCCGGGCCCTGCTCGCACAGCCCTCCGACCCGCTGGCCGAGCCGTTCCTGCTGGGGACGGCCGCGGCGGTGGCCGAATGGGCCGGCGAACTCGACGAGGCCGACCGGCTCGTGGACCGCGGCCTCGTCGGCCAGCACCCCGGCCTGCTCCACCCCATGGAGGACGCGCTGCTCAACACCCGCGCCGACATCGCCGCGGCCCGCGGCGACATCGCCCGGCTGATCGCCGTCCGCGACGACGGCGCGGCCGTCGCCGCCCAGGCCCACAGCGGACCGTCCAACCGGGACGCCCACGTGCTGATGGCCCTCGTCCACACGGGGCGCGCCGAGGAGGCCCGACGGCTCGCCGACGCCTTCGACCTCGGCCGCGCCCCCGAATCCTGGGAGTTGAACCGCTTCCTCTACGCGCGGGGAGTGCAGCGCCTGGCCGCCGGCGACCCGGCGGCCGCGCTCCACGACTTCCTGGAGTGCGGCCGGCGCCAGACCGCCCGGGAGGTGCTCAGTCCGATCGTCACCCCCTGGCGGACGGCGGTGGCCCAGTGCCGCCTCGCCCTCGGCGGCGGCCAGGAGGCACTGGCCCTGGCCGCCGAGGAGCTGCGGCTGGCCCGGGTGTGGAACACCCCGCGCACGGTGGGGCGCGCGTTGCGCGTCCTCGGTGCGGTGACCGGCGGCCGGCACGGCCTGGAGCTCGCCGAGGAGGCGGTCGAGACCCTCAGGGGAGCGCCCGCCGACGCCGGCATGGAGCTGGTCGAGGCCCTCCTCGCCCAGGGCCGCCAGCTCCTCGCCGCGGGCGAACGCGGACGCGCCCGCGACCGCCTGCGCGAGGCGGCGGACCTGGCCGAACGCCGGGGCGGGCTGCGGCTGCTCGCGCTGGCCGAGCAGGCCCTCCGCGAGGGCGGCGCCCGCGTCCCGGCGGCGGCCCGGACCGGCTCGGGAGCGCTGACCGGCAGCGAGCGCCGCATCGCGGAACTGGCGGCGGCGGGACGGACGAACACCGAGATCGCCGATCTCCTGCACGTGGCCCGCCGCACCGTGGAGACCCACCTGACGAGCACCTACCGGAAACTGGGCATACGCCGCAGGTCGGAACTGGCCGCCACCCTCGGCACCGACCGGCACACCGCCGCCGGCGATCCCGAACGGGGCCCTGACGCAAGAAACTTGCGGGGCCCCGGCACCGGAAGACAATGACGGAGGACAAGATCCGATTTCGATTCGAACACCGGGGGACGCATGCACATCGGGGTCTACCTCGCCCACCCGCGCCCGGGCAGCTTCAACCACGCGGTGTTCCACGCCGTGGTGGAGGAGCTGCGCGGACGCGGCGCCGACGTGTCGGCCCACGACCTCTGCGCCGAGGGGTTCGATCCCCTGCTGTCGGCCGGCGAGACGGGGACGGTCGAGGAGGCCGCACGCGCCCAGGACGCGCAGGTCGCGCTCCACCGGGCCCGGGTGGCCGCCCTGGACGCCCTGGTGTTCGTCCACCCGAACTGGTGGGGGATGCCGCCCGCCGTCCTGACGGGCTGGGTGCAGCGGGTCCTGGTGCCCGGCGTGGCCTACAAGCTGGGAACCGCGCAGGGGGAGCCCGCCGGGCTCCTCGGGGCGGGGAAGGCCCTCGTGCTGAACACCTCCGACACTCCCGCGGCCCGCGAGGAGAGCGAGTTCGGCGACCCCCTGCACAGCATCTGGTCGGCGTGCGTCCTGCCCTACGTGGGCATCCGGGACGTACGCCGGGTGGTCTTCCGGACGGTCGGCGACTCGACCGGCGGGGAACGCGAGGCCTGGCTGGACCGCGCCCGCCGGGAGGCGGCCGCCCTCCTGGACTGAAGGGCGCCCGACACCCGGGCGGACGACCCGCGGGCCTCCCCGTATGACGAAAACAGGGGCGAACCGTCACGCGTAGGGCGGAGTTCACGGCTGCGTCGCCCGGGTCCGGGTCCCCCTCACTAACCTGGAGACCGTACAAAACCGCCGATGCCGGGCAGAACGCAGCTCAGCGTCCGCTCCGGCATCCCAGCCGAGCGAGGAACTCCGGTTGACGGGACGCAGGACGACCACCCGACGTGCGGGCCCCGCCTGGCCGCGGGTGCGCTACTGGTTCGACACCATCGTGGCCCGCGGGACCGCCGTACTGATCGGCTGGCTCACCCTCATGTGCCTGGCCGTCGTGGTCCCGGCCAGCGCGGCCCTGGTGTGGGCCAGACGCGACGGGCCCACCACCTGGTCGGAACAGGTCGTGGCCGTATGGGTGAGCGTGGGCCAGACGCTGAAGATCGGCGGCGCCGTCGGCAGCCCCCTGTACGTGCTCATGTCGGTCCTGCTCGCCCTCGTCGCCCTGCTCTTCGTCTCCACGCTCGTCGGTCTCATCACCAACGGACTCAACGACAAGGTCCTGGACCTGCGCCGAGGCCGGTCCACCGTCCTGGAGGCGGGGCACACGGTCCTGCTCGGCTGGTCCGACCAGGTGTTCCCGATCATCTCCGAACTGGTCGAGGCCAATGCCAACCGGCGCCGGGCCGTCATCGCGGTCCTCGGCCCCAAGGACAAGGCCGAGATGGAGGACGAGATCGCCACCGCCGTCGGCCGGCTCCGCCGCACCCGGCTGATCTGCCGCAGCGGCGCCACCACCGACCCCGCGGTCGTCTCCCTCGTCAGCCCCGCATCGGCCCGCGCCGTCCTGGTCCTCACCCACGCGGGCGAGGACGGCGACGCCCACGTGGTCAAGACGCTACTGGCCGTGGAGGCGGCCGTCCGCGGGCGGGGCGGCCCCGCCGTGGTCGCGGCGGTGCGCGACGGCCGCCACCGGCGCGCCGCGGAGCTCGCCGCGGGCAGCCGCGGCCGGGTGCTGGACATCGAGGACGTCACCGCCCGGCTCATCGCCCAGACCTCCTGCGAGCCCGGACTCTCCCTCGTCTACCGGGAACTGCTCGACTTCGAGGGCGACGAGATCTACACCGTGGCGGCCCCCTCCCTGACCGGACGCACCTTCGGCGAACTGCTCCTCGCGTACGACACCTCCAGCGTCATCGGACTCCTGCGCTCCGGCGGGCGCCGCGTCGAACTCAACCCCGCCGCCGACAGGGTCCTCGGCGACGGCGACCGGATCGTCCTGATCACCGCGGACGACGACACGGCGACCCCGGCCGCCGAGCCGGCCGCCGTGGACGAGCCGGCGATCGTCGCAGCCCCCGGGACGCCCCGGCCGGCCGAGCGCTTCCTGCTGCTCGGCTGGAACCACCGTGCGCCGCTCATCATGGAACAGCTCGACGCGTGCGCCCCGCCGGGATCCGTACTCACGGTCATGGCGGAGGGCGCGGACCTCCTCCGCGAGGCCGACCGCTGCGCCCTGGCACCGGGCCGGCGGATGCACGTCGACGTCCGCGGCGGCGACATCACCGATCCGCGCGTCCTGGACGACCTGGACGTCCTGTCCTTCGACCGGGCCGTCGTCCTCGGATACGACGTCCGGGACACCGCCCCGGGGGCGCTCACCGGCGACGACCGGACCCTGGTGACCCTCCTCCACCTGCGCGCGCTGGAGGAGGCCGCCGGTCGCGAACTGGCCGTCGTGACCGAGATGGCGGACGACCGGAGCCGGCTGCTGGCCCCCGCCCGGGAGGGCGCGGACTTCATCGTCGGCGGCCGGCTCATCAGCCTCCTGATGACGCAGATCGCGGAGAACCGGGACCTCGCCGCCGTCTTCGACAGCCTGTTCTCGGCCGACGGCGACACCCTCCACCTCAGGCCCGCGACGGGGTACGTGCGGCCCGGCCGCCCGGTCGCGTTCGCCACCGTGGTGGAGTCCGGCCGCCGCCAGGGGCACTGCGTCATCGGCTACCGGCTCCACGACGCCGTCGCGCAGGGCCCCTCGTACGGGGTCCGGCTGAACCCCGACAAGCGGGAGCGGCGGGCCTTCGGCCCCGAGGACGCGGTGATCGTGCTCGCCCCGGCCACCGGGGCCGCAGCGCCCCGCGAACGCCGCCGCACCGTCCCCGGAGCCCGCACCGACGGATTCCCGGGGGCGGGCGAGGTCCCCGACGGCGCCCGGTGACGCGACGGGCCCCTACCAGTCCAGCGCTTCGCCGTCCCGGAAGAAGCCGCCGGTGGGGCCCGCGTCGGGCAGGGTGGCGGCCCAGACGACGCCGGCGGCGCCCCGCTCGACCGGTGCGCCGCCCGGGCCTCCCATGTCGGTGGCCACCCACCCCGGACAGACGGCGTTCACCAGGATCCGCTCGGCGCGCAGTTCGTCGGCGAGCTTGCGGGTGAGGGCGTTGAGCGCCGCCTTCGAGACCCCGTAGGCGGGGGTCCCGCCGGACATGTGCGCGAGGGAACCCGACTCGCTGGACACGTTCACCAGACGGGGACGGGCCGAGCGGCGCAGCAGCGGCAGGAACGCCTGCGCGGTGCGCCAGGCGCCGAGGAGGTTGGTCTCCAGGGTGCTCCGGACCTCGTCGAGGTCGACGGAGACGGCGCGCCTGCCGGTGTCGTAGTTGACGGCGGCGTTGTTGACGAGGACGTCGAGGCGCCCGAACTCCGCCTCCACAGCGACCGCGAGGGCACGGACGCCCTCGGTGTCGGTCACGTCCAGCCGGCGCGGCAGCAGCCTGCCGGGCACTGCCGGGGCCAGGACGGCGACGGCGCGCTCGGCGTCCTCCCGGCGGCGCGCGCACAGCAGGACGGTGTGCCCGAGCGCGGCGAGCTGACGCGCGGTCTCCCGGCCGATTCCCCGGTTGGCGCCCGTGACCAGCGATACCGGTGCGGCGGTGCTCATTCTCTCTCCTTCACGCGGACGAACCAGGACCCGGACGGCAGGCTATGCCGCCAACCGTCGCCCGTGATCAGCCCCGAGTCGCAGACGGACCCCGCCTTCGGACGTACTCCCCACGGCCCACCGAGCAGGCCGGAGGCCGCTCGGACCGGACCGCCGCGCGACCGGACGGGCCGGTGGCCGCCCCCATGCGCCCTTGTTGCCGCACCCGCCGCCCCTGCATGATCGCGTCAGCCGGTCGGCGTCCGCGACCGGTTCGTTCCTTGATGCCGGGGGATCCGTGAGCTCGTACCGTTTCAATCCGCCGCCGAACTGGCTGTTACCGCCGGGCTGGACACCCTCGGCGGACTGGAAGCCGGACCCGTCCTGGCCGCCGCCTCCGGCAGGATGGCAGTTGTGGCTGCCCGTTCAGCGGAGCGAGGAGAGCCCGCAAGCGCAGCCGGCACCTGAGGGACCGTCGCCGCGCCGGACACGCTGGTTCCGGCGCAGCCGCCGGGAGGGCGGCAGTGAGGCGGACCAGCTCCGGGACTGGATCAACCGGACCCAGGGAGCGGATGCCGCCGAGGTGGCCCTGCTGAGGCAACAGGTGCGCAGGGAGACGGACGAGCTGCGCAGCCGCGCGCTCCGGGAAGCCGAGGAGATCCTGCGCGAGGCACGGCGGGATGCCAAGGAGGCGCGGGTCGCGGAGCGGGAGGCCGTCAGGACCGCGGAGAAGCTCCGCAAGCAGTCGGAGGCGCACAGGGCAGAGGTCTTCCAGGCGGAAAGCCGTCTGAACGACCTGCGCACCAGGATCGTGACCACCGACGAGAGCCTGCTGCTCCAACAGGTGGGAATCTACGCGTACCGGCACCCCCTGGACGACGCCGTCGCCTACAGGGCCCGCCTGGACACCATCCGGAACAGGATCAAGGAGCTCGCGCGATCACAGCAGGCGGTGCTGGCCGCCACCGGCTGGACCGTGAACGGCTCGGCACGCCAGGGCACCAAGATGATCCGCGACTACTCCAAGCTCATGCTCCGCGCCTACAACGCCGAGGCCGAATATGCGGTACGCAGCATGCGTCCCCACCGCCTGGCCTCGCTCGTCGAGCGGCTCTACAAGAGCCGCGAGACCATTGCCAAACTCGGCGCCACCATGGACATCCGCATCTCGGATGCCTATCACGACGTCCGGGTCGAGGAATTGCGGCTGACGGCGGATTTCATGCAGCGCAAGGAGGAGGAGAAGCAGGCCCAGCGCGAGGCCCGCGCCCGCGAGCGCGAGGAGGCGGCCGCCCAGCGTGAACTGGAGCGCGAGCGGGAGAAGTTGAATAAGGAGCTGAGCCACTACCAGAGCGCCCTCGACCGTCTCCGAGCGCAGGGCGACCACGCGGGAGCCGCGGAGATCGCGGCGAGGCTGGCCGAGATCGAAGGCGCGCTCGACGATGTGGAGGCGCGTGCTGCCAACGTCCGCACCGGGTACGTGTACGTCATCTCCAACATCGGAGCCTTCGGTGACAGCGTCGTCAAGATCGGTATGACACGGCGGCTGGAACCGTTGGAGCGGATCTACGAGCTGAGCGGTGCGGCCGTGCCGTTCCGCTTCGACGTCCACGCCCTGATCTTCAGCAAGGACGCGGTCGGTCTCGAAAGCCGTCTCCACCAGGAGTTCGCTTCACGCCGGGTCAACCGGGTCAACAGCCGAAAGGAGTTCTTCCACGTCACCCCTGCCGAGGTGAAGGCCGTACTCGAACGCAGTGCCGGGGAGCATCTGGTGGAGTTCAACGAGGTTGCCGAAGCGCTCGAGTGGCGTAGCAGCAGCACCGGTTGAGATCGCGGACAGCGGCGGACCGAACGCCCGGCGGCTGGAGGAGTTGCCCTCGCCCTCGCCCTCGCCCTCGCCCTCGCCCTGAGTGGGGTCTTCCCCACCCCCTTCCTGGGGCTCGTCGGAGTGCCAGGGACCGGTGCCGCGTGATCGGCTGTCCGCATGCGAACCGTGGGGCGGAAGGTGGACGGATGAGGGTCCGGATCGGGTACTGGGCGTGGATCGTGGGCGTGGTGCAGTTCTTCGTGATGCACGGGGTCACCGAGTCGGCGTGGTCCGGACCGTACAGCTGGGCGCGGAACAACATCAGCGACTTGGGCAACGCGCACTGCGCCCTCCAGCCAGAGCCCGAGCCGCGGTACGTCTGTTCCCCCGAGCACTGCCTGATGAACGGTTCGTTCGTCGTCCTGGGCGTGCTGCTCGTCGCCGGCGCCGCCCTGACCGGCGGCGCGCTGTGGCGCAGGGGCCCGGCCGCTGCCGTGGGCCGCCTGGGGCTCGCGGGTGCCGGTGCGGGATTCGTGCTGGCCGGACTGGCTCCCGCGGACGTCGACGAGAACGGGCACGTCCTGGGCGCCCTCCTCATCATGGCGGTGGGCAACATCGGCCTCGCCCTGGCCGGGTTCGGCCTGGCGGAACACGCACCGCCCGCCCTGCGGCGGGGCACGACCCTGCTGGGATGCGGGGCGATCGTGGCCTTCGGGCTCTTCCTCTCCCACCGCTACCTCGGTCTCGGCATGGGAGGCATGGAACGGGCCGCTGCCCTTCCCCTCCTGCTCTGGGCGCCGGCGGTCGCCGTCCGCGGCGTCACCCGCCGGGCGGGCGAGACACACGAGGCGGTGCCGACGGTCCGGGCAGGGGCGCAATGATCACTCGAATGAGTGATCGTGTGCGGGGTGGGTCGCTCGCTACCGTCGTAAGGGGTGCGACGAGCGTGCCCTGTCGGGGAGAGGGCCGGGTGGGGACGATGGTGGACGTCGGCGGCGGGGGTTTACGGCCGGGGCCGGACCTGCGCCTGGCGGTCGGCGGGGCCGGCGCCCGCGGTGAGCGCTCGTGAGCGGCACGGCCGTTCCCGCGAGCGCGCGGCAGGACAGGAGCCGCTTCATGGTCCTCTCGCAACGCCTGACGGGATTCGACGTGGCGGAGCTGGAAGCCACCGGACTCGCCGAGGCGTACCGGGCGGTGGCCGCGCAGCAGCTCGGTCCGGCACGGTACGAGCGGCTGGTGGGCGGGGCGGAGCCGCCGGACCGGGGCGCGGACGATGACCTGGCGGCCGCCCGGGCGGTGACGCTCCTCTGGTACACGGGCAGCTGGCCGGGACCCCCGCCCTTCGTGGTCTCGGCGCGCGCCTACGCGCAGGGCCTCGTCTGGAAGGCGGCCGGAGTCGTCGCGCCGGGCACCCGGGCCGCCGGCTACGGCAGCTGGGCGGCGGAGCCCGCCCCGGTCGCGGAGGTCCGGCGGTGAACCGGTACGACGTGATCGTCGTCGGCGCGGGCATCGCGGGCTCGCTCGTCTCCCACCGGCTCGGCCGCCTGGGCCGCCGGGTCCTGGTCGTCGAGGCCGGGGCGGCCGACGCCACCGACCCGCACGCCGCCTTCCTCACGGCCACCGCCAAAGTGCCCGGCTCCCCCTACCGGCCCCACCCGGCCGCGGCCTGGCCCGAGGTGACCGACCTCGCCGGGGCCGACGGCGCCCCCGGCTTCCGGGCGGCGGGCCATCTCCTCCAGGACGGCGCGCTGCCGTACGCCAGCGGCTACGTCCGAGTCAACGGCGGAACCGGCAACGTCTGGACCGGCCTCGCACCGCGCATGCTGCCGGAGGACTTCGACACCGAAGCCTTCGGGTACGGACGCCGCTGGCCGCTGACCTACGACGAGGTCGAGCCGTACTACCGGGCGGCCGAGGAAGAGCTGGGGGTGGCCGCGGACGCCGACGAACAGCGCGAGCACGTGGGCCTGCCGCTGCCCGCCGGCCACGTCTTCCCGATGCGGCCGATCCCCTCCAGCCACCTCGACCGGGTCCTCGCGGCGGGCCTGGACGGGCGTCGCGTCAAGGACCCGGTGGCCCTCAACGAGACGGAACTGCGGGTGGTGGGCACCCCGCACGCCCGCAACGGCGTCCCCGACCCCCGCTACGACGGCGGCCGCGGCTACGTCCCGCGCGGCAAGGACGGGCGTGACGCCCCCGACAGCAGGTGCGCGGGCCACGCGAGCTGTATCCCGCACTGCCCCTCGTACGCGAAGTACACGCCGCTGAAGACCCAGGGGCGGTGGAGCGCCTCCGTGACGCTCCGGGACAGGTCCGTGGTCTCCCGCGTGCTCGTGGACGGCACCGGCCGCGCCACCGGCGTGGAGTACCGGGCGTACGACGGTACGGTGTCCACCGCCCGCGCCGACGTGGTCGTCCTGGCGGCGCACGCCGTGGAGAACGCCCGGCTGCTGCTCCTGTCCGGCCTGGCCGGGCGCAGCGGCCAGGTGGGCCGCAACCTGATGGACCACCCGGTGCTCCTCACCTGGGGCCTCATGCCGCAGGCCGTCGGCGCCTACCGCGGACCCGGTTCCACCTCCGGCCTGGAGGGCTTCCGCACCGGCCCGGCACGCCGGGCCCGCGCACCGTTCCGGATCGAGATCGGCAACTGGGGATGGGTCTGGGCGAAGGGGCCCGTCGAGACGGACGTGGCGGAACTGCTCACCGCTCAGGGCCTGTTCGGGAAAGAGCTGCGGAGGGCCGTCGGCGACCGGATCCGCCGCCAGTTCACCCTCCAGTTCGAGATGGAGCAGGGAGCCGACCCCGCCAACCGGATCACGCTCCACCCCACGGAGCGGGACGCGCTGGGACTGCCCAGGCCGCTGGTCGCCTACGACCTCGACGACCACGTCAAGGCGGGCATGGCCGCCGCCCGGTCGGTATCCGACCAGATCTTCGCCCTGCTCGGCGCCGAGGACCACACCGACCACGCGCCCGCCGCGGCCTGGCCGGGCCGCTTCGAGTACGGCGGCCGCACCCACGGCTACCGCGGCGCCGGCCATGCCGCCGGCACGCACCTCATGGGCGACTCCCCGGCCACCTCCGTGGTCGACGCCCGGCAGCGCTGCTGGGACCACCCCGGCCTGTACGCCGTCGGCTGCGGCAGCATGCCCTCGGTCGCCACCTCCAACCCCACCCTGACCATGGCCGCCCTCGCCCTGCGCAGCGCCGAAGCCGTCGAGTCCGACCTCGCGGCCCGCGACCGGCCCGTCCCCGTCAGCCCGGCCACGCCAGGAGCCGCCCCATGACCGCGATACCCCTCCCGCCGGTACCCGAGCCGTTCCGGCTCCCGTTCCACTACGGGGCGCTGCACCAGCTCGGCATCGACTGGCTGGTGGACCCGGGCCCGGTCCGCGACCTGCTCGCCAAGCACCACCCGGACCTCTCGGCGGCCGAGTTCGACGAGGGCCGGGCCCTGGTCTCGCTCAACTACCAGCTGTACTTCGCGCAGTACCCCTTCGGCGGCGGCGTCACCCAGGAGATCGAGTTCAACGTCATCGCGTACCCGAGCGCCGACCGGGACCGTCTCCCCGAACTCGGCTACGCCCAGTACGCGCAGGGCTGGGACCAGACGAAGCTGCTCGGCATCGCCCGCATCCACGTCGTCTGCGACAACCCGTTCGCCATCCGCGCGGGGCGCGAGCTGTACGCGGAGCCGAAGTTCCCGGGCTGGTTCGAGGTCGCCCTGCCCTCCCTCAACGGCCCGGCGGGCGACACCTGGACCGTACGCTGCCACGCCGCCGCCATCGGTCCGGACGACACCCTCGCCAGGGGCGCGACGCCGCTCCTCGACCTCACGGCGGCGCTCGACGGCCTTCCCTCCGTCCCCGCCAACCTCGCCCCGGTCACCGGCTACGGCACCGACACGGCCGGCCGCCTGCTGGCCGGGCCCATGAACGTCTACCAGCCCTACCGCTGGTACGACCTCGCCGGCCCCGGCCCCGGCCCCGGCCCCGGCCCCGGCCCCGGCCCCGCCGCACGGGCCGGGGTCGCCGTGCACGCCCCGGACGGTGACCTCGGCCGGGACGTCCACGCCCTGCTCGCGGACACCCCGGCCGCCGGCGCCTGGACCTACCAGTCGGCTCCCGTCGCCGCCCACAACCGCCCCTACTACCTGCCCGCCCGGCCGCCCACCGGCTGAGAGGCGCGCCCGGCCCCGTCCCCGGCGGGCCCGCGGTCGCCGCCCGGGCGGCCGGTGACGTCGAGGACGAGGCCCTGGGGCTGGAGGATGGTGCGCGTACCGAACACGGGCGTCGTGCCGGGGGTGCGGGCGACCTCGTAGCGGCTGGTGAGGGTCGCGGTGGTGAGGGTCATCGCGACGGTGGCGAAGTGGGATCCCAGACAGGTCCGGGGTCCGCCGCCGAAGGGCATGAACGCGTACTTGGGCAGCGGGGCGCCGGGGGAGCGGCCGGTCCAGCGGTCGGGACGGAACACGTCCGGCCGGTCGTAGTGGCGGGCGTCCCGCTGGACGGCGAAGGGGCTGACGGCGACGCGCTGCCCGGGGTGCAACGGCCGGCCGCCCAGTACGGCGGGTTCCTCGACGGTCCTCTCGATCAGCCACAGCGGCGGATACAGCCGGAGCGTCTCCTTCACCACGGCTTCGGTCACGGCCAGGCGCGGCAGGTCCGTGGCGGTCGGCAGGCGGCCCGCGAGCTCCCGCTCGGCCTCGTCGCGCACCTGCCGGCGGATGCCGGGGTGCTGGTCGAGGAGGAGCAGCAGCCAGGCGAGTGCCGCGGCGGTGGTCTCGTGGGCGGCGAACAGGTTGGCGACGATGATGCCGGTCGCTCCCTCGTGCGTGAGGGCGCCGTCGTCGTGGGCGGCGTTGAGGAGGTCGGCGATCACCTGCGGGGAGTCGCCGTCGTGCGTCGTCCGCCGCCGGCGGACCAGACGGGAGACCTCGGCGGCCAGCTCGCGGTTGGCGCGCCGCAGACGCCGGGCGCGCAGGGCCCGCCACGGGGCGGGCAGTGGCAGGACGGGGGGCAGCAGCGCGTCCTGGAACCGGGCCAGCAGGTCCGGCACCCGCCCGGTGTCGGGCCCCAGGCAGAACGCGGCGATCAGATGCGCGGTGAGGTCCTCCAGTGCCGGGATCGCTTCGATGGTGCCGCCGCGGGCCTTCCAGCCCTGAGCGTGACGGTCCGCGGTGGCCGCGAGGCCGTCCCCGGCGGCGCGCATGCTGGTGCGGTTCAGGCCCCGCCCGGCCAGGCTGCGGGCACGCATCCACAGGGCCAGCTCCTCCGAGGCGCGACCGCCGTCGGTCTCCTGGCCCAGCAGGTCGCGGCTGATGGAGTAGGTGGTGTTGGTGTGCTTGAAGACCTCCTCCGCCAGGGCGGGCGAGTTCACGAGGTACAGGCTGTCGTCGAGGCGGACGAGGTCGCCGTACTGCCGCTGGTGCAGCAGGAAGCCGAGCGGGTCCCGCTCGAAGGCGCGCCGGCTGCCGTGACGCCCGGCCCCGGCGGGGCCGGGCGTCACACGGAGCAGAGCCACGGTCACTGTCCCTGTACGTAGTAGTAATACGCACTGAGCCGGTCTTGCGTGCCGAGCTTCGTCAGCGGGCTGGTGCGTTGGACCCTCGCTCCGGACGGGTCGTTGGACAGGGGAGCGGAGTTCGACGCGGCGAAGGCCGTTCCGCCGGCGAGGAGCGCGGCTACGGCGGAGACCGCGACGAGGAGCGACTTGCGCAGGGGGATCAGGGCAGCCATGGCTGGTTCCTTTCGAGACTGCCGGGCGGCGCTTCCGCCCGGTCCGTTGCCTCCATTCCGCCGCACCGGGGCCGTACGGGCACGCCCCGAGGACGCGTGACGTGCCCCGGGCCGACGCGTCTGGCAGAATGCCTCGCCGGATTGCGCGTTTCGAGTAACCGAGTGGTGACCCTGTGTGGGCGAGAACTCGTTTGGCGTACCGCCGTGGCCGCTGCTAGGTTTCGGGCAGCCGTGCCAGAGAACGAGGAGGTGGTACCCGTGAACGCAGTATCGACATGGGTGCTCTCCTCCGGGGTCACGGTCGGGCGATAGGTCGTCCGGGAGCGCCGTTCGGCAGCACTCCCGAAAGGCACGACCATGCATTTCACTTCTGAACAGCACCTCGACGACGGCGTCCTCGAGCGTGAGTTCACCCTCGGCGAGATCCCCGGCATCCTCTGGACCCCCGCGTCCGCGTCCGCACCGGTGCCGCTGATCCTGCTCGGCCACCCCCCGCTCGGACTGCGCCGGATGTACCCCCGACTGGTGGCCCGGGCCCGGCGGGCCGTGGCGGACGGTTTCGCCGCGGCCACCATCGAGCTCCCCGGAAGCGGTGACCGTCCCCGGTGGGCCGCCGTCGAGGAGGCCCGCGCCGACCTGCGGCGGGCGATCGAAGCCGGCGAGCCGGTCGGCGACGAGATCGTCGACGCCCTCGTCCTCCCGCTCGTCGACCGGGCGGTCCCGGAATGGCGGGACGCCCTGGACGCCTTGCTGGCGCTGCCCGGGATCGGTGGCCCGGTCGGGTACTCGGGGGGAGTGATCTCCATCGGCGTCCGCCTCGCCGCGGTCGATCCGCGCATCGTGGCCGCCGGACTCTTCGCCGGGAGCTTCGTGCCCCGCGCCACGTTCGAGGAGGCCCGGCGGGTCACCGTCCCGCTGCACGTCCTGCTCCAGTGGGACGACGAGGGGAACGACCGGCAGGCGTCCCTGGACCTGTTCGACGCCTTCGGCTCCGCGGAGAAGTCCCTCGACGCCAACATGGGCGGTCACACCGGGGTCCCCGAGTACGCGGGGGACGCCGCGGCCCGGTTCTTCACCCGGCACCTGAAGTGAGGGCGGGCCGACAGCCCGTCAGCGGACGCTAGGCCGTCGTGACCGGGGTGCTCCGGCACTCCGGTGCGGTCCGGGCCGCGGGCCCCTGCCGATTCGGCGGGGGCCCGCGGCCCGAGGCCCCACGGACACGACAGGGACGTGGACCGCGTCCTCTCCGGTCTGAACGTCATCCCGCCGACAGGTCCTTCCGGAAGACCGCGGAGGCGTACCGGACCTCCATCCCCACGCTCAGGTACAGGTCGAGGGCGCCCGTTTCCGAGTGCGTGCCCAGGGTGCACGCCTGCCGTCCCTCCCGGTGGAAGCTGCGGAACACGGTACGGAGCAGGAGGCGGGCGATGCCCCGGTTGCGGTGATCGCGGCGGACCGCGACCTGCTCGATGTAGCCCTCGCCGGTGTCGGGGAGGTCCAGCGCGAGCGCGACGCCGACCAGTCGGCCGTCGGCGAACGCCAGCGCCGACATCGCGGGGGCGAAGGCCGGGCGTCCGACGGTGTGCCGGGCCCACTCCCGGTAGCTCTTGCGCCGCTCCTGCCATTCGTCGAAGGCGTCCTCGACGATCCGGTGCGCTTCGTGCTCGTCACCGGGTGCGAACGGTCGCACCGTGACGCCCGCGGGAGGCTCGGGCACGGACGGCTCCTGCGGCAGCGGGAACTCCAGCAGCCATTCGGTCACCATCGGTTCGTACCCGCGAGAGCGCAGCAGCGCGACGGCGTCCCCGTCGTCGTCCGGGACGGTCTGGACGATGCGCGTGCTCCCCGTCTGCCGGCCGCGGGCCTCGGCCCAGTCCAGGAGGGCGCCCCCCAGGCCGAGGCCGCGGTGCTCGGGGTGGACGTGCACCTCCGAGCGCCGGTTCACCCAGGCCCGGGCGGCCAGCCGCCCCGCCCGGTCGTGGACCAGCCGCGTGTCCAGCTCCGGGTCGAGACCCGGTCTGGCCAGGTCGGCGGCGACGCGGCCCGGATCGGTGTGCACCCGTCCGTGGAGGGCCCGCTCGCAGGTGGCGACCAGGCGGTGGATGTCGTCGAGGTCCTCGGCGGTCGTCGGGCGGGCCCGGTATCCCGGCGGCAAACCCGGTATGAGATCCGACAACGGCGGACACCCCTTCCTGGGCGGCGGTACCGGAACGGTCGGCCACCGCGCTCGGCCGCCGACCGTCCGGAGGCCGCGTCGCGCGACGTCTCTGGTCAAGTCGACCGTAATGCACGTGACTTCGGGAAGCTCGGTGCCTGCCTGCCTGCCTGCCTGCCTGTCTGCCTGCCGAGCCGACCGCGGCCGGCCGTGGAGCTCAGCCGTGCAGGCGCGGCTGCTGGGATCCCATGACCGCGAGCCAGACCGGTGGTTCGGCGATCCCGGTGGCGGCCATGCCGTGCGCCGTCTGGAAGGCGCGCAGGACGTCCTCGGTGTCGGTGGTGAACGAGCCCGTCACGGCGGTGGGGTGCCCGGCGTTGGTGAGCAGCGCCTGCAACGCGGTCACCGCGTCGCCCCGGTCGCCGGCCCGTACGGTGACGACCAGCCGGGGCCAGGTCCTGGGCCCCACCCGGCCGTCCGGGTCCAGCCCGCGGGCGCTCTGGAAGCCCTGCACCGCGGTGACGGTCGCCTCGTCGACGGTGCCGGTGACCGCCACGTGGTGGCCGTGGGCCTTGAGCAGGTGTTGTACGGTCCGCGCCTCCCACAGTACGTCTCCGAGCCGGACCACCGGCCAGGACGGGCCCGGGGAGGGCCGCGCGGCCGGGGCGGACGCGGGGGAGGGGGCGGCGGAGGAGTGCGGGGACGGCCCGGCCGGGAGGGGGCGCAAGCAGGTGCCGACCCACACGGCCGCCGCCAGCAGCACCAGATGCCCGAGCACCCGCACCCGGAGGGGAACCCTCACCCGGCGGTGCGCGCGGACGACGTCCTCCCCGGCGCTGCCCCCGGCGCCCGGCTCCCCGGCGGCCACGCGCGCGCGGGGCACGCGCCGCGCGGCGTGGACGGCCTCGGCCAGGGTCAGGGCCTCCTCCAGGCGGGCGGGATCCGCCCGCAGTTCGGCGTGGAGCACCCGGACGACCCGGGACGGCGCCGCCATGGGGCGCCGGGGATTGAGGTAGCGGGACATCGTCGCCTGGTCGACCCCCGCCCGCCGCGCCAGCGCCTTCTGGGTGGGACGCACTCCGGGGTACGCCTCCCACCACTCCCGCAACAGGGAGGTCAGCTCGGCGGCCGGGTCCGGGAGCCGCACGCCGCCGGCTCCCCGCTGGTCACTCTCCACGGCGCATCCCCCGCCATCGTGCATTGCAGCTGGTCACAGCCGTGCATGCATGCGCGCATGTACGCATGGTCACGGCCTGACCCCAGATGGTAGCGGCACCTCAGGTGCGCCGGGCACGGTGGAAGGGCGGAAGACGGCGCCGCGTCCGCCGGCCCCCCCCGCACCCCCACCCCGCTTCCGTGCCCGCCGCGTCCCGGCGGGCGGGCCGGACCCACCGAGAGGACACGAATCCGTGACCACACTGCCCCGCCGCGCCACCGTCACCGCCCTCGCCGCGGCGGTGCCCCTGCTGATCGCCTCCGGCATCGCCCAGGGCGCCCCGGCCACGTACACGCACGAGGCGGCGGCCCGGGAGTTCCGGGCGGCCGGCGTCTCCTGGACGTCCAGCAAGAACTGCTCGAACCGGCGGGACAGCGGGTGCACCTCCTTCACCGGCATCAACCGCGCGACCGTCTCGGGTGCCATCGCCTTCAAGCGGACCAGCCGCTGCACGGTGATCATCACCGGCGGCACGGAGGCGGGCCACAGCACCCGGGGGCAGCACACCCACGGCAACGGCTACAAGGTCGACATGTCCCTCGCCAAGAAGCACGAGAACGACGTGTCGTGCCTGGACGCCTACATCACCGGCCACTACGCGAAGGCCGGCACGCGCAGCGACGGCGCGGCCCTGTACAAGTCGCCGGCCGGCAACGTCTACGCCCGCGAGGGCAGCCACTGGGACGTCACGTACCTCAACGGCAGGGCCTGACCCGGATCGGGACGCCGGCCCGCTCCCTCCCCGAGACCGGGCCGGCCGCCCCCCCCGCCCCCCGGCCTCCGCCCTCCGCTTCCGGTCGGACCCCGCTGCCCAGCCGCGCCTGCGGGCCGACGGCGGGGCCGGTCACTAGCCTGGTCCCATGACTCCCGAGTCCCACCCCGCCCCGGACCGGTACACCGTCGTGCTCCGACCGGGCCCGCCCGGCGTCCAGGACGCCAAGGGCCACGACGCGGTCCTGCGCACCGCCCAGGTCGTGGCCACCGGCGCCACCGGTGTCTCCGGCTACCCGTGCTACGCGGGGGAGGGGGTCCAGGCCGAGATCGACCCCGAGAGCCGGGCCGTGGAGGCCGTCACCGTGGACGGCGAGGAGCTCCCGTACGGCTGGATCGCCCAGCTGACCGACGACGACCCCGGCCGCCGGCGGCGCTGACCCGGAACGGGGCCGCCGTACCGGTACGCCGTCGTCGGGCCGAACGAGGGGATCCCATGGCTGGCTGGCATTGGCTGTTCGGGGACCAGCTCGGTCCCCACTTCCTGGCTCCCGGCGAGCGGGGACCCGCGCCGGACGCGCCCGTCGTGATGGTGGAGGCCCGTTCGGTCTTCCGCCGTCGCCGGTTCCACCGGGCCAAGGCCCACCTGGTGCTCTCCGCCATGCGGCACCGCGCCGCCGAACTCGGCGACCGCGTCCGCTACGTGCGCGCCGAGACCTACGCGGACGGTCTGCGCCGCGTCGCCGGCGGGGCTCCGGTGACCGTGCACCACCCGACCTCCCGGGCCGCGTACGAGCTGGTCGGCTCGATCCCCGGGGTGCGCGTGCTGCCCGCGCGCGGGTTCCTGCTGCCGCAGGCGGCGTTCCGTTCCTGGGCCGGTGGGCGCGAGCGGCTCCGGCACGAGGACTTCTACCGCTGGACGCGCCGCGAACTCGGCCTCCTCATGGACGGAGACGAGCCGGCCGGCGGACGGTGGAACCACGACCGGGCCAACCGCGAGCCACCGCCGAAGGGCCCGCGCACCCTCGGCGTTCCCGCACCGTACCGCCCGCGCGAGGGCGACATCGACGAGGAGGTGCGGGCGGACCTCGACCGGTGGGAGAGGGACGAGGGCGTCCGCTTCGTCGGCCGCGACGGGCCGCGCGCCTTTCCCGCCTCGCGCCGCGAGGCGCTGGCCGCGCTGCGCCGGTTCGTCGGGCACCGCCTGGCCGGCTTCGGCCCGTACGAGGACGCCGTGCTCGCCGGCGACCCCGTGATGAGTCACAGCCTGTTGTCCTCCTCCCTGAACCTGGGGCTGCTCGACCCGGCGGAAGTGGTCGCCGCCGCCGAGGACGCCTGGCGCGCCGGCCGCGTACCCGTACACAGCGCGGAGGGCTTCGTACGGCAGGTCGCGGGCTGGCGCGAGTACGTGTGGCACACCTACTGGTACTTCGGCGAGGACTACCGCCACCGCAACGCCCTGCGGCACCGCGCACCCCTGCCGGACTGGTTCCTGGAACTCGACGCCGATGCCGTCGCCGCGCGCTGCCTGTCCACGGTGCTCGCGCAGGTCCGCGACACGGGGTGGACCCACCACATCCCCAGACTGATGATCCTGGGCAGCCACGCGCTCCAGCGGGGCTGGGACCCACGTGCCGTCACCGACTGGTTCCACCGGTGCTTCGTCGACGGCTACGACTGGGTGATGCTCCCCAACGTGATCGGCATGTCCCAGTACGCCGACGGCGGCCTGATGACCACGAAGCCCTACACCAGCGCGGGAGCGTACATCCACCGCATGAGCGACCTGTGCGACGGCTGCGCCTACCGGCCCGCCGACCGCACGGGTGACCGGGCCTGCCCCTACACCACCGGCTACTGGTCCTTCGTGCACCGCCACCGCGCCCGGCTGGCCGCCAACCCGCGCACCGCCCGGGCCGTGCGGGGGCTGGACCGGCTCGGTGACCTCGACGACGTGCTCCGCACCTGCCGCGAGCAGGGAAGGACCCCGCCGTGACGCCGGGGAGGCCGCCGTCCCCGTGGTCGGTGGCGCCCGACGGAGGCCGTCCCGAGGGGCGCGGATGCTCCCACCTGGCGACCCTGCCGGACCGGCCGGGGGAGCCGTCCGAGGTGTGCGCGTCGTGCCGCGCCCGCGGATGGACCTGGATCCGGCTGAGGTGGTGCGCCACCTGCGGGCACGTCGGATGCTGCGACAGCTCCCGGGGCCGCCACGCGTACGCCCACCACGCCCGGACCGGGCACCCCGTGGTCCTGTCCCTGGCCCCCGACGAGTCCTGGGCCTGGTGCTACGTCGACGAGGTCTTCCTCGTGCGGGAGCCGTAGCGGGGCGGGCGGCGCCTGCGCGGGCCGGTGCGGGGTCAGGGTTCCCGGGTGGCCCCGAGGTCGGCGAGCACTTCGCGGGCCGCCCTCGCCCCGGAGGCGAGCGCCCCCTGGAGCGAGCCCGTCGCGCGGTGGTCCCCGCAGACGTACCGGCCCGGGGCGAGGCGGGTGGTCCGGGTGAGCGGCAGCGGCGGGGGCATGGCGGGAAGGGCGCCCCGCACCGTGACCCGGTGCACCGGCTCCCAGGTCCCGGTGTCCGTCCCGTACGCCTCGGCGAGGGCGCGGACCACGGCGGCCTCCTCCGCCGGGCCCGGGGCGCCGAGTACGGAGGTCGACACCAGGGCCCTGCCGTCACCGGAGAATCCGGGCTGGACCTCGGTGAGGACGCAGGAGTTGAGGAACCTGCGGCGTGCGTCGACGAGCAGGGTGGGTTCGCGAAGGGGCGAGCGTCCGACCGCGTGGTAGAGGGTCGTGACGGTCCGTCCGGGGGTCGGGCGGAGGTCCGGCAGGAGGCGTGCCGCGGCGCCCGCTCCGGTGGCGACGACCACGGCCCGGGCCCGCAGTTCCGCGTCGTCGAGGAGGACTCCGCCGGGCGTCAGGCCGGAAACCGGCGACGAGGTGCGCAGCGCGCCGGGGGGAAGGCCCGCGGCGAGCTGCGCCGGCACGGCGCCGATGCCGTCCCGGGGCAGGCAGAGCGTGCCGCGCAGCATGCTGCGCCAGACCAGGTGGAAGAAGCGTGCGGAGGTCTCCAGGGAGTCCTCCAGGAAGACGCCCGACAGGAAGGGCCGGAAGAACGTCTCGACGAACTCCTCGGAGAACCCGGCGTCGGCCAGGGCCGTCCGCGTGGTGACGTCGGACCGGGCCCGCACCCGCGAAGCCGGCGCGAGCAGGGCGCGGGCCGAGAGGACGCCGAGGGCGAGCACGTCGCGCGGCCCGACCCGCCCGCCGGTGAGGAGGCCGACCCCGTCGCGCGGGCGCCGGGTGGGGTCGCCGAGCCGCAGGCGCCCGGCGTCGGTGTGCACCAGCACCCCGGGGGTGAACGGCCGCAGGCGCAGGGCGCGCAGGTCGAGGCGGCGCTTGACCTGCGGGTAGGCGGTGTTGAACACCTGGAAGCCGCGGTCGGCGGTGAACCCCGCGACCCGGTCGGTGCGGATGCGGCCGCCCACCGCGTCCTCGGCCTCCAGCAGCCGCACGCGCAGGCCGGCGGTGTCGAGGTCCGCGGCGCAGGCCAGTCCGGCGGCTCCCGCTCCGATGACCACGACGTCGTACCGGTCGCCCCGCGCTTCGGCCATGACCGCCTCACACTCCTCGCGCCACTGCTGCGGCCAGGCTACGCGCGGCGGCCGCAGGTGGGGGGAGGGCGCGCGGCCCGGGCCCTGTCGGGTGGAGGGGGCAAGGTCACCCGTTCGAGCTATAGTTACAATCCGTTACAGTCGATTACTGTGGGTTATGTAGGTGGTTGTTGCAGTGAGGGGTGTCGTTCCGTCGGGGGCATGAGGGGCCTCACGTCCGAGCAGAGCCGCGCTCCTCGCGTCGAACACCACCGAAATCCGGAGCCGGCGGCGAACACCGCCCCGGGCTCCACTCCATGGCGACTGCGAGGCAGAAACGGATATGACGTGATCAGACGAACAGCCTGGCGGGCGGTGCTGGCGCTGAGCTGCGCCGGCGCGCTGCTGGTGCCCGGCGCACCGGCCCTCGCCCAGGGCGGCGAGGGCAAGTTGACGGTCAATGTGTTCAGGGAGTTCGCCGCGGCGGGCACGCTCAACCCCCAGATCCAGACCGCCTTGGCCGGGGCGACCCTTCGCGTCACGAGCGAACAGTCCGGGCAGACACAGACCTTCCCGGTCGGTCCCAACGGGACCATCACCATCGACTTCACCACGTGGAGGCGCAGCGGGGGGAAGTACAAGGTCGAGCTGATCGGCTGGCCGAACAAGCACGACCCGGCCACCGGAGCCGGCTTCCTCCAACCCGCGTTCGCCGGCACGGGGCTCTCCTCCCACCTCAACTTCGTGGACCTGGAGGACGGCCAGGACGTCACGCTCAACCTGGCGGTGTGGAACCCCGACGACTACTGCCAGGACAACCCGACCCTGGCCACGGCCTGTATGCAGGCGGCGACCAAGCCGGGCGAGAAGACGCTCGTCACCTTCCCGTACAACTCCCGCGGCGACACCCAGGGCAGCAACACCAATCCGAGGCCGATCGCCACCGTCCAGAACACCGGCGCCGTCTACGGGCTGGCCTACCGGAAGAAGGACAAGCGGCTCTTCTCCGGGGCCTACGCCAAGCGCCACACCGAGTACGGCCCCGACGGCCAGGGCGCGATCTACGTGACCGACCGGAACACCGGCGCCACCAGCCTGTTCGCGAAGGTGCCGAACGCGGGCACCACCGCGCACAACCAGAGCAACCGGGTGGACGCCCCCTTCGCCAACCGGCCCGGCAAGGAGTCCCTCGGCGACATCGAGATCTCCGCGGACGGCTCGGAGCTGTACGTCGTCAACATGAACGACGGCAACCTCTACACCTACGACGCGACCCAGGCCACGGCCGCCACCTTCAAGCGCGCACCGGTCAAGATCCCGGACTCCGCCTGCTCCCCCGCGGGCGACTGGCGGCCGATGGGACTGGGCGTGCGCGACGGAGTGGTGTACGCGGGCGGAGTCTGCTCCGCCGAGAGCACGCAGGACCCCACCAAGCTGCGGGCGGTGGTCTGGGCGTACGACCCCGTCACCGCCACGTTCGGCGCGGCGCCGCTCGTCGACGAACCGCTGAACTTCCCCCGCGACCCCGCCCAGGACCCCACGCCGGGTGACTGGAAGCCGTGGACGCAGGACAACCTGGCGCAGTTCCCCACCGGATACACGTCCTATCCGCAGCCCATGCTCAGCGACATCGAGGTCGAGCGGGACGGAAGCCTGGTCCTGGGCTTCCGCGACCGGTTCGGCGACCAGTCCGGGCTGGTGATCCCCAACGCCAACCCGGCCGGGGGCATCGAGAGCACCGTCACGGGCGGCGACATCATCAAGGTCTGCCGCAAGGCGACCGGCACCTACCACTGGGAAGGCAGCGCCGACTGCCCCCGCCCGCAGGGCGGCGGCGAGTGGTTCACCGGCGACACCTACTACACCGGGACCGGCCACCGGGAGACGGCGCAGGGCGCGCTCGCGCTCCCGCTGCAACAGACCACCATCGCCAGCACGATCCTGGACCCGTACCGCGTCATCAACTCCGGCGGGATCGGGTGGTTCGACCGGACCACGGGCCACCGCGACGCGACGCAGGACGGGTTCGGAGTCGTCTACGACACCGACGGCGGTTTCGGCAAGGCCCACGGCCTGGGCGACCTGGAGCTGCTCTGCGACGAACCGCCGGTCCAGATCGGCAACCGCGTCTGGCTCGACGACGGCGGCGGCACGCAGAACGCCAGGTACGACGAGACCCTCGGGATCAAGGGGGTGACCGTCACGCTCAAGGACGCGACGGGACGGGTCATCGCGACGAAGAAGACCGACGCCAAGGGCGAGTACTACTTCGACCACCGCGACGGGCTCCAGCCGAACACCGACTACACCGTGGAGTTCGACAAGACCACGGTGGACACCGGCAACCTGCCCCCCTACATCACCTCACCCGCCGACCTGATGTGGACACCCACCACGGGCCGCGACCCGGCGACCAACTCGGACGCCGAGCCGACCGGCGGGAACAACCAGGCCCCGACGGCGGTGGCGAAGGTCAGGACCGGTCCTCCGGGCTCGGTCAACCACGACCTGGACGCCGGGATGTGGGCGGGCACCTGACCGCCGCCCGCCCCGGCCGGGGGACCCGGACGGCGCCGTTGCGGCCGCCCGGGCCTCCGGCCCCCCGGCAGGCCCGCACGCTCAGGAGAACAACGGAGCGCCCAGCGGGTGCGCCTCCGTGTACCCCGGCAGTACGAGAAAGGTGCCGGACGCGGTGGCCGTGGCGAAGGACGCCAGTTCGTCGCCGTCGTCCAGCCGCTGCTGCGTCGCCACGAACGTGCGCAGTTCGCGCTGGAAGCAGATGAACAGCAGCCCGCGGTCCTCCGGTCCGTTGGCGTAGCTGTAGCCGCGGCGCAGCATCAGTCCGCTGCCCGTGCCGTTGGGATGGGCGCGGCGGGCGTGGGCCATGGCCGGGATCAGGTACCGGCCCCGCGCGGACTTCGCGCCCAGGTCCATGGGCGCGTCCGGGCCCCCGCCGGTCAAGGGCGCCCCGTCCTCGCGGCGTCGCCCGATCGCCCGCTCCTGCTCGGCGGTGTCCTGGGCGAGGAAGCGCCGCACGTCCAGCCGCAGGCGCCGCACCACGGCGACCGTGCCGCCCCGTACCCGGGCCGGGGCCGGCAGCCACACCTCCCGGTCCAACTCCCTGCCGGTGCGCGGCGCGACCATTCCGTCCAGGAACCCCAGCAGATTGCGCACCGGCACCCGCTCTCCGGACCCTCCCGGTGGAGCGGGCGGCCGGAAGCCGTGCTGCGACCAGCGGGGCGCCGCCGACCGCTCCTGGAGCCAGGACCGCAGGTCGTCATCGGCCAGCGTCGCCACGTGCGGGTCCGACGCGCAGACCTGCACCATCAGATCGCCGCCCCGGGCCGAGTCGGCCATCTCTTCGCGGGCGAAACCCGGCAGTTCACGGGCCCCGTGCAGCTCCCCGTCCACGGCGGCCACGAGACGGGGGCCCACCCCCACGGTGACGGTCAGATCGCCCCGCGGGAGTCCGCTCAACGCGGCAGCGCCACCCCGGCCGGTGAGAGCGAGGACACGGGTGCCCAACGCGGCGAAGACCCTCCCGCTCCGGCGCACGACATCAGGGCCGGAGGCGTCCGGGTCCCCGGCTCCGGGCAGGTCGTAGACCGACAGGACCACGTGCCGCTGGGGCTGCACCGGCCGGTCGACCCCGGCCTGGCGCCCGCCCCGGGCGGACACGGGCACCGCTCCCGGGGCCGAGGACGACGCTCCGCTCCCGGACGTCCCCGCCGGGGAGGCCCCGTCGGGGGATGCCGGCGACCGCCCCCGCGCCGAGCCGACCACGTATCCGGTGACCCCGGCAGCCGCGGCGGCCGCCGCGCCCCCCGTCAGCACCCTGCGCCGCGACGGTCGTTGCCCCGTGCCCGATCCACTGGAATGTGTACTGTCAGTAGTCACTCGCGTACTCTAAGCTAACTCTCGCTGTCCTTACGGATCGGAAGAAAGCGCACATGATGCCGCTCATCGCCCGTCGGGCACAGGCCCGTTGGCGCGCCGTGACGCTGGGCGCAGCGCTCGTCGCCGCACTCGTGTGCGGCGGCTGCACGGGGAACGACACCGCCACCGACGGCCATGCGCCGGCCCGCCCGGCCCGGTCCGCGACCATCCGGGTACCGGGGGAGGCGGCGACGATCAACGCCGCCCTCGACCGGGCCCACCCCGGAGACCTCGTACTCGTCTCACCCGGCGTGTACCACGAGAGCGTCCGGGTGCGCACCGACCGCGTGGTGCTGCGGGGCACCGACCGCAACCGCGTCGTCATCGACGGCCAGGGCCGGCGCTCCAACGGCATCGTGGTCACGGCCGCGGGCGTCTCCGTGGAGAACCTGACCGTCGCCAACCACCTCCTCAACGGCGTCCTGGTCACCGGTATGAGCGGCGCCGACGGCGGACTCGCCCGCGGCAGCGACGGCTACCAGCACCTGGACCCGGCCCGCTTCCCTCCCCTCGACGGCTTCCGCGTCCGCTACGTCACCGCGCACGCCAACGGCCTCTACGGCATCTACGCGTTCAACGCCCGCAACGGCGTGATCGAGCGCAACCACGCCTCCGGCAGCGCCGACTCCGGCCTCTACGTGGGCCAGTGCAAGCCCTGCAACGTGCTCGTCCAGGACAACATCGCCGACCACAACGCCATCGGCTACGAGGGCACCAACGCCAGCGGACCCGTCTGGGTGCTGCGCAACCGGTTCACCCGCAACCGGGTCGGCATGACGATCGACACCGACTACCAGGAAGCCCACGTACCCCAGACCGGCGGAGTCATCGCCGGCAACCTGGTGGCCGACAACAACGCCCCCGACACCCCCGAGCAGGCCGACGGCGGCTTCGGGATCGGCATCGGCATCGCCGGCGGCCAGCACAACACGCTGCGGCGCAACCGCGTCAGCGGCAACTCCCGCGCCGGTATCGTCCTCACCTCCCACGAGGACGTACCTCCCCTGGGCAACCGGCTCGAAGACAACACACTGTCCGACAACGGGGTCGACATCTCCTACCAGGCGTCCACCCGAGCCCCCGGAGAGGGCAACTGCCTGCACGGCAACACCCTGCGGCGCACCCTGCCCGACGACCTGACCCGCACCGCCCCCTGCCCCGGGGGGAACAGCCGGTCCGCCGCCGCGGCGCCCCCCACCCGCACCGCCCCGCCACCGGCCGGAGTCGCCTTCCTCGACGTCACCCCGCCCCCCGCCCAGCCGCAGCTCCCCGACGCCGCGAACGCACCCGCCGAACCCGCGCTCCACCTGCCCGGTGACGTCGACCCCGACCGCGTACCCCTGCCCGCACCGGACCTGCTCGCCGCACGTCCCCGGCAGGGCGGGACCGCACGATGACACCGCCACCCCGCCGCACCCTGCCGCGCCTCTCCGCCTACGGCATCGCCCTGGCCCTCCTGACGCTCCTCGGCGTTGCGGCCTGCACCCAGGAGAAGCCGCGCCCCGCGCCCTCCGCAGCCGCCTCACCCGCCCTGACCACCCCCCAGGCCGAACTGCTCGCCCTCACCCGGTTCGCCAACTACCGGCGCGGAACGGCCCAGGTCACAGCCGACATCCCCGTCCCAGGGAAGTCCGCCCGGCTCACCGGCCGCCTCGACTGGCGTCACGGCACGGGCCTGGCCCTCCTCCAGATCGACGGCGGCGCCCGCGACCAGGGCCGCCACCTGCTGAGCTGGACCCGCACGACGGTCTCCATGCAGCGCGACTGGACCGGCTCCCTCCCCGCCCACCCACCCCAGAACGGCTGGACCGAGCATCCGCTCACGGCCCGGGCGTCCACCGTCGACACCACGCTCCTCCTCCTGCTCAACCTGGCCGCGAACCGCCCCGACAACGCCCAACTGCTGCTCCACAGCGGCGCCCGCCACCTCGGCTCCGAGAAGGTGGACGGCACCCCCGTCACGGTGTTCGCCGGCCCGTCGACCACCACGCCCCCGGGGGCCACCCGGGAGGCGGCCCGCACCGTCGCGGGCCGCACCCGCTACTGGATCGACGCCGACGGCCGACTCCGCCGCTTCTCGGCCCACCTCGGCAGCGGCACCGACTGGCTGGTGGCGACCTTGTCCGCGTGACACCCGGCCCGGGGCGCACATCTCATGCCGCCGTCCGAAACGTGGACGCCCTTGCCGGTGCCCCGGATCGAACCCGTAGGCTGGCGGTGCAGCTGGTTCGCCCCGTCCGCCAGGCGGGATGCGTCGTAAGAGGGAACCCGGTGGGAATCCGGGACTGCCCCGCAGCGGTGAGCGGGAACGACCGCCGTCATACGCACTGGGACCGTCAGGTCCTGGGAAGCGACGGCCAGTAGGGGCCCGCCGGCAGATCAGGAGAGCCGGCAGGCGTGCCCGCGAGTCCGAAGACCTGCCCGTTGCCCGCGCCCGGCCCCATGCCGTGCACGGACATCCCGGTGACCTCGTGGGCGGGTCGGCGTACACGGCGAGACGGTCGACCGCGCGTGCCGCGTGGGGTCGCGACCGTCCGTTTCCGGTACCCCTTCGCGCCTTCGGGTCCCATCGGGATCTCAGGGATCCATCTCGTGAAGGAGATCTCCGTGACCACCGAGTCCGCAGCCGCGGCAGCAGGCGCCACCGTCCACGGCTACCCCCGCCAGGGCGGCAACCGTGAGCTGAAGAAGGCGATCGAGGGGTACTGGAAGGGCCGCGTCGGCGCCGACGCCCTCCGCGCCACCGCCGCAGGACTGCGCCGCACCGCCTGGCAGCAGCTCGCCGCCGCCGGCCTCACCGAAGTGCCCACCGGGGACTTCTCGTACTACGACCACGTGCTCGACACCACCGTCATGGTCGGCGCGATCCCCGCACGCCACCGGGCCGCCGTCACCGACGACGCCCTGGCCGGCTATTTCGCCATGGCGCGCGGCACGCAGGACGTGCCGCCGCTGGAGATGACCAAGTGGTTCGACACCAACTACCACTACCTCGTCCCCGAGCTGGGGCCGGACACCGTCTTCAGCCCGGATCCGGCGAAGCAGGTCGCCGAGCTCGGTGAGGCCCTCGCCCTCGGCCACACCGCACGCCCCGTCCTGGTCGGCCCCGTCACCTACCTGCTGCTGGCCAAGCCGGCACCGGGCGTGGCGGCGGACTTCGAGCCGCTGACCCTCCTGGACCGGCTGCTGCCGGTGTACGCGGAGGTCCTCGCGGCCCTGCGCGCCGCCGGGGCCGAGTGGGTGCAGCTCGACGAGCCGGCGCTGGTGCAGGACCGCACCCCGGCGGAGCTGAACGCGGCCACCCGCGCCTATCGGGACCTCGGCGCCCTCACCGACCGGCCCAGGCTGCTGGTCGCCTCGTACTTCGACCGGCTGGGCGAGGCGCTGCCCGTCCTGGCGAAGGCGCCGGTCGAGGGCCTGGCCCTCGACTTCACCGGCCCGGCCGCCCGCAACCTCGACGACCTCGCGGCCGTCGGCGGACTGCCCGGCAAGCGCCTGGTCGCCGGGGTCGTGAACGGCCGCAACATCTGGGTCAACGACCTGGAGCGGTCCCTGGCCACCCTCGGCACCCTGCTGGGCCTGGCCGGCCGGGTGGACGTGGCCGCCTCCTGCTCCCTGCTGCACGTCCCGCTCGACGCGGCGGCGGAGCGGGACGTCGACCCGCAGATCCTGCGCTGGCTGGCCTTCGCCCGGCAGAAGACCGCCGAGATCGCCACCCTGGCGAAGGGCCTCGGGTCCGGCACCGCCGCGGTGGCCGGAGAACTCTCCGCCAACCGGGCCGCCCTCGCCTCCCGGGCGGCCTCCCCCCTGACCCACGACCCCGCCGTCCGCACCCGCACCGCGGCCGTCACCGCCGCCGACGCCCGCCGCGCCCAGCCGTACACCGAGCGCAGCGCCGCCCAGCGGGCCCACCTGGGCCTGCCGTTGCTGCCGACCACCACGATCGGGTCCTTCCCGCAGACCGACGAGCTGCGCACGGCCCGCGCGGACCTGCGGGCCGGACGGATCGACACGGCCGGGTACGAGGCGCGCATCAGGAGCGAGATCGAGGAAGTGGTCTCCTTCCAGGAGAAGGCCGGGCTCGACGTCCTGGTGCACGGCGAGCCCGAACGCAACGACATGGTGCAGTACTTCGCCGAACAGCTCACCGGCTGCCTGGCCACCCGCCACGGCTGGGTGCAGTCCTACGGCACGCGCTACGTCCGCCCGCCGGTGCTGGCCGGGGACATCTCGCGGCCCGCGCCGATGACCGTCCGCTGGACCTCGTACGCCCAGTCCCTGACGGCCAGGCCGGTCAAGGGCATGCTCACCGGGCCGGTCACCATGCTCGCCTGGTCCTTCGTACGCGACGACCAGCCGCTCGGCGACACCGCCCGCCAGGTCGCGCTCGCCCTGCGGGACGAGGTGGCCGACCTCGAGGCGGCCGGGACCGCGGTGATCCAGGTGGACGAGCCCGCCCTCCGCGAAACGCTGCCGCTGCGATCGGCCGACCGCGCCGACTACCTCGCCTGGGCCACCGAGGCCTTCCGCCTCACCACCTCCGGTGTCCGGCCGGACACCCAGATCCACACCCACATGTGCTACGCCGAGTTCGGCGACATCGTCCAGGCCATCGACGACCTCGACGCCGACGTCATCAGCCTGGAGGCGGCCCGCTCCCACATGCAGGTCGCCCGCGAACTGGCGGCCCACGGCTACCCCCGCGAGGCGGGTCCCGGCGTCTGGGACATCCACTCCCCGCGCGTCCCCGGCGTCGCGGAGGCGGCCGGTCTGCTGCGCAGGGGGCTGGAGGCGATCCCGGCCGAGAGGCTGTGGGTCAACCCCGACTGCGGCCTGAAGACCCGCGGCTGGGCCGAGACGCGTGCCTCCCTGGAGCACCTGGTGGCCGCTGCCCGTGAGGTCCGCGCCGCCCTCACCGGCGACCACGCCTGACCGTCGCGCACCGAGCCCTGCCGCCCCGGACGTCCGGGGCGGCAGGGCTCCGCCGCGGGCCGGGCGGCCGTGGGGGACGTGCGGCTCAGCCGCGGTCCCGGGCCACGGGGTAGGGGATGAAGGTGCTGCTGTTCTCGTCGACGGTCAGGGTCCGGCCCAGGGGCGGGACGGCGCGCTGGGGGCAGTCGAGGCGTTCGCAGAGCCGGCAGCCCATGCCGATGGGGGTGGCGGCGGAGGCGTTGTCCAGGTCGAGGCCGTCGGAGTAGACGAGCCGGGGCGCGTGGCGGATCTCGCAGCCCAGGCCGATGGCGAAGGTCTTGCCGGGCTCGCCCCAGCCGCCGCGGTGGCGGGTCACGGCCCGGGCGGTCCACAGGTAGCGCTGTCCGTCGGGCATGGCGGCGACCTGGACGTGGATCCGGCTGGGCGCGGCGAAGGCCTCGTACACGTTCCACAGTGGGCAGGTACCGCCCGCACGGGAGAAGTGGAATCCGGTCGCGGACTGCCGCTTGGAGAGGTTCCCGGCCCGGTCGACCCGGACGAAGGAGAACGGGACCCCGCGCAGCCTCGGGCGTTGCAGGGTGCTGAGGCGGTGGCAGACGGTCTCGTAGCCGAGGCCGAAGTGGTCGGTGAGGCGCTCGATGTCGTAGCGGAACTCCTCGGCCGCCGTGTGGAAGGCGCTGTAGGGGAGGACCAGCGCGGCCGCGAAGTAGTTGGCGATGCCGATCCGTGCCAGGCCGTGGGCGGGGGAGCCGGGTGCGAAGTCCTCGGTGGCGAGCCGGTCCAGCTCCTCGTCGTACTCGAGCAGGGCGAGCTGGGTGGCCATGCGGAAGGCCTGCTGGCCGGGACGGAGCCGGCTGGACAGGTACAGGACGCCGGCCGCGCCGTCGAAGTGGTGGAGGCGGTCCGAGCCGGACGCGAGGCGGATCCCGTGGCGCTCGGCGAGGCGGTCCGCGAGCACGCGGACGACCTCTCCGGGGCGGATCCCCATCTTGCGGGCGAGGCCCTCGGCGGCGAGGTCGGTGTCGTGGAGGTAGTTCTGGCGGCGGTAGAAGAACTCGCGGATCTCCTCGTGCGGTGAGCGCGGTGCGGCCGGGCCGCCGTCCCGGCCGTCCGTGGTGTCCGCCAGCCGTTCGGCCAGGAGCTGGCCGCGCCGGCCGAGGTCCAGCAGGACGGAGGCCACCGCGGGCATGCGGGTGGCGAGTTCGGCGAGGTCGGAGGCGGAGACGCGGGCCTCGGCGAGCTCGCCCGCCAGGGCCTCGCGCAGGTCCGCGACGAGACGGCTGGTGTCGCGTTCCGAGAAGAAGCCCGGATCCACTCCGAACGCCTCGGTGAGCCGCAGCAGGACGGGCACGGTGAGGGGCCGGGAGTCGTGCTCCATCTGGTTCAGGTAGCTGGGGGAGATGGCCAGGACACGGGCCAGCTCGGCCTGGCTCATCCGGCGCTCCTCACGCAGCCGCCGCAGCCGCGCACCCGCGTACGTCTTGCCCACCTGGACTCCTCAGCCTCGATCGGCTCCAGGCTACGCATGATCCTTGCGTCTCCCCCCTTCGCAAGCTTGGCAAATCTGCCGCGGAAGATTCGCAGAACTTGGCATGTGTACCTCATTGATGGCACTGCGTGCCGCTGTCAGAGTCTGTCGTGCGGCCCGCCGGACCCCGGCGGCCCAGGCCGACACGCTGGGCCCGATTCATGCTCTGACGTCGGAGTTCCTGGCAGTCCAAGCTGGCCGACCTGCAGCATCGCTCAGCTCCTCCTCAGGTGGGGCCGGCGGCCGCAACCCACATTCTCGGCACACAGTGCCAATATCCCGCCGCAAGGGACGGGAGGTTGGCAGACCGAGCGACTCACGGAGACGGTGACGGTCATGGCAGACACCAACACGACGGCGGCGGCCGAGCAGCTCAAGCGGCGCTGGGCCACGGACCCCCGCTGGGCGGGCATCGAGCGCACCTACACCGCCGAGGACGTGGTCCGGCTCTCCGGCAGCGTCCGCGAAGAGCACACCCTCGCCCGGCGCGGCGCCGAACGGCTGTGGCGACAGCTCCACGACCTGGACTACGTCCACGCCCTCGGCGCGCTCACCGGCGGCCAGGCGGTCCAGCAGGTGCGGGCCGGCCTCCAGGCGGTCTACCTGTCCGGCTGGCAGGTCGCCGCCGACGCCAACCAGTCCGGCCACACCTACCCCGACCAGTCCCTCTACCCGGTCAACTCCGTCCCGCAGGTGGTCCGTCGGATCAACAACGCGCTGCTGCGCGCCGACCAGATCGCCACCGCCGAGGGCGGCGCGGACACCACGGACTGGCTGGCCCCGATCGTCGCCGACGCCGAGGCCGGCTTCGGCGGTCCCCTGAACGCCTTCGAGCTGACCAAAGCGATGATCGCGGCCGGCGCCGCGGGCATCCACTACGAGGACCAGCTCGCCTCCGAGAAGAAGTGCGGCCACCTCGGCGGCAAGGTCCTCGTCCCCACCTCCCAGCACGTCCGCACCCTCAACGCGGCCCGCCTCGCCGCCGACATCGCCGACACCCCCACCCTGGTCATCGCCCGCACGGACGCCCTCGCGGCGACCCTGCTGACCAGCGACGTGGACGAGCGCGACGCCGAGTTCTGCACGGGCGAGCGCACCGCCGAGGGCTTCTACCACGTCCGCAACGGCATGGCTCCCGTCATCGCCCGCGGCCTGGCCTACGCCCCCTACGCCGACCTCATCTGGGTCGAGACCGGCACCCCCGACCTCGCCCAGGCCCGCGAGTTCGCCGAGGCCGTCCACGCGCGGTACCCGGACCAGATGCTGGCCTACAACTGCTCGCCCTCCTTCAACTGGAAGGCCGCCCTGGACGACGACCAGATCGCCAAGTTCCAGCGCGAACTCGGCGCCATGGGCTACAGGTTCCAGTTCATCACCCTGGCCGGGTTCCACTCCCTCAACCACGGCATGTTCGACCTCGCCCGCGGCTACGCCGAACACGGCATGACCGCCTACGTCGACCTCCAGGAGCGCGAGTTCGCCGCCCAGCAGCACGGCTTCACCGCCGTCAGGCACCAGCGCGAGGTCGGCACCGGCTACTTCGACCTCGTCTCCACCGCCGTCAACCCCGCCTCCTCCACCACCGCCCTCACCGGCTCCACGGAAGAGGAGCAGTTCCACTGAGGCGCCCCGCCCGCGCCGGCCGCCCCCGGCCGGAGCTCCGCGTCGCAGCGAGCCGGACGGCCCTGCCCGTCCGGCCCCCGTCCACCCCCTCTCAGGAGACGGCATGACCACCACCGCCACCACGCACCGGGTCCGGGTCCTCGCGGCACCGGGCGCCCGCCACGAGGAGATCCTCACCGCGGAAGCACTCGCCTTCGTCGGCCGCCTGGCCGAGGCGTTCGGCGAGCGCCGCCGGCTGCTGCTCAAGGAGCGCCGCCGCCAGGCGATCCGGATCGCCACCGGATCCCCCCTGGACTTCCCGATCGCCACCTCCGCCGTCCGCGCCGACCCCACGTGGCGCGTGGCCCCGCCCGCCCCGGGCCTGGAGGACCGGCGGGTGGAGATCACCGGCCCGCCCGAGCGGCGCACGACGGTCGACGCCCTCAACTCCGGTGCCCAGGTCTGGATGGCCGACTTCGAGGACGCCACCGCACCCACCTGGACCAACATCGTCGGCGGCCAGCTGAACCTCCTCGACGCCACCCGGCGACGGATCGACTTCACCGCGCCCGAGGGCAAGGAGTACCGCCTCGGCGAACAGCTGCCCACCCTCGTGGTCCGGCCCCGGGGCTGGCACCTCCTGGAAGAGCACCTGGAGTTCGGAGGCCGTCCCGTACCCGCTTCGCTCGTCGACTTCGGGCTGTACTCCTTCCACTGCGCGCAACGGCAGATCGACGCCGGGCGCGGCCCGTACTTCTACCTGCCCAAGCTGGAGAACCGCTACGAGGCCCGGCTCTGGAACGACGTCTTCGTCCTCGCCCAGGACCTCCTCGGCATCGACCGCGGCACCGTCCGCGCCACGGTCCTCATCGAGACGATCACCGCCGCGTTCGAGATGGAGGAGATCCTCTACGAGCTGCGCGAGCACTCCGCCGGCCTCAACGCGGGACGCCGGGACTACCTCTTCAGCCTGATCAAGACCTTCGGCCACCGCACCGACTTCCAGCTCCCCGACCGGGCACGCGTCACCATGACGGCGCCCTTCCTGCGGGCCTGCACCGAACTCCTCGTCCGCACCTGCCACAAGCGCGGCGCCCACGCCATCGGAGGCATGGCCGCGCACCTCCCGGGCAAGGACCCCGAGGCGAACGACGCGGCCCTGGCCGCGGTGCGCCTGGACAAGGAGCGCGAGGCCGAGGACGGGTTCGACGGGTCCTGGGTCGCCCATCCCGGCCTGGTCCCCGTCTGCCGGGAGGTCTTCGACGGAGTCCTGGCCGGGCGCCCGCACCAGCTGGACCGCACGCGGGAGGACGTGCAGGTCGCGGCCGCGGACCTGCTCTCCGTACGGCGGACCAGCGGCCCGCCCACCGAGCAGGGCGTACGCACCGGCATCGCCGTCGCGCTGCGGTACTTCGACGCCTGGCTGCGCGGTCAGGGGGCCGTGGCCCTCGACGGACGCATGGAGGGCGCCGCCACCGCGGAGATCGCCCGCGTGCAGATCTGGCAGTGGCTGCGCCACCGGGCCATCGACCGCGACACGGTGCTGCGGATCCTCGACGAGGAGCTCGCCGCACTCGGCGCCCAACACCCCTGGGCCGCCGTCGACGACGTGCGGGAGCTGTTCGAGCGCACCGCCCTCGCCGGTGAACTCCCGCTCTTCTTCACCCCTGACGCCTACACCCGCCACCTCGTGCGCATTCCGGAGGCACACGCATGAGCACCGCCGTCCGCAGGGTCGGGATCGTCGGCGGCGGACAGATGGGCGCCGGCATCGCCGAGGTCTGTGCCCGCGCCGGACTCGACACCGTCGTGTGCGAGGCCGACGCCGACGCCGCCCGGGCATCCCGCGAACGGGTGGCCGTCTCCCTGGAGCGCGCCGTCCAGCGGGGCAAGCTGGACCGGATCTCGGCCGAGGACGCGCTGACCCGCCTCGTCTTCACCGGCAGCCTCGACGACCTCGCCGACCGGCAGCTCGTCATCGAGGCGGTGACCGAGGACGCGGACGTCAAGACCGAGACCTTCGCGGCCCTGGACAAGATCGTCGAGGACCGGGGGGCGATCCTGGCGACGAACACCTCCTCGCTGCCCGTCATGCGCCTGGGCATGGCCACCGGGCGCGCCGACCGGGTCGTGGGCCTCCACTTCTTCAACCCGGTGCCCGTCCTGCCGCTGGTCGAGGTCGTCTCCTCGCTGCACACCTCCCGGGAGACCGTGGAGACGGTGGAGGCCTTCGCCCGCGAGTTGCTGGGCAAGACGACGATCCGGTCGAAGGACCGGGCCGGATTCGTCGTCAACGCCCTCCTCGTCCCCTACCTGCTGTCGGCGGTCCGCATGGCCGAGTCGGGCTTCGCCACCCCGGCCGACATCGACGCGGGCATGGAACGCGGCTGCGCCCATCCCATGGGCCCGCTGAAGCTCGCCGACCTCATCGGCCTCGACACGGTCGCCGCGATCGCGCAGTCCCTCTACGACGAGTTCAAGGAACCCCTCTACGCGCCGCCCCCGCTGCTGATGCGGATGGTGCAGGCGGGGCTGCTGGGCCGCAAGGCGGGCCGGGGGTTCCACGCCTACGACCGGGACCGCTGAGGGACCCGGCGCCGGCTCAGTCGGCTTCGCCCACCAGCTCCTCCAGTACGTCCTCCATGGTGACGAAGCCGACGACCGCGCCCCGGGTGTCCGTGACGGCGGCGAGGTGGGTGCCGGCGTCGCGCATGGCGGTCATGGTGTCGTCCAGCGGGGTGCGCAGCGCCACCGTGGTGACCGTGTGGAGCGCGCCGGACGGGAAGGGCGCGGCCCGGTCGGCCGCGCCCAGGGCGTCCTTGATGTGCAGGAAGCCCAGGACCACGTCTTCCGGACCGGTGACCACCAGACGGGAGAAGCCGTGTGCGGCGGCGGTCCGCTCCAGTCCGCGCGGGGTGACGCCCCGGTCCACGGTGACGAATCCGGCCCGCGGGATCATGATCTCGCCGACGGTGCGGGTGCCGAGTTCCAGGGCGTCGCGCAGGCGTGCGCCGCCCTCGGGGCCGATGAGTCCGGCGTCCTGGGAGTCCTTGACCAGGCGGGCGAGTCCGTCGTCGGTGAAGACGGCGGAGACCTCGTCCTTCGGTTCCACCTTCAGCAGCCGCAGCAGGGCGTTGGCGAAGGCGTTGACGCCGAAGACGACCGGGCGCAGGGCACGGGTGAGGGCGACCAGCGGCGGGCCGAGGAACAGCGCGGTCGGCGCCGGGGCGGCGAGCGCGACGTTCTTCGGGACCATCTCGCCGATCAGCATGTGCAGATAGGTCGCCAGGGCCAGCGCGATCACGAAGGCGACGGGGTGGATCAGTGCCCCGGGTACGCCGATCGCCTCGAAGGGCGGCTCCAGCAGGTGTGCGATGGCCGGTTCGGCGACGGCGCCGAGGACCAGCGAGGAGACGGTGATGCCGAGCTGGGCGGTGGCCAGCATCGCCGAGAGGTGCTCCAGGGCCCAGAGCGTCGTCTGCGCCCGCCGGCTGCCCTTGAGGGCCTCCGGCTCGATCTGGCTGCGGCGTACGGAGATCAGCGCGAACTCGGCGCCGACGAAGAAGGCGTTGGTGACCAGGGTCAGGGCGCCGATCAGCAGCTGGAGCGTGGTCACCGGTTCTCCTCCGCGGTCTGTGCGGTGTCGGCGCCGGCGGGCGCGGGCGCGGTGATCCGCACCCGGTCGGCGCGGTGGTGCTCCGTCCGCAGGACCGCGAGCTGCCAGCCCTCGACCTCGACGCGGTCGTCCTCCACGGGAATGCGCTCCAGGCGGGTGGCGACGAGGCCGGCCAGGGTCTCGTACGGGCCTTCGGGGACGGTGAAGCCGATCTCCTCCAGCCGGTCCGTGCGGACGCTGCCGTCGGCCTCCCAGACCGCGCGCCCGTCCGCCGACGGCCCGCACGCGGCCAGATCGGGGACCTCGCTCGGGTCGTGCTCGTCGCGGACCTCGCCCACGACCTCCTCGACGACGTCCTCCACGGTCGCGACGCCGGCGGTGCCACCGTACTCGTCGATGACGACGGCCATGGTCCGCGCCTCGCGCAGCCGGCGCAGCAGGGTGTCGACGGCGAGGGAGTGCGGGACCAGCAGCGGGGGAGTCATGAGCCCGGTGACGGGGGTCAGGCCCCGCTCGTCCTCGTCGAGGGCCAGGACGTCGCGCACGTGCAGGGTGCCGATGACCTCGTCCAGCGTGTCCCGGTACACGGGGAAGCGGGACAGGCCGGTGGCCAGCGTCAGGTTCGCGGCGTCGGCGGCGGTGGCGTGGGCCTCCAGGGCCTGTACGTCCACGCGCGGGGTCATGACGTTCTCGGCGGTCAGGTCGCCCAGCCCGAGCGTACGGACGAACAGCTCGGCCGCATCGGCCTCCAGGGCGCCCTCCCGGGCCGAGTGCCGGGCCAGCGCGACGAGTTCCTCCGCCGTACGGGCGGAGGCCAGCTCCTCGGCCGGCTCCAGGCCGAAGCGGCGCACCAGGCGGTTGGCCGTGCCGTTCAGGTGCCGGATGAGCGGTGCGAAGGCGGCCGTGAAGGCGCGCTGCGGGCCCGCGACGACCTTGGCGACGGCCAGCGGCCGGGAGATCGCCCAGTTCTTCGGGACCAGTTCGCCGACCACCATGAGCACGAGGGTCGACAGCGCCACGCCGAGGAGGGTCGCGGTGGCCGGCACCGCGCCCGACGGCAGGCCGGCGGCTTCCAGGGGGCCGCGCAGCAGCACGGACGCGGACGGCTCCGCGAGCATGCCGATGACCAGGGAGGTCACCGTGATGCCGAGCTGTGCCCCGGACAGCTGGAAGGTGAGCCGCTTCGCGGCCTTGAGGGCGCCCTCGGCACCCCGTTCACCGGCTTCGACGGCTCGGTCGAGCTCGCTGCGCTCGACCGTGGTCAAGGAGAACTCGGCGGCCACGAAGACGGCGCAGGCCAGCGTCAGCGCGAACGCGACGAGCAGCAACAGGATCTCGGTCACCGCGCCACCCCCGCTCCCGGCTCGTTGATCTTCGGGCAGGTCGTGGCACGGCAGGGACTGGGAGGTTCACCCATTGCGGGTCTGCTGCTCCGTTCGCTCTCGGCGGGCCGACGGCCCGGTCTGCTGTTCGGTCGCCGACAGTATCCGCAACCTTTGGGTAAAGGGCAAGTAAAGCGATGAGGGGTTCCCGCTCGCCGCCGGACCGTTGCGGTGTCGGCGGTTTGCGGCGGACCCGCCGCTCATGTACTTCTACAGCCGTGTAGATTTCAGCACTGATGATCTTCGTTGACTGAAGGAGTGAGCGCCGCCATGGTGTTCAAGCGACTGCTCGGCTCGATCGGCGTCGGCGGCCCCGCCGTCGACACGGTCCTCGATCCCGTGAGCGCCGTGCCCGGCGGCAGCCTGTCGGGCGAGGTCCGGCTCACCGGCGGCCGGGCCGACTTCGAGATCGAGCACATCACGCTCGAACTCGTCGCCCGTGTCGAGGCCGAGACCGGCCACGGCGAGCGCGACGGCGCCGTCGTCTTCGAGCGCTTCACCGTGGGCGGCGGCTTCCGCCTCCGCGAGGGCGAGCGGCGCAGCGTGCCGTTCGCGGTCACCCTCCCCTGGGAGACCCCCGTCACCGAGCTGCACGGCCGGCCGCTCGGCATCGTCCTCGGCGTGCGGACGGAACTCGGCGTGGCAGGCGCCAAGGACAAGGGCGACCTCGACGCGCTCGCCGTGCGCCCCCTCCCCGTCCAGGAAGCTGTCCTGGAGGCCCTGGGGCAGCTCGGGTTCGGCTTCAAGTCCGCCGACCTGGAGTACGGGCGCATCGGCGGCACCGGCCAGCAGCTGCCCTTCTACCAGGAGATCGAGCTCAGCCCCGCGCCGCAGTACGCCCACCAGGTCGGCGAGATCGAGGTCACCTTCCTCGCCCACCCGGCCGGCATGGACGTGGTCCTGGAGGCCGACAAGCGCGGCGGCCTCTTCTCCGAGGGGCGCGACGCCCTCGCCCGCCACACCGTTCACCACGACCAGGCAGCCCGCACGGACTGGAACGCCGAGGTCGACGCCTGGATCCGTGCCCTGGTCGCGTCCCGCACCGCCCGGGCGGCGGCGGTCCACGGCCCGTACGCGCACGGCGGCCACGACCCGCACGAGGGCGACCACGGCCACGGCGGCCACCACCGCTCCGGCCCCGGCATCGGTACGGCGGTCGCGGCGGGTGCCGCCGGCCTCGCCGTCGGTGTGGTCGGCGGCATGGTGGCCGCCGAAGCCGTCGACGAGATCGGCGACTTCCTCGAAGGCGACGAGGACGAGTCCTGACGGCCCGGCGCACCTCCGCCGGCAGGACCCGGCCGGATCAGGTCAGTTCTCGGCCAGCACGATGACGTGGTCGGCCTCGGCCAGCACGAGCGGATCGGACCTGGAGGGATTGAGGCGGACGCCGTAGCGCGGGGCCCGGTCGCCGTGGCCCGCGACGCGGTAGCCGATGGCGGTCTCGCCCCGCCGGCGGGCGGCCTCGACGACGGTGGCGAAGTTCGCCTCGGCGCCCGCGCGCAGGTAGTCCCCGGCGGGCTTGAGGTAGATCTCGGAGCCCGCGGGGTCGAACAGGTCCGCCAGGACCTCGTACAGGGCTCCGTTCTCGGCGAGTTGGGTCAGCAGGAGGCAGATCAGCTTGGTGCTGACGATGAAGTCGTCGGCCTTGGTGACCTGGGCCACCTCCCGGTTGGCGTCGTCGTTCATCTCGGTGACGATCGAGTACGGGTCACCCAGCCCCACTTCGATGTCGCGCAGGTGGAGGAGGGTGACCAGGGTCCGGTCGTCGGCGAGATCGGGATCGACGCTCTCGTCCGAGAGGACGATGATGTGCTGGTAGCCGCCGAGATCCAGGGACTCCAGGGACCGCCGGCTGGTCGGCTCGCAGGTCTTGTGGCCCACGGTGAGGTTGTCGCGCTCGGCCTCCAGGGCCTCGTCCGGGCGGCGGGGCGCGGCGACGTCGATGACCGAGCCCTCCCTGACCAGTTGGTCGAGCAGGCCGATGATCTTCGGTGCGCGGGAGTTCCACCCGATCATCAGGGTGCGGTCCGGTACGGCCGCCCGGCCGGGCGTGGAGACCACGGCCGAGGAGAGGACGTCGGGCCGGTCGTCGGTCAGTCTGATGAGCAGGTCGTCCTCGGCGATCACGATCATGCTGTCTTCGGGGCCGATCACGGTGTCCATGGCGGGATTGACCCGGGTGCCGCCGTCCCTCCGGTGGATCCCGATGGGGACGCCGAGTTCGTAACGGCTGAGCGCCTCGCCGTACGTCGTCCCGGTCAGGGCGGGCTCGCGGCGCATGTAGATCTCGTTGCCGAAGAAGCTGAGCAGTTCGTCGCAGACGGTGGAGAGGCCGGTCTGCCGGTGGGACTGCACCACGAGCCGCACGGCGAAGTCGTCGGCGTCGATGACCAGGGCGCTGCCGCCCGCCGCCAGGCGGGCCACGGCCAGGTTGTCCGAGTCCTGGACGGCGGCCACGACCTGGGGCCGGGGGCTGTTCCACGTGCGGTTGTTGAGCAGGAGCAGCGTCTTGATGACGTTGGTGTCGCGGTCGTCACCCGTGGGCGGCAACACCATGATCGACTTGGCGGTGTCCGGGCTGACCAGCTCCAGGTCCTCACGCTTGAGCGGGCTGCCCGAACGGCAGATGACGCGCGTCTGCCCCGTCTCGGGCACGCGCAGCCGGATCTGCTCCTCCATGTCGACCTTGTCTCGGTCGGCCAGGACGACCACGCACGAACGCCGCTCGCTCTGGTTGGCCTCGACCAGCTCGGCGACCACCGTGAAGACCTGCTCCGACCAGCCGAGCAGGATGGTGTGGTCGCGCTCGATGATGCGCGAGCGGCCCTTGCGCAGCCGCTGGAGCCGGGCCTCCAGGCCGGTGGTCAGCACGCCGATGAGCGCGCTGACGATGAAGATGCCGCCGAGGGTGACGGACAGCATCAGCGCGAGGAAGACCGGTCCGCCGTCATCGCCGCCCATGGTGCCGGGGTCGAGCGTGCGCAGCAGGCTCATCCAGGCCACGCCGGCCCAGCCGCCGTTGGCCTCCGTGTCCCCGTCGGTGAGCAGCACCACCAGCGTGGTGACCACGGTGATCAGCGCGGCCGAGGCGAGTGCCAGCCACGCCATCAGGGCGGAGACCCCGCGGTCCATCGTGCCGTCGAACCAATAGCGCAGCCGGTCCCACACCCTCGCAAGCCCCCCGTGTTCGCACCGTCCGCCTCGCTCGCGGACGCAGTCGATCATCCCACGCAGGAGCGGGACCCTCGTCCGCAGCCGTGCGGCCGGCCGGGCGCAGGGGCGCCGGAACGCCCCCGGGCCTGGGGAACGCCCGTGGGCGGTGGTGCCGGTGACCTGCGGTCAGGCCGAGAACGTGGCGGCGTGCAGGACGAGGTAGAGCGTGACGGCCGAGTTGGCCGAGGAGAGCGCCGAGACCGTCGCACCCCCCGCGGCCGTCCACACGGCGAGTCCGACCGCGGTGAAGACGGGCGGCCAGGCGCGGCCCGCCGGCGCGGGGGCGAGCAGGGCGGCCACGCGCCGGGGAACGGGGCCCGCCGCCGCGAACCGGGTCAGCCCGGGCGTCGGCGTGCCGCGCGAGACCAGCGCGGCCTTCCCGATGGCACGCGCCACCGTCTTGCGGCTGCCGACGTGCGCGGCGGCCTCCTCGTCCGCCCACCGCTCCGCCGTGTACGTGACCGCCGTACGCAGGGGCCGGAGGAACGGATGGGCCCGCGCCGCCAACCGCACGGTCAGCAGCACCCGGTCGTGGCGGCCCGCCAGATGGGCGCGCTCATGGGCGAACAGGGCCCTGCGCTCACGGGAGGTGAGGGCCGACAGCATGCCGGTGCTCGCCACCACCCGGCCGGGCCGGCCGGGGAGGGCGTACGCGTACGGCGCGTCGTCCCGCAGGACCACCACGGGACCGGGGCGCGCCGTGCCCAGCGCCGCCCCGGCGTCGCGGTGCACCCGGCGGTGCCGCCACGCGGTGCCCGCGCAGGACGCCAGCACGGTGAGCAGGACCGGGATGGCCAGCCGGCCGGCGACTTCGTCGTACCGGAGGGCGTCGCGCACCTCCGGGTCGGACCAGCCGTCCGGCAGCGGGTTGCCCGGGAGCTGCGCGGTGCCGACCACCATGACCAGGCCCAGGCACAGGGTGCTGCAACAGGCCAGCACCGCGGCGATGGCGGTCAGGAGCAGGGTGGCGGTACGCGGGTGCAGGTGCTGTTCGGCGAGGCGGGCGATCGGCCAGGCGGTGAAGGGGAGGACGAGCGGCAGGAAGACGAAGACCCCCATGGCGTCAGTCCTCCCCCTCCCCGTCCGCCTGGGCCAGCAGATCGCGCAACAGCTGCTCGTCCCCCGCGGGCAGCGCGGTGACGAAGCTGGTCAGGACCGCCTCCCGGTCCGCCTCGCCGTCGAGCACCTTCCGCATCCGGATCGCCGCCAGCCCGGAGCCGTCGGCGACGGGCGTCCACCGGAACGACCGCCCCACGCGCTCGCGCGCGACGGCACCCTTGGCCTGCAGGCGGGTCAGGATGGTCATGACGGTCGTGTAGGCGATACCCCCGCCGATCCGCTCCTGGACCCAGGCCGCGGTGACCGGTTCGCCGGCCCCGCCGAGGGCCGCCAGCACCTGGACCTCCAACTCGCCCTGCCCGCGTCTGCGGGACTGCCGGTCGTCACCGCCCCCGTCGCTCACGTTCACCCGTCGACCTCCTGTGGATCCGGCGCCCGTCCGCCGGTGATGGCGGTCCATCGTACTGAGCCGGCGCGCGACGGCCGCAGGAGGAGGGGCCGGCCGGTGCAGGCCGGGGCCGGCCCCTCCCGTGCGTCACCGGCCGGTCAGACCAGGGAGGGGGCGGGTGCGGGCGCGGGGGCCGTCGGAGAGCTGCGCCGCGGGTGGTCCAGGGGCGGCTGCCGCGGCAGTGCCACGGGCGGTTCGGTGTCCGTCAGCAGGGCGATCAGCGAGGTGCGGGCGCGGGCCACGCGGGAGCGGACCGTGCCGATGGGGCAGCCGAGCGCCACGGCGGCGTCGGCGTAGGGGAGGCCGAGGAGCTGGGTGAGGACGAAGGCCTCGCGGCGTTCGGCCGGGATCGCGGCCAGGAGCTCCGCGAGGGCGACGCCGTCGTCGAAGCCGGGAAGGCCGTACGGCTGGCTCTGTTCGGCGGCGGTCTGCCAGTCGTACCGGTCCGACACGCGCGGGCGGGCGGCGGCGTGGCGCACGCTGTCGACGACGGTGCGCCGGGCGATGGACAGGATCCAGGTGCGGGCGCAGGAGCGGCCTTCGAACCGGGGGAGCGCGGCCAGCGCGCGCAGGAACACGTCCTGGGTCAGGTCGTCGGCCGCTTGGCGGTCCGCGCTGAGGTACGCCACGTAACGCCAGACGTCGCGGTGCAGCGCGCGGACGAACCGGTCCGCCTTCGCGGGGTCGCCGTCGCGCGCGGCGAGGGCCAGTCGGGTCACCTCCGCGTCGGAGTCCGGGGTGTGCCGGGCCGGCCTTTCGCCGGCGGGACGGGGCTGGGTGTGCAGGGCAGGAGTCATCGCCACAGGTCCTTAGGGGCAAGGTGTCCGGCTCCGCGCACGGCGGGGCCGGTGAAGGGGGTACGGCCGGCCGGAGGGCATGGCCGATGCCCGAGGGGCGGCGGGCGGCGGAAGGGCCGTCAGCGCCCGCTCGGGGAGCCGGCTGTCACAGGACAGCGGTTCCCGTCGGCGGACCCCGTGAGGTGATGGCGTGGACGAGGAACAGCTGCGGGAGCGCGCGGTCGCGCCGTACCCGGCGCACGCGGATGCGCGGCGCGGCGGGAACGGGGGCGAGGGCGAGGAGGAGCCGCAGCGGCGTCCAGAGCCGGCCCGCGACGGCGCGCAGGAGGCGGAAGGCGCCCCGCTCGCCGTGGGCCAGCCACAGGCCGCACAGCAGCGCGGCCAGCAAGTGGGCCGCGAGCATCCCCGTCGGCGACATGCCGGCCATGTCGTGGCCGCCAGGGGGCACGGGGGTGCCGGCGGCAGCGGACGCGGCATCGACCATGCCCGGCATGACCGGCATGTCATGCATCCCAGTCATGCCGGGCATATCGCTCATGCCGTGCGGGGCGTGCGCGGCGACGTCCGGGGCGGACGGCGCCGCCCCCGCGGCGTCCGCGCACATCAGGTACGCGGCCCATCGGCGGGCGAACGGCGTGCCGGACGGCAGTGGCGGGTGCAGGACCGACTGGGCCAGGGAGAAGCCCGAGTGGAGCACGGCCTGGACGGCGACCGTCGCCCCGATCACGGTGAGCGGACCGCGTTCACGGCGCGCGAGGCACCAGGCCGCGGCCGCCGTGCCGGCGAACGCTGCGGACACGGCCCACCAGGGCACGTCCGTGCCGGACATGAGCACGTGGCCGACGGCCGCGAGCAGCACGCAGACGGCTGCGAACATCGCAGCCCGTACGGCTCGTAAACAGTGGCCTGGTGTCATGGCGAGTTCATCCTCGCACCGGCCCTCCGGGCCGCGCAGGGGGGTGCGCGGTTCCCGACGGGTTCTCGACTCGTCCTGTGGCGCGCGGTGTCGGCCGCTCCGACCGGTGTGGCGCAGGGCAGAGGGAACGCGGGGCGGGCACGCCTACGAGGGCCCCGCGGGAGGCGTATTGACGACCCCGAAGGGGATGTGGACGCTGGGCGTCGCCGGCGCGGTGCCGTTCAGGTGCGAGACCTGGTCGTCGAAGAAGATGTGCGGGTCCAGGGCGCTCATCACGGCGGCCTTGTCGACGCCGCCGAGGAAGAAGGCGTCGTTGACCCGCAGCCCCCACTGCCCGAGGCTCCGCACGGCACGCTCGTGCGCGGGGGCGTCGCGAGCGGTGACCAGGGACACGCGCAGGCGCGGCCGATAGGCGGGATCCTTGCGCCGCTGCTCCTCCTCGTGGCGCTGGATGCGGTTGATGCCCGCGAGGAACTCGCCCAGCGGGCCCGGGTCGTGGGGAGTGGCCGCGTTGCGCACCTCGTGCGCGCGGAACTCCTCCAGGCCGGAGCTCTGGAAGACGCGCTCGGCGGAGTCTCCCGCCAGCACTCCGTCGAAGTCGAAGGCGATGCGCAGTTCGGGGTCGGCCTCGTCGTCGACGCGTGCGGTGTCGAGCACGTGCCCCGCCGGCAGCCCCTGCGCCACGGCCTCGCGGACATCGGCCTCGTTGGCCGACAGGAAGAGCGACATGTTCAGTGCCGGCATGAACCGGTACGACGGACGGCCCTGCCGGAAGACCGCCCGGCTGATGGGCAGGCCGTGCGCTTCGATCGAACGCATGACGCGCATGCCGGTGTCCGGGTCGTTGCGGGACAGGATGATGACTTCGACCAGGGGATCGGACGGAGCCGCGAGATCGTTCAACGACAGGAGGCGCCGGACGAAGGGGAAGGCCACGCCCTTGGCCAGGACGTCGTCCAGATGGGCCTGTTGATGCACCCGGTAGGCGTCCTCCCCCTCCTCCCGGAACACGGCGTCACCCTCGGTGAGGTCGAACAGGGCGCTGGAAGCGATCCCCACCACCAGGCGGTCGGACAGGTCGTATCTCATGACGCCCCTTCCTGGCACGCATGCTTCACGGGGAATGGTTATCACCCCGCCGCATATGTCGAAAACATGTGCCCATCCTGCCTCGTGGCCGTATCCTGAGACGGGCTCCGCGGGCACTGCGGCGCCGTCATCAACGCATGTCCCGTGGACGCCGGGTACCGGATACCGGGCGAACCACCGGGAGCCGAGAGTGATCAGTCTGGCCGCAGCGGGCGGAGTGGCCCTGGTCGAACTGGGCATGGCCCTGACCCCGGGACCGAACATGATCCACCTCGCCTCCCGCGCGATGACCCAGGGCCGCAGGGCGGGCCTGGTCAGCCTGAGCGGGACCGCCGTGGGGTTCGTGTGCTACCTGCTGGCCGCGGCCGCCGGACTGTCCGCGCTGTTCGCGGCCGTGCCGCTGGCGTTCACGGTGGTCAAGCTCGCCGGAGCCGCCTACCTGGCCCACCTGGCCTGGGGCATGCTCAAGCCCGGCGGCCGCTCACCCTTCGATCCGGCCCGGGACCTGCCGCCCGTCTCCGATGCCCGCCTGTTCACGACGGGGCTCCTGACCAACCTGCTCAACCCCAAGATCGCTCTCATGTACGCCGCTCTCCTGCCCCAGTTCCTGGATCCGCAGGCGGGGTCGGCCGGGGCGCAGCTGCTGCAGCTCGGTGGGGTGCAGATCGTCGTGGGAATCTCCGTGAACGCACTGATCATGCTCGGTGCGGCACGGGTGTCGGGGTTCCTGGCCGCCCGGCCCCGGGTGATGACCGCCCAGCGGTTCGCCGCGGGCGGCGCGCTCGGCGTCTACGCGCTGCGCACCGCCCTGTCCCGTACGCCGGTCTCTGCCTGAGTCCGCCTCCCACCCGCCCTCCGGCCCGGTCCGCGTGGCAACGCGTCCTCGACCAGGGCAAGTCGGCTGCAAGCGGGGTGCAACCACGGTCCGGACAGTGGGTTCCATGACGTCGAACCACACATCCGAGTCCACCGTCCACCCCTACACCCGCGAGATGGCGATGATCCACCAGGTGTTCCGCCGCGAATCGCGCCTGCTGGCCGAGCTGGTCCAGGACGTACGCCCCGCGGACACCGCCCGCGCCCGCGTCCTCGCCGAGCACTGGCGGCAGTACGCCGTCGGCCTGCACGCCCACCACACCGGTGAGGACGAGATGCTCTGGCCGGTCCTCCTGCCCCACCTGGACCTCGACGCCGAGCAGGTCCTGGCGATGGAGGCGCAGCACCGCGAGCTCGACGAGGGGATCACCGAGGTCCGGGGCCTGATGGACCGGTGGCAGGACCAGGCCCTGCCCGCCGACCGCGACGAGCTCGCCGAGGCGCTGCGCCGCCACCACCGGCAGCTGTGCGCCCACCTCGACGAGGAGGAGCGGCAGGTCATGCCGCTGGTCGCGCTCCACGTGAACGAGGGGCAGTGGCAGGCGGTGGGGGAGCGGGGGCTGGCCGAGACGCCGAAGAACCGCCTGATGATCGCCCTGGGCGCCATCCTGGAGGACAGCTCGCCCCAGGAGCGCCAGGAGTTCATGGCCCGGCTGCCCCTGCCGGCCCGGGTGCTGTGGCGGCTGCTCGGACAGCGGCAGTACCGCCGGGAGACCGACCGGGTCCGCGGCGGCCGACGCGCCTGAGCCTGACGCCCCGCCCCCTCCCCGCGCGCCGGTTGATCCGGCCCGCCCCCGCACCCGTCCCGTACCGATAGAGGAACCCGCACCGATGCGCATCGGATTCTCCGTCCCCCAGTTCGGCCCCTTCGCCGACCCCGACCGCACCGCCGCCCTGTGCACCGCGCTCGAAGCCCTGGGCTGCCACAGCCTCTGGGTGGCCGACCGGCTCCTGGCACCCCTCACCCCCGCCGAGGGATATCCCGGCGGGAAGGAGATGCCCGTCCGCTACGCCACCCACCTCGACCCGCTGCTCGCCCTGGGCCTGGCGGCCACGGCCACCGAACGGGTCCGCCTCGGCAGCAGCACCCTCAACGCGCTCTGGCAGCCGCCCCTCGTCCTCGCCCGGGCGCTGACCACCCTCGACCTGATCAGCCACGGCCGCCTCGACGTGGGCATCGGGCTCGGCTGGATGCGCGAGGAGTACACGGCCGCCGGCGTGCCGTGGCAGGGCCGCGGCGCGCGGCTGGAGGAGACCCTCGACGTCCTCGACGCCGTATGGCGCTCCGAACGGGTCGTCCACACAGGCCCCCTGTGGACGATCCCCGAGTCGACGGTCCTGCCCAAGCCCGTGCAGACCCCGAGGCCGCCGGTCCTGCTGGGCGGCTTCACCCCGTACGCCCTGGAGCGGGTCGGCCGGCGCGCCGAGGGCTGGCTCGCGGCGTCGATGCCGCTGCCCTACCTCCAGGGCCTGTGGGCGGTCGCCGTCGAGGCCGCCGAGAGGGCCGGGCGGGACGCGGCGGCCCTGCGCCGCGTCTTCCGCGTGAACCCCGAGATCACCGCGGCACCCGCCGACCCGGCGGAGACCCACCACCGCGGGACCGTCCGCCAGCTCTGCGACCACCTCAGGCTGATGTGCTCGGCCGAGACCGACGAGGTGCTCGTGGACCTCCAGCTGACGACGGACTCGCCGCAGGAGTACCTCGACCGCGCGGCGGAGTTCATGGCCGAACTGGCCGAGTCGTGGGACGAGCGGGACCGGCTGGTCTGCACGGAGCGAGCCGTGTGAGGGGTCACGGCCGCGGCGCCCTACGCGGGCCCGGGTGAGAGGGAGGCGAGCCCGGTCCGGGCGGCCTCCCTCCACAGGGGGGAGTCCCACGCGGCCGCCACCCGGGCGGCCTCGCGGTAGTGGTGCCGGGCCCGTTCGGGGCGGTCCAGGAACCGGGCCAGGTCGCCCAGGGTCTGGGCGACCGGCCGGAAGACGAGGCTGAGGCTGCTCGCGCCGCCCGCCAGCCCCTCCAGCGGCAGCAGGTCCTCGTACACCTCCTCGGCCGCCTCCCGGTCGCCGAAGGCGACGGCGGCGGTCCCGCGCAGCCCGGACAGGATGGGGTAGGCGAAGTCGCGCCGCAGCGGCACGCGCTGCCCGAAGACCTCCCGGGCCTCTTCGGGACGGCCGGCGGCCAGCAGCGCGAGCGCGGTGAGGGACTCGTTGTGCGGCCCGTAGCGCTCCCACACCGCGAGCAGTACGGGCAGCATCTCGGCCAGCCGGCCCTGTTGCAGCCGCATGCACCCGACGCCCAGGGCGGCCAGACCGCTGAGGTCCACCGCACCGCGGGCCCGCAGCTCGTCCACCGCGGCCCCCAGGGCCTGCTCCGCCTCCTCGAAGCGCCCCCGCGCCATGGCCACCATGGGGTGGCGCAGCCTGCCCACCGCGAACGCGCCCTGCAGCTCGTACGTACGGGCGATCCGGTCCGCGGCGACGAGGCAGCGCTCCATCTCCGCCGGGTCGTTGCGGGCGGCGGCGATCCGGGCGGCGATGTAGGCGCTCATCCAGGAGTACTCGGGGCTGTCCTGGGCCTCGGCCACCTCGGCGAGTTCACGGTGCAGCTCCAGGTAGGCGGCGGGGTCGAGTTCGACGTCGACCTTGCGCAGCAGCGAGGTGAGGGTCAGGCCCCGCAGCCGGGGCTCCCCGAGGGTGCGGGCGAGGTCCACGGCCTGCCGGGCCGCGGCCGCGGCGCGGGGATCGGTGTCGTCGAGGGCGTCGGCCAGCTGGTCGAGGAGCAGGCACCGCCGGTCGTCGGACAGCCCCGGGTCCGCCAGCAGTTCCCCGAGCTCCGCGACGGCCTGCGGGTCCGACGCCGCGTACGGGCGCACGCGCCAGGGCGTCGGCTCCGTCCAGGTGGTGTACGCGGCGGTCAGCAGATCGGGCCGACCCTCCGAACGGGCCATCCTTACGGCCCGCTCCTGTGCCTCGCGCGCCGGCACCACGGCCCCCATCCGGATCCGGCAGTCCACCAGCTGCCCCAGCAGCATCACCCGCAGCAGGGCGGCGTCCTGATCGGCGAAGGCGGCGGGATGGTCGCCGAGCAGGGCGAGGGCCGCGTCCAGCAGGGCCTCGGCATTCTGCGGGGCGTAGCGCCGCACCGCCTGCTCGCAGGCCAGGCGGGCGTGACGGACCGCCGGACCCGCGTCGGCGCTCACCACGGCGGCCGCCCGCAGGAGGTGGTGGGCGGTGGCGGCGACGTCGTCCGAGCCGAGGGCGATCAGCGCCCTGCCCAGACGGGAGTGCATCCGGGCCAGCCGCAGGCGCGTGAGGTCACCCTCCAGGGCGTCCCGTACGAGGGCGTGGGTGAAACGTACCGTGCCCGGACGGGGTTCGGTGAGCAGCCCGGCGGTGACGCCCGCGTCCAGGGCGTCGAGGAGCTGCTCGCCGCCGCTGTCCGCGGCGTGGAGGAGGAGGGCCACGGGGGACTCGCGTCCGGCGACGGCCGCCAGCCGCAGCCCGGCCGTGACGGTCGGCGCGAGCAGCGCCAGCCGCCGCCGCAGCACCTCCTGCACCCCCTGCGGGACGCGGGCGAGTGCCTGCTCCTCTCCCTCGCCGGCCAGCAGGAGCGAACTCTCCCGCAAGTGGAAGGGGTTGCCGCCGGCACGCTCCGCCAGGGCCGCCGCCGCGTGATCGCTCATACCGGCCGCCCCGCGCCGCAGCAGCTCCTCGGCCTGCGCCGATGACAGCCCGCCGAGCGCCAGCCGTACGGGCGAGCAGGCGGCCAGCCGTGCCAGCGCACCGGTGAGATCGCCCTCACCGGTGCGGTACGAGCCCACCAGGAGCAGCGGTACGTCGCGCAGCCGCTCGGCGCAGAGCAGGAACAGCTCGACGCTCTCCTGATCGCCGCGGTGCAGGTCGTCCAGTACGACGGCCAGCGGTCGCCGCAGCGCCGCCTCCCGGAGCCAGCCGAGCAGCGCCCGGTGCAGGCGGAACCGCCCGGCCGGGCTGCCGTCGGGCTGACCGGAGGCGCCCGCCGTCCCCGGTGCCAGGAGCGGGGTGAGCTCGTCGGCGTACGGGCCCGGCGGGGCGTCCTGCGCCAGGCCCGGCAGCATGTCGAACCAGGCCCGGCCGGGCGGGGCGCCGTCGGTCTCCGGGCAGTGGCCGGAACCCACCAGCCATCCCTGCTCGGGCAGTTGGTGTACGACGGCTTCCAGGAGGCTCGACTTGCCGATGCCGGGCTCACCGGAGACGAGGACCACCTGGGCGCGGCCTCCCCGTGCCCGGTCCGCGGCGCCGGCCAGCGCGGCCAGCTCCCCGTCGCGGCCCAGGAGCCGGCCGGCGGCGAGGACCGTCGGCGTCCCGGGAGCCCCGTCGGCACGGGCCCGTACCGCCTGCTCCTCGGGCCGTACGCCGGGCGCGGCGGGCGCCACCACGACCGGCGCGGGCGTTCCGGTCGCCCGGCGGAGTACGTCCAGGCGCTGGTGGAGCAGGGCCTGTTCCAGTTCCAGCAGGGCGGGACCGGGTTCGACGCCGAGCTCCTCGCCCAGGACGTTCCGGGCCTCCCGCAGCGAGGCCAGGGCGTCGCCCTGGCGGTCGCGGGCCCACAGCGCGAGGGCCAGCAGCCGCCAGCCCTCCTCGTGCAGGGGCTGCTCGTGGGTCAGCGCGCCCGCCTCGTCGAGGGCCCGGGCGGCCTGCCCGCAGCCCAGCCGGGCCGCGGCGAGCCGCTCGCGGGCGGTGCGGCGGACCTCCTCCAGCCGGGTGCGCTCGCCGGCGGTCCACGGCTCGTCCGAGAACTCCGCGTACGGCTGACCGCCCCAGGTGGCGAGGACCCCGGCGAGCTCCTCGGCGGCCGCACGGGCGGGCAGTTCCGGTACCGAGCAGGCCGCCACGCGGTCCTCGAACACCCAGGCGTCGACCGCGTCGGGTTCCACGGCCAGGGCGTAGCCGTAGGGCGCGCTGACCAGGAGCCGCGCGGGCGTTCGCGGCGCGCGGTCCGGTTCGAGGGCGCGCCGCAGCCGCGCGATGTAGGCGTGCAGCGAGGTCTGGGCGCTGGAGGGGACGCGGGCCGGCCACAGTCGCTCGACGATCAGCTCCGTGGGCACGACCGACCCGCGGGCGAGCAGGAGTTGGGCCAGGACCATGCGGGGGAGCCGGCCACCCGTATCGACCGTGCGGCCGTCGCGTTCGACCCGGAACGGGCCGAGCACCTTCAAAGTGATCATGACGGGTACATGGTAGGCGGCCCCGATCGGGTCCGGGGACCGTGCACCCATGGGCCCGTCGGGCGATCCAGGGGGCGACCGGTGTGCTGTCGCCCCCCGGACGAAGCCGCGTTGCCCCTCCGCTCGCCCCGGGGACCTCGTACTCCCCGGGGCGAGCGGTCAGGCGGTGCAGCGGATCATGGTGAGCGGCGGGTTCGCGTCGTGGTCCGCCCAGAATTCCTTTCCGAACTGCGCGACTCCGGCCTCCGAGACGTGCAGCGGGACCCACTCGATGCCGGTGAAGCCGGCCGCCGTGAGCGTCTGCTCGTAGGTCTCCTCGGACGGCACGGTGGCCTCGAACGAGACCGGTGGGTCGAGGAGGGCGGTGAGCCGGATGCCCGCGCCGATCTCGTCGTCCTTGCCGGTGGACTCGCACAGGAACCCGTACTTCGCGAGCGACGGGCCGTCGAAGTCGAAGTCCGGGTTCTGGACGAACAGGAAGAACGAGCCGCCGTCGACGAGGCTGCGCCGGATGTTGCGCATCATCCGCTCGATCTCGGCGACATCGTTCGCGTAGTTGAACGCCTGCACGGCGATGGCGACGTCGAACGGCTCGTCGAACGCGCGCAGGGTGGCCGTGTCGGCGACCTCGTACGCGACGCCCAGCGGCTCGGCCCGCTCGAGGGCGTCGGCCGTGTCGACCATGGCGCCGGAGATGTCGAAGCCGAACACGCGTGACGCGCCCCGGCGCTTGAGCTCACGGCTGTAGAAGCCGGTACCGCAGGCGATGTCGAGTACGGACTTCCCGGTGACGTCGCCCACCAGGGCGAGGAAGCTCGGTACCTCGGCGTAGCGAATGACGGGCAGGGTCTTGAAGCCTTCGAAAGCCTCACCGATGCCGTCGTACAACTGACCACTCATCGTGGTGGTTCCCCCTCGATTTGTGGCGTCGGCTCTCAGGACGAGCCGCGGCCCTCGATGGAGAGTCTCGTGTGTCGCCCACATGACTTCGAACTGGCGGAAACTACGAACCTCCCGCAGGTTTCGGCGAGATGAATCCAACCGCCGCATGGCGCGCCCTCAGGTCGTGGGGGCGCCCTCTCGCCCCGGTCGTCGCACGGGTCGTGTCGATGGTGCTCGGCTCCGGCGCGGCGTCGGCCGGCGCCGCGCCCCGCCCGGCCCGCCCGCCGCGGCGACGCGGATGCCGCCGGGATGGTGGTGCTCGCTCCGGACGGTCGGTTGTGCCTACCATCGTCGGTGTCTGCGAGGGGAGCCGTACATGAGTACCGCGAAGGACCTGTTCGTCATCGCGACCGACCCGAAGGCGGAGCGGCCCGTGGGGCAGGGCGATCTCTCGCTCGCCCTCGCGGGAGCGGAGCTGATCGATCTGATCGGGGCGGGGACCGTCACCCTGGACGGCGACCGCATCGTGCCGGGCGGGACGGCGACTCCCACCGACCCGCTCCTGGCCGAGGCCGAGTCGGCCCTCACCCGGACCACGCCCTACGAGCGGGTCGAGGACTGGCTGTGGCGGCGGGGCCGGGACCTCGCCACCACCTACCTCACCTCCCTGGAGGAGGACGGGCAGCTCGTCCGCACGCGCGGCGGCCGCTCGCCGGTCGGGGCCGACCACGTGGAACCGGCCGACACCCCCGACCGCCGGCGCGCCCTCGACCGGCGCGCACGCCACGAACCCGTGCTCGCCGTCCTCGCCACGGCCGTGGGCCTCGACGACCCCCAGCCCGGAACCGACGCCGAGGCCGCCCCCGGGGACGAAGCGGTCACCACCGTCCTGGCCGTCGTCCACGACGCGGTGATGGAGCTGGAGGCCGTGCGCCAGAGGCGGTCCATCGAGAAGGCGGCCTTCGCCAACGTCTGGCGCGCCTGACCCTTTCCCGAGCGGTCAGAACGGCTTGGTGGGAAGGTACTTGCCGTCCAGGGTGATGACGGCACGCTCGCCGCCCTCGGGGTCGGCGACCTTCTTCACGTCGAGCCTGAAGTTGATCGCGGAGATGATGCCGTCGCCGAACTGCTCGTGGACCAGGGCCTTGAGGGTCGTCCCGTAGACCTGGAGCATCTCGTAGAACCGGTACATCGTCGGATCGGTCGGGATGCGGTTCGGCATCGAACCGCGGACCGGGACGGTCTGGAGCAGCAGCGCCGCGTCCCCGTCCAGGCCCAGCAGCTCGGTCACGGCCTTGGCGGCCCCCTCCGGCAGCGGGTGCTGTCCGAGGACGGCGGCGGTGGTGAAGGCCACCGACAGCCCGGAGGCGTCGGCGATCTGCTGCCAGGAGAGGTTCCTACGGGTCTTGGCCTCCACGGCGGTGGCCGCGAGGGCCTCACGGGCGGTCGGGTCGAACTGGGCGTGCAGCATGATCAATACGTCCTTTTCTCATGAGCCACCCCACGAGCGGCGGCGGGGTGGAGCGGAACGGATGGGGGCGGGGCGGCACCGGAGTTCCCGGCGGCCCGCCGGGGGCGGGACGGCGGAGCCGGGAGGATCAGGCGACGAGCGTGCGGCCGGGGGCGGTCAGGTCCTCCACGCGGCCGGTGGGGATGTCGTAGACCCACCCGTGCAGGGAGAGCTCCCCCTGCGCCAGGGCGCGGGCGACCGAGGGGTGGGTGGCCAGGTTCGCCAGTTGGTCGAGCACGTTCTGCCGGACCAGGGCGGGAACGTCACCGGCGGCGGTGGTGCGGGACCGGGAGGGTCGCGCGTGCCGCAGCCAAGCGGCGACCGCCGGGGCCCCGCTCAGGTCGTGGCCCTCGGCGAGGGCGGTCATCGCACCGCACCCGGAGTGGCCGCAGACCACGATCTCCTCCACGCCCAGGGAGGCGACGGCGTACTCGACGCTCGCCGCCACCCCGTCGGCCGCGGGGCCGTGGGCGGGCGCCAGGTTGCCGGCGGTGCGGATGACGAACAGGTCACCCGGCTCGGAGCCGGTGATCAGCTCCGGCACGACACGGGCGTCGGAGCAGCCGATGAACAGGGTGCGCGGTGTGTGATGCGCGGCAAGGTGTGCGAAGAGCTCCGCCTTGGCCGGGAAGACGTCCCGCTGGAAACGGGCGACGCCGTGGGCCAGGTTCTGCACGGTCACTCCCTCCGAGTGGTGGTCGGCCCCTGCGGGCCGCTGAAATCCACCATGCATGACCTGCATCTATAGTGTCCAAGAGTCAATATGCCTGGAACTCATAGCTCGCATCTATAGTCGTGGTCATGGCCGCTCTCGAACTGCGTCACCTGCGCTATCTCCTCGCCGTGGCCGAACACGGCAGCTTCACCCGCGCCGCCGAGGACCTGCACGTCTCGCAGCCCACGCTCTCCCAGCAGGTCAAGCAGCTGGAGCGGGCCCTGGACGTGCAGCTACTGGACCGCACCGGTCGCACCGTGCGGCTCACCGATGCGGGAGCCGTCTACGCCGACCACGCCCGCCGCGCGCTGCGCGACCTGGCCGCCGCCGAACGGGCCGTCCACGACCTCCAGGACCTCTCCCGGGGGCACCTGCGCCTGGGCGTCACCCCGACCTTCACGGCCTACCTGGTCGGCCCGCTCGCCGCCGAGCTCCACGCCCGGCATCCCGGCGTCGGCCTCACCCTGACGGAGATGACCCAGGACCGCATCGAAGCCGCCCTGCTCGCCGACGAACTCGACCTCGGCATCGCCTTCGCCGGCCCCCACCTGCCCGGCATCAGCGCCACCGGGCTGTTCACCGAGACCCTCACCCTCGTCACCGCCACCCCGCGCGCGCGGACGATGCCCACGCCCCTGCCGGTCCACGCCCTCAAGGACGAGCAACTCGCCCTGTTCACCGGCGGTTTCGCCACCCGCAGCCACATCGAGGCCTACTTCGCCCGGCACGGGGCCCAGCCACGCATCACGGTCGAGGCCAACTCCATCCAGGCCCTCACCGAGATCGTCCGCCGCACCGGCCTGGCCACCGTCCTGCCCCAGGCCATCGCCGACGGCCACCCCCACCTCACCCCCGTCCCCCTCGACCCTCCCCTCCCGACCCGCACCGTCGTCCTCCTGCACCGCGAGGGCGCCTACCGCAGCGCGGCCGCCCGCGCCTTCACCGGGATCGCCCGCGACCACGCCCGCACCCACGGCCTCACGTCCGCCCCGTAGCGCGGGACCGGCGCGGCGACGGGCACGGTGGGTGGGGGGCGCGGCGGGGGCGCGACCACCACACCGCGCCGCAGACCGTCCGGCCCGCGTCGTCAGACGGTCGCGCGCGGACACGGTGGGCCAGGACCGGGGTGGCGGACCTCAGAGGGAGCCGACGACCTTGCGCGGGGTGATGCGGACGACCACGCGCGTGTTGTCGTCGCCGGACGCGGGGTTGAAGTCGGCGTAGTCCTTGCCGGTGTACTTGCGGGAGAGCTCGTCGATCAGCTCCTGTCCGCCCTCGGTCGAGAGCTCCGCCGTGCCGCGGATCTCGGCGTAGGTGTACGGGGCGTTGTGCGGGTTGATCAGCACGGTCACGCGCGGGTCGCGGCGCAGGTTCTTCTCCTTGCGGCGTCCGACGGTGGTGGAGACGAGCAGGTCGTCGCCGTCGCGGGCGAGCCAGGTGACGGACACCTGAGGGCTGCCGTCGGGCTGGATCGTGGCGACGGAGGCGAAGACCGGGGTGTCGTCCACGATCTTCTTCAGGTCCTCGGAGAGCGCAGCCGTCACGGTCGGTTCCTTTCCTGGGAGGGCGCCGCCCTCGGGGTGGGCGACGAGAACAGCTTGCGAAGACCGCCGGACTCCAGGCAAGCCGCGAACCGCCGCCCGCCATCCGCCAGGAGGGGGCCCGAGGCGCCGGATTCCGCTGGGGGCGGCCGGACGGGGACCCCCGGCGACCGGTCGAAGGCCAGGGGCCGGTTCACCCGATCGGTCCGACGCCGGCCGTGGGCCGCGGCTCGGCCCGACGGCGGCGAGGGGGCGGCGGGGAGGCGGCAGGGCGGCGGTCCGGGGTCACCGGTCAGGGTGCAATCCACGGCGCCCGCGCGCGTTCGGCGGGGCCGGGGACCACCCGTTCTCTAGCGTGATCCGGGAACGATCCCGGCAGGCCTCTGCCGGTATCCCGGTCCTACGGAGGAACCTTGACCGTCTCCCTCGTCGAGCTCACCGGCGACTACGTGATCGACCCCGCCCACACCCGGATCGGGTTCGTCGCCCGCCACGCCATGGTGACCAAGGTCCGCGGTGCCTTCCACCGGTTCGAGGGCACCGCCCACCTGGACGGCGCCGACCCGGCCAAGTCCTCCGCCCAGGTGGTCATCCGGACCGAGAGCATCGACACCGGTGTGGAACAGCGCGACCAGCACCTGCGCACCAACGACTTCCTCGACGCCCCCAACTTCCCCGACATCACCTTCCGCACCAGCAAGATCGAGGCGAAGTCCGACACCGACTACCGGGTCACCGGCGACCTCACCATCAAGGACACCACCAAGCCGGTCACCATCGACTTCGAGTACACCGGCAACGCCGTCGACCCCTACGGCAACCTGCGCGTCGGCCTCGAAGGCTCGGTGACCGTCTCCCGCAAGGACTTCGGCATCACCTGGAACGCGGCCCTGGAAGGCGGCGGCGTCCTGGTCGGCGACAAGATCGTCCTGGAGTTCGACATCTCCGCGATCAAGCAGGGCTAGCCGCACCCCCGGAAACGATCACGCGGCGCGGTCCTCGACGTCGGGCCCGCGCCGCCACGGGCCGAAGGCCAGGGCCCCGAACGAGGCCCGTTCGACGATTTGTCCTTGTCTGGGGACATATGCGTCTTGGCCGCCCCCGGGAGGGGCGGGCGGCAGAAGCGTAAAGAGTTCGCCAAGCCGGCCTCCGGGCGTGGTAGGCGGTCGGTTCCTGTACGCCTGTCCTGCATGAATGCGCATTCGAATACGCGAGGACTGCGAGCGGGTGGGATCGCCCGAGCGTGTCGCAATTCCCTATAACTGGACATTCAGCCCAAATTCCTGTGCGTGACAGAAGTCATTCCCCATAGATCGTCATTGCCCGGCGCGAGCGAATTTGCACATAGTTGCCACTGCTATTGCCTCCCTCGGTCATCCGGGCACCGCTCCGCGGCCGGGCGGGGAATCATGCCGATCACACAGTGGAAGGGACGTGCGCCGATGAAGACCGCGCCCCAGCGGCTGCGCGCCGGTCTGGCCGCCGGAGCGGCCCTCGTCGTCCTGTCGTGGGCCGCCCGGCTGCAGCCGTCCGCCCGCCCCGACGACCTCATCGGGGCGGGCGCGCACCTCGCGGGCCTCCTCGCCGGCTACGGCATCCTGGTCATGCTCTTCCTGATGGCGCGCGTCCCCGCGGTCGAGCACGGCATCGGCGCCGACCGCCTGGCCCGCTGGCACGCCTTCGGCGGCCGGTGGGTGCTGCTCCTCTGCGGAGCCCACGGGCTCCTCGCCCTCCTCGTGTACGCCCTGCGCAGCGGGACCGACCTGCTCACCGCCAACGGGGACCTCCTCCGGTACCCGGCCGTGGCCGCCGCCTACGCCGGAGCCGCGCTGCTGGCCTGCGTGGGCCTGGTCTCCGCCAGGGCCGTACGCCGCCGGATCCCGCACGAGGCCTGGCGCGGCATCCATCTGCTCACCTATGTCGCCGCCGCCCTCGGCTTCGTCCACCAGCTCGCCGGCCCCGATGTCGCCGTCACGTCCCTCACCACCTGGTTCTGGGCCCTGCTGCACACCGTCGTCGGCGTCCTGCTCGTCTGGTACCGGGGGTTCGTGCCGGTCCGCCAGGCGCTGCGGCACGGGCTGCGCGTCGCCACCGTCGAGCGCGAGGGCCCCGACGTGGTCTCCGTGACCATCCAGGGCGGTCGGCTCCGCGAGCTCCGGGCCGAGCCGGGCCAGTTCTTCCGCTGGCGCTTCATGCGGCGCGGCCTGTGGCACACCGCCCTGCCGTTCTCGCTCTCCGCGCCCGCCCGCGACGACCGCCTCCGCATCACCGTGAAGGCGCTCGGAGCGCATTCCCGGCGAGTCCGGAGGCTGCGCCCCGGCACCCGGGTGCTGGCGACCGGACCGTTCGGCGCGCTCACCCGGCGGCGGCGCACCCGCCCGAAGGTGCTGCTGATCGCCGGGGGCATCGGGATCACGCCCATGCGCGCGCTGTTCGAGGCGCTGCCGGCCGGCCCCGGCGACCTCACGCTGCTCTACCGGGCGGGCGACGCCGGCCAGCTGGTCCTGCGGGACGAGCTGGAAGCCATCGCGGCCGAGCGCCGGGCCGCCCTGCACTACCTGGTGGGACGCTCCGACGACGCCTACGACCCGCTCGCACCGCAGGCGCTGCGCTCGCTCGTCCCCGACCTGTCCGACCACGACGTCTATCTCTGCGGGCCGCCCGCAATGGCCGATGCCACGACCGCGGCGCTGATCCGGGCGGGCGTCCCCTCCGGGCGGATCCATTCCGAGTGCTTCACCTACTGAGGACCCTGAGCCTGCGATGAACCAGCCGACGCACCATCCGGTGGGACCGTGGCCGGGCCGGCCGGCCGGCCCGTACCCCACCCCTCGCGAACCCGTCCCCGAGCGCGCCGCCACCCCGCCCGCCGGGGCGCCCCCGAAGGGCCGCCGGACGGACGCCCGGCACCGCAGGCCCTCGCGCTCGGGCCGGCTCGCCGTCGGCCTCGCCCTGGTCAGCGTGCTGGCCGCGACGGGCATCACGCTGACGGTCGAGCCGGCCGCACCGGCCCCGGGCGGACGCCCGCACGCCCCGTCCGCCCGCTGACCGCCCCGGCCCGAGCCGGTACCCCGGCAGGTACTGCATGCCCCGCGCGCCGAACCCGTCGTACTGGCCGCCGGTGAGGACGGCGCCGAACCGCGGCACGGCATATCAGGTACCGGCCGGTCCAGGTCTCGCCGCCGCCGGTTGCTTCCGCTGACGGTCCGTGCTCTCGTCCGACGAGGACGCTCCCGGCTCGCGGACCCGTTCGGCGTTGGCGACCCCCATGACGGTCGCGGCCGCCCGGCACTGGTCGTCGCTCAGCCCCTCGATCTCCTCCTCGGTCAGCTTCCGCCCCTTCAGGGCGTCGACGAGGGGGAGGAAGTGCTCGGCCGGGTGCCCGGCATGTCCTCGGCCCGCTCCCAGATGGCCAGGAAGGCCGTCCGCAGGCAGGCCGCCAGTGCGGGGTGCTCGATGAAGAGGGCGGTGGTGGTGCGGGTCTCGGCCACCGGGTCGGGCATGTCGCACAGCACCAGCGAGGCGTCGGCGACGACGAGTTTGATCGGGAGCGCGGGGGCGAAGCGGGACTCCTCGCCCGCCGCGGCGAACCGCCGTACGTTCTCCAGGACCTCGCCGTCCGCGAGCGCGTCGTGGGTGTAGACGGCGCGCGCGGTTCCCCCGGCCCCGCGCAGCCGGCGGACCGCCTCGATGCCCTCGGTGTTGGCCGGGGGAGCGACGAAGGGGGGTTTGCAGAGGCTGAGGAGCTCCCGCGCGGCCTGTTCCTGGATGCTCGCGAACCGTGCGGCGATGGCCCGCGGGTCACGGAGCACCTCGATGTAGTCGAGCGGGTCGGTGTGCGTCCGGCCGTCGTTCCAGACCGGCGACAGGGCCCGGGTGAGCGCCACCGACACCTGGTCCAGGCGTTCCAGGGACTGCCGCTGACGGGCCATCAGCCGGGCCAGTGCCAGCTCGGGGGCCACGGCCGAGAAGGCGGTGACCCGGCCCGGACGCGGTACGGCGAGCTGCCGCCGCACGAGGGCGTCGAGTACGTCGTAGACGCGCTGGCGGGGTACCTGCGCGGCCCGCGCCGCCTCGGCGGCGGTGTAGGACTCCCGCCGGACGAGCGCGAGGTAGACCAGCGCCTCGTAACGGGAAAGCCCCAGGGATACCAGATCGTTGACCGCGCCGTCGTCCAACTCCATGGAAAGACACGGTATAGGCGGCCAACACCGAACCAGAGCCAACCCTTTGCCCTTGGCCGGGTGTCCCCTTGGCCGGAATCTCCATACCTTCGGCGTTGGCCACCACTGCACGTGGTGACAGCACGCGCACCGCCGTACTCGCACCAGCGCACCCCCGCGTCGCCTTTCCGGGACGGCACCCATGAGGTTCAAATGTCATGGACCTGCCATGCCTGGAATCCCGGCGACGCGGCACCCAACCCCCCATGGAGGGCAGTTCCTTGCGCAACGCCCTGTCCCAGCGCGCCGCACGGCTCGGCCGCCGCGGCGCGACCGCCTTACTCTCGGCGGCAGCCCTGGTCTCCGCAGGCATGCTCGCTTTCGCCTCCCCGTCCGCCGCCGCGGCCGGCCCCTCGGCCGCCGCGGGCACCGCTGCGGCATCCGTGCAGACCAGACGGCTGTGCTCCGAGCCGGCCAAGCCCGACTTCATGGCCTGCCACGCCCTCGCCCGCACCGACGTCCCGCGGCACGCGAGCCTCGCGCCGGGCCTGGTCCCCTCCGGCTACGGGCCCGCCGACCTGCAGAGCGCGTACGCCCTGCCGGCCGCCGCAGGAGCCGGCGCCACGGTCGCCGTCATCGACGCCTACGACGACCCGAACGCCGAGTCCGACCTGGCCGCCTACCGCTCGCAGTACGGCCTGCCGGCCTGCACCACGGCCAACGGCTGCTTCCGCAAGGTCGACCAGAACGGCGGCACGAGCTATCCGACCGCCGACTCCGGCTGGGCCGGCGAGATCTCCCTCGACGTGGACATGGTCAGCGCCGTCTGCCCGCAGTGCCACATCCTCCTCGTCGAAGCGGCCCAGCCGTCCATGGAAGACCTGGGCGCCGCCGTGAACCGTGCCGTCACCATGGGCGCCAAGTACGTCTCCAACAGCTACGGCGGCGGCGAGGACTCCACCGACCCCGCCTCCGACGCCTCCTACTTCAACCACCCCGGGGTGGCCATCACCGTCAGCTCCGGCGACAGCGGCTACGGCGTCGAGTACCCGGCCGCCTCCCAGTACGTCACCGCCGTCGGCGGCACCTCCCTCAGCCGAGCGGGCGGCACGTCCCGCGGCTGGTCCGAGAGCGTCTGGGGCACCGCGTCCGGCGGCAACGGCGCCGGCTCCGGCTGCTCGGCCTACACCACCAAGCCCTCCTGGCAGACCGACACCGGCTGCGCCAAGCGCACCGTCGCCGACGTGTCCGCCGTCGCCGACCCGGCCACCGGCCTCGCGGTCTACGACAGCTACCAGGCCGGCGGCTGGAACGTCTACGGCGGCACCAGCGCCTCGGCGCCCATCATCGCCTCCGTGTACGCCCTGGCGGGCACCCCGGCCGCCGGCTCCACCCCGTCGTCCTTCCCCTACGCCCACACCGCCTCGCTCAACGACGTGACCTCCGGCGCCAACGGCTCCTGCGGCGGCGGCTACCTGTGCACCGCCAAGTCCGGGTACGACGGCCCGACCGGCCTCGGCACCCCGCAGGGCACCGCGGCCTTCACCGCAGGCACCACCGGCGGCAACACCGTCACCGTGACCAACCCCGGCAACCGCTCCACCCCCGTCGGCACCGCCGCCACCCTGCAGATCCAGGCCACGGACTCCGCGAGCGGCCAGACCCTCGCCTACAGCGCCACCGGCCTCCCGCCCGGCCTGTCCGTCAACGCCTCCACCGGCCTGATCAGCGGCACGCCCACCACCGCGGGCACCTACAACGTGACGGTCAGCGCGAAGGACACCACCAACGCGAGCGGCAGCGCCTCGTTCACCTGGACCGTCACGCCCACCGGCGGCTGCACCCCGGCGCAGCTCCTCGGCAACCAGGGCTTCGAATCCGGCACCGCCCCCTGGACCGCCAGCGCCGGCGTCATCGACGGCGGCACGGGTGAGGCCGCGCACGCCGGGTCCTGGAAGGCCTGGCTCGACGGCTACGGCTCCACCCACACCGACTCGCTCTCCCAGACGGTGGCGATCCCGGCCGGCTGCCACGCCACCCTCAGCTTCTACCTGCACATCGACACCGCCGAGACGACCACCGGCGTCGCCTACGACAAGCTCGGAGTCCAGGCCGACTCCACCACCCTGGCCGCCTACTCCAACCTCGACAAGAACTCCGGCTACGCGCAGAAGACCTTCGACCTGTCCTCCTTCGCGGGGCGGACCGTCACGGTCAAGTTCACCGGAACCGAGGACTCCAGCCTGCAGACCTCGTTCGTGATCGACGACACGGCCCTCACCACCGGCTGATCCCACGCCGGCACGCGGCGGGCCGCCGCACCCCTGCGGCGGCCCGCCGCTCCGCGCGCGATCGCGGTTCCGGTGGCCCGGCCGCGCGGTTCCGTCAACGCCGGGGGCGCCGTCCCCCCCTGCCGCGAACCTGTGCCCCTGCCGCCGCGGCGGGCCGCGGAGGGCGGCGGGCGCCGGATGCCGCGCCCGGTCCCGGTCGCCCGCCCGACAGGGGGACCCCGGCCGTCACCCCTAGGATGGCGAGGGTGACGGCAACATCCACTGACATCGACAAGGCAGCCGGCGTGCTGCGCGCAGGCGGCCTGGTGGCCCTCCCGACCGAGACGGTCTACGGACTGGCCGCCAACGCGGAGGACCCCGTCGCCGTCTCGCGCATCTTCCAGGCCAAGGGACGCCCGCCCTCCCACCCGCTGATCGTCCACATCGCGGCCGCGGAGCACCTGGACGACTGGGTCGAGGACGTGCCCCCGGCAGCCCGCCTGCTGGCCGAGCACTTCTGGCCGGGACCCCTCACGCTCGTCCTGCGGCGAGGGCCCCGCGTGCCGCTGGAAGCGACCGGGGGCCTCCAGACGGTCGCCGTGCGCGTGCCCGACCACCCCGTCGCACGCGAACTGCTCCACGCCTTCGGCGGCGGCGTCACGGCCCCGTCCGCCAACCGCTTCGGCTCCGTCAGCCCCACCACCGCGGACGACGTCCGCGCCGAGCTCGGCGACGCCGTCGACTTCGTACTGGACGGCGGCCCCTGCGAGGTCGGCGTCGAGTCCACCATCGTCGACGCGACCGCGGACGTCCCGACGATCCTGCGCCCCGGCGGGGTGACCCGGGAGGACCTCGAATCCGTGCTGGGACACCCGCTCGCGGTCCCCTCGACCGGCGGCGTCCGGGTGCCCGGCCAGCACCCGTCCCACTACGCGCCGCGGGCGCGCGTCGTCCTCGTCGAACCGGACGAGGTCGTCGCCGCATCGGAGGAGGCACAGGAGCGGGGGCACCGGGTGGGCGTCTTCCTCCCGCCGTCCTTCGCCGGTGCTCCGGTGAAGGCGCACGCCGTGGTCGCCCTCCCCGCCTCCGCGGCCGCCTACGCACGCGGGCTCTACGGGTACCTCCGGGAGCTGGACCAACAGGGCTGTGACCTCATCGTCGCCTCCCTGCCGCCGCAGCAGGGACTCGGCCTGGCGATCGCCAACCGGCTCCGCCGCGCCGCGGGGCCCCGCTCCACCCCGTGACGCGGCCGCCGCCGTCGGTCATGCGCGGTCGCGCCGCGCAGGGCCGCCGTCGGCCCGAGCGGCCCGGGGCGCCGGCCGGCCGTGGACCGTGAGGACGTCGTCGGCCCCTGTCATGCGTATCAGGCGGGCGACGGGGTTGCTGAGGGCGGTCAGTACGACGGACTTCCCGCCTGCCTGAGCCAGCCGGTGCAGGTCCAGGAGGATGTGCAGCCCCGAGCTGTCGCAGAAGGTGACGGCGGACAGGTCGACGTCGAGGCCGTCGCGGCTGGCGGCCAGACCCGCGGCGAGGTCCGTGTGCAGGCCGTCGACGTCGTCCATGTCGATTTCGCCGCGCACATGGGCCAGTACCCGCTGTGGACCGGGTTCGAAGGTCACGCTGACGACGGACGAGCGCAGGGTGCTGCTGAGGTCTGCTGCCGCCGGGGGCGGGCAGTCGGGGTGGGAGGTCATTGGCCTTGCTCCCTTCACAGCCCCGAGACATGGGGAAGAAAGCCGGGCAGGGATGGTGGGCGGGTCAGCCGTGCGGGCCGCGTTCACGGTGGCCGTCGTCCGGGGGAGGGGGGCCCGTCGCCCCGGTCGCCCCGTCGGGTGGGCCGGGGGCGATCAGGCGCAGGAGGTTCCCGATCTCGCGGTGGCCCTCGGCCGGGTGGCGGAAGAGGGTCCCGGGTGTGACCTCGTAGTGGTTGCGGCGTCCGTGGCGGACCCGGGTCAGGTATCCGGCGTGCTCCAGGTCGCCGACGATGGCCTGGGCCGCCCGTTCCGTGAGCCGGCAGCTGTCGGCGAGGTCCCGTAGGCGGACCTCGGGATTGCGGAGGATCATGGCCAGGATCCGGGCGTGCTGTGTGACGAACGTCCAGCTGGTCCGAGGCTCTGCCGACTCCATGTCCGAAATCATGCGATTCGCCGTTCCGGTTTCGCCAGACCGGAAAACGAAATCCTCCGGAGGCGGACCGCCCCCGTCACCGCCCGGCGCCGGCCGGCCGTATCGGGGTCGCTGGTCCTCAGCCGCACGGCTCGCGTTCGCCGGGCGCGCGGCGTAGCGTCGTGCGGGTGCTGCCGCTCGGGCCCGGCCGGCGCCCGGCGTCGTGTGAGGGAGGGTGTCGGATCGTGGAGCGGTTGTCGTTCGCCAGTGGCAGCCTGAGCGAGACGGAGGCGTTCCTCTCCTCCGCCTACACGCCGATGCGCATCGGAGGCCGCCCCGAGCGGACCGGAACGCGGGTCGAGCGGCGCGCGGCCGAGGGGCTGGTCCTGGACGAACTCGCCTTCGACTACACGATGGCCTACGACGCCGGCTGCCTGGAGCGGATCTGCCTCCTGACGATCCACGAGGGCACGGTCGTCGACACCACCGGTGGCAGGGAGGAGATCCACGGCCCCGGAGAGACCTTCCTCATCTCCCAGCCGGACCGGCCGTACACGGGCGAAGTGAGGTCCGCCTCCTACACGATCACCATGTTCGACCCCGACGTCCTCACCCGCGTGGCCGACGGTCCCGGCCCCGTGCGCCTGACCGGGCAGCGCGCGCACAGCCCCGACGGCGACCGGCTCCTGGCACGGACCGTCGCCTACCTCCGCGACGACGTCATGGCCACAGCCGCGGCCGAACAGCCGCTCGTCGTCGCCACCGCCGTCCGTCTCCTGGCCGCGGCCGCCCTGGCCTCCTTCCCCCACACGGGCCTCGAAGACGTCCCCAGCCGGACCGACGGCCGCGCAGCCACCAGCGACACGCTGCGCCGCGCGATCGACTTCATCGAGGGCAACGCCCACCGCGACATCGGCCTCGCCGAGATCGCCGCCTCGATCCCCGTCACCCCCCGAGCCGTCCAGTACGCCTTCAACCGGCACGCCCGGACCACGCCCCTCGCCTACCTCCGACGGGTCCGCCTCGCCCGCGCCCACGCGGAGCTGAAGACCGCCGATCCCACCACCGCCTCGGTCACCGCGATCGCCGCGAAATGGGGCTTCGGGAACTGCGGCCGGTTCGCCGGGGCACACCGCGCCGCCTACGGCGTCAGCCCGGGCGCCCTGCTCCGCGGTCGCCGGTGACGGGGCTGCGGCGGCGTCGGTGATACGTCGCGGGCACCGCTTGGAGCCGGCTCGCCCACCCGGTACCGCGGAACGGCGGGGAGCCGGCTCCCCGGTGTCTCGCGGCCCTGCTCGGGCATTCCCTTCCGGCGTTCCCCGATGCCCTGTCGCGCGCCGTCGCGCATGACGACACCGCCGAAGGGGCACGCGGGTGCGGACCCCGGCGTGACGCCGCGTGTGCGCGCGGCCGCACAGGGCACACGGGGTGCATGACCGTACCCAAGACAAGCGTTCTCGTACTGGACTGCGCGGAGCCCGAAGAGCTGGCCCGCTTCTACGGCTCCCTGCTGGGCGCCCGGGTCGAGCCGGCCGGGGGCGACGCCGACCTCCTCCTCGTTGCGGGCCCCTCGGGCACGGTGCTCGGCATCCGCCGGGACCCCGACCGCATACCGCCCGGCTGGCCCGTCCCCGACGGACCCGAACAGCCCCACCTGCGGATCCTGGTCACGCCGGAGGCGCTCGACGAGGCGGAGCGCGAAGCCGTGGCCCTGGGGGCGCGACCGGTGGCGGCGGAGGGGGACGACTCCCGGCCCGGCGGCAGGACCACGCAGCGCCGGTACGCCGACCCGGCGGGCCACGCCTTCGTCCTGGCCGCCGGCCGCATACCCACCCCCTGAAACCCCCTGAACCGTCCAGCCGCAACGGCAGCGGGCCGCGCTCCGTTCCGGGGGGACGGAAAACGGAGCGCGGCCACGGGTGCCGGGTGGCGCCACACCGCTCAGAGGGGCGGCACGCCGACACCCCGCGTGTGTCCCCTCCGCGCGTTCCCAAACACCCGACCTGAGGGCGGAGACGAAACCGCAGGTCGGCGCCTCGGCCGCGGACCCGGGCCGGAGGGCCCGGGTACCGGCCAGGGTCCGGCACGGGTTCGACGCACCCCGGCCCGGGGGATCGTGGGCGGCGGGATGCCGACCGGCATCCACCGCGCGCAGGAGCCGGCGGGCGACGGGGGATCCGCCGTCGCCCCCGCCCCGCCGCGCGGGGGCACGACACCGGGTAGGGACAGGACGGGCATGGAACCGAACACCACGGCGATGGTGGGCCGCGAGGAGGAACGGGCCGAGCTCGCGGCGTTCGTGAAGTCGGCCACCGGGCGGGCACTCGTCCTGCGGGGGGAAGCGGGCGTCGGCAAGAGCACGCTGGTGGGCCATGCCGCCGCGCTGGCCGGGCAGGAGGGCCACGCCGTCCTGCGGGCCGCCGGCGCCGAGGCGGAGTCCGCGCTGCCCTACGCCGGGCTGCACCAGCTCCTCCATCCGCTGCTCGCCGACACCGCGGGCTCGGACGACGCCGGCCGGACGGTGCTGGACACGGTGTTCGACGGAAGCCGGGGCGAGCCGCCGTCGGTCATGACCGTCGGCATCGCCGTCCTCGACCTGCTGACGCACGGCCGCGCCCAGCGGCCGCCCCTCCTGGTGCTCGACGACGCGCAGTGGCTGGACGACGCCAGCGTCGACGTCTGCGCCTTCGTGGGCCGACGCCTGGCCGGCAGCCCGGTGAAGCTGCTGGTCGCGGTCCGCACGGACACCGCGTCGCGCTGGGACACCGCCGCACTGCCCGAACTGCCGGTCCCCGCCCTCCCCGACGAGGACGCGGCCCGCCTGCTGGACCACCGGTACCCGGACCTGGGCCGGCACGTGCGCCGAGCCGTTCTCGCACAGGCCCGCGGCAACCCGCTGGCCCTGCTGGAGCTGTCCGCCGAGCTCCTCGGCCGGTCGGGCGGCCTCCCGGCCGAGGACCCCGTCGGCCCGCACGACGTGCCGCTGTCCCGGCGGCTGCAAGGGCTGTACGGCGCCCGCATCGCAGCCCTCGACGAGCGGGTGCGGGCCGAGCTGCTGAGGGGCGCGCTCGACTCCGCCGGGACCCCCGGCGGCGCCGACGCCGTCCCCGGCACGCGCCCCGTCATGCGCGACGTCGACGCGGCAGTGGCCGCCGGACTGCTGGAGGTCGCAGCGGCCACCGGCGACTTCGTCTTCCGCCACCCGCTCGTGCGGTCCGCCGTCGTGCAGATGGCCACTCCGAGCCAGCGCCGCACCGCCCACCTGGCGCTGGCGCACGTACACCGGGGGAGCCTCGAACACCGGGCGGCGCACCTGGCGGCGGCCACGGTCGATCCCGACGAGGAGGTCGCCGGCATCCTGGAGGCCGCGGCCGGGTCCGCGACCCGGCGCGGCGGCGCGCTGACGGCCGTCACCTGGCTGACCCGGGCCGCGGAGCTCAGCGAGAGCTCCGGCGACCGGTCACGACGGCTGGCCGACGCCTCCTTCGTCGCCGGTCACGCCGCCCGCCCGGGCCGGGCGCACCAACTGGTCCGGTCGGACCGCGCGCCCGGTTCGACGCGGGCGCCGGCCGCCGTGCTGGCGGGCGCCTACCGGGCGCTCTACCAGGACGGGGACGTCCGCTCCACGCGACAGCAGGTCTCGGCCGCGATCGAGGGGATCAGGGACGCCGGCCCGGCAGCCGGCGGCGCCGAACCCGACGAGGTCCTGGACAGGCTGGTGATCCTCCTGCTGGCGATCAGCCAGTACAGCGGGGACCGCGCGGTCTGGGAGGGCACCCACGCACTCCTCGCCTCCCTGGGCGGCCTCGCCACCGAACGGGCGCGCCTCTACAGCGCCACCTGGAGCGACGTCACCCGGTACGGAGCCGAGTGGGCCGCGCCGCTGCGACGGGCCGCCGCGCAGCTGCCGGACCTGGAGCCCTGGGAGGCCACCCGGCTGGGCGTGGCCGCCTACCACCTCGACGTCCTCGACACCTGCCGCCCGCACCTGCAGCGCGTCGTGGACCACGAGGTGGAGACGGGGGCCGCGGCCGCCGGCATGGTCATGCTGCACCTGGTCATGCTCGACCAGACCGCGGCGGGCGAATGGGCCGCGGCGGAGGCCACCGGCCGGCGCGGCCTGGACCTGGCGGTCGAGCACGGCCACCACCTGTTCGCGGCCCAGAGCCGGGCCTACCTCGCCCAACTGGCCGCCCTGCGCGGACGGGCGGAGCAAGCGCGCGACCTGTGTGCCGAGGTGGAGGCCTGGGCCCGTCCCCGCGGACTGGGGTTCCTGACCCAGATCGCCGACGCGGCCGCCGCGACCGCCGCGCTCGGCTGCGGCGACCACGAGAGCGCCTACCTCCGCGCCACCGCCATCACCCGGCCCGGCACGTTCCGGCCGTTCGCGCACCAGGCCCCGCGCACCCTCCTCGACCTCGTCGAGGCCGCCCGGCACACCGGACGCGCCGAACAGGCCCGGGCGCACGCCCTGGCGGCCCGGGACGCCGGCCTGGCGGCCGTCTCGCCCCGCCAGGCACTGATCACCCACGGCGCGCTGGCGATGACCGCGGCGGACGAGCGGGAGGCCGCGGCGATGTTCGCCCGGGCCGCATCCCATCCGGACGCCGCCCGCTTCCCGTTCGAGCTGGCCCGGATCCGCCTCGCGCACGGCATCCGGCTGCGCCACGCCCAGGACCGGGAGGCGGCGCGGCCGCATCTGGCGGCGGCGGCCCGGGCGTTCGAGCGGCTGGGCGCGGCCGGCTGGGCCGAGAGGGCCCGGGCCGCCCTGCGGGCGACCGGGGTCGCGCCCCGCTCCTCGGCGTCGCACCCGGTCGCGCTGACCTGGCAGGAACGCCGCATCGCCGACCTGGCCGCGAGCGGACTGACGAACAAGGAGATCGGCCGGAAGATGCACCTGTCGCCGCGCACGGTCGGCTCACACCTGTACCGCACCTTCCCCAAGCTGGGCATCACGACCCGCGCGGCACTGCGCGACGCCCTGACCCGGAGCGAGGCGGCCCCCCGGGCCGACTGCGGGTGAATCACCGTCATGTGACTGATGCCGGGCGTCCGGTGCCGGTGCAGAGTGGGGAGGCCAGCGGCCCTCCGGGAAGGAACAGAGATGATCGACAGGCGTACCTTCACCCAGACGATCGGCCTCGGGGCGGCGGCCGCCGCCCTGCCGCTCGCCGCGGCGCCGGACGCGGCCGCCGCGCCGGCAGCCGGTCCCGACCGGCCCGGCCGCCCGGCGGCCCCGGTCGTCCCGGCCGTCGCCCCGGGTGCGCACACCGCCTTCGCCGATCTGAAGCAGGTCCGGGCCGGCGTGCTCGACATCGGCTACGCCGAGGCCGGGCCCGCGCACGGCCCCGTGGTCATCTGCCTGCACGGCTGGCCCTACGACATCCACAGCTTCGTCGACGTGGCGCCGCTGCTCGCGGACGCCGGCTACCGGGTGATCGTCCCGTACCTGCGGGGCCACGGCAGCACCACCTTCCTGTCCCCGACGACGGTCCGCAACGCGCAGCAGTCCGCGATCGCCCTGGACGTCATCGCCCTGATGGACGCCCTGAAGATCCACGAGGCGGTCCTGGCCGGATTCGACTGGGGCGCGCGGACCGCGGGCGTCATCGCCGCGCTGTGGCCGCGGCGGGTCAAGGCCCTGGTACCGGTGAGCGGCTACCTCATCACCCACGTCCCCTCGCAGAAGGACCCGCTGCCGCCCAAGGCCGAGCACACCTGGTGGTACCAGTACTACTTCGCCACCGACCGGGGCCGCGCCGCCATGGAGACCCGGCAGAACCGGCACGACCTCTGCCGCCTGGTGTGGGAGGAGGTCTCCCCGACCTGGGACTTCGACGACGCCACCTTCGAGCGGACGGCCGCGGCCTTCGACAACCCCGACTACGCCGCGATCGTGGTCCACAACTACCGCTGGCGCCTGGGCCTGGCCGACGGCGAACGCCGCTACGACCGCTACGAGCGGCTGCTCGCCGCCCGGCCGGTCATCACGGTGCCGACCGTCACCCTGGACCCCGCCCTCGACCCGTTCCTGTCCACGACCGACGGCACGGGCTACCGGCACTTCTTCACCGGCCCGTACGAGCACCGCGTCCTGCCCGGCGTCGGCCACGACGCGCCCCAGGAGGCGCCCGCGGAGTTCGCCCGGGCGGTGGTGGACGCCGACCGGCTGTGAACCGCGACGGCGGCGGTCACCGGTCGGCCAGGGCCCCTTCGATCTCGCGGCGGGAGGAGACCCCCAGCTTGGCGAAGACCTTGCGCAGGTGCCATTCGACCGTGCGGGGGCTGAGGAACAGCTGCGCGCCGATGTCCGCGTTCGGGTGTCCGGTGGCCGCCAGCCGGGCGATCCGGGCCTCCTGCGCGGTGAGGACCTGCGGGCCGGGGGTCCGGACGCGGACGGTCTCACCGGTGGCGAGCAGCTCGCGCCGGGCCCGTTCGGCGTACGCCTCCATGCCCATGGCCGAGGCCGCGGCGTGCGCCGCGCGCAGTTCCTCCCGGGCCCGGGCACGCCGGTTCTGGCGGCGCAGCCATTCGCCGAACAGCAGCCGGGTGCGCGCCTCGAACACGCCGAGGCCGCCGCGGGCGAAGTGGTCGAGGCCCTCCCGGTAGTGGTCCTCGGCCCGCTCCGGCGCGCCGGCCAGGGCGTCGGCCACGGCCTGCGCGCCGAGAGCCCAGGGCGTGCCCGCCCGCCCCCAGTCGGCCAGGCGCTCGCGCGCCCCCGCCGCGACGTCCGGACGTCCGGCCCGGGACGCGGCCTCGACCAGCTCGCCGCACGTCCAGTGGTGTACGACGAGGTCCTGGTACTCGCCGCCCCGCAGCGCCGCGTCCATCGCGGCCGGATAGTTGCCGAGGCCGTTGTGGAGCACGGCCCGCGCGCACGCCGCCATGGCGTTGAGACGGCCCAGACCGCGCTGTTCGCCCTCCCGCTCCATGGCTCCGATCACCTCCAGGGCCGGCCGCTCCCGCCCCTGATAGGCGTTGAGCAGGGACGTCGAGACCAGGTGCGTCGCCATCCCGGCCGCCTCGGCGACGGCGGGCGTCTCGGCCAGCAGGTCCCGGGCTTCGGCGAAGCGTCCGGTGTAGACGAGCGAGGCGGCCCGGTAGGGGAGCGCCGTCGAGAGGACCGACAGGGTGCCCGTCGTCCGGGCGAAGCGCACCGCCCGGCCGGTGATGTCCAGCCAGGCCCGCAGGTCGCCCAGCTCCACGGCCGCGTTCGCGGCCGGCCACAGGACGGCCAGGTCCTCGTCGCGGGTGAGCGCGCGCAGCGCCCGCGCCAGCAGCGGGAAGGCGGCGACCGGCCCGTCCGCGGTCCAGGTGACGAGCGCCCTGAGGAAGACGCCCGCCGTCTCGTCGCCGGGCGGCAGGCCGCGTGCCGCCTGCGCCGCGCGGCGCAGCCCGCTCGCGTCGTGCCGGCCGGCCCAGACGGCCGCGCCGAACGCCGCGAGGCAGGTCTCGCGTGCGGCCGCCGGGTCGAGGGGCGTGAGGCGGGCCGCCGCGTCGAGCAGGGGCTGCACCGCGCCGAGCCCCGGGTGGGTCATGGACGATGCCTTGGCCCGCAGCCGGCTGGCTTCGGCCGACTGCAGCGGGTCCAGCGGCCCGAGTTCGGCGGCGGCCACGAGGTCGGGCACCCGGTCCGGCAGGGCCGCCGCGAGGTGGGCCGCCGCGGCGGCCAGCGCCCGACGTGCCCGTTCCGTCGGATCGGGGGTGAGCGCGGAGGCGCGTTCCAGGAAGGCGGCGGCGGCCGCTCGTCCGCCGCGGGCCAGGGCCCGGTCGGCGGAGCGCTCCAGTGCGGCGGCGACCCGTTCGTCCGGCCCGACCGCGGCGTGGGCCCGGTGCCAGGCCTGCCGGTCGGGGTCGCGTCCGGCGTCGGTGGCCTCGGCCAGCGCGTGGTGCGCCGCCCGCAGGGCACCGGCGTCCGCGCCCCGCCAGACGGCCGAACGCACCAGCGGGTGGCGGAACCGCACCGGGGCTCCGAAGGTGATCAGGTCCGCCGCCTCGGCCGGCGCCGCGGCCTCGATCCCGATCCCGAGCAGGCGCAGTGCCCGCCACAACAGGGGTGCGTCGCCGACCGGTTCGAGCGCCGCGACGAGCAGGAGGGCGCGGGTGTCGGCCGGCAGCGCCTCGACGCGCCGGCGGAAGCCGTCCTCGACCCGGGACGCCAGCGGTCCCGCGCCGGGCCCTCCGAGGCCGAACGCCAGCTCCGCCGGCGACAGGTCCCGGGGCAACTCCAGCAGGGCGAGGGGGTTTCCGCCGGTCTCGGCGACGATCCGGTCCCGCACCCGTGCGTCGACCGGTGCCGAGAGGGCCCCGTCGAGCAGGGCCCGCGCGTCGTCGTCGGCCAGCCCCCGCACCGTGAGGTCCGGCAGGCCGGCGAAGCCTTCCGTCCTCTGCCCGCCGGAGGTCCGCTCGGCGAACACCAACGCCACCGACTCGGCCTCCAGTCGGCGTCCGACGAACGCCAGGATCCGCCGGGACATCAGGTCCAGGGCCTGCGCGTCGTCGACCAGGCACACCAGCGGGGACTCGGCAGCGGCCTCGGCGAGGAGGCCGAGGACGGCGAGCCCGACCAGCAGCATCTCGGGCGGATTCCCCGCGCTCAGGCCGAACGCGACGCGCAGGGCCTCCTGTTGGACCGGCGGCAGCCGGTCGAGGTGGGACAGCAGGGGCGCGCACAGGCGTTGCAGGGCCGAGTAGGCGAAGTCGGACTCGGCTTCCACGCCGGCCGCGAACACGGTCGGCAACGGCGCGGCCCGCTCGGCCAGACGGCCGAGCAGGGCCGACTTGCCGACCCCGGCCTCGCCCCGCAGCACCAGCACCCGGCTGCGCCCGTCCCGCACGTCGCGCAGCAGCCGGTCCAGCGCCTCCAGTTCGCGGTCCCGCCCGAGCAGCCGGCGTGACGCGTGGTGGGGCATGGCACCTCCGGGTAGGGGTTCCTCCCGGAGGAGCTCCACCCCATCCTACGGAGTTCCAGACCCGCTGACCTGCATGGATTCGGTCAACCGAGGATTCATCGCCCCGCTGGTAGGTGAGGGGAACGGCTCCGCCGTCCCGAGCGGGCTCGGGACGGCGGGACCTCTCACACGGCGGGCGTCCGCCGGCGCGTCAGCAGTACGTGAAGGAGCTGATCCTGTCGTTGATCCACGAGGGGACCGAGGGCCACTTCTCCCAGGGGCCGATCCTGAACTGCAGGCCGCCGTAGTTGTTGTGCTCGTAGAAGCAGATGCCGCTCCCCGTGTTGTTCACCACGGACGAGGTGACGTCCTGCATCCCCGTCCACAGCGCCCCGTCCCGCTTCAGCTTCCCGAGGTCGCCCACGTTCTGGTTCGACGCGATCGCGCCGAACTTGGAGCCGCTGGTGGCGCCGACGAAGTCGTTCTCGGACCACAGGCACACGTGCTGGGCGGGGCAGGCTCCGGCGCCCTGCCCGATACCGATGAGCACGGAGGCGCTCGCGGAAGCCGACGCGGTCATGACCAGCCCGGCGACGGCGGCGGCACCGACGGCGAGCCGTGCCGTCTTCCTGCGCAATGTCATCATCATCCGTTCAGATCGTTGAGGGGCGGTCAGCAGAATGTGAGGGAGCTGATCTTGTCGTTGATCCAGGAGGGGACGGAGGGCCACTGCTCGCGGGGCCCGATCTTGAACTCCAGGCCCCCGTACCAGTTGTTCTCGTAGAAGCAGATGCTGCTCCCCGTGTTGTTCACCACGGACGAGGTGATGTCCTGCATCCCCTTGTCCCCGGTGGAGGTGCGTGCCAGCTTCCCCATGTCTCCGACGTTCTGGTTCGACGCGAACGAGCCGAATTTGTGGTCGTAGACGAACTTCCCCTGGATGAAGTTTCCTTCCGACCACAGGCAGACGTGGCCGTTGGGGCACGAACCGGCGCCGTGGCCGATGTCGAAGACACTGGTGGCGCTCGCGGACGCCGCGGTGGACACGATCAGCCCCGCCGCGACGACGGCGGACAAGCCGAGCATCTTCATCCTGTTCATCGAAAACACGATCCCTCTTGAAGTGGAGTAGGAGTGCGGCATCAGCAGTACTTGAAGGAGCTGATCTTGTCGTTGATCCATCCCGGTACGGACGCCCACTTCTCCCGGGGGCCGATCCTGAATTCCAGGCCGCCGTAGTTGTTGTGCTCGTAGAAGCAGATGCCGCTCCCGGTGTTGTTCACGACCGAGGAGGCGGAATCCTGCATCCCCTTCCAGCGGAAGAGCTTGCTCTCGAAGACGAACTTCCCCATGTCCGAGACGTTCTGGTCCGAACCCACGGCCCCGAAGTCGTATCCACCAGCGGGGTTTCCGCGCACGAAATCGCCCTCGCTCCACAGGCAGACCCAGTTGGCGGGGCACTTGCCGGATCCGGTCTGGATGTCGGTGAGCACGTAGGCGCTCGCGCTCGTCGTCGTGGCGACGACCGCCGCGGTCAGCGTGGCGGCCCCGACCGCGAGCCTCATCGCCGTCCTCCGCGCGTTCATCATGATCTCCTCTGCCCTCTCCGCCGGCCCGGGCCGGCGTATCTGCTGCTCCCACCCGGGGTGTTGCTCCGCTGCCCCTGCTTGCGGGGCAACCTCACTGTGCCGTCGCGGACACAGGGGCGGCATCAGTCATGTGACTGCTCCCGTGACTGACAGAGGGGCGGCGTCAGGGGACCCCGATGCGGTTTGAGATCCGCGATCCCGGCCATACGAACGTCCAACAGACTTCGAGGGGGACTCGTATGACCACGCCTGAGGAGGACGCGCCCGCGTCCGTACGCGGTACCGGATCCCCGCGGCGCTCCGCCCTGGGGCGCGACGCGGCGCTCGCGCTCGGGCTGCTCGGCACCGGTGCGGCCGGCGCGGCCGCCTTCCTGAAAGCCGTGTCGGCGGACGGGACCAGGCTGCCCGTGGCCCCGATCGCCGCCTTGGCCGTACTGCTCCTGGGCGCGCTCCTGGCGAAGTGGAGCCTCGCGCCCGTCCGGCGCCGGCCCGGTGCCCCGCGGCGCACCCGGTACGAGCAGGGGCCGGTGGAGCTGCCCGACATCGGGGGCGAGGCCCTCGACCACGCCGCGGTCGACGCCGACGGCTTCGAGCACACGGTGGCGGCCCTCTGCGCACGGGACGGCTGCACCTCGGTGGAGGTGGTCGGCGGAGCGGGGGACCTCGGCGCCGACGTCCTGGCCACGACCGCGGACGGACGGCGTGTGGTGCTCCAGTGCAAGCACTACGCCGAGGACCACCGGGTCGGCTCGCAGGACCTCCAGCGCTTCGGCGGAACCTGTTTCGCGGTCCACGAGGCCGACGTCGCCGTCATCGTGACGACCAGCTCCTTCACCGCGCCCGCCGCCGAATACGCCGACACCTGCGGAATAGCCCGCGTCGACGGCGAGGCCCTGGCGGCCTGGACCGAACAACAGGCGCCCGCACCGTGGGAGTCCGGCCTCGGCGCGCCCGCACCCGCCCCGTCCGCCCTGACCCGAGGAGCCGCGTCATGACCACCACCGACACGGGCAGCACCCCGGCCCGGAACACCAGGCCCCTCGGCGCCGGATCCACCCCCGGGCATCCGGCCGATCCCGCCGCGCAGAACGCTGAACGCATCCACCGCATCCGCCGCCGCCTCGAACGCCTCATCGGCATCGCCGCGACCGAGGGGAACTCCGTGCGCCCCCTGCGCAACGGGGACGAGATCTTCACCGCGATGCTCGACGCCGTCTCCGGCGCCCGCCACACCGTCGACATGATGACCTTCGTCTACTGGAAGGGCGACATCGCCCGCCGGTTCGCCGAGGCACTGGCCGAGCGCGCCCGCCACGGCGTGCGCGTGCGGCTGCTGCTGGACGGCTTCGGCAGCCGGCTGATCGAGCAGGACCTGCTGGACCGGATGAGCACGGCCGGGGTGGACGTGGCCTGGTTCCGCAGACCCCTCTTCCTCTCCCCGCTCAAGCAGAACCACCGCTGCCACCGCAAGGTCCTCGTCGTCGACGAACGGACCGCCTTCACAGGTGGCGTCGGCATAGCCGAGGAATGGTGCGGCGATGCCCGCAACCCGCACGAGTGGCGCGACACGCACGCCGAGGTCCGCGGGCCCGCCGTCGACGGGATCGCCGCGGCGTTCGCCCAGAACTGGGCGGAGTGCCATCCCGAACTCTTCGACGCCCGCGACCGATTCGTCGGCCACGAGCCGGCCGGCTCCGCCGTCGTCCAGGTGGTGCGCGGATCGGCCGCCTTCGGGTGGCAGGACATGCAGACGCTGATGCGGGTCGTCCTCGAATCGGCGGAGGAGCGGGTGCGCCTGGCGACCGCGTACTTCGCCCCCGACGACTACTTCGTCGAGCTGCTGTCCGCCACCGCCCGCCGGGGCGTCACGGTCGAGATCCTGCTGCCCGGCCCGCACACCGACAAGCGGGTGTGCCAACTGGCGGGCCAGCACCACTACGAGGCGCTCACCGCCGCGGGGGTGCGCATCCACCAGTACCAGCCGACGATGATGCACGCCAAGATCGTCACGATGGACGGGGTGGTCTCCCTCGTCGGCTCGTCGAACTTCAACCGCCGCTCCCTCGACCACGACGAGGAGGTCATGCTGGCCGTCATGGACCCGGACGTCACCCGCACGCTGGACGAGCACTACGACCAGGACCTCCGGAACAGCACGCGCATCTCCCCGCAGCGCTGGCGCCGCCGGTCAGCCCTCCAGCGCGTGCGGGAACTCTCGGTGCAGCCGCTGCGCCGCTTCCTGTGAGCGGCGCGTCCCGCAGTGCGTAGGGCGGAGCCGGCATCAGCGGGCGTGGCGCTGGAAGCCCCGCTGGTGGGGGAGTTCGCCCGTCCTGCGTGCACCGGGACGGCGGTGCCCGCCCCGGCGGCGCCGGCCCGGGAAGGGGTTCCGCTGCGCCGGCGCGCTGGGAGCCAGGACCAGCAGGGCGACGAGGGCGAGGACCGCAACGAGGATGAGCACGGTGGCGACGGTCATGTTCCTTCCTTTCGTCGAACACTGTCTGTCTACCTGTCGCTACATGTTGTTACCGAAATGTGAGCTGCTAAACCGAAACCCGTCGTACCGCTGTGCCCGGCGAAAGCCCCAGGAGCTCTACGGCCCGCCTCGTGCGGATGCCGAGGCCGGTCAAGGGGGGCGGCCTTCAGGGGTGTCGGCGGTCCGCCGGGGCCGTGGGGTGGGCTGCCGGGACCGCCCCGGTGGTACGCAGCAGGAGCAGGGCGGTGTCGTCGGTGTACCGCCCGGTGGGCCACGCGCGGCGGATGAGGCCGTCGATGAGGTGCTCGACGTCCTCGTCCCGGTGGCGGGCGAGGTACCCGGCGAGGTCTGCGGCGGTGCGGTCGGGGTCGGTGCCCGGCACCTCCACGAGCCCGTCGGTGTAGAGCGCGAGGGTGCTGCCGGGCGGGAGTGCGAGGTCGGCGACCGGGTAGGGGGTCCCCGTATCGATGCCGAGCAGCGGGGCGGGGTCGAGTCCGACGACCAGCCCCGGCTGACCGGGCCGGTGCAGGAAGGGCGGCGGATGGCCGGCGCTGGCCAGGGCGGCCCGCCCCTGGGCGAGGTCGATCCGGGCGTACAGGGCGGAGACGAGCAGGTCGCCGCCCAGGTCGATCAGAACCCGGTTGGTGCGGTCGAGGACCCGGTCCGGCGGGGCGCCGGCCGTGGCGCGGATGGCGGTGCGCACCTGCCCCATCAGGGCGGCGGCGGCCACGTTGTGGCCCTGGACGTCGCCGATGACGGCGGCGACGGTGGTGGCGTCGAGGCGGATGACGTCGTAGAAGTCGCCGCCGATGTCCATGCCGCGGCTGGCGGGCAGGTAGCGGGCGGCCATCGTGAGGCCGGGCACGGCCGGCAGACCCGGCGGCAGGAGCGTTTCCTGGAGGCCCAGGGCGAGGCCGTGCACCGCGTCGTACAGGCGGGCCCGGTCCAGGGCCTGGGCGATCAGGCCGGCCAGGGAGGTGAGGACCGCCCGTTCGTCGGCGGTGAACGCGTGGGGCCGGTCGTAGGAGAGGATGCAGCATCCGACGGGGCGCCCGGAGATCAGCAGGGGCAGGAAGGCCCAGGCTCGTTTGCCGCTCATCAGGGGGGCCCGGGGGTACTCGCCGGCCATCTCCTCAGCGGTGGCGAAGAACGACGGCAGGCCGGTGGACAGGACGTGCCCGGCCGGGGTGAGGTCGGTGCCCAGGGGGAGTCCGTCGAGGTGTTCGATGTTCCGCCGGTCGTAGCCGTGCCAGCCGGTGATCTTCAGGCGGCCCGCCTCGGCCTCGGAAAGCACCAGGCCGTCGGCGCCGAAGGCCGGCAGGACCTGCCCGGCGACCAGCTCGACGACGTCGCTGACGGCCACGGTCTCGGTCAGGGCGGCCGCCAGGTGCAGGAGCTGGTAGAGGCGGCCGGTGTGGGCGGTCCGGGAGGCGGCGGTCACGGGCCGGTCGGGGCGCGAGGACTCGGGCAGACCGTCCGCGGGGGCGGCGTCGGGCGCGCCCGTGATGCGGACGCTGATGCCGCTGGCGTCCGGGTAGAGCCGGAAGCGCAGCCGGCGGCCGGAGGGGGCGGGGGCCGTGAACTCGACGGGCTCACGGCTGATGACGGCCGTGCGGTAGTGGTCCTCGACGGCGGGCTGGTCCAGCCAGGGCAGGGACTGCCACGGCCGGGTCCCCAGCAGCCGGTCCTCGGCGCGACCGAGCAGTGCGGCCGCCACGCCGTTCACGAAGGTGATCCTGCCCTCCAGGTCCAGGGCCAGCGCCCCCTCGGGCAGCCGCTCGGCATAGTCCGCAGCCGCCTGTGCGGTGCGGCCCGCGTACGGGTGGGGCTCGGTGAGCGACACGCGAAGGGGCTGCTCGGGCGCCCGCGGCGGGTCCGCGCACTCGTCCAGGGCGTGCGCGAGGCCGCTGGCCTCGGCGGTGACGTGGCCGCGCTCGCGGCGCCCGGCGCGCTCCGGGTGGGCGGCCGGCCACAGCAGGACCAGACCGCCCCAGCAGCGGGCACGGCCGCGCAGCGGCGCACCCGCGAGGGCGAAGCGGTACGGCATGCTCGCCGCGACGCGCGGATACCGGCGCGCCATGTCCTCCTGGGAGCCGACCCACACCAGGCGGTCCTCCCGGACGGCCTCGCTGATCGGAGCGGCGGTCGCGAGCGGTATCCGGAGCCAGGGCCAGGCGATCTCCTCCGGCAGCCCGCACAGCACCGCCAGGCCGAGCGTCCGCGCGGCCTCGTCCAGCAGGTACAGGACGCCGCCGGAGGCCCCGGTGCGGCGCACGGCCCCCACCAGCGCGGCACCGAGCAGCTCCGTCCAGTCGGGCCGCTCACCGTAGCCGGGTCCAGCAGCTCGCATACCAGGACCATACGCCGACGAACCGAACCGATCGCGCCGGTCGATGGCCGGAAGCCCTGTGGTCGCAGCCGGCGCGACCCCATAGGGTCCGGACCATGAACACCGGACCGGCGCTGCGCCACACACGGATGGGCCATCCGGTGGAGGGCTGAGTGCGCACCGGGTGCGCGGACGGCACCCCACCGGTTCGGCACGCGGACCTCCCCGAGCTCGTGCACCACGCGTCCGGAATCCGTGTCGAACCACAGCGAGGCCCACCGCATGCCAGCCACCTTCAACCACACCATCATCGCCGCCAAGGACCGCCGGGAGTCGGCCGAGTTCTTCCGCGACCTCTTGGAGCTCTCGGAAGCACCGTCCTGGGGCCCCTTCGCCAACGTCCGGCTCGGCGACGGCGTGCTCCTGCAGTTCGCCGAGCCGCCGGTGGAGATCCAGATGCAGCACTACGCGTTCCTGCTCGACGACGAGCTCTTCGACCGGGCGTACCGGCGACTGCGCGACGGCGGCACCGAGCACTGGGCCGATCCGCAGATGCGGCGCGCGGGCGAGGTCAACGACGAACACGGCGGCCGGGGCGTGTACGTCAAGGACCCCGCAGGTCACTTGATCGAGCTGATCACCCGACCGTACCTGTAGCCGGAACCACGCCTGGTCGGAGGCCCGGGGCGCGGCCCCCGACCAGGCAGGTGCTACTCCGCGCCGGGCCGCTCGGTCTTCGGCCGGAAGTTGATGCGCTCGCTGATGACGGGGAAGCCGGCCTTCGCGAAGTTCGCGGCCATCGGGAAGTTGGCCCGGTCCGTCGCCCCGCCGACGAACTCCGCGCCCCGCTCGGCGAGGAAGCGGGTGCACTCCGCGAGGAGGTCGTAGGCGTAGCCGTGGCCGCGCTGTTCCGGGACGACTCCGATGAACCCGATGGTCGGGCCGGAGGGGTTGTGGGCCGGGATGTGGATGCCGGCGAGCTCCCCCTCCGGCGTGTGCGCGACCTGCCACCACTCCCGCGGGGACGGGCACCAGTGGAAGAAGTCGAGTTCCTCCTGGGCGGCCTGGTCGAGTCCGCCCTCCTCGATGGCCCTGAGCGCGTGGGCGTCCAGGGTGGCGGAGTGGATGCGGCGCAACGCGTCGAAGAACACCGCCTCGTCGGGTTCGGCGCTGAAGCGCAGGCGTCCGGGCCGCTCGGGCAGGCCCCGCTCCGGGGTCCAGCGGTACAGGAAGCGCTCCACCAGGAGTGCGTACCCCGCGGCCCGTGCGGCGGCGAAGCGCGCCTCGGCGGCGGCGCGCAGGCCGGCCTCTTCCCGCCAGTCGCCGGGCAGGTTGATCTCGAGTTCGACCTGCCAGGGAGCGGAACGCAGGAGTTCGGCCCCTGCCTCCTCCTCGCCCTCGGCCACGTCGAACCAGTTGATGTTGACGGGCTCCGCATCGTCGGGGCCGCCCCACCACGCACCGCGCGCGACGACCTCGCCGTCGCGCAGGGCGACGCGCTTCCAGTCGGGGCGGAACCGGGTGCGCCGATGGCCTTCACGGGCGCCGAGGGGGTCGGGGAGCGCGTCGAAGAGATGTGCGTCGCTCGCGGAAAGCGTGCGGATGACCAGGTCGGTCATGGGATTCCTCCGGGAAACGGGCTGCTTGGAGCGCTCCCGGTCAGAACGGACGAACCACGCCGGGACAGCGGAAGAGGGAGCGCGGGAAAGGTGTGAACTGCACGGCACTCGCCTCCTTCCGTTCGTCTCAAGGCGTGGAGCCACACCGTACGTGATCTTCCGTGTGCCCGTCCACGGATTTCCGAGCCCTCTGAGGGAGGGGCTCATGACCGACGCCGACGCCGACGCCGACGGTGACCGTGCGCGGTGCCGGTCGCCGTGTCGGGCACCGTCCGGCGTTGCGGCGGCGCCGCGCCGGGCACAGGCTGCTGTCAGGCGGAGGGAAGCGCTCCGGCCGATTCGGGCTCCGCGCATCCGGGAGGTGAAGGGGCATGCGGCACTCGCGGGACCTGGAACCGGGCGACCGGGGCAAGGAGCGCAGCACGGCGGTGCTGGACGTGCGGGGCATGATCCGCGCGACCCAGCAGAACACGGTCGCCGCCGTGCTGGGCCGGCGCCCGGGCGTCCTGGACGTGGAGGTCAACCCCGTCGCGCAGTCGGCCACCGTCGTCTTCGACCCGCGTCGGACCTCGCTGGCCGAGCTGCGCGGCTGGGTGACCGCGTGCGGCTACCACTGCGCCGGCCAGTCGGTGCCGGCCCACATCTGCGACCCGATGGAGGAGCCGGACCCGCCCGCTGCCCCCGTACGGCGGCCCGCGCCGCCCGCGCACCCGGCACACGAGCAGGAGGACGGGCGCTCGCCCCGGGAAGGGACGGGCCACGGCGGTGGTGGCGGTGATGGCGGTGGTGGCGGCCATGCGGGGATGTCGATGGCGGCGATGGTGGCCGACCTGCGCAACCGCTTCCTCGTCGCGGCGCTGTTCTCCGTACCGATCCTGATCTGGTCGCCCATCGGCGAGAAGGTCTTCGGCCTGCGCGCGCCCGTACCGTTCGGCCTCCGCCAGGACGTCTGGGCACTCCTGCTCAGCCTACCGGTGATCCTCTACTCGTGCTCGATCTTCTTCACCGGTGCCCTCCGGGCCCTGCGCGCCCGGACGCTGGACATGATGGTGCTGGTGGCGGTCGCCGTCGGCGCCGGATGGCTGTACTCGCTGATCGTCACGCTCACCGGCGGCGGGGAGGTCTTCTACGAGGCCGCGACCGTACTGGCGTCCTTCGTCCTGCTCGGACACTGGTTCGAGATGCGCGCCCGCGGCGGCGCCAACGACGCCATCCGCACCCTGCTGGACCTCGCCCCGCCCCAAGCCGTCGTCCTGCGGGGCGGCGAACCGGTCGAGGTCGCCACCGCCGAGGTCGCCGTCGGCGACCTGCTCCTCGTACGCCCCGGCACGAAGATCGCCGCGGACGGGGTCGTGGAGGACGGCGAGAGCGAGGTCGACGAGTCGACCGTGACGGGGGAGAGCCTGCCGGTGCACAAGGCGCCGGGCTCCGCCGTGGTCGGCGCCACCCTCAACGCCAACGGCACCCTGCGGGTACGGGCGACCAGGGTCGGCGCGGACACGGCCCTGGCCCAGATCGTCAAGCTGGTCCAGGAGGCGCAGAACTCCAAGGCGCCGGGCCAGCGGCTGGCCGACCGGGCCGCGTTCTGGCTGGTCTTCGTCGCCCTCGCCGGCGGCGCGCTGACCCTGGCCGTCTGGCTGCTGGCCTCCGACAGGCCCTTCGGCGAGGCCATGCTGTTCGCCATCACGGTGGTCGTCATCACCTGCCCCGACGCGCTGGGCCTCGCCACCCCCACCGCGATCATGGTCGGCACCGGACTGGGCGCCGAGCGGGGGGTCCTGTTCAAGAACGCCATGGCGCTGGAGGCCTCCGCGGGGATCCGGACCGTGGTGATGGACAAGACCGGCACCCTCACCAGGGGCGCACCCGAGGTCACCGAGGTGATCACCGCGCCCGGCCGCTCCGAGGACGAGGTCCTGCGGCTGGTCGCGGCGGTCGAGCGGGAGTCGGAGCACCCGCTCGCCGAGGCGGTCGTGCGGTACGCCGAGTCGCGCGGCGCGGAGCCGGCGCAGGCCCGGCACTTCGAGAACGTGCCCGGCCACGGGGCGACCGCCGTCGTGGACGGCCACCGGATCGCCGTGGGCAACCGCCGGCTGGCCGAACGCGAGGGCGCGCCCCTCGGCCCGCTGGCCGCCCGTCGCGACGAGCTCGCCGCCACCGGCCGTACCGTCGTCGTCGCCGTGGTCGACGGCCGGCCCGCCGCCCTCATCGCCCTCGCCGACGCGCCACGGGAGACCTCCCCGGCCGCCGTGCGCGAACTGCACGCCCTGGGCGTCGAGGTCGTCATGCTCACCGGCGACAACCGGGCCACCGCCGAACGGATCGCGCGGCGCCTGGGCATCGACACGGTCATCGCCGAGGTCCTCCCGGGAGACAAGGCCGCCACCATCGCCGAGCTCCAGCGCGGCGGCCGCAAGGTCGCCATGGTCGGCGACGGCGTCAACGACGCCCCCGCCCTCGCCCAGGCCGACCTCGGCATCGCCATCGGAGCCGGCACCGACGTCGCCATCGAGACCGCCGACCTCGTCCTGATGCGCTCCGACCCCCTCGACGTGCCCACCGCCCTGCGCATCGGCCGGGGCACCCTGCGCAAGATGCGCCAGAACCTCGGCTGGGCCATCGGCTACAACGCGATCGCCCTGCCGATCGCGGCCGGCGTCTTCGAGCCCGCCACCGGCCTGGTCCTCCGCCCCGAGATCGCGGCCCTGTCCATGTCCGGGTCCAGCGTCGTCGTCGCCGTCAACGCCCTCGCCCTCAAACGCCTCCGCCTGCCCGGCCCGGCCCCCGCGGCCCCGCCCCCCGAGGGGACCCCGGACCAGGGGACCCCGGACCGCTGAGGGCGCGGATCCGCGCCCGTCAGGCGAGCGGGCAGCTCGTGAGGGGGTCCTCGCCGGGGCCGGGAAGGGGCACGGTCCGGCCGGGCGGCGGCGGCACGCCGCGGCCGAGCCAGGTTTCCAGGGCGGTCAGGGCGGAGCGGTGGCAGGGGACGAGCGGGCGGAGCCTGTCGGGGAAGGCGTCGAACAGGGAGTCGACGTGCGTTCCTCCCTCGATGCGGTAGTAGCGCAGGAGACGGCCGCGGCCCGCGTCGGCGACCATGCGGGCGTAGACGTCGGAGTCCCGGCTGATGGGCAGGAGGACGTCCAGCGTGCCGTGCAGCGTGACGAGGGGTTTCCCGATCCGTCCCGTCAGCGCGATCTTCGACACGGCGTCGTGGACGCTCCGGGGCCGCAGGCCGTAGTCGTAGTCGGCGTCGCAGGCAGGGGTGCCGGGCGTGCAGAACGGGGTTCCCGCCTCCTGCCGGCCGTCGTAGCCGGGGTCCAGCTCTTCGCGGTAGATGCGCTGGGTCAGGTCCCAGTAGTACTGGTGGTGGAAGGCCCACAGGAACTCCGAGCCCGCCGGGTAGCCGGCCGCGGTCATCTCCTGACGGGCCTGGTCCGCGCCCGGGCCCCCTGCGGCGTAGCGGGGGTAGGCGGCGAGGGCCGGCGGCAGGAAGGTGAGCAGGTTCGGCCCCTGTTCCCGCCAGAGGGTGCCCTCCCAGTCCACGCCGCCGTCGTACAGCTCGGGGTGGTTCTCCAGCTGCCAGCGCACCAGGTAGCCGCCGTTGGACATCCCGGTGGCCAGGGTGCGGGAGGGAGGCCGCAGGTAGCGCTGGGCCACGGCGGCGCGGGCCGCACGGTTGAGCTGGGTGACCCGCGTGTTCCACTCGGCGATCGCGTCCCCCGGCGCCCGTCCGTCGCGGTAGAAGGTGGTGCCCGTGTTCCCCTTGTCGGTCGCCGCGAAGGCGTATCCGCGGGCCAGGACCCAGTCGCCGATGGCCCGGTCGTTGGCGTACTGCGCGCGCACGCCCGGGGACCCGGTGACGACCAGGCCGCCGTTCCAGTGGTCCGGCAGGCGGATCACGAACTGGGAGTCGTGGTTCCAGCCGTGATGGGTGTTGCCGGTCGAGGAGTCGGGGAAGTACCCGTCGATCTGGATCCCGGGCACACCGCTCGGCACGCCCAGGCCGGCCGGAGTCAGCCCGGCCCAGTCGGCCCGGTCCGTGTGCCCCGAGGCGACGGTCCCGGCCGTGGTCAGCTCGTCCAGGCAGGTGGGGAGCTGGAGTTCGGCGCCGGGCACCTTCAGCCGTGACAGGCCGGCACAGTGTCCGTCCGCCGTGGCAGCTCCGCCGGGGTGCCCGGCGGCCGCGGGCGCCGCGGCGATGCCCACGAGGGCGGCCACCGTGGCCATCAGGCGGAGCGCGCGGAGCCGGCGTCCCCCCGCTTCCGCCGGAGGGACGCGCGCCGTGGACGACACCCGGTTCGATCGTACGTCGCGCGACGGCATGGCGGCTCTCCCTGTACGGCTGACGCGGGACCAACTCGACTGCTTGACCGCGGAGCCGGCCGTTGGTGCAGGTGAACGCCGTGCCGCGGTGTCCGCAACGGTAGGAGCCGCGTCGGCCTGCGGAGAATGGTGCGGCGGCCCACAGGCCGCGAACCGGCCTGTGTCGCCTGCCCGTTGCGCCCGTGCGCCCCTCCTGCTACCGGCGGGCGGGCCGCCCCGGAGGACCGGTGGCGCTCAGCCCGCGGCGCGCAGGGCCCTCACGTGCTCCCGTACCTGCGCCGGCGTCAGATACGCGTCGGTGCCCTCGAACTCCCGGAGCCTGGGCGGCCTCGCCGCCTGGAAGCCGGTGCGCACGAAGTCGTCCCCGGCCACGGCGTTCAGCAGCCAGTTGGTCATCACCCGTGTCTTGGCCACGTTGGTGCGCAGCGCCGACCAGTGGTACCCGCGGGCCACCGCCTGGGCCGGCAGGCCGCGCAACGGGATGCCCAGCGGCTTCGACACGGCGTCGGTGCCCCCGAGGTCGACCACCAGGCCGAGGTCCCTGTGCACGTAGGGCCGCAACGGCAGGCCGCGCAGGGAGGCGACCATGTTGTCGGCCAGGGTCCGCCCCTGCCGCAGGGCGTGCTGCGCCGTCGGCGGGCAGATCGCACCGTCCCCGCCCCGGGCGAGGTCGGGCACGGCCGCCGCGTCCCCCAGTGCGAAGACCCCGGGCGCGTCCGGAACGGTCAGCTGCGGGGTCACCACCAGGCGCCCGCGCTCCGTCTCGGTGTCCATCGTGCCGATGAGCGGGCTCGCGGCCACTCCGGCGGTCCAGATCAGGGTCCGGCTGGGCAGTACGCGCCCGTCGGTGAGCGTCACCTCCTCGGGCCCCGCCTTGGCGACGCTCACCCCCAGCGACACCCGGATGCCCCGGCGCCGCAGGACCTCCAGCGCCGCACGCCCCAACGCGTCGCCCAGCTCCGGCATCAGCTTCGGAGCCATGTCCAACAGGTGCCAGCTGATCCGACCGGGGTCCAGCCGGGGGTAGCGCCGGACCGCGTGATGGGTGAGCCGCTGCAGACACGCCGCGGTCTCCGTGCCCGCGTAGCCGCCGCCGACCACGACGAAACACAGCCGGGAGGCACGCTCGGCCTCGTCCTGGCTGGCGTCCGCGAGGTCGAGCTGTGCGATCACGTGGTCGCGCAGGTACGCGGCTTCGGCGAGGGTCTTCATCCCCCGCGCGTGCTCCAGCAGGCCGGGGACGTCGAAGGTGCGGGTGATGCTGCCGGGGGCGAGGACGAGGTGGTCGTAGGCCTCGGCCGTCTCCTCGCCGGTGATCCCGCGGATGACGCAGACCTTGGCGGCGGTGTCGACGCCGATGGCCGCGCCGGGGATGATCCGGGTGCGGTGGCGGCTGCTGCGGCGCAGGGAGACGGCGATGGACTGCGGGGTCAGGACTCCGGAGGCCACCTGGGGGAGCAGGGGCAGGTACAGCTGGTACGCGTTCGGGGTGACCATGCGGATGTCGGCCTCGCCGGGGGCCAGCCGGCGCTCCAGCCGGCGCACGCATTCCACTCCGGCGAAGCCCGAACCCACCACGAGGATCCTCGGTCGTGCCACGGTGTCCGTCCCTTCCCAGCGCTGTCGGGTCACCTCCCCGCCTGCCCACTCCTGCGGCCCCTGCACGCCCGTACCGGAGACCGCCACGAAGAGGTCCCGCGCGAGCGGGCGCTGCGGGGCCGGAGGCCGTCCCCTTCAGCGCCTCTTCAGCGTGCCCCGGCGATCCTGTGCCCGGATGTCCGGGTGCACGGCCCGGACCGTGCACAAAAGGCAGCGGTGGGCACAGTGAGCAACTCTGCGGGCAAGACCTGGCCGTCCCGGACGGCTGAAGCGAACGACCGGGCCGGCGCGGATCCGGCTGCGCCCCCGGAGGGGAGCGCCGACGCCCCGTGTGCCACGACGAACCCCCACGCGCGGCGCCGCGTCCACGCCGCGGCCGTTCGCGCCGCGGCGAGCAAGGTCCCCCGGGTGACCGCCGTGTTCTGGATCGTCAAGATCCTCACCACCGGGATGGGGGAGACCGCCTCCGACTACCTGGCCCGCGTGCTCGGGCCGGTCCCGGCGGTCGCCTCGGCCGCTCTGGTGCTGGCCGCGGCCCTCGCCGCGCAGGCCCGCACCCGCCGCTGCGTCCCGGCCGTGTACTGGTTCGCGGTGATCATGGTCAGCGTCTTCGGCACCATGGCCGCCGATGTGGCCCATGTCGCCCTCGGCGTGCCGTACGCCCTGTCCGCGGGCGCCTTCGCCGTGGCCTTGGCCCTGGTGTTCGTGCTGTGGCGGTGGACAGAGGGGACGCTCGCGGTGGAAACCGTTGCCGGAGGCCGCCGGGAGGTCTACTACTGGACCGTGGTCATGGCCACCTTCGCCCTCGGCACCGCCGTCGGCGATCTGACCGCCGCGACGCTCGGTTGGGGCTACCTGCCCTCCGCGCTGCTCTTCGCCGTCCTGATCGCCCTTCCGGCGCCGGCCCGCCGGCTCCTCGCCGTTTCGCCCGTCCTCGCATTCTGGTGGGCCTACGTGCTCACCCGCCCCCTCGGCGCCTCCTTCGCCGACTGGGCCGGAGTCGGCGCCGAGCGGGGCGGCCTCGGACTGGGCACCGGCCCCGTCAGCCTCGTCCTCGCCGTGATCATCGTCGCCACGGTCCTGTGGCTGAGCGCTGCCGAGCGGCGTGCGCCCCAGCAGGTGACGTGATCGCCGACGCTGCTCACCACCCTGGCGGCCGAGGTGCAGCGGCCCGGCCCACCAGGTCGCCGGGCGCGGCCGACGCCCGAGACCGGGGTGGGTCACCGCAGGTCGGAGACCTTGAAGACCGTGTGGGCCGTCTCGCGGTCGATGCGCTGCGCGAGCTGCCGCAGGGCGGTCGTGCCGTGCCGCAGGGTGCCGCGCTCGATCGACGTGCGGCTGTCCGCGTCGAAGAGGTGCCACATCGCCGGATTGCCGGCCAGGACCGCCGGATCGATCTCCACCCGGCTTCCCGGCGAGTCCCGGAGGACCAGCCGCTGGGCCACCCCGTCCGACCAGTGGACCGAGACGAGGGAGTCGGTCCGGACCGTGTCCGTCGTCAGCAGGCCGCGGGTGCTCAACAGTCCCGGGCGTACGGAGACCCGGTGCGGGAGCAGGACGGCGAACAGAAGGCCGGCCAGGCCGGTCCAGAGAATCCCGCGTGTCACGTCGAGACTCCCCAGACCGGCGTCCATCGACAGCAGCGCCGTGAGCAGGAGGAACGCGAGGCCGATCGCCGAGCGCAGTGCTGCGCCCCACCGGGCGTCGTGCGCACAGGGGCCGGGATGTTCCGCTCCAGCGCCCCGTGCGCCGGGTGCGGCAGGTGTCAAAGGCCGTTCCATGAAGGCGACGTTAGGGCTGCTGGAGCCCTGGTGACCGGACCCTGACGCCTTGCTGTCGTGATCGCTACGCCGTATTGACGGCATTCCCCTCGGGCGGGCACCCGTTCGGCTTCACGGGCCCGCCGGGCTGCTCCACGGCGACGGCGGCGCGTACTCGTACGGAGGCGGGCTCCACAGGGTGGGGGCGGGCGCGGGCTTGAACGGTCCGGCCCGGTTCGCCATGAGGACCATCATCGTCCCCACGAAGAGCAGGGTGAGGACGATGAGGGCGAGACCGAGGGGGTTGCGGGGGTTGTAGGAGTAGCGGGTCCCCCACGCGCTCCGCCGGAAGACGGGTTCGTCGTCGTGATGCACAGGCTGCGTCCTCGGTAGGAGTTCCTCCGTCCACCGCATTGCCTCAGCGAACTGCCACCGGGGTCAAGGGGGCAGAGCCGCCTTGCGGCCTCATCCGCGGCGGGCAGGGACAGGGGCCTGGTCTCGTTCCACTGGATGGTGCCGGAGCCCGGAGGTTACGTTGACGACACGCCCGCCGGCCGTGCGGACGGCGGGCGCCGTCGGCAGCACCGGATCCGATGGCCGATCGTCGTGGCGCGGGCCGCTGTTCATGGACCGATCCCAGCGCATCGGGGACGCCGGGGCAAGCGTCCGGCGGGCGGTGACCTGAACACCGCCGAAGCCGCGCAGGGGCCCACCGTGGGGGTACGGACCTGAGCGACCGCGTGCCGGATTTCCCCGGGCTCCCGGCCCGCACCGCCGACTGCGAGACTCGCATCCGACTCGCGGAGCGACGACCTGGATTTCCGGCTGCGTGTACTAGGATCCGCCGCTAGCGTCCCCCGATCGACCGCTGCTCATGCAACCGACAGGAGGCCCGATGATCGGCGTGCTCGTGACTTTCACGCAGACCGGCAAGTTCGATCGTTCAGCTGCCGCAAAGATTGCCGCCGAACTCCGCGCACCGTTCGAAGGAATGCCCGGCCTTCGATTCAAGAGCTTCATGATCGATGAAGACGGTGCTCGGGCAAGGAACTTCTATGTGTGGGACGACGAGGAGAAAGCCCGCTCCTTCTTCACGGAGGAGATCGTCGAAAAGGTGACGGGTGTTTATGGCGCCCCGCCCACCATCGAATTCCTTGACATCGTGGGATTCGTCGACAACTCGGGCACCTGAGGCACCTGGTTCCCAAGAGGTGTGCGACCATCGCCACCGCGGCGATCGACAGCCGGCTCCCCCGTGTGGGGGATCGTGATCGTCCGCACGGCCGATGCCCTGTCGTCGGAGGTTCGGCGACGTTGGAGCCATGCCGATCCATCTTGCTCTGGGCGACACCGAGCGTCCGGTTCCGCGTTGGGCGCTGCGGTTCGCGAAGGCCCTTCCGTTCGTCGTCCTGCCGCACTGCCTGTGGCGGCTGCCGTTCGCCTTCGGCTTCCCGATGGGAATGGTGGATCCGTCGGCACCGCCCCTGCCGTGGTGGGCCCCGGCCTACGTGTTCGGGCTGAGCGTGCTCACCGAGGCACTGGCACTGCTCTGTACCGGCCTGGTCAGCGGGTGGGGCGAGAGGGTTCCGGACCGGGTGCCGCTGATCGGCGGCCGGCGGGTCGCGCCGCTCGCCGCGATCGTTCCGGCGGCCTTGGGCGGACTGGGCCTGGTCGCGCTGTGGGACACCATGCCGCTTGCCTGGTTCGGCCTGCTGGGCTTTCACGAGGTCGCCTTCAGCAACGGCTGGTGGATGGTCCTGGCACGCGTGTGCATCAGCCCGGTGATGCTGTGGGGCCCGATCGTGCTCGCCCTCGCCTACGCCTACCACCGACGCCGCCGAGCCGTCTGACCCAGGCCGGGCCGGCGTGGAGGTGGGCCACGCTCTCAGGCGGAAGGCGTGGCAGGAAGCGGTGGGCGACTGCACTCCCCAGCTCGGACGGGGCACCCCGCCGGGGGCGCCGTGCCCCGGTGTCAGGTGACCGCGGACGTCGGGAGCTCCGGCGGCACCAGGGGGCCGTCGCCCGCTATGGGAAGGGTGAGGACCATGGTGAGGCCGCCGCCCGGGGTGTCCTCGGCCGCGAGGGTGCCTCCGATGGCCTCGGTGAAGCCGCGGGCGACGGCGAGGCCCAGGCCGACGCCGGCGCCGCGCGGGGCGTCGCCGTGGCGCTGGAAGGGTTCGAAGATGCGCTCCTTGGCCTCGTCCGGGACCCCGGGTCCCCGGTCGACGACCCGGAGTTCGACGCGGCTTCCCAGGGCGCTCGCGGAGACGTTGACGGGCTGGCCGTGGGGGCTGTACTTGACGGCGTTCTCGACGATGTTGGCCACGGCCCGCTCCAGCAGGCCCCGGTCGACCGCGACCATCGGCAGCGTCTCGGGGATGTCCAGGCCCACGCTGTCCTCCGGTACGCCCCCCAGGGCCATGGGGACGACCTCGTCGAGGTCGGTCTCGCGGATGAGCGGCACGACGGTGCCGGTGTTGAGGCGGGACATGTCGAGGAGGTTGCCGATCAGCGCGGCGAGGCGGTCGGCGCCGTCCTCGATGCCTTCGAGGAGTTCGGCCCTGTCGTCCTCGGACCACTCGACGTCGTCGGAGCGCAGGGACGTGACGGAGGCCTTGATGCCGGCGAGCGGGGTGCGCAGGTCGTGGCTGACCGCGGCGAGCAGGGCCGTACGGATGCGGTTGGCCTCGGCGAGTTCGCGCGACTTCTCCGCCTCGTCGACCAGGCGCTGGCGGTCGAGGACGACGGCCGCCTGGGCGGCGAAGGCGCCGAGGACGCGGCGGTCCTCGGCGGGCAGCACCCGGCCGGTCAGGGAGAGCGCCATGGTGTCGCCGATGGGCAGGTCCACGTCCGCGTCCTCGGGGCGGAGGACCGTTCCGGTGCCGACGGAGGCGGCCGTGGTCCAGGGGTCGACCTCGCTGGTGCGTTCGAGAAGGGCCACCGACTGCATGCCGAAGGTCTCGCGCAGCCGCTCCAGGAGGGCGTCGAGGGAGTCCTCGCCGCGCAGGACGCTGCCGGCGAGGAAGGAGAGGATCTCGGATTCGGCGCGCAGGCGGGCGGCCTGGTGGGTGCGGCGGGCGGCGAGGTCGACGACGGAGGCCACGGACACGGCCACGCCGACGAAGATCGCGATGGCGACGATGTTCTTGGGGTCGGAGACCGTGAACTCGTGCAGCGGCGGGGTGAAGTAGTAGTTCAGCAGCAGGGACCCGAACGCCGCCGACGCGAGGGCGGGGAGCAGCCCGCCGAGCAGCGCAGCCGCCACGGTGAACGTGAGGAAGAGCAGCATGTCGTTGGCGAGCCCGAGCTCGGGGACGAGCTGGTTCAGCAGCACGGCGAGCACGGCGGGGCCGACGATGCCGGTGAGCCAGCCCCAGATGATGCGGGACCGTCCGAGCCGCGCACCGCGGGCGACGGGCAGGCTGCGGCGGCCCTTGGCGGCCTCGTCGTGGGTGACGATGTGGACGTCGAGGTCCGGACCGGATTCGCGGGCGACGGTGGCGCTGACGCCGGGGCGGAAGACGGACTGCCAGGAGCGCCGGCGGCTGACGCCCAGCACGATCTGCGTGGCGTTGCAGCCGCGGGCGAACTCCAGCAGCGCGTCGGGGATGTCGTCCCCTATGACGTGGTGGAAGGTGCCGCCGAGGTCCTCGACCAGGGTGCGCTGGACGGCGAGTTCCTTGGGCGAGGCGGAGGTGAGGCCGTCGCTGGCGGCGATGTAGACGGCGAGGACCTCGCCGCCGGCCCCCTTCTCGGCCAGGCGGGCGGCGCGGCGGATGAGGGTGCGGCCCTCGGGGCCGCCGGTGATGCCGACGACGATCCGCTCGCGGGCCTGCCAGGTGGAGCGGATGTTGTGCTCGCCCCGGTACTCCTGGAGGTACTCGTCGACGCGGTCGGCCACCCACAGCAGCGCGAGCTCGCGCAGCGCCGTCAGGTTCCCGGGCCGGAAGTAGTTGGAGAGCGCCGCGTCGACCTTGTCGGGCTTGTAGACGTTGCCGTGGGCCATGCGCCGCCGCAGGGCCTGCGGGGACATGTCGACGAGCTCGATCTGGTCGGCCCGGCGGACCACCTCGTCGGGAACGGTCTCGCGCTGGCGGACCCCGGTGATCGTCTCGACCACGTCGCCCAGCGATTCCAAGTGCTGGATGTTCACGGTCGAGACGACGTCGATGCCCGCCTGGAGGAGCTCCTCGACGTCCTGCCAGCGCTTGGCGTTGCGGGAGCCGGGGACGTTGGTGTGCGCGAGCTCGTCCACCAGGGCGACGGCGGGGCGGCGGGCGAGGACCGCGTCCACGTCCATTTCGGTGAACGTGGAGCCGCGGTACTCCAGTTCGCGCCGCTCGATGAGTTCGAGGCCGTGCAGCATCACCTCGGTCCGCGGCCGGCCGTGGTGCTCGACGAAGCCGACGACGCAGTCGGTGCCCCGCTCCACCCGGCGGTGCGCCTCGGAGAGCATCGCGTACGTCTTGCCGACGCCCGGTGCCGCGCCGAGGTAGATGCGGAGCTTGCCGCGTCCCATGTTCAGACTCTTCTTCTCTGTGACGGTTGGACGGTTGGAGGGGTGATCGGGGGGATCAGGGTTCGAAGCGGTAGCCCATGCCGGGTTCGGTGATCAGGTAGCGGGGGTGCGAGGGGTCCGGTTCCAGTTTGCGCCGGAGCTGGGCCATGTAGACGCGCAGGTAGTTGGTGTTCTCGCTGTAGGTGGGGCCCCAGACTTCCAGCAGCAGCCGGCTCTGGGTGATCAGCCGGCCCGGGTGGGTGATCAGGATTTCCAGCAGGTGCCACTCGGTCGGGGTCAGCCGCACCGTGAGGTCCCCCCGGTACACCTTCTTCGCGACCAGGTCGACCGTGAACTCGTCCGTGGTGACGATCGAAACCTCGTCGGCCTGCGAGGCGCCGGCCGGCTCATGTCTCCGGGCGGCCGCCCGCAGCCGGGCGAGGAGCTCGTCCATGCTGAACGGTTTCGTCACGTAGTCGTCGGCGCCGGCGTCCAGGGCTCGGACCTTGTCCTCCGAGGTGTGGCGGGCGGACAGCACCAGGATGGGCACGCGGCTCCAGCCGCGAACGCCCCTGATCACCTCGACGCCGTCCATGTCGGGCAGCCCGAGGTCGAGGACGATGACGTCCGGCTTGCGCGCGGCCGCGAGTCGCAGGGCCGAGCCGCCGTCGGGAGCCTCTTCGACCTCGAATTTGCGCGCCTGAAGATTGATCTTCAGCGCGCGGACGAGCTGGGGATCGTCCTCCACCACCAGCACCCGGGTCATGGGCATGCAGCCTTTCCTTCGTTGGGATCAGGACGGTAAGGAGCCGGCAGGGCGCGAGTATTCCGCGCCCTGCCGGCTCCCGGTCCGTGCGAGGTGGAACATCAGCTGTGGGTCAGTGCCTTGAGGGCGGTGTTCAGTTCCAGGACGTTGACGCGGGGCTCGCCCATGAAGCCGAGGGTCCGGCCCTGGGTGTGGTCCTCGACGAGCTCCTCGACCTGCTTGACGGTCAGGCCGTTCTTCTCCGCGACACGGTGGACCTGGAGTGCGGCGTACGCGGGGGAGATGTTCGGGTCGAGGCCGGAACCGGAGGAGGTGACCGCGTCGGCCGGCACGTCCCGCGGATCGACCTGGTAGCCGGCGGTGGAGTTGTCGGCGACGACGGCTTCCTTGGCGGCGATGACCTGGGCGCAGAGGCTGCCTTCCGCCGAGGCCTTCGTGCACCTGCCGTTGACGGCGCCGTCGTCGGCGGAGCGGTTGGTGGCGCCCGAGAGGAGCAGCGAGTACCGGGTGTTGACGCTGTTGGCGCCCAGCCCGTTGGAGGGGCGGGGCTGGAACCACTTCAGGTCCGGCTTCGCGGTCTCCTCGGCGTCGTCCGGGTCCTTCTTGGGCAGGTCGTACCTCTGCCCGATGAGGGAGGAGCCGACGACGTTGCCGCTCCCGTCCCTGAACTGCGAGCCGTTGGCCTGGTCGTGGAAGAGGGCCTGGGCGACGCCGGTGACGGCGAGCGGGTAGAGGACCCCGCAGACCACCGTGAGGACGAGCAGGGCCCGCAGGCCCGCCCCGATCAACCGTGCCGTGCCGCGTACAGAGTTGTTCATAACCGATCAGCCGATTCCGGGGATGAGGGAGATGAGGAGGTCGATGAGCTTGATGCCGATGAACGGGGCGATCAGACCGCCCACCCCGTACAGCCCCAGGTTGCGGCGGAGCATCTTGTCGGCGCTGGTCGGCTTGTACTGCACGCCCTTCAGGGCGAGCGGGACGAGGGCGATGATGATCAGCGCGTTGAAGATGACGGCGGAGAGGATCGCGGACTCGGGGGAGGCCAGGCCCATGATGTTGAGCTTGTCCAGGCCCGGGTAGACCACCGCGAACATGGCCGGGATGATCGCGAAGTACTTCGCGACGTCGTTGGCGATGGAGAACGTCGTCAGGGCGCCCCGGGTGATCAGGAGCTGCTTGCCGATCTCGACGATCTCGATGAGCTTGGTCGGGTTGGAGTCCAGGTCCACCATGTTCCCGGCCTCCTTGGCGGCCGAGGTGCCCGTGTTCATCGCGACGCCGACGTCCGCCTGGGCGAGTGCCGGGGCGTCGTTCGTACCGTCGCCGGTCATCGCGACGAGCTTGCCTCCGGCCTGCTCCCGCTTGATGAGGGCCATCTTGTCCTCGGGCGTGGCCTCGGCGAGGAAGTCGTCGACCCCCGCCTCCTCGGCGATGGCCTTGGCGGTCAGCGGGTTGTCACCCGTGATCATGACGGTCTTGATGCCCATGCGGCGCAGCTCGTCGAACCGCTCGCGCATGCCCTCCTTGACCACGTCCTTGAGGTGGATGACACCCAGGACCCGGGCGCCCTTCCCGTCGTCGACGGCGACGAGGAGCGGGGTGCCGCCGGCCTCGGAGATGCGGTTGGCGAGGAGGTCGGCGTCGTCGGAGACCCGGCCGCCCCGCTCCTTGACCCAGGTGATGACGGAGCCGGCCGCGCCCTTGCGGGTCTGCTTGCCGTCCACGTCCACGCCCGACATACGGGTCTGGGCGGTGAAGGCGATCCACTCGGCGTGCTCCAGCTCGCCCTGGTGGCGCTCGCGCAGCCCGTACTTCTCCTTCGCCAGGACGACGATCGAGCGGCCCTCGGGAGTCTCGTCAGCGAGGGAGGACAGTTGGGCGGCGTCGGCGAGTTCGGCCTCCGTCGTGCCCTTGACCGGGACGAACTCCGATGCCTGGCGGTTGCCGAGGGTGATGGTGCCGGTCTTGTCGAGCAGCAGGGTGGACACGTCGCCGGCGGCCTCGACGGCGCGGCCCGACATGGCCAGGACGTTGCGCTGCACCAGGCGGTCCATGCCGGCGATGCCGATGGCGGAGAGCAGGGCGCCGATGGTGGTGGGGATCAGGCAGACCAGCAGGGCCGTCAGCACGATCATCGACTGCTCGGCGCCCGCGTACACCGCGAACGGCTGGAGCGTGACGACCGCCAGCAGGAAGACGATGGTGAGGGACGCGAGCAGGATGTTCAGCGCGATCTCGTTCGGGGTCTTCTGCCGGGCCGCGCCCTCGACCAGGGCGATCATGCGGTCGATGAAGGTCTCGCCGGGCTTCGTCGTGATCTTGACGACGATCCGGTCCGACAGGACCTTCGTGCCGCCGGTGACCGCGCTGCGGTCGCCGCCGGACTCGCGGATGACGGGCGCGGACTCACCGGTGATGGCGGACTCGTCGACCGACGCGACTCCCTCGACGACGTCACCGTCGCCGGGGATGACGTCGCCGGCCTCACAGACCACCAGGTCGCCGATCCTCAGATCGGTACCCGGGACCTGCTCCTCGCCCTGGCCGCCCTCGGTCAGGCGGCGGGCGACGGAGTCCGTCTTGGCCTTGCGCAGGGTGTCGGCCTGCGCCTTGCCGCGGCCCTCGGCCACGGCCTCGGCGAGGTTGGCGAAGATCGTGGTCAGCCACAGCCAGGCGGTGATGGCCCAGCCGAACCAGTTGCCCGCGTCCATGACGGACAGCACGGTGGTGACCACCGAGCCGATCAGGACCACGAACATGACCGGGGACTTGACCATCACACGCGGGTCGAGCTTGCGGACCGCGTCGGGGAAGGACTTCAGCAGCTGCTTGGGGTCGAACAGGCCCCCGCCGACACGGCCGGCGGGCGGCTTGTGGCCGGTGGGCAGGTCTTCGTGCGGGGCACGGGTCTCAGTGGCGGTGCTCATGATGCGAGCCCTTCGGCGAGCGGCCCCAGCGCGAGGGCGGGGAAGTAGGTCAGACCGGTGACGATGAGGATCGTGCCGACGAGCAGGCCGGTGTAGAGCGGCTTGTCGGTACGGAGGGTGCCCGCGGTCTCGGGGACGGGCTTCTGCTCGGCGAGCGAGCCGGCCAGCGCGAGGACGAACACCATGGGCAGGAAGCGGCCGAGCAGCATGGCGATGCCGATCGTGGAGTTGTACCACTGGGTGTCGGCGTTCAGGCCGCCGAAGGCGGAGCCGTTGTTGTTGGCGCCCGAGGTGTAGGCGTACAGCACCTCGGAGAAGCCGTGCGCACCGGAGTTGAGCATCGAGTGCGGCGGGGTCGGCAGCGCCATCGCCGCGGCGGTGAAGCCGAGGACCAGGGCCGGGGTGACGAGGATGTAGCAGGCGGCGAACTTGATCTCGCGGGTGCCGATCTTCTTGCCCAGGTACTCGGGGGTGCGGCCGACCATCAGGCCCGCGATGAACACCGCGATGATCGCCATGACGAGCATGCCGTACAGGCCGGAACCGACACCGCCGGGGGCGATCTCGCCCAGCTGCATGCCCAGCAGCTGGATCCCGCCGCCCAGACCGGTGAAGGAGGAGTGGAAGGAGTTGACCGCGCCCGTGGAGGTCAGGGTCGTGGCGACCGAGAAGATCGCGGAGGCGCCGACGCCGAAGCGGGTCTCCTTGCCCTCCATCGCGCCGCCCGCGACCTCGAAGGCCGGGCCGTGGTGCGCGAACTCGGTCCACATCATCAGGGCGGTGAAGCCGAGCCAGATCGTCGCCATCGTGGCGAGGATCGCGTAGCCCTGGCGCAGGCTTCCCACCATGCGGCCGAACGTGCGGGTCAGCGCGAACGGGATGACGAGGATCAGGAAGATCTCGAACAGGTTGGAGAAGGGGGTGGGGTTCTCGAAGGGGTGGGCGGAGTTGGCGTTGAAGTAGCCGCCGCCGTTCGTCCCGAGTTCCTTGATGACCTCCTGGGAGGCCACGGCCCCGCCGTTCCACTGCTGGCTGCCGCCCGCGAACTGGCCGACCTCGTGGATCCCGGCGAAGTTCTGGATCGCCCCGCAGGCCACGAGGACGATCGCGCCGAGGACGGCGATGGGCAGCAGGATGCGGAGGGTTCCGCGGACCAGGTCGGCCCAGAAGTTGCCGAGTTCACCGGTGCGCGAGCGCGCGAAGCCCCGTACGAGGGCCACCGCGACGGCCATGCCGACGGCGGCGGAGACGAAGTTCTGCACGGCCAGGCCGCCGGTCTGCACGACGTGGCCCATGGCCTGCTCGCCGGCGTACGACTGCCAGTTCGTGTTGGCCACGAACGACGCCGCGGTGTTGAACGCCTGGTCCGGGTCGATCGCGGAGAAGCCGAGCGAGCCGGGCAGGACGCCCTGGGCGCGCTGGAGGGCGTAGAGGAACAGGACGCCCACCGCGGAGAAGGCGAGGACGCCGCGCAGGTACGCGGGCCAGCGCATCTCGGCGGTCGGGTCGGCGCCGATGGCCTTGTAGATCCACTTCTCCGGCTTGTAGTGCCTCTCGGAGGAGTAGACCCGGGCCATGTGGTCGCCCAGGGGGCGGTAGGCCAGCGCGAGCGCTGCCACCAGTGCGAGGAGCTGGAGCACACCAGCGAGAACGGGACTCATCGGTGGCTAGAACCTCTCCGGGTACACGAGGGCGAGGATGAGGTATCCGAGGAGGGAGACGGCCACGGCGAGGCCGACGATGTTTTCGACGGTCACAGCTTGGTCACCCCCCGGGCGATGAGGGCCACCAGCGCGAAGACCGCGACCGTGGTGACGACGAAGGCCAGATCGGCCACCGTGAGCTCCTGGGTGAAGAGGGAGGAAATGAATCGGCCAGATGGCCGATGACGAGATAACCGTGTCTTCATCCCGGCGTTAAGACGCCTTGACGGGCTCCATACGGGCCCACCGAAACTCTTGACGCCTCCCTGACGGGAAGCACCGGGGAAGGCCCGGTCAGGTCCGGTCAGGCCTGGCGGGAGAGGCCGGCCGTGTCCAGGGCGGAGCCGGCCTGTGCGGCCAGCGCGACGGCCACCAGACGGTCCTGCTCCGGGGGCAGCGGGCCGGGGACCGGGACCAGCAGGAAGCGGCCGTAGTAGTGTCCGCCGCCGACGACCCGCAGCTCGGTCTCGCCGTCCGGCCAGTCGGCGTACTCCGTCACCCGGCCCGGACGGTGCAGCCACACCCCGCCGCCGTGCTCCAGGCGCGGCAGGCCGCCCATCAGGGTCCCGTACTCGAAGCGGCAGCCGCGCAGTCCGAGCAGCCCGACGAGCTCCCGGCGCACGTACTCGACCACGGCCTCCGGCGACCGGCCGTCCTCGGCGAGCCTGGCGGTCCCTCGGAGGCTCGTCATATGGGCCGCGTCGCTGATCACGGTCCTCCGGAGCCGGCGGGCGCGTACCGCGAGCTGCGAGACGAGCAGGCCGACGACGAGCAGCAGAACCGCCGTCCCGACGTCCTCGCGGTCGGTGATCGTGAACCGCCGGTAGGGCTCGGTGAGGAAGAAGTCGAACCAGACGGCCGCCGACAGCGCGGCCACCACTCCGGCGATGCGCGTGCCGACAGCGGCGACCGCGACCACCGCGACGACGAGGACCAGGGCCGCGTTCACCGCCGAAAGGTCCGTACGGAAGGGCACGAGCGCGAGCGCCACGAGGAAGGGGGCCGCGAGCGCCGCGAGCAGGGCGGCGGCGTCATGGATTCGGTACCCGGACATGGGGGGCCTCCTGTCCGGACATGAGTGTTCGGATCACTGTCAACCCTGCCCCCTGTCGAAGGCGCGGCCGCCCGCCCCTGCGAGGTCTTGACGCCCCTCATACGGCCCTCACGCCCCGGCGTCAAAGACGCGTGAAGACCGGCGGGGCGGCCGTATGGAGAACGCCAAGAACACTGGTGATCCGGCCATGGCGCCCGGACGCTGTTCCTCACTTTGGTCCGACGGAGGAACAGCGAGAGATGTCCATGGACATGGGAAAGCCGGGCACGGCAGGACGGGCCCCGGGCACGGAGCAGCCGCCTGATGCCGACCCTGATGCCGTTCCTGACGCCGGCGTACGGACACCGGCGGCGGGCGACCGCCACCGGCTGACCGCCCTCCAGGGGCTGGCCGCACTGTCCCTGGACGCGATGGCGTCCGTGGCGTACGGGCCGGAGTCCGTCGTGCTGGTCCTGGCCGCGGCCGGTGCCCACGGCATGGGCTTCACCCTCCCCGTCACCCTGGCGATCGCCGCCCTGCTGGCGGTGCTGGTGGCCTCGTACCGGCAGGTGATCGCCGCCTTCCCGGACGGCGGGGGTGCGTACGCCGTCGCCAAGCGCCATCTGGGCCGGCGCACGAGCCTGGTCGCGGCGGCCTCGCTGATCCTGGACTACGTCCTGAACGTCGCCGTGTCCGTCACCGCCGGCGTGGCCGCCCTCACCTCGGCCTTCCCCGGGCTGTACGGGGAGCGGGTGTGGATCTGCCTGGGCATCCTGGTGCTGGTCACCGCCGTGAACCTGCGCGGGGTCGTGGAGTCCGCCAAGGCGTTCCTCGTGCCCACCGCGGTCTTCGTCGGGTCGATCCTCGCGATGGTCGTCGTCGGGCTCCTGCGTGACGGTCCCGTCAGCACCGCGTCCGCCGCCGGGCACCCCTCGGCCCTCGGCGAGGGCGCGACCACCGTGGGGGCGCTCCTGCTGCTCAAGGCCTTCGCCGCCGGCTGTTCGGCCCTGACCGGAGTCGAGGCGGTCGCCAACGCCGTGCCGTCCTTCCGGGCCCCGGCCGCCCGCCGGGCCCAGCGCACCGAGGTCGCGCTCGGCGCGCTCCTGGGCGTGATGCTGATCGGCCTGTCGATCCTCATCGGGCGCTTCCACCTCCAGCCCGTCGAGGGCGTGACCGTGCTCGCGCAGCTCGCGGACGCCTCCTTCGGGCACAACGCCGCCTTCTACGTCGTCCAGTTCGCCACCATGGTGCTGCTCGCGCTCGCCGCCAACACCTCCTTCGGCGGCCTGCCCGTGCTGATGAGCCTGCTCGCCCGCGACAACCACCTGCCCCACGTCTTCGCCCTCAAGGCCGACCGCCAGGTCCACCGCCACGGGGTGATCTGGCTGGCGCTCGTCTCCGCCCTCCTGCTCGTCCTCTCCGGCGGCGACACCAACACCCTCGTCCCGCTCTTCGCCATCGGCGTCTTCATCGGCTTCACCATCTGCCAGGTCGGCATGGTCCGGCACTGGTACGGGGAACGCCCGCGCGGCTGGCGGGCGAAGGCGGCCCTGAACGGCTTCGGCGCCCTGCTCACCGGCGTCTCGGCCGTCGTCGTCACCGCCACCAGGTTCACCGGGGGCGCCTGGCTGATCGTCGTCGCGCTGCCGCTGCTCGTCCTCGGCTTCGAGAAGGTCCACCGGGCGTACACCGAGATCGGCGAACGCCTGGAGCTCGGCCGGATCCCGCAGGCACCCAGGCGGTCCCGCTCCCTGGTCGTGGTCCCCGTGTCCGGCCTGTCCCGCCTCACCAGCCAGGCCCTCACGGCCGCCCGCTCGCTCGGCGACGACGTCCTCGCCGTGACCGTCACCCACCCGTCCCCCGAGGACCGCGAGGCGGCCGAGGCGCTGCGGCGCGACTGGGAGCTGTGGAAGCCCGGTGTCGAGCTGGTCGAGCTCGCCTCGGAAACCCGCTCGCTCGGCCGCCCCCTGTCGGCGTACGTGCGGGAGCTGGCGCAGAAGCACCAGGACGCGCAGGTGACCGTCCTGATCCCGGAGACCGAGCCCGCCCACCTGTGGCAGCGGCTGCTCCAGAACCAGCGCGGCTCCGTCGTCGCCCACGCGGTCCGCCGCGACACTGACGCCGCGATCTGCCGACTCCGCTTCCGCATCACGGCGGATACGCGTTGACGCACCTCTGACGGCGCTTTGACACGTCGCGTGCGACCGCCGTCAAAGAGGCGCCAATTCCGACGCCGGCATGGGCGCAAGCGAGGGAACGGGCAGTAGCTTCCTGCCTGTTGCGCCGCCGGGGACCTCGACATCACTCACATGACGGCCGAGGGGGTCCATGGAGGGGGTCCCCGGCGGCGACATCCCTCCCGCGCCCCGGCCACGAGCTGCCCGGGGCTTGCCACCTCCGAACCCATCCAGAAGGTCGCTCGATGCCTCCTGCCGCCGCGCAGCACGTTCCTCCGGGTCTCCGGACCCCTCCGCGAACCCCGGTCAACCGGCCCTCCCGGAGACGGTCCGGCAGGGTGAACGTCGTGGACCCCGAGCTCCTCGCCTCCTCCGCACGGGAGGCCGTCGGCAAGCTCCACCCCCGCGAACTGGTCAGGAAACCGGTGCTGTTCGTCGTCGCCGTCGGATCCGCGCTGACCACGCTCTCGGCGCTCATCCACCCGTCCGTCTTCACCTGGGTGATCAGCGTCTGGCTCTGGCTGACGGTCCTGTTCGCCAATCTCGCCGAGGCCGTGGCCGAAGGCCGGGGCCGCGCCCAGGCGGAGTCGCTGCGCAAGGCGCGCACGGACGCGGCCGCGGTGCGGCTGAACCACTGGACGTACGGGGCGAACCTCAAGCGGGCGGAGACGGAGGTGGTCACGCCGGCCGAGCTGCAGCCCTTCGACTTCGTGCTCGTCGAGGCCGGCGAGCTGATCCCGGCGGACGGCGACGTCGTCGACGGGGCCGCGATGGTCGACGAGTCGGCCGTCACCGGCGAATCGGCGCCCGTCCTGCGGGAATCGGGCGGTGACCGCTCCGGCGTCACCGGCGGCACGACCGTCCTGTCCGACTCGATCGTCGTACGGGTCACCTCGCGCCCCGGGCACAGCTTCATCGACCGGATGATCGCCCTGGTCGAAGGCGCCACCCGGCAGAAGACCCCGAACGAGATCGCACTGAACATCCTGCTGGCGGCCCTGACCGTGATCTTCGTCCTGGTGGTCGTGACGATCCAGCCGATGGCCGACTACGCGCACGCCGCGCAGTCCACGACCGTCCTGGTCGCCCTCCTCGTCACCCTCATCCCCACCACGATCGGCGCCCTCCTGTCGGCCATCGGCATCGCGGGCATGGACCGGCTCGTCCAGCGCAACGTCATCGCCATGAGCGGACGCGCCGTCGAGGCCGCCGGAGACGTGAACACCCTGCTGCTCGACAAGACCGGCACCATCACCCTGGGCAACCGTGAGGCCGTGGCCTTCATCCCCCTCCCCGGCGTCGACCACCTCAAGCTGGCGGACGCCGCCCAGCTGTCCTCGCTCGCCGACGAGACGCCCGAGGGCCGCTCCGTCGTGGCATTGGCCCAGCAGTACGGACTGCGGCCGGCCACCGCGGCGGACCTCAGCAATCCGCGGTTCACCGAGTTCAGCGCCAGGACCCGGATGAGCGGTGTCAACCTGAGCTGGGCGGGCGGCGCCGGCTGCGCCATCCGCAAGGGCGCGACGGTCCAGGTCTGCGACTGGGTGACGATGCGCGGCGGCACCGTACCGCCGGAGGCCGCGGCCTGGTCGGCGACGGTCTCGGAATCCGGGGGCACGCCCCTGCTGGTGGCGGTCCACGACTGGGACGGACCGCGGGTGCTCGGGATCATCCACCTCAAGGACGTGGTCAAGGAAGGGATCCGGGAGCGGTTCGCGGAACTGCGCCGGATGGGGATCCGTACGGTCATGGTGACCGGCGACAACCGGCTGACGGCCCGCGCCATCGCCGCCGAGGCCGGCGTCGACGAGTACCTGGCGGAAGCCACGCCCGAGGACAAGATGGCCCTCATCAGGCGGGAGCAGGCCGGAGGCAAGCTCGTCGCGATGACGGGCGACGGTACGAACGACGCCCCGGCACTCGCCCAGGCGGACGTCGGCGTCGCGATGAACACGGGCACCTCGGCCGCCAAGGAGGCCGGGAACATGGTGGACCTGGACTCCAACCCCACCAAGCTCATCGACATCGTCGAGATCGGCAAGCAGCTCCTGATCACCCGCGGAGCCCTGACCACCTTCTCCATCACGAACGACGTCGCGAAGTACTTCGCGATCATCCCCGCGATGTTCGCCACGGCCTACCCGGGCCTCGAAGCCCTCAACATCATGGGCCTGAGCAGCCCCCGGTCCGCGATCACCTCGGCGATCATCTTCAACGCGCTGATCATCGTCGCCCTCATCCCGCTCGCCCTGCGCGGCGTCCGCTACAAGCCCGCCTCCGCCCACGACCTGCTGCGCCGCAACCTCGGCGTCTACGGCCTGGGCGGGCTCGTCCTGCCGTTCGTCGGGATCAAGCTCATCGACCTGCTGGTCTCCCTCCTCCCCGGCATGGGATGAGCTCCGGACCGCGTCTTCCTCCAGTGGCTAATCCGTCTTGCTAAGTACTGGTAGTCAGCGTTACGGTGTACCGGTAATCAGCGTCGCTAAATAGCTCAGGGGGAGGTGGAGGCGTTCCATGGCCAAGCTGCTGACCGAGATGCTCAAGGGCACGCTGGAGGGCATCATCCTCGCGTCCCTGGCCGGCAGGCCCGCCTACGGGTACGAGATCACGGCACGCCTGAGGGAACAGGGCTTCTCCGACATCGCCGAGGGGACCGTCTACGCGCTGCTCATCAGGATGGAGAAGCGCGGTCTGGTCGACGTGGAGAAGGTCGCCTCGGAGAAGGGGCCACCGCGCAAGGTGCACTCCCTCAACGCCCAGGGGCGGGAATACCTCGAAGAGTTCTGGGGGACGTGGAGCTTCCTCGCGGAACGACTGGAACAGCTCCGCGAAGGGGAGGGCGGTTAGTCATGTCCGACGTCGAGAAGAGCGGGATCATCGCGAAGGTGATCGGGCCCAAGAAGCGGTGGAGGGCGTACAAGGCGCGCGTCAAGGAACTGCCCGGCGGGCACCGCGCGGCCGTCGAGGCGATCGAGCGGCACCTGATGCACTTCGTGCCGGTCGACGCCGACAGCAGCGCGTCGATGTTCGAAGACCTCGCGGACCTGTTCGAGCAGGCTGCCGCGGACGGCACGCCGATCCGCGAGATCGTCGGGGAGGACCCGGTGGAGTTCGCCGAGGCCTTCGCCCAGAACTACTCGGACGGCGGCTACGTACCCGCCCGTGCGCGCAAGCGGCTCACCGACGACATCGAGCAGGCCGCCGCCGAAGCGGACGGGGCGGTCTGACGGCGACGGCGGCGCACCTTGCGGGCGCGACGCCGTACTGGGCTTCACAAGATCGAACAGGATCAGGGGGATTCACGGTGGGACAGAGCAACAGCGGCTTCTCCGAAGCAGGACTGCGCAGACTGGGCGAGGTGCTGCGACGGCACGTGGAGTCCGGGAAGATACCCGGACTCGTCGCCCTGGTGAGCCGGGGCGGGCAGACGCACGTCGAAGCGATCGGCACGATGCGCCACGACGGCGGCCCGCCGATGCGCCGGGACACCATCTTCCGCATGGCCTCGACGACCAAGCCGGTGGCGTCCGCCGCGGCCATGGTCCTGCTCGACGAGTGCCGCATACGGCTGGACGACCCGGTGGACCGGTGGCTGCCCGAGCTCGCCGACCGCCAGGTCCTCAAGCGGGCCGACGGTCCGCTCGACGACACCGTCCCCGCCCGGCGCCCGATCACGGTGCGGGACCTGCTCACCTCCACGCTGGGGCTGGGGCTGGACATGACGGCGCCGACTTCCCCGATCATGGGCGCGTTCTTCGAGCGGGGCGTGTACGGCCAGGAGGACGGCTGGCTGCTGCCGGCACCGGAGCCGGACGAGTGGATGCGCCGCCTGGGCACGCTCCCGCTGATGCACCAGCCCGGCGAACGGTGGCTGTACAACGTGGGCGACGACGTGCTCGGGGTGCTGGTGGCCAGGGTCACCGGCCAGTCGTTCGAGGCGTTCCTGCGCGAGCGCGTCTTCGAGCCGCTGGGGATGAAGGACACCGGCTTCCACGTACCCGCCGACCAGATCGACCGGCTGCCGCCCCTGTACGCCCCCGATCCGCAGACCGGCGAGTTCGTCGTCGCGGACGCGGCCGAAGGGGGACACCACAGCCGGCCCCCCGCGTTCCCGTCGGGCGGCGGCGGACTCGACTCCACCGTCGACGACTACCACGCCTACTTCCGGATGCTCCTCAACCACGGGACGCACGGCGACCGGCGGATCCTGTCCCGGCCGGCCGTCGAGCTCATGACCGGCAACCGTCTCCCGGCAGCGCAGCTGGCCGACCGGGAGGACCGGGCCCGTGGCCTCGTCCACCTGTCACACGGCCAGGGGCAGCACGGAGGCTGGGGCTTCGGGATGGCGGTGCGCACCTACCGCGGTGACTACGCTCCCGTCGGCCAGTTCGGCTGGGACGGCGGAACGGGCACGACCACGTACGCCGACCCGGACAACGGCCTCGTCGGCATCCTCCTCACCCAGACCGGGATGTCCACTCCGGACTCGGCACGGGTCATCAGCGACTTCTGGACCACCCTCTACCAGGCGATCGACGACTGACCCGCCCGCCTGGTCGAGGCCACCCCGCCAGGGGGAGCCCTCGACCAGGCCCGGGCCTTCGACATCTCCATGTCTTCACCCGGCGTGTGGGCTCCGCCACCAGAACGGGGGGTGCTCTACGCCACCGGAAGGAAAGGCGTTAAGAGGGCGTCAGGATTCCGTCAGACGAGGCTATAGACGTATTGGCTGCGTTCTCGCTGCGTACGCTGGCCCAGCCGTCGACTCCGATGGCTGAATCCACACCGTACGACAGGAGCGCCCGACCATGGCCACCCCTGCCCGCTCCTCGCGCCTGCGCGCGTGGATGCTGGAAGGCTTGACCGCCCAGACCAGCTCCCCCGCCGCCAAGGAAGCGGCGGCCCAGCCGCACGGCCGGCCGTGGTGGCGGGTCATGTGCCTGACGGGACTGGACTACTTCTCCACCCTCGGGTACCAGCCCGGCATCGCCTTCCTCGCAGCCGGTCTGCTCTCGCCGCTGGCGACCATCGTGCTGGTGCTGCTGACCCTCTTCGGCGCGCTGCCCGTCTACCGGCGGGTGGCCGAGGAGAGCCCGCACGGCGAGGGCTCCATCGCGATGCTGGAGAAGCTGCTCTCCTTCTGGAAGGGCAAGCTGTTCGTCCTGACCCTGCTGGGCTTCGCGGCGACGGACTTCCTGATCACCATCACCCTGTCGGCCGCCGACGCGACCGCGCACATGGTGGAGAACCCGCACCTCACCAGCACCCTGCACGGGCACGAGGTCCTGATCACCCTGATCCTGATCGCGCTGCTCGGAGGCGTCTTCCTCAAGGGGTTCAGCGAGGCCATCGGCGTCGCCGTGGTCCTCGTCGCCACCTACCTCGGCCTGAACGTCATCGTGGTGGCGGTCGGGCTGTGGCACGTGTTCGCCGAGCCCCAGGTCATCACCGACTGGACGACCGCGCTGACCGCCGAGCACGGCAACCCCTTCATGATGGTCGCCATCGCGCTCGTCGTGTTCCCGAAACTCGCGCTCGGCCTCTCCGGCTTCGAGACCGGTGTTGCCGTCATGCCGCACGTCCACGGCGACCCCACGGACACCGAGGAGAAGCCCGCCGGGCGGATCCGCGGGGCCAAGAAGCTGCTGACCACGGCAGCCGTGATCATGAGCATCTTCCTGATCTGCTCCAGCCTCATCACCACCCTGCTGATCCCGGCCGCACAGTTCCAGCCGGGCGGCGAGGCCAACGGCCGCGCCCTGGCCTATCTGGCCCACGAGTACCTGGGCTCCGCCTTCGGCACGGTCTACGACGTCTCGACGATCTGCATCCTGTGGTTCGCGGGCGCCTCGGCGATGGCCGGCCTGCTGAACCTGATGCCGCGCTACCTGCCCCGCTACGGCATGGCCCCGCACTGGGCCCGCGCCCTGCGCCCCATGGTCATCGTCTTCACGCTGATCGCCTTCCTCGTGACCTGGATCTTCGACGCCGACGTGGACGCCCAGGGCGGCGCCTACGCGACCGGTGTCCTCGTCCTGATCACCTCGGCGGCCGTCGCCGTGACCATCGCGGCCCGCCGGGCCGGGGAGCGCGGCTGGACCATCGGCTTCGGCATCATCTCGGCCGTCTTCATCTACACCACCGCGATCAACGTCGCCGAGCGCCCCGACGGCGTGAAGATCGGCGCCTGCTTCATCGGCGGCATCATGGCGCTCTCGCTCCTCTCGCGCCTCGCACGCGTCTTCGAGCTGCGCGTCACGCACATCGAGTTCGACGACATGGCGCAGCGGTTCATCCGCGACACCGCCAACCGGACGATCCGGTTCATCGCCAACGAGCCGGACAGCCGGGACCTGGAGGAGTACCGGCAGAAGAAGGCGCAGATCCGCGCGGACAACGACATCCCGGCCGAGGACGACGTGATGTTCGTCGAGGTCACGGTCCTCGACGCCTCGGAATTCGAATCCGGCATGCGCGTGCGCGGCGAGGTCCTCCACGACCGCTACCGCGTCCTGACCCTGGAGAGCTCCAGCATCCCCAACGCGCTGGCCGCCCTCCTGCTCCACGTCCGCGACGAGACCGGCCAGCGGCCCCACATCTACTTCGAGTGGACCGAGGGCAATCCGATGGCCAACTTCTTCCGGTTCTTCCTCTTCGGCCAGGGCGAGGTCGCCCCGGTCACCCGCGAGGTCATCCGCGAGGCCGAGCCCGACCGCTCCCGCCGCCCCCACATCCACGCCGGCTGACGGGCGCCGCAGGCCAGCCGACAGCAATCCCGCCGGCCCGTCGCCTCGGCGACGGGCCGGCGGGATTCCGGCTACCGGGACGCCTCGCGCGCGCCCGTACCGCGAAGACGCGCCGCCGCCACCGCCGCAGTGCAGGTCCGGCCTCAGTCATGGGCGACGACGGCCACGGGCGAGGTGCTGTGGTGGATCACGGCGTGCGTGGTCGAGCCGACGCGCGCGCCGTACGTCGGGCGGCGGACCCGGCGCCCGACGACGATCAGGCCGGCGTCGGCGCCCGCGGCCAGCAGCTTCTGCGCGGCGTGCCCCATCGGGGCCCGGGCGGTCACCGCCACCGAGGGGAACCTGTTCCGCCAGGGCGCGAGGGCATCGTCCAGGTCGCCTGCCATGGTCTCGTCGAGCTGGGCGCGGACGCGCGGATCGTAGGCCGTTCCGGATCCGAACAAGGGTGTGGGTGTCCAGGCGTGGAGAACGTGGAGGCGGCAGGACCGACGCGAAGCCTCCTCGAACGCGAAGGCGAGCACGGGGCCGCACGGGTGGCTGATGTCGACCCCCACGACGAGATCGCGCCCGGTGTGGCCGCCGTTCGGGTGGGGGAGCGCGTCCTCCCCGCTGCGCACCAGCACGACGGGCCGCTCGGTGGAACGCAGTACCTCGTGTGCGACCGAGCCGACCGCGAACCCGGTGAGTGTCCCGAGCCCGCGGGACCCCAGGACCAGAAGGTCGGAGCCGGCCGCTTCGGTGGCCAGCGCGGCCGCCGGCGGTCCGCAGACGGTCCCGGTGGTGACGTCGAGATCCGGGTGGACGCGGCGCAGGGCGGCGGCGGACTCCCGGAGGAGGGCGTCGGCCCCGGCCCCTTCGGCCCGTACCGCGCCGGCCGCTTCGGGAACGCCGATCGGCGCGGACCGCTCACCGGCGTGGACGAGGTGCAACCGCGTGTGGCGCAGCTCGGCCTCGCGGGCGGCCCAGCGGGCGGCGGCGGCGCTTTGGGGTGATCCGTCGAGTCCGACGGTGATGCGCTGGTCCATGCTGGCCTCTTCGGGGAGGGCTGTGCCGGACAGGTGGGCCCGTTCGCCGGGGTCACGCGGCGGCGGCGTCCGCCCGCTCCGCGTCCGTGCGCACCTCCACCACTCCCTCGACCGCACGGACCGCCCGGGCCAGCAGGGGCACGAGGGCACGTTCCCGGATCGGCCCCCGCAGCGTGACGACGCCGTCGAGCACGGTGAACTCGATGTGGGCGGGCAGAGGGAGTTCGCCGAGGACGAGCTGGCGTATCTCCTGCTCGATCTCCTCGTCGGGACGCAGGAACACCTTGAGCAGGTCACTGCGGCTGACGACGCCTTCGAGCATGCCGACGTCGTCGACGACCGGCAGCCGCTTGACGGCCCTGCGTGCCATGATGCGCGCGGCCTCGGCGAGCGCGGCGTCCGCCCGGACGGTGACCGCGGGGCTGGACATGAGGTCCTCGGCCAGGACCGCCCCCGCCTTCGCCGCCCCGTCGAGCTGTTCGGGGAGCTGCGGGTCGGTGCGCCGGAACTCCTCCTTGGGAAGGAGGTCCGCCTCGGAGACGACGCCCACGACGAGGCCCTCCCCCTCCAGGACGGGCAGGGCGCTGACTTTCCACTGGTGCATCAGCTCGACGATCTCCTTGTAGGAGGCTTTGCGGCCGATGGCGACCGCGGTGTGCGACATGACGTCGCTGACGGTGTACCGGAAGGCGGGCATGGCTGGCTCCTGGGGCGATCGGCCGCTGGACGGGGCAGGGGGGCTGCCGTTTGCCGGGCGTACAGGTCGTGTCCACGGTTCAGTCTGTTGCACGGTCCGTCGCACCGGGAGGGCCGAGCGGCCCAGCGAGCCGACCCTTTCGGCCCACCCCCGGACGCGTGGCCCCGCGATCGGCACTCCCGGTCCGCTGGGCCCGCCGCAGCGCCGGATTCCCCCTCCGAGACGACAGTGGACAGTGGAAGGGAAAGCGTTCCGGGCGCGTGCGGACGGAGAAGGTCTGATGGGGAAGTACGTGTACGGCTTCACCGAGGAGTGCCCGGACCCGGCCGGGCTCCTCGGCGGCAAGGGAGCCGGCCTGGCGGAGATGACCCGCCTGGGCCTGCCGGTCCCGCCGGGATTCACCGTCACCTCCGGGGCGTCCCGCGTCTTCCGGGCGACGGGTGCGCCGCCGGAGGGGCTGTGGGAGCGGATCGCGCACCACCTCGCGGCACTGGAGCGGGCGACGGGCAAGCGGCTCGGGCGGGTGGACGACCCGCTGCTGCTCTCCGTCCGCTCGGACTCCGCAGCGACGGGTGCGACGGACACGGTCCTCGACATCGGCCTGAACGACCTCGCGGTGCTGGGCCTGGGCACGGCGCCCGGGCGCGAGCGATTCGCCTGGGATTCCTACCGGCGCCTGGTCCACATGTTCGGCACCACTCTGATTGGGAGTGGACGGCTCGCTCTTCGAGGACATCGCCGACCGGCTCGGACGGCGGCACGCCGTCCCCGACGACAGCCGGTTCGACACCGTCGACCTGATCACCCTCGTCGAATCCTTCAAGGACCTGATCGCGGAACGGGCCGGCGAGGAGTTCCCCCAGGACCCGGCCGAGCAACTGCGCCGGGCCGTCCTGGCCGTCTTCGGGGCACCGGACGGGGAACCGGCGGCGGAGCACCTCCCCGACGCCCCCTGCCCGGCGGTCACCGTACAGACGATGGTCTTCGGCAACCTCGGCCCCGACTCCGGCAGCGGTGTCGCCTTCGTCCGGGATCCGGCGACGGGACGGCCCGGACTGCACGGCGCCTACCTGCCCGACGCCCAGGGCGAGGACGTCCTGGCCGCAGTCCGCACCCCCCTTCCGCTCGAACGGCTGGGCGAGGTCGCCCCGGAGGCCTACGCACGGCTGCACGCGTGCATGGGCCGTCTGGGGGCCGAGCACGAGGACCTGTACGGCGTCGAGTTCACGATCGAGCGCGGCAGGCTGTGGATCCTGGAACTCAGGACGGCGCCCACGGCCCGGCTCCCGCGGGGTGCGTTCCACGGCGGGGCGCGACCGTGAACGGCGGTGCCGCGCCCGCAGGGCGGTCCGGGATCCGTGCCGGGGCCGGCGCTGTCGTCAGGCGGGCCCCGGGGTCCGCTCGATGTCCAGGTCGAGGAAGTGGGCCGCGCACGAGATGCACGGGTCGTGGTTGCGGACCACCCGCTCGCACAGGTGCGCCAGGGCCGCTTCGTCGTCCTCCCCGCGGTCGAGCCCGGCCTGGACGGTCCGGCGCAGGTCCTCCTCGATGGCGCCCTGGTTCTGGGCGGTGGGCGGGACGAGTCGGGCCTCGGTGACGCGGCCGGCTCCGTCGAGCGCGTAGCGGTGGTACAGCAGCCCCCTCGGCGCTTCCGTGGCACCGTGCCCGGTGCCGGCGCGGGCCGGCACCTCGACGTACGGGCGGGGCGGGGGCTCGTACGCGTCGATGATGCGGAGCGCCTCCTCGACCGCGTAGAGGGCTTCCACCGCCCGGACGAGGATGCTCCGGTAGGGGTTCCTGCAGGCGGAGCCGCGCACGCCGTCCGGCGCACCCGGTCCCGGCGGGGGATCGCCCAGCCCGGCCTCGCGGGCCGCTTCCAGGGCCGTCGGCGACAGGAGGCGGCCGCTGACGGCCCAGCGGGCGAGGGGACCGGTGAGGTGCCGCCGGCCGTCGAGGCGCGCGTGGAGGGCCGTGGACCACGGGACCTGCTCCTCGGCGACGCGGTCGCAGAAGTCCCGCAGCGGGAACGGACGGGGCGTGCGGGGAGCGTCGTACCGGAGCACGGTGGGGGTGCCCGACTCGATGGCGTACGTGCCCGCTTCGGCCAGGGCGAACAGGTCGGCGTCGCACTCGGCGTCGGGGAATTCGAAGCCGGCGACCCAGCGCACGGTGTCCCAGGCGTCGTCGAGGGCGGTGCGCAGCCGCTCCGCGAGGGGCCGCAGTTCCGAGCGGGCGGGCGTGCGGTGGAAGCCGCCGAGACGGACGTTGACGGGGTGGATCGCACGCCCACCCAGCAGTTCGACCACCGCGTTGCCGGCCTGTTTCAGGCGCAGCCCGCGCTCGACGTGCTCCCGGTGGGTGCGCGACAGCCCGATCACGTCGTCGTGGCCGAGGAAGTCGGGGGCGTGCAGCAGGTGGACGTGCAGGGTCTGGCTCTCGATCCACTCCCCGCAGTACAGCAGGCGCCGCAGGGCGGCCAGCTGTCCGTCGACCTGCACGCCGCACGCGTCCTCGATCGCCCGGCAGGCGCTCATCTGGTAGGCGACGGGGCAGATCCCGCAGACGCGCGACGTGAGGTCGGGGGGCTCGGTATGGGCCCTGCCCCGCAGGAAGGCCTCGAAGAAGCGCGGCGGCTCGTAGATCGCCAGCCGTGTCTGCGTGACGGTGGACCCGTGGATCCGCAGGTGGAGCGCGGTCTCGCCCTCGACGCGGGTGAGGGCGGGGACGCGCAGCACCCGGGAGCGGGGGACCGGCTCGCTCATCCCGCTCCTTCCGGGTCCGCCGCGCCGGGTCCCCGCTCCTCCACGGCCGTGAACGCGGTGGTGTTGAAGGTGTGCAGGAACCTGCCGACGTCCTCCTCCGTCATCCCGTCACGCCGCAGCAGCGGAACCAGCGCGGGGAGGTTGGTGGTGCCGGCGGGTCCGAAGCAGCCGTAGCAGCCCCGCCCGTACGCCGGGCACAGGGCCCCGCAGCCGGCGTGGGTGGCGGGGCCGAGGCAGGGCGTGCCGTGGGCGACGGTGACGCAGACGGTGCCGCGCCGCTTGCAGGCGAAGCACACGCTGTGGTCGGGGATGCCGGGCCTGCGCCCGGCGAGGAACGCGGTGATCACCTCGAGGAGCTGGCCGCGGTCGATGGGGCAGCCGCGCAGTTCGAAGTCGACGGGGACGTGGGCGGAGACGGGCGTCGAGGTGGCGAGGGTGGCGATGTATTCGGGTCGCGCGTAGACGGTGGCGAGGTACGCGTCGGCGTCGGCGTGGTTGCGCAGGGCCTGGACGCCGCCGGCGGTGGCGCAGGCCCCGATGGTGACGAGGTGCCGGGCCTGCGAGCGGACGCGCCTGATCCGGTCGATGTGCTCGGGGGTGCTGACCGAGCCCTCGACGAGCACGAGGTCGTAGGGGCCGGGCCCGGCGGCACTGGACGCTTCGGCGAAGTGGACGACCTCCAGTTCGGCGGCGAGGCCGAGCAGTTCGTCCTCGCAGTCGAGGAGGGTGAGCTGGCAGCCGTCGCAGGAGGCGAACTTGAAGACGCCGAGCCGGGGCCGGGCGGGCCGGGGCGGGTGTGTGCGGGGGGTGGTCATGTCACAGTTCCCGGACGGAGAGCAGGGACTCGGCCTGGTCGTGGCCGACGACGGGGCCGTCGCGGCAGAGCAGCAGGGGGCCGAGCTGGCAGTGCCCGCAGTGGCCCGTGCCGCAGCGCATGGTGCGTTCCAGGGAGACCCGGATCCGGTCCTGGGGCACCCCGCGATGGGCGAGCGCTCGGCCGGTGGCGCGGATCATGACCTCGGGGCCGCAGACGAAGGCGGTCGTCCGCGCCGGGTCGAACGCGGCCTCGGCGAGCAGCGCGGTCACGACACCGACCCTCCCGGTCCAGCCGGCGGAGGGCCGGTCGACGGTGACGGCCGCGAAGGGCCGGCGCCAGGCGGGGAACTCCTCGGGGTACAGCAGATCGGCCGGGGTGCGGGCCCCGGCGAGCACGCTCAGCCGTCCGAACGCCTGCGGCTCGGCCAGCACGGCGTCGACCAGGGGGCGCAGCGGGGCGAGGCCGATGCCGCCCGCGACGACGAGCACGTCGCCGCCCCGGGCCGAGGCGGCGTCCCAGCCGGTGCCGAAGGGACCGCGGACCCCCACCACCGCGCCGGGCCGGAGCCCGTACAGCGCCCGCGAGACGGCACCGACGGCCCGTACGGTGTGGGCGAGCGCGCCCCCGTCGAGGATGCGGGACACGGAGACCGGGATCTCACCGACCCCGAAGGCGTACAGCATGGCGAACCGGCCGGGCGCGAACGGCGCCAGCGGCCCGCCGGCCGGCTCCAGGGTGAGGGTGACCACGTCACCGGTCTCCTCCCGGCGGTCCCGTACGCGGTACGGCAGCGGTGCGGCCGTCACGGCACGGGCCCGTCGTGCTGCGGCCCGTACAGGTCGAGCAGCCGGGTCCGGGTGGCCCGCAGCCGTTCCCCGATCGTCCCCGCGACCACGGTGACGAGGGCCAGGCCCAGCGCGGGCCGCTCGGCGCACAGGGAGCGCACCGCGGCGGCGTCGAACTCCCAGGCGAGGGTCGGCTCCAGGACCTCGGCGCCCAGGTGCCACCGGTGGGGCGGGCACAGCCAGGACCAGCCGAGCAGGCCGCCCGCGCCGATCGTCTCGACCACGGAGCGCCCCCGGCCGGGCACCTGCACGTCGAGCGCGACGGCGCCCGAGCGGACGATCCAGAACCGGTCGGCCTCCCCGCCCTCCTCGAAGACGCGCGTGCCGCCCGGCAGGGTGACGGGGCGTGCCAGGGCCATGAGCCGCTCGCGCCCCTCCGGCGTGAGGGCGCCCGGCAGTCCCTCGGCGACGGGCCCTCCGGCGGCCGCGGTCACGGCGCGCCCTCCGGGCGTACGGCCTCCTCGTGCAAGGCGCGCACCTCCTCCGTGAGGTCGATCCCGGTGGGGCACCAGACGATGCACCGTCCGCACCCCACGCAGCCCGAGCTGTCGAACTGGTCGTGCCAGGTGCCGAGCTTGTGGGTGAGCCACTGGCGGTAGCGGCTGCGCGGGCTCGCCCGGACCGGGCCCCCGTGCAGGAAGGAGAAGTCCAGGTCGTAGCAGGAATCCCAGCGGCTCCACCGCTCGGCGTGGTCGCCCGTCAGGTCCGTGACGTCCTCGGTGGTGGTGCAGAAGCAGGTGGGGCAGACCATGGTGCAGTTGCCGCAGCTCAGGCACCGGGCCGTGACGTCGTCCCAGCGGTCCGCCTCCAGGGAGTCCCGCATCAGCGTGCGCAGGTCCACCAGCGGCAGGGACCGGCCCATCCGCTCCGACGCCCCGCGCACCCCCTCGGCCGCGGCGGCGCGCGTGGCCTCGTCGGCGGCCCGGCGCGGGAGCTCCGCGAGCACCTCGGCCCCCTCCGGCGTCCCGCTGCGGCACAGGAAGCGGTGCCCGGCGCCGTCCACCACCTCGGTCAGGGCCAGGTCGTACCCGGTGTCCACGGCCGGGCCCGTGTCCATCGAGACGCAGAAGCAGGTGGCCCCCGGCTCCGTGCACTCGACCGCGATGAGGAAGGCGCCCGTCCTGCGGGAGGCGTAGGCGGGGTCCCGGTGGCGGCCGCCGGTCAGCACCCGGTCCAGGATGCGGATGGCGCGCAGATCGCAGGGCCGCACGCCGAGGAACGCGTACGAGGGGTCCGCCGGCTCCTCCTCGCGCACGGTCAGCCCGCCGTCGGGGCCGCGGTCGGCCGACCACTGGCGGACGCGCTCGGGGTGCAGGAACGACTTCCACGACTGGGGCCCCGCACTGTGCGCGAAGGCCGCCCCGTCGGCGCGCGGGCGGAGCCGGTAGCGGCCCGCCTCCAGCTCCACCCCCCACCCGTACGGCAGCGCGTCCGCCGAGTCCAGTGCGTCGAGGACGATCGCCCCGTCGCGCACGGTCGGGCCGATCACCGTACGGCCGCGCCGCTTCAAGGCCCGTACCAGCGCCTCCAGCCCGTCGGGGCCGAGCACCGCGTCGGTTCCGCCGCCGGTGGCGGCTGCGGTGCCGTCGGGGTCGTCCATCTCCTGCCTCTCCTCCGCCGCCCCCGCGGCCCGGGAGGGCGCGCGGGCGCTTCCGGCGCTGCCGGGGACGGAACGCGGGCCCTGCCCGAGCGCCGGGCGCCACGGCGTGCGACTGCGTACGGACAGGGTGTCAGGCGGGCGGTCCGCGGGCCGCTAACGCCGTCCGGCGAGTCCCGTCCGGGGGGCCGTACGGGTGCGGGCGCCGTCCCGGGAGACGGCGTGCCGGGCGATCTCCGCCTCGACCCGCCGGACCAGGCGCGGCACCGCGGCCGCCACCGCCGGGGTCATGCCCGGTCCCACCGAGCGGTCCGCCCCCTCCACCGCGTACACGACCAGACGATCGGGGCCGCGCCCGAGTGCCGCACCGAGCCGCAGGGCTTCGGCGAGCCCCAGCGCGTGCGTGCTGTGCCGGCCCGGCCCGGCCGCGAGCGGGGCGCCGCCCGCCGCGCTGTCCCAGCGGCAGGTCCGCCCCGGCCGTGCGGAGGGCGGGAACCAGGCGTCCACCACGATCACCGGGCCGGTGCCCGCCCACAGCTCCAGCAGCCGACCGGAATCGCCGTCGCACTGCGCCAGCACGGTCCCCGCGGGCAGCTCCAGCCCGGCCGCCCGCTCCCTCAGCGCCGCGACCACGGCCCATCCGATCCCGTCGTCCCGGCGGAAGTCGTTGCCCACGCCGATGACCGTCGCACGGACCGCGATCTCGGCCACGCCGATCCCCTCTTCCCGGGCCTGCCCCGCCCGCCCTGCGGACCACCCCTCCCGCAGTGTCGCCCGTGGGCACGGAGCGCGCCCGCCGACGACCGCACGGCCCCGGGTCCGGCCCTCCCGGACGCTTCAGTCGGTCCTGAGCATCACGCGCATGTCGGCGATCTCGGCCGTCTGGGTCCGGATGATGTCGGCGGCCAGGTCCTTGGCCGGGCCGTAGGAGCCCTTTGCCAGCTCCGTCTGCGCCATGTCGAGGGCGTCCTCGTGGTGTTCGATCATCATGGTCAGGAACATGGTGTCGAAGGCCCGACCGGTGGTCCCGTTCGGTCTCGTCGTCGGCCGGCCGTCCATCATGCCGGGCATGGAGGTCGCTCCGTCGTCGTCGCGCCCGATGCCGGTCGTGCCGTCCATGGTGCCCCCACCGCGGGGGACGGTTTCGCCCCACGCCCTCAGCCAGCCGGTCATCGTGTCGATCTCGCGCGCCTGCGTCTGCAGGATCCTGGTGGCGAGCGCCCTGATGTCCGGGTCGTCGCTGTGGGTGAGGGCCATCCGGGACATGACGAGGGCCCGGCGGTGGTGGGGGATCATCTGCTGGGCGAAGGCGACGTCGGCCTCGTCGTGGTCGTCGGTGCGGTCCGCGGCGCGGACCGCGCCGACGCTACCGGCGGTGCTCACGGCGTGCGCCGCGGTGGTCACGCCGGTCACGCCGGTCACGGACAGGACGAGGGCCGCGGCGCCGGCCGCGCCGGTCCGTGCGGCGCGGCGGGCGGCACTACGGGTGGTGTTCACGGTGTGGCTCCTGTGGTGTGGAGGGCGGGATCGGAGGGTGCCGCCGGCTCAGCGGACCAGGACGGCCTCCCCGGGCTTGGGCACCACGGCCGTCCAGCCCAGCTCGCGGTCGATGCGGGCCCGGAGGGTTTCGGCGCCGGCCTCCTCGCCGTGGACGAGGTAGGTGGCGTGCGCGGCCGCGCGCCGCGCAGCCAGTCGACGATCTGATCCGCGTCGGCGTGCGCGGAGAAGTGGGGCCGTCGGCGTCGCGGTAGACGTCGAGGGCGGCCAGGGCCATGGGGCTGTCGACGTAGACGGGGACGCGGCGGGGAGGGGGTGGCGTGCTCGGCGGCCTCCATCTGCGGCCTCGCGCTGTCTCGGAAGCCGTGCCGGACCAGCCGCGGCAGGTAGCCGCTGCGGCGCCGCAGGTCTGCGACACCTTGGAAGTGCCCGCAGTCGACGAGGATCCGGGCATGGTCGCTCTCGACCAGGAACGTGCTGCCCGTGACCGTCCTGACCCCACCGAGGAGCCTCCGCAGCGCCGGGCGCGGAGACGAAGACGGGGCCGGGGACATGGCGGCGGCCTTCCTTCCGGGGACGGGTGCCGGCTTCCACCGTGGCATCCACCGTGATGCGCCGACGAGACCCGACCGGTCCCCTCGGCAGGGGCCGACCGGCCCAAGCGCCGTGGAAGCGCGGGAGCGCAGCCTGACGGTGACCCCGTACCGCCCGGTGCAGAGAGGACCCGATCATGAAGGCACTCGTCTTCGAAGGCCCGGGACTGACCTCCTGGCAGGAGGTTCCCGACCCTGGGATCAAGGATGGCGCCGACGCCGTGGTACGGGTCGACGCCGTCACCGTTTGCGGCACCGACCTGCACATCGTCAAGGGCGACGTCCCCGAGGTCACCCCGGGTCGCGTACTCGGCCACGAAGCCGTCGGTACCGTCGTCGAGACCGGTGGGGACGTCCGCAGCGTCCGCCCCGGCGACCGCGTGCTGATCTCCTGCATCTCGGCCTGCGGACGCTGCCGGTTCTGCCGCGAGGCCCGCTACGGGCAGTGTCGCGGTGGTGGCGGCTGGGTGCTGGGCCACACCATCGACGGCACCCAGGCCGAATACGTCCGCGTCCCGTTCGCCGACCTTTCCGTCCACCCGCTTCCCAGCGCGGTGAGCAGCCAGGACGCCGTGCTGCTCGCGGACATCTTCCCGACCTCCTACGAGGTCGGTGTGCTCAACGCACACGTGCGCCCCGGTGACACGGTCGTCGTGGTCGGTGCCGGGCCCATCGGGCTGGCGGCCATCGCCACCGCGTCGCTCTACAGCCCCGGCCGGATCATCGCCGTGGACCTCGCGGCGTCCCGCCTGACCGCGGCACGCGACTTCGGTGCGGACGCCACCGTGAGCGCGCGGGAGGAGCCCGGGCGTCTGGTCGAGGACCTGACCGACGGGCTCGGCGCAGACGTGGCGATCGAAGCGGTGGGTGTGGCCGCGACGTTCGAGATGTGCACGCGCATGGTCCGCCCCGGCGGACGCGTGGCCAACATCGGTGTCCACGGCAAGCCCGCCACCCTGCACCTCGAAGACCTGTGGATCAAGGACGTCACCATCACCACCGGCCTCGTCGACACCTCCTCCACCCCCATGCTGCTGCGCATGATGGCCGCCGGCCGCCTTCCCGGACCCGCCATGGTCACCCATCGCTTCGAGCTGGACCAGATGGAGGAGGCGTACGACGTCTTCTCCCGCGCCGCGGACACCGGCGCCCTCAAGGTCGTGCTCGGCGGCCACCACCACGACGCGGTCGCCGTACCGCCGCGGGGGCGGTCGGCGCCGTGACCGGTGCAACGCCACCGCCTCACGTGGCGGGGGCCGGTGATCTCGCACACGCTGAAGGTACGTCCCGGAAGGGGGCGAGGACATGGACGGGCGGCATGAGGGTCCGCCTGTCGTCGTGGGCGTCGACGGGTCGGGCTCCTCCCGGACCGCCCTGCGCCGGGTCCTCGGCCCGGTGAGCCGCCACGTGGGGCTCCCCGCCCCGTGTCCGGTCACGACCGTCCGACCGGACGTGTCCGCGGCGTGAGCCGCACCGGGTGCCGCGGCCCCGGACTCCCCGCCGCTCGGGGCCCCTCCCGCGGCCCGACCGGCCCCCGCGTGAGCGGACCACTCGGCCCCGGGCGACGGACCCCCTCGGCACTGGGGACGGGGCGGGACACGGTGTGATCGTGGAACCCGGACGCCGGAGCGGCGCCGCTTCTCCAAGAGGGTGACCCCTGATGCAGCGCATACGGATGCAGACCCGGCCGAAGCAGCCGCGCGAGCCCGCTCCACTGGACCTGCGCACGCCGTCCGGCCGCCCCTTGCCCTACTGAGCCCACCCACCGTCAGCCAGGCCGCGGAGGTCGTCATGGGACAGATGCGACGCGTCATGCCGTTCACCCGGCTCGGCCGCGGAGACCTCGGCCGCGTCGGGGGGAAGAACGCCTCGCTGGGCGAGCTCACCGTACGGCTGGCCCCGGCCGGCGTCACCGTACCGCCCGGCTTCGCCACCACCGCCGACGCCTACGGGGAACTGCTCGACCGGCACGGGCTGCGCATCCGCATCGCGCAGCAGCTGGACCGGTACCGCGAGGGCGCCGCGCTCGAGGACGTCGGTGCCGCCATCCGCTCGCTGATCACGGCCGAGCCGCTGCCGGAGGCACTGCGGGGCGAGATCACCGCCGCGTACGAGGCCCTCGGGCGGGAACTGGGCCGACCGGACCCGGAAGTCGCCGTGCGCAGCTCCGCCACGGCCGAGGACCTCCCCGAGGCCAGCTTCGCCGGGCAGCAGGAGACGTTCCTGAACGTCCGCGGCGCCGAGCGCCTGCTGGAGGCCGTGCACCGCTGCTTCGCCTCCCTCTACACCGACCGGGCCATCGACTACCGCGAGCGCATGGGCTTCGACCATCTGGGCGTGGCCCTCTCCGTCGGAGTCCAGGCGATGGTCCGTTCCGACCTCGCCGGCGCCGGCGTGATCTTCACCCTCGACCCGGAGACCGGCTTCCGCGAGGTCGTCGTGATCAGCGCCGCCTGGGGTCTCGGCGAGACCGTCGTCAGCGGGCAGACCGACCCGGACGAGTACACCGTCTTCAAGCCCTCTCTGAAGGACCCGGCCCTGCATCCCGTCATCGACGTGCGCATCGGGGCCAAGCGGCGCAAGGCCGTCTACGCGGAAGGCGGGTTCACGGAGACCGTCGACACCACCGCCGAGGAGCGCGGCGGCCGCGTCCTGACCGACGCCGAGGCGCGGCAGCTCGCGGAGTGGGCGGTGGCGGTCGAGGAACACTACGGCTGCCCGATGGACCTGGAGTGGGCCAAGGACGGGATGTCCGGCAGGCTCGCGGTCGTCCAGGCCCGGCCGGAGACGGTGCAGTCCCGTCGGCGGTCCACGACCCTGCGCCGCTGCCGCCTCACCGGCATGCCCGGCGAGCCGCTCGCGGAAGGCATCGCCGTCGGCGAGGCCATCGGGGCCGGCCCCGTGTGCCGCCTGGACACCCCCGTCGACCTGGACCGCTTCCCCACGGGCGGCGTGCTGGTGACGTCGATCACCGACCCCGACTGGGAACCGATCATGAAGCGGGCCGCCGCGATCGTCACCGACCACGGCGGCCGGACCTCCCACGCGGCGATCGTCAGCCGCGAGCTCGGCGTCCCGGCCGTCGTCGGCACCGGCGACGCCACCCGGGTCCTGCGCCACGGCGGGCACGTCACGGTCTCGTGCACCGAGGGGAGCCGCGGCCGTGTGTACGCCGGCCTGGTGCCGTTCGAGGAGACCGAGACCGACCTCGCCGCCCTGCCCGCCACCCGCACCCGGGTGATGCTCAACCTCGCCGACCCCTCGGCGGCGTTCCGCTGGTGGCGGCTGCCGGCCGACGGCGTGGGACTGGCCCGCCTGGAGTTCATCGTCGCGCACCAGGTCAAGGTCCACCCCATGGCGCTGGTCCACCCGGAACGCCTGGACGCGGCCGACCGGTGCGCCGTCGACCAGCTCACCGAGGGCCGCCTCGACCGCACCGGCTACTTCACCGACCGCCTCGCGTACGGCATCGCCCGGATCGCCGCCTCCCGGTGGCCGGACCCCGTCGTCGTGCGCACCAGCGACTTCAAGACCAACGAGTACGCCAAGCTGCTGGGCGGGCGGCCCTTCGAGCCGGTCGAGGCCAACCCGATGATCGGCTGGCGGGGCGCCAGCCGCTACTACAGCGAGGGCTACAGAGAGGGCTTCGCCCTCGAATGCCGGGCCCTGCGCCGGGTGCGCGACCGGATGGGCCTGACCAACGTCATCGTCATGATCCCCTTCTGCCGTTCCCTCGAAGAGGCCGACAAGGTCCTCGACGTCATGGCCGCGGAAGGGCTCCGCCGGGGCGAGAACGGGCTCAAGGTCTACGTGATGGCCGAGATCCCGGCCAACGTCCTGCTCGCCCAGGACTTCGCCGAGCGCTTCGACGGCTTCTCCATCGGCAGCAACGACCTCACGCAGCTGACCCTCGGCGTGGACCGGGACTCCGAAGCCCTCGCCGACGTCTTCGACGAGAACGCCCCGGCCGTCACCGCCCTGATCCGGATGCTCGTCCCACGGGCCCACGCCGTCGGACGCCCCGTGGGCCTGTGCGGCCAGCGCCCCAGCGACGACCCCGCGTTCGCGGCGTTCCTGGTCGGTGTCGAGGTCGACTCGATCTCCGTGGTCCCCGACAGCTTCGCCGACGTCAAGCAGCACGTGGCCGCAGCCGAGCGGAGCCGCTGCGGAGGGGACCGAATGGTCCCCTCCGGGATCCGTCCGGCCCATGCGCGACCGCCGTCGGCCGCGTGACAGTGACATCGCCCCATGAGGAGCGCAGTGCGGAGGCGTGCCATGGACGACCGGACGACGGTGGCGGGAAACCATCCGCTGCGGCGGGGGGCCGACCGCATCCGTACCCTTCTGCACGCCGCCTTCGTCCTGGCCTGTCTCGTCGCGGTGGTCTGCGGCGTCGCCGTCGGACGGGCCGCCTGGAACGACGGCAGCCGCGCCGCCGATTCGATCGCCCGGCACCGGCACGACGTCCGGGCCGTCACGGTCGGCCGCACCACCTACCGGGCCGGAGACGGGCCGAGCGGGGCGCCCGTGACCGTCGCTCCCGCCACGTGGCACTACCCCGCCGGTCGCACCCGCACGGGAGCCGTTCCCGTCCCCGTGGGCACGCGCGAGGGGGATACGGTCCGCGTCTGGGTCGACGACACGGGCGGCGCGGCCGGAGCGCCACCCGGCGCGATGGACATAGGGCTGGAGGCGTCCGGCCTCGGAATGGGAGCGAGCACCGGGATCCTGCTCGTCTCGGGCGTCCTCGTCCGTTTCGGGCTCCGGACCGTCGACGCGCGCAACTCCCGTTCCTGGGAGACCGAGTGGGAGGGCGTCGAACCCCTGTGGTCCGGGCGCCTGCGGCCGGGCCGGGGAGTCGACGATGGCTGAGAGCGCCGTGGACCCGGACCTGAGGCCGGACGTCACCCCGGATCCGCTCGAGCCCCTGCCGCTGCTCCGCCGTGAGCTGCACACCGGGCCCCTGGGTCTGTCGAGCCGGGAGGCGGAGCGGCGTCTGGCGGTCTACGGGCCGAACGAGGTCCGCCGCACGGCCCGGCCGAGCATCCTGCGGGAACTCCTGAGGCAGTTGCTCCACCCCCTGGCCCTGCTCCTGTGGGCGGCGGCCGCCCTCTCCTTCATCGCGGCCATCGACGTACTCGGCTGGGCGATCGTCGCGGTCGTCCTGGTCAACGCGGGCTTCGCCCTCGTCCAGGAACAGCAGGCCGAGAAGGCCGTCGAGACCCTGGCCCACTACCTTCCCGCCCAGGCCCAGGTGATCCGTGACGGGCAGCCGCAGCACGTTCCCGCCCGTGATCTGGTCCCCGGCGACCTCATCGCCCTGGAGGAGGGCGACCGCATCCCGGCGGACGCCCGTCTGACGGAGGGCGGGATCGAGGCCGACCTGTCCATGCTCACCGGAGAGTCCACCCCGGTCGAGCGCGTGGCCGGCCCCGGGCTGCAGGCGGTGCCGGTGCTCCAGGAGCCGAACCTGGTGTTCAGCGGCACCAGCGCCACGGAAGGACAGGCACGGGCCATCGTCTTCGCCACCGGCGACCACACGGAGCTGGGCCGGATCGCGGCCCTCAGCCAGCGCACCCGGCGCGAGCCCAGCCCGCTGGAGAAGCAGGTCAAGAGGGTCGCCTGGCTGATCGCGGCCGTCGCCGTCGCCATGGGAGCGCTGTTCCTGGTGGCCGGTGTGGCGGTGGGCCTGCCGGTGACCGATTCGCTGATGTTCGCGATCGGCCTGCTCGTCGCCAACGTCCCCGAAGGACTGCTGCCCACGATCACCCTCGCCCTCGCGGTCGGAGTCCGCGTGCTGGCCCGGCAGGGCGCGGTCGTCAAACGGCTGAGCGCCGTCGAGACGCTCGGTTCCACCAACGTCATCTGCACCGACAAGACCGGCACGCTCACGCGCAACGAGATGCGCCTGCACGGCTTCTGGACACCCGGGAACGGGTCGGAGACCGGCTCTGAGAGCGCCGGTCTGATCCGCGCGGCAGCCCTGTGCACCACCGTCACCCGTGAGACCGACGGCCGGCTGCACGGAGACCCGACCGAGATCGCCCTGGTCGAGGGAGCCGCGGAGCGGGCCCTGCCCGTCGACCCGGCAGACCGTGACGCCCACCGCCGGGCCTGCTTCCGTTTCGATCCCCGCCTGCGTCTGATGTCGGTGGTCCAGCTGACGGACGACGACGGCCGCCTTCGCGTGGTCGCCAAGGGAGCACCGGAGGCCGTCCTGCCACTGCTGACGGACGGGGAGCCGGCCCGCGAGGCGCAGGAGGCGGCCGACGCGCTGGCGACCGACGGCATGCGGGTACTGGCCGTCGCCGTGCGCGACCTGCCCGCGGGTGCCCCGCCCCCGGTGCGGCGTCAGCAGGCCGAGCGGGACCTGCACCTGCTCGGGCTGGTCGGTCTCTACGACCCGCCGCGTCCCGAGGTGGCGGCCGCGGTCGAACGCTGCCACGAGGCGGGCCTCACCGTGCACATCGTCACCGGCGACAACGGCGCCACGGCCGCCGCCGTCGCCCGGTCCGTGGGAATCGGCGCACCCCGGCTGACGGTGATCGCCCAGTCCGAGGCGGTCGCCGACCACGACCTCGACGACCTCCTCCGGGGCGACGCCGAGATCGTCTTCGCGCGGTCCTCGCCCGAGACCAAGCTGAAGGTGGCCGATGCCCTGCGGGCGCACGGGCAGATCGTGGCCATGACGGGCGACGGCGTGAACGACGCCCCTGCCCTGCACCGCGCCCACATCGGCGTGGCCATGGGGAAGTCGGGCACGGACGTGGCCCGCGAGGCCTCCACCATGGTCCTCACCGACGACAACTTCGCCACCATCGTCACCGCGGTCGAATCCGGGCGGAGGGTCTACGACAACGTCCGCAAGTTCATCGTCTACATCTTCGCCCACCTCACCCCCGAGGTGGTTCCCTTCCTCGTGTTCGCCCTCTCCGCCGGTGCGGTACCGCTGCCGCTGACCGTGCTCCAGATCCTCGCCATCGACCTCGGCACCGAGACCCTCCCGGCCCTCGCCCTCGGCCGCGAGAGCGCGGAACCGGGCATCATGTCCCGGCCGCCGCGCCCCGGTACCCAGGGCGTGATCAACAAGGACATGCTGATCCGCAGCTGGGGCTGGCTGGGCACCGTCTCCGCGGCCCTGGTCATGACGGCCTTCTTCTACGTCCTCCAGCGCGCCGGATGGCAGCCCGGCGACCCCACCGGCCCCGGCGCCCCCCTCCACCACGCCTACCTCACCGCCACCACCGCCACCTTCGCCGCGATCGTCACCTGCCAGGTCGGCACCGCCATCGCCGCACGCACCGACCACGCCGCCCTGCGCGACATCGGCTTCCTCTCCAACCCGTTGCTGCTCGCCGGCATCGCCTTCGAACTCGCCTTCACCGCGGCGCTCGTCTACGCGCCCCCGCTCCAGCACCTCTTCGGCACCGCGGCCCTCCCCCTGGACGTCGTCCTCCTCATCGCGGCCTTCCCGCCGCTGGTCTGGGGAACCGACGAAGCCCGCCGCTGGGCCCGCCGACGCCGCCACCGCTCCTGACAACACCGGAGGAACACCATGTCGCACACCGCCGAATGGAAGACCCGCGTCTACTTGTTCGAGGAGGACGGGACGACCGACGTACGCGTCGAGCTGGACACCGGCACCACGAAGCTCACCGGCCGCGGTACCGCGCGCTGCAACCCCACCGACGCGGACGTCCCGGAGATCGGTGACGAGCTCGCCGCCGCCCGCGCCATGGAAGACCTCGGCACGCAGCTGAAAGTCCTCGCCTTCGGTGACATGGAGGGCGCCGGAGCACTCCCACGGAGGAACAGCGCACCGTGGGCGACCGCGTCCGAATGACGCCCCGGGGTGAGGCCGACGGGGCGCGTTGATCCGTGTTCCCCTTTCCCGTTCGCGGCCGGGTGGGTTACCGGGCCGGCGCTCGCGGTGGCGCGGGCTCAGTCGTGTGCGACGACGGCGACCGGGGAGGTGGCGTGGTGCATCACGGCGTGCGTGATCGGGCCGATGTGGGAGCCGAGGGCCGCGCGGCGCACGCGCCGGCCGACGACGACGATTTCCGCATCGGTGGCCGCTTCGAGGATCTGGACCGCCGGCCGTCCGATGACAGGGCGTGGGTCGATGGCGAGTCGCGGGTACTTCGACCGCCAGGGACTCAGCAGTTCCCGGAGCGTGGCTTCCAGCCCGTCGGCGATCTCCTGTCCGACTCCGGGGTCGAGGGCGGGCGCGTAGGAGAGCACGGGCGGCGGTGACCAGCCGTGGACGACGACGAGCGGGCAGGACCGCCGGTGGGCTTCCTCGCAGGCGAAGGCGAACAGCCGGTCACAGTTGCTGCGGAGGTCCACGGCGAGCACCACCGGTCCGCCGTCGCCCTTCCGCCCGGCCGTAGCGCCGGTGGGCGGGGCCGCGCGGACGAGGACGACGGGTGTCTCGGTCCGGGGAAGGGTGTCGGAGCCGGTGGAGCCGACCAGGAACCCGGCGACGGCGCCGAGCCTGCGGGAGCCGAGAACGAGGAGCTCCGCCTCCGCGGCGGCTGCCGCGAGGGCGTCGGACACCGGGCGCCCGTCGATCCGGCGCGTGTGGACGGCCAGGGCGGGGTGCGCCCGCTCCAGTCGCTTCCGCGTGTCGGCCAGGAGGTCGTCGGTCCACCGTCTGCGCGCCTCGGGCAGCGGTAGGGCGAAGGGCGCGTACTCCGGCCAGTCCTCCACGTGGAGGAGCTCCAGCCCCGCACCACGCAGTTCGGCCTCCTCGGCCGCCCAGTCGGCGGAAGCGGTGTCTGCGCCCGATCCGTCCAGGCCTGCGGTGATCTTGTTCGACATGGTCTTCCTCCTCGGACGGGACGCCGGCCGCTCCCGGGTTCCGCTGCTCGTCGGGTGCCCGGGTGTCACGCGGGGACGGTGACCGTGAAGTCCGCTCTGACGTCCACGACTCCCGGTACGGCGGCGGCGGCGCGCACCACCACGTCTTCCAGCGTGGGATCGGGCAGGGAGCCGTACAGGTAGGCGACGCCGCAGGCGACGTGGACGTGGATCTCGGCCGAGCCGCGTTGGACGAGGAGGCCCGTGATCAGCTCGCGGATCTCGGCTCCGATGTCGGCGTCGGACCGGAGGTACACCTTCAGCAGGTCGCCGCGGCTGACGACGCCGATCAGGTGGCCGTCGCCGTCGACCACGGGCAGGCGCTTGAGGTGGCGGCGCGCCATCAGGCGCGCCGCGGCCTGGATCGTGGTGTCCTTCGTCACCGTCACGGCCGGGCGCGTCATGAGCCGCTCCGCAGTGATGGCACGGTCGGGGTCGATGTGCGTTGCGGCGAGCAGCAGGTCGGCTTCCGAGACGACGCCGGTCACCTTTCCCCCCGCGGACAGGACGGGGAGGGCGCTGACGTTCCACATCCGCATCGTTTCCACTATGTCCTTGAAGGCGGTGTCGTGGTCGACGGAGACCACGGCCTGGGTCATGACGTCGTCGACGGTGCGCAGGTGTTCCATGGCTCTTCCTCTGCGACGGGCCGGCGGAGGGCGGGGACGCGTCAGTCGTGCGCGACGACGGCCACGGGCGCTGCCGCGTGGTGCAGTGCCGCGTGGGCGACGGGCCCGAGGTGCACGCCGAGCGGGGAGCGGCGCCGGTGGCGGCCGACCACGAGCAGTCCCGCTCCTCGGGAGCCCTGGACGAGCCGTTCGCCGGCGGATCCCATGAACACGCCGGTGGTGGTTTCGACGTCCGGGAACTTGTGCCGCCAGGGCAGCACCATGTCGTCGACCATGTGGGCCACGCTCCGGCCGATGTCCCGCTCGTTGTCCGGGTCGAAGAAGGGCACGTACGCGTAGGCGGGGGGCATCTTCCATCCGTGCACCGCCCGCAGCGGGCATCCGCGTCGCTGCGCCTCCTCGAAGGCGAAGGCGAGCATCCGGTCGCCCGCCTCGCGGATGTCGACGCCGACGACCACCTCGGCGGCCGTACGGGTGCCGACGACGTCCGGGTCGTCGGCGACGCGGACGAGGACGACGGGGGCGTCGGTGGCGACCACGGTGGACAGCGCCACCGAGCCGATGAGGAAGCCGGCCAGGCCGCCCAGCCCGCGCGAGCCCAGCACCAGCAGCGAGGCGTCGGCGGCCTCGGCGGCGAGGGCGGCCGCGGGACGGCCTCTCGGGCAGCGCGTCGTGATCTCCAGGTGAGGATGGCGCCGGTGCAGCTCCTGCGCCGTGTCGGCCAGGGCCCGGTCCGCCCACCGGTCCACGTCCTGTGGGCCCAGGCCGGGGACGAGCGGGTCCAGGGGCCAGTCCACGGCGTGGACGAGCCGTAGGGCCACTCGGCGCAGGACGGCCTCCTGGGCGGCCCAGCGGGCGGCCGCCCGGCCCTCGGCGGAGCCGTCGACTCCGACCGCTACATGGCTGTTCACGACGACCAGCTCCTTCCTGCGGCGGCCCGGCGCCACCACGGCAAGTCGTGCCGTGCCGCGGGAGCCCGACGCCCTGCGTCGTGTGCTGCCCACCCTCCGCCGGGAGGAAGGAGGCAGTCGAGGGCCGAACAGCCCCTCTCCGGGACCGGAAGGGCCACCCGGCTGCGGCGCGGCGGAGCCGGGCCGTCACGATGGGGACCTTTGGTCCTGGCAGCGGTCCCGTGCGGCCCTCTTCCCACCGCACCGCCGGTGTCAGCGTGGGTGGTGTCCCCCCCATCGGCCTCTCTGTGGGGAGTAACCGTGGAAAGCACCATCCGTACCCCGGACACCAGCTCGGTCATCGTCGGGGTGGACGGCTCGGAGCCGGCCCGACGTGCTGCCCTCTGGGCCGCAGGGGAGGCCGTGCGCCGCGGCCGCCCCCTGCGCATCGTCCACGGGGCCGACACCGACGGCAGGGCCCTGTACCTGTCCGCGGAGAAGGTCGAAGAGGTCCGCGCGGCCGGCCGCGCGCTCTTGGACGAAACGGCGAAGGCCGTCGCGGCCGAGCATCCCGGTCTGCTGGTGACCACCGAGTTCAGCCGTGCGGACGCCGTCACGAGCCTCTACAGGGCCGGCGGCCTGCACGGCACGCTCGTGGTGGGCAACCGAGGTCTGGGCGGCTTCGACTCGCTCATGCTGGGCTCTGTGGGCCTCGAAACGGCAGCCGCCGCGCGGACCCCGGTCATCGTGGTCCGCGGCGTCGACGAGGCGGGTGGGCGGGGCACGGTCCTCGCCGCCGTACGTGACGAGCACGACCTCGTGTGCGCCCGGTACGCCGCGAGGGAGGCCGAGCTGGGCAAGGCGTCGCTGCGGCTGCTGCACGTGTGGAACATCCTCCAGTCGGTCGGCAGCGTGGCGCCCATGCTCGACGACGTCGACGCGATCGCCGACGAGCACGCGTCGGTTCTGGAGGCCGTCACGGAAAGGGTCCACGCGGAGTTCCCCGAGCTTGCGGTCGAGAGCGACGCGGAGAAGAGCCTCTCCGTGGCCGGCGTTCTCGTCGAGGCCTCCCGTCGTGCCGACCTGCTCGTCATGGGCGGGCGCAGGGCACCCACCGCCCTCGGACTCGGCCGCAGCCTGGGCCGCGTCCCGCACCGCGTGCTGCACCACGCCCACTGCCCGGTCCTCCTCCTCCCCCGAGCGGGGGCCGACTCCGGGAGCGGGTCATGACCGGCCCGTGGGAATCTCCTCGTGACGTCCTCGTGGGCATCGACCCCGAACGGGAGTGGCGCCTGCCCCAGGCCCGGGCCGCCGACGAAGCGCACCCGCGCCACCTCTTCCGTGAACGCCATCCGGAGGAGGCCGTGGCAACCGATCCGCGAGAAGGCCTCCCCTCCGCGGTCATCGCGGGATCGCTCATCGTCCCCGTGCGCACATCGTGCCCGCTGCCCGGTGACCACCGTCCCGGAGCGATGAGGCCGACGTGACCTGCCGCGCGACGGACGCGCAGCCCGTCCGAGCCCCGCAGGCCCCGGACCCTTCGGGGCTGTCACGGGCCGAGGCCGAACGCCGGCTGGCCCGATACGGCCGCAACGAGGTCGCACCGCCCCCGCCGACGCCCCTCCACCAGCGCGTGCTCGCCCAGCTCCGAGACCCCCTGATCATGGTGCTGCTCGGTGCCGCCGTGCTCACCATCGCGATCGGCGACCACCCGGACGCCGTCGTCATCGGACTGGTGATCGTCGTCAACACCACGGTGGGGGTCGCCCAGGAGGTCCGGGCCGACCGCGCCGTCGCCGCGCTCTCCGCCCTCTCGGCCCCTCACGCCCGGGTCCGGCGCGACGGAGCCCCGCACGAGGTGGCCGCCGCCCTGGTCGTACCGGGGGACACCCTGCTGCTGGGAGAGGGGGACATCGTCGCCGCGGACGCCGTGCTGACGGAGGCGTCCGCGCTCCTGATGGACGAAGCCATGCTCACCGGCGAGTCGGAACCGGTCGACAGGGACGCGGGCGGGACGGTGTCCGCCGGAACCGTCGTCGTACGCGGTCGCGGTACCGCCACCGCCACGGCCACCGGCGCGGCGAGCGCCCTCGGCCGCATGGCCGCACTCCTGGACGGCGGCCACGAACCGACCCCGCTCCAGCGCCGGCTCGCGTCCCTGGGACGCGTACTCGCCCTGGTCACCATCGCCCTGTGCGTGCTGGTCTTCGCCCTCGGCGTGCTGCGGGACCTGGCTCCGGGCACGATGGCCGTCACCGCCATCAGCCTGGCCGTCGCCGCGGTCCCCGAGTCCCTCCCGGCCGTGGTCACCCTCGCCCTCGCCCTCGGAGCCCGCCGGATGGCGGCACGCGGCGCTCTCGTCCGCCGCCTGCCGGCCGTCGAGACCCTCGGGTCGGTGAGCGTGCTGGCCACCGACAAGACGGGCACCCTCACCGAGGGCCGCATGGTCGTCCAGCACCTGTGGACGCCCTCGGGCGGCGCCGACGTGTCCGGCACCGGATACGCCCCGCACGGGGAGCTGACCCGCGCGGGGCGCCTGCTGACGCCCGAAGCGCTCCGCCCGCTGCGGGAGCTGCTCACCACGGCGGCCCTGTGCAACGACGCGGTCCTCAAGCCACCCGGACCCGGATCGGACACCTGGAGCGCCGTCGGCGACCCCATGGAGGCCGCCCTGCTGTCAGCCGCTGCCAAAGCGGGCTGCCCCGGCCCGGCCGAGCTCCACCGGGCCTGCCCGAGGATCGCGGAAGCGCCCTTCGACAGCCTGCGCAAGCGGATGACCACGGTGCACCACCTGCCCGACGGGAACGTGCTGGTCTGCCTCAAAGGGGCACCCGAAGCCGTTCTCACGCCCCGCGTGCTCGCCGACCCGCCCCCGCTGCTGGACCGGGCCCGCGAGGAGGCCGCCGCCCGGGCCGCCCACGGGTTCCGCGTGCTGGCCGTGGCGGGCACGGAACGGCTCCTGTGGGACCTGCCGGCCGTCGAGGCCGAGCAGGGACTGCGGCTGCTCGGGCTGATCGCCATCAGCGACCCGCCGAAAGCCGCTGCCGCCGCGACCCTGGCGGCCTGCCGGGACGCGGGCATCACCCCCGTCCTGATCACCGGCGACCACCCCGCGACGGCGCGCGCGATCGCCGAACGCACCGGCCTCGTCCGGGACGGGGAGCCGGGCGAGGTCCTCACCGGCCCCGAGCTGGCCGCCGCGCCGGACACCGACCTGACCGGCGTCAGGGTCTTCGCCCGCACCGACCCGCAACAGAAGCTGGACATCGTCCACGCCTGGCGGGAGAGCGGTGCCGTCACCGCCATGACGGGCGACGGAGTCAACGACGGCCCCGCCCTCCGCCAGGCCGACATCGGCGTCGCCATGGGTGCCCGGGGCACGGAGGTGGCACGCCAGGCCGCCGACCTCGTCCTCACCGACGACGAGCTCGCCACCGTGGTCACGGCCGTCGAGGAAGGCCGCCGGGTCTACGACAACATCCGGCGTTTCCTCGTCTACGCCATGGCCGGCGGAGCCGCGGAGATCCTCGTGATGCTGATCGGTCCCCTGCTGGGCCTGGCCCTGCCGCTGCGTGCGGGGCAGATCCTGTGGATCAACCTCCTCACCCACGGCCTCACGGGCGTGGCCATGGGCGCGGAGCCCGTAGCGCCGCAGGCCATGAGGCGCCCGCCCCGGCCGCCCGGTCAGCACATCCTCGCCGCGGGCGTCTGGCAGCGCCTCCTGGTTCTCGCATCCGCCGTGACGGCCGTCAGCCTCTTGGCCGGCGCTGCCGCCCGCGCCCTCGGGCTGCCCTGGCAGAGCGTGCTCTTCCTGGCCCTGCTCGCAGCCCAGCTGGGCGTCGCGCTGGGACTGAGGGCCCGTCTGATGACCCGGGAGAACCTCTTCCTGCCCGCCTCCGCCGCCGCGTCCGCCGTCCTGGGAGTGGCCGCCCTGTACGTCCCCTCCCTGCGCTCGCTGCTGGACACCGAGCCCGTCGGCTGGGCCGGCACGTGGCTCGCCGCGGCCGCCGCACTGTGCGCATTCGCGGCCGCGCGGCTCCTGCGGGGCGCATTCCACAGAAAGGCACGATCATGAACGCCCATGCACGGGAACACGGGTCCGGGATCCACGCCGGGGTCGGCGACCAGATCGTCGTGGGCGGGCCCGTCGTCGGGCGGCCCGGCCGGGACGGGGAGGTCGTGGCCCTGCACCACGACGACGGAACGCCGCCCTACGACGTGCGCTGGTCCGACACCGGCCGTACGACGGTGTTCTTCCCGGGCCCGGACGCCCACGTCCGGCACCTGCACGAGAAGGCGGCCGGACACCCCGTGGCCGAGTAGGCCCGCCCGGAGCGGAAGACGGCCGGCACCGCCTGTGCAGGGGCGACGGCGGCCGGGCGGACGGTACTCACAGGGAGCTGCCGCTTCCGTAGGGGGCGTACAGGTCGAGCAGGCGGACGCGGGTCGCCTGCAGACGGTGGGCGAGGACCTCGGCCACCCAGCGGCCGAGGGCGGAGCCGAATACGGGATCGGAGTCCATCAGCATCCGCACGCGCTCGGCATCGAACTCGTAGGCGCGTACCGGGGTCATCGCTTCGGCGCCCAGGTGCCAGGTGTAGGGCTTGAACAGCCAGGAGCAGCCGACGAGCTGGCCGGCGCCCAGATTCTCGACGACCGCGGCCCGGCGGCCGGGAACGTGGACGTCCAGCGTGACGGTGCCGGACCGGACGATCCAGAACCTGTCGGCGTGGCCGCCCTCGCGGAAGAGGCGGGCCCCCTCGGTGAAGTTCACCTCTCGGGCCATCTCCATCAGGCGCGTGCGGCAGTCCGGCGGCAGTGCCGTGGCGATTCGGGTGGGTGACGGGGTGCTCATTGACGGCCTCCTGGGTCGAGTCCATCTCCGGTCTTCGCGTGCCCCCGGCTTCCCGGCGCGTGCCCCGTGGCCCCCTCCCGGGGCCGAACGGTCCACCGGCGCGTCCGCTCCACCAGTGTGCTCGACGTCCGGGCGGAGTTCCATGCGGCGCCCCGTGGTGCGGCGAAGGCTTCCGCCGCCGTGTTCCGGCCTCCGCCGAGAGCACCGCGGGGGACGGCTCCGCCGCGCGGAGGGGACCGACCGGCCCATGCGGAGCGGCCCGGTCGCGGCCCAGCCTGGCTGTAGCGGGAACAGCGACGGGAGCGTCCCGTCGGAAGCGGCACGACACGGCGATCCACCGGCCGGAGGAGGACCCCCACCATGACCACCGACCTGGGGCGGCGGATCGCCGCCCGTCGAACCGCGGCCGGAATGAGTCGCGAGGAGCTGGGGGAGCGCTGCGGGGCCGACGCGCGCTACATCGCCTCCTTGGAGGACCACGTCGCCCTTCCGACGGTCGGGACGCTCGCCCGCCTCGCCGAGGCGCTCGGCACCACCGTCGGCGCCCTGGCCGGCACCCGCGCCGATCCCGGTCCGGCGCGACCGGGCAGACCGCCCCACACCGAAGCCCGGCCTGTCGTCCTGGGCGAGGAGGAGTGCCGACGGCTGCTCGGCGTCCGGGGCATCGGCCGGGTGGCCGTCTTCACCGCGGACGGCCCCGCCGTCCTCCCGGTGAACTACCTGGTCGTCGACGACGGGGTCGCCTTCCGGACCGCCGCCGGCACGGTGCTGGCAGGGGCCGCGGGCACCGAGGCCGCTTTCGAGGCGGAGCGCATCGACGAGGTGGCCGCGAAGGGGTGGAGCGTCCTGGCCGTGGGAGTGCTCGCGGCCGCCTCCCGTCCCGACGTGCTGGAAGGCCTGGCCGAGGCCGCCCACGCCACGCCCTGGGCGGGCGGAGAGCGCACCCATTGGATGACGCTGGCTCCGGACCGGCTCACGGGCCGCCGGGTGGAGTACCGTCCGTGAAACAGGCGGCACTCGGGGACCCGAGGACAGCGAGGAGTCGACCACCGATCGGCCGCGGGCGGCCGGGACACGGCGCGCCTCGGAGGCGACGGCGGTCCGGTGGCGGAGCCGGCCCGGCAGACGCGCTGGGCCCGGGCGAGCGGCGCCGTGACTTCCGGCAGGGGCTCACCGGCCAGGACCGGGCGGCCCCTCGGGGACCGGGCGGACCTCACCCCCGGGCCGCGACCGACCAGCTGCGCCGGATCCGCCGTCGGCCGGTGGAGCGCCTCGGCGAACACGCGGACGTCGTCCGCCGTCACCTCCTACCGGGCCAGGCGGTCGAGGGCGGGCTCCAGGCCGGCGGCGACCGGGAAGCCCCGCCCTGCGGCCCGGGGCCGAATGGTCCCGGCGGTGCCCCGACAGGCCCAAGCGGGCCCTGGGCCGACAGGCCGACAGTGGTGACAGGAACCCCACGAAGGCGCCGTCACACGGTGCCGAGGACCCGGGAGCACCCCATGGCAGGCACACAGATGGAGCGGAGGCACAGCCTCTTCCCCGACCTCACCGACTGGCTCGGAGCCGATTTCCCGCGCTTCCCCATGTGGCGGCCGGGCCCGGGCACCCACCCGATCCCGATCGAGGTGACCAGCAGCGGGGGCACGTACACGCTCCGCGCCGAAATGCCCGGGCTGGACCCCGAGAAGGACGTCGAGATCACCGTCGACGGCGACACGCTCACGGTCAGCGCCGAGCACACGGAGAGCACGGAGGACAAGGACCACTCGGAGTTCCGCTACGGATCCTTCCTCCGCAGCGTACGGCTGCCCGGACAGATCCCGACCGAGGGGGTCGAGGCCGCCTATGAGGACGGGATCCTCACGGTGCGGGTCCCGATGGAGGCCGAACCCCCCGCCGGCCGCCGCAGCATTCCCGTCAAGCGAACCCGGGCCCCGCGGACAGGAGAGCGGACATGACCGCCAAGAGGGTGCTCGTCGCCTACGGCAGCCGGCACGGCGCGACGGCCGGGATCGCCTCCGAGATCGGACGGGCACTGCGCGAGGACGGTCTTGACGCCGTGGTGCTTCCGGCCGACGACGTGGACGACGTCCGGGGCTTCGACGCGGTCGTCCTGGGCGGTGCCCTGTACGCCGGCCGCTGGAGCGGCAAGGCCCTGCACTGCGCGGAACGCAACGAGCAGTACCTCAGGCACCGTCCGGTCTTCCTGTTCAGCAGCGGCCCGCTGGACAGCAGCGCCGAACAGCACGAGATCCCGCCGGTGCCGGCCGTGGCCAGGCAGATGGAACGGCTCGGCGCCCGGGAGCACGTCACGTTCGGAGGCAGCATCACCGAACACACGCCGGGAATCATCGCCAAGGCGATGGTCCGGCACGGCAAGGGCGGCGACTTCCGCGACTCGGAGCGGATCCAGTCCTGGGCCCACCACATCAGCGGCGAACTGGCCACGGCCGCCTGAGCGGCCCGGCCGCGCAGCCGGCCCCCGGCGCCCCGGGGAACGCGCTCCCCACCACCGTGCCCCACCGTCTCGTGGGGCGCGAGGGCTGTCCGGGTCCCACCCGGCCGGCCGTCACGTCCTGTGCCGGTCGGTCGACCGCGGTGCCGTGGCGGTCAGAGGCGCGAGGTGACGGGTGAACCAGCCCAGTGCCGCGTCAGCCACCGCGTCGAGCGCCCCGGGTTCCTCGAAGAGGTGCGTGGCGCCGGCGACCACGGCGACCTGGTGCTCGCAGCGCAGGTGTGCGGCGGCCTGGCGGTTCAGGTCCAGGACCTGCAGGTCCGCGCCGCCGACGATCAGCAGGGTCGGAGCGCGCACCGCCTCGAGCCGGGTCAGGGCCAGGTCCGGACGGCCGCCCCGGGAGACGATCGCCGCGATCTCCGACCGCGGTTCGGCCGCGGCCGCGAGGGCCGCCGCGGCGCCCGTGCTCGCACCGAAGTAGCAGACGTGCAGGGGGAGCCTCGACCGCAGCCAGCGCGTGGCCTGCGTCAGGCGGAGGGCGAGGAGGGGGACGTCGAAGACCTTCGTCCGGTCCTGCGCCTCGGTCGGGGTGAGGAGGTCGAAGAGCAGTGTCGCGAGTCCCGCGTCGTTGAGAGCCTCGGCCACCCGGCGGTTGCGGGGGCTCAGGCGGCTGCTGCCGCTGCCGTGCGCGAAGACGACGACGCCCGCGGGATCCCCGGGCACGGCCAACAGCCCGGGCAGGGCCGTTCCACCGGCGTCCACCACCACCTCGCCCATCTCCACCGGGCTCGCGGCCCCGGCCGGTTGCGCCGGATGCGGGCCCGCCCTCGCCGCAGCGGCCAGCAGCGCCGCGACCTCCTCGTCGCCGACCTGCGGGAAGTCCTGGTACCACTGGCCCACGGCGGAGAAGCGCGCGGGCGCCGACAGGCACACCACGGCGTCGGCCTCGTGCCGGAGCTTCTCCCATGCCTGCGGCGCTGCGACGGGCACGGCCAGGACCACCTGCGCCGCTCCCTGCCGCCGCGCCACCTCGCAGGCCACGGACGCCGTCGACCCGGTGGCGATCCCGTCGTCCACGACGACCACGACGCGTCCGGCGAGCGGCGTCCGTTCCCGGCCCCGGCGGTAGCGCGCCAGCCGCCGCTGCAGCTCCGCCCGCTCCGCCTCCTCGACCCGCGCGCAGTCCCGCTCCCCGAGGCGGGCGGCCCCGACCGTCGCCTCGTCGACGAGCCGTACGCCGCCCTCCCCGATGGCACCGAAGGCCACCTCGGGCTGGAACGGTACCCCGAGTTTGCGGACCACGATCACGTCCAACGGCGCCCCCAGGATCCTCGCCACCTCGGCGGCCACGGGTACCCCGCCGCGCGGCAGACCGAGGACCACCGGCCGGGCCAGGGCGAGCCGGGCGACGTCGGCAGCCAGCAGCCTGCCGGCGGCGGTTCGGTCAGAGAACACCATGCGTGGCCTCCCGTCGCGGCCGGGACCCGCCTGCAGGCCTTCCGCCGCTCGCCGTGCGCGGTACTGCCGCGGACGACGGGGAGCCCGGGCCGGCTCCGCGACGGATGCCGTTCGTGCGGAGGGGAGCACGCCCTGCTTCCAGCGTCGTGCCGGGGAGCACGGTCTGCACCCCGAAGGGCGGTGTCAGGGGTACGAGGCGACCGGTCGCCCGGGCCGGCACCGGGCGTGATCGCCGGGTCGGGGACGGTGGGGGCGGCGAAAGGCACCGGTCGGCCCCTCCGGCACAACCGGCCGGCCATTCCCGTCATCGGTGACGACGGGTGTCCCCCGACGGGTCTGCTCACGCTCGCCGCGGCGGGCCGGGTCGCCGCGGCCCAGCGTGGGGTGACAACGGACGGGGGCCCGGGGCGCACGGCCCGCCGCGACGAAGGTGGCACACGGCCGACCCGACCGCGCTCGCGCCGCCGACCACCGGGACGGAGAATGGGGAGGGACGGACCGGTACAGGACGCGAAGGCCGGTCGAGGCCGTTCGCGACAGCACCGGACCGGGGGCAGCCGCGCGGGCCCTTGTTTCGGGGAAACTTCCGCCGGTGCCCCCAGCGCGAGGAGGAGGCCATGGCGACGGCGCGAGAAATCATGCACGAGGGCGCGTCCTGCGTGCAGGAGGACGAGAGCCTCATGGACGCGGCGCGCCGCATGAGCGAACTGGGGGTGGGATCGCTCCCGATCTGCGGGCCGGACGACCGGCTCCACGGGATCATCACGGATCGTGACATCGTGGTGAAGTGCCTGGCGAAGGGCAAGGATCCCCACCACATGACGGCGGGAATGCTCGCTCAGGGCAAGCCGTTCACGGTGGCCGCGGATGCGGACACCGGCCGGGTGCTGGAGATCATGCAGGAGCACCGCATCCGGCGCCTGCCCGTCATCGAAGACCACCGGCTGGTCGGCATGATCAGTGAAGCCGACCTCGCCCGACACCTCACGGAAGAGCAGATCGGTCATTTCGTCGAGACCGTCTGCGCCGCCTCCTGACCGTCGTCGGCGCCGCATGCCCCACGACGAGGGGCCGGGAACGGGACGGGGATGAGACGGACAGCCTGACGGAGCCCGTGCACCGGGCCGGCGAGCGGGCTCCCTCCTCCGTGGGGTCTCGCGGTGGAGCCTCAGGCCCGGTCGGTCTCGGTGTCGGGCGGAGGAGGCGGCCGGCGGGATCTCGTACGTTCGACGAAGCGGTCCGCCTGCGGGATCGCCGGCAGGGCCAGCAGGCCCAGGACGACGGCGGCAAGGCAGGCTCCTGCTCCGAGGGCGAGCCCGGCGCGGGGACCGAGGTGCTGGGAGAGCACGCCGACGACGGGTCCGCCGACGGGGGTGCTGCCCAGGAAGGTGACGGACCACAGGGCCATGACCCGGCCCCGGAACGCTGGATCGCTGATCAGTTGCAGGGTCGTGTTGCCGAGGGCGAGGAAGACCGTGCTGGCCACCCCGACCAGGGTCAGGACCGCCACTTCGGCGGGCACGGTCGGCACCGCCGCCGCTGCGGCGAGCGTTGCGGCGAAGCCGGCCGCAGCGCCGACCAAGGGGACGACGCCGGCCTGGCCCAGGGCGGCGACGGCGAGTCCGCCGGCCACGGAGCCCAGCCCCATGGCGGCGGTGAGGAATCCGTAGGTAGGCGCTCCGCCGTGCAGGACGGTGCTGACCAGCAGCGGCAGTACGACCTGGAACTCGTAGGCGAAGGTGCCGATCAGGGCCATCATCGCCAGCGGTGCCCACAGACCGGCCGTGCGGCGCACGTAGCGCAGGCCCTCGATCAGCTGGCCGGGTGCCCGTTCGACGGCCCCCGCGGGTTGCAGCCGGTCGGTGTGCATCAGGCGGAGCGCGAGAAGGACGGCGAGGAAGCTGGCCGAGTTGGCCAGGAAGCAGGCCCCGACCCCGACGGTGGCGATCAGGATCCCCGCCGCCGCGGGGCCGATCGCGCGTGTCGCGCTGATCATGATGCTGTTCAAGCCGACCGCGTTGCGCAGCAGCTCCGGGCCGACCAGCTCCGGTACGAACGTCTGGCGGGTGGGGAGGTCCACCGCGTTCACCACACCGAGCGCGACCGCCAGGACCACGACCATCCACAGCCGGACCGCATGGGTGACCGTCAGGAGCCCCAGCACCAGGGCGAGGGCTCCCAGGGTGGACTGGGTGGCCGTCAGCAGCCGGTGTTTGTCGGCCCGGTCGGCCAGCAGCCCGCCGTAGGGGCCGCCCAGCAGGACGGGCAGGAACTGTGCGGCGACCACCAGCCCGAGGGCCGTCCCCGACCCGGTCAGCTGCAGCACCAGCCACGCCTGGGCCACAGCCTGCATCCACGTGCCGATCAGGCTGACGGACTGGCCCGCGAAGAAGAGACGGAAGTTCGGCACCGCCAGCGCCGCGAACGTCACCTTCGGCGAGACCTTCACGGGTCGGGCTCCGCCCCGAGCGCTGCGACGGGGGCAGAGCCCGGCCGCGACCACACGCTCATCCCCGCTCCTCCAGGTCCGTGCCGCAGCCGCCGGCATCGACGGTTCGCCCGGCAGGGCCACGCACCCCGAAACCACGCTACGGCGGCGATGCGGGCCCCGACGGGGGACACGCCGCCCCGCCGGGCGTCAGCCGTGTCAACCGCAGCCGCACTGGGTCCGACGGCCGCGCCGCGATCCCGCACCGCCGAACACGCAGCCGGGCGAACACCGTCCGAGAGCGCGAACGCCCTCGAGCCCGGCCCGTCACGATGCCTTCGGGACCGGTGCGCCGTGGTGCTGCGGGACGACTGCGACAGGGCAGTGGGCATGGTGCAGGGCCCGGTGGGCGACCCTCCCGAGTTCCATGCCGATCGGGGCGCCCGGACGCCGTGCGCCGACGACCAGGAGGTCCGCTGCGGCAGACCGCTCCGTGAGCACTTTGCGTGCGGTGCCTTCGAGGGCGGTCCGGTGGAGCCGCACCTGCGGATGTTCCCGGGCCGCGGCTGCCACGGCTTTGTCCAGGAGCGCCGCCGCCCGCTCCTCATGGTCGCCGGGCAGGGCCATCTGGTCGACCGGTCCGTGCGGCGACGGCCGCCAGGCGCAGACGACATCGAGGTCCGCGTCCCGCGCGGCTGCCTCGCGGAAGGCGAAGCGCACGGCCGGGGACTCCACGTCGTAGGCGCCGATGCCGAGCAGTACGCGGCCGTGGCGCCCTTCCAGGGCCTGCCGGTCCCCCCGTACGACGACGACCGGGCCGGAGGACCTGGCCGCCACGACGAGCGCCACGGATCCGAGCAGAAGACCGGCCAGTTCCCCGCGGCCGCGCGAGCCGACGACGACGGCGTGTGCCATGGGGCCCTCGCGCAGCAGAGCGCTCACCGCGTCCTCGGCCGCGATGTCCGTCGTGACCTGCAGACCGGGTCTGTGCCGCCCGACACGCTCGGCGCCGGCCGCCACGATGTTCTCGGCGAGGACCTGTCCGGAAGGGCGGTCCAGGCTCCAGTCCGGTGCGGCCCCCTCGTAGCGCTCCCAGAGGGAGGCGTACACGATACGCAGGGGAAGAGCGAGTCGTGCGGCCTCATCGGCGGCCCAATCCACCGCGGCCAGACTGGAATCGGAACCGTCGACTCCTACGACCAGGGGGGCCAGGCGTTCCATCGTCGCCACCACCTCTCGGCACTCGGATCGGCGAACCGCCTCATCCATACCCGGCCAGGCCTGCTCGATCCCGGCGGTACCCGCTGCTTCCATTCTCACCCTGCAGTGGCGGGGCGGACGTGCGCGCACTCGGCAGCGGCGGGCGCCACCGAAGTGCGCACGGCCTCACTGCGGCACCTCACGGTGGTTCCAAGGCCGGCGGTCCGGCGGGAGCGCCGATACCGGGTGGGGCCGGGCGCGCGGTCTGGAGTCACACCCCGCGTTTCCCCGGGGTGAGGGTGAGCACCCCGTCGCTGCCGACGGCGAGGGTCGTGGAGAAGGGACTGCCGTGCCGGGTGAGCGCGGCGCGCAGCCAGTACGCGTCGCGGAGGCGGGCCCGGTGCAGTGTGAGGCGTCGGGCCTGGAAAGGTGTCAGGCGCAGTCCTCGCAGCGCCCCCGTGGCCCCGTCGAGGCGGGCGGTGTAGAGGATGCGGAGGTCGCTGCGGTACTGCTCGTGACCGCTGATCCCCTCGTAGTCGTCCACCAGATCCCCGCAGCCGTAGAGGATCAACCGGCCGTGATGGACCTCCAGGGGGCGGGGGTGGTGTGAGGAGTGGCCGTGGACGAGGTCGGCGCCGCCGTCCACGAGGGCGTGGGCGAACCGGATGTGCTCGGGCGGGACCCGGTAGCCCCAGTTGGAACCCCAGTGGACCGAGACGGCTGTCAGGTCGCCCGGCCGGCGGGCGGCCCGCATACGGGAGACCAGGTCGGCGGCGGCGGCCGGCGAGGGCGCGGAGGCGAGGGCGACGCCACTGAGGTCCGGGCCGGCGGCCCAGTCGAGCGGGATGCCGCTCGAGGGGAATCCGATCGAGAACACGAGGAGCCGCGGCCCGTGACGGGACGTGGACCCGGTACCGGACGAGGCAGACCGCAGCACCACCCGGACCGGCCGCCACGCCTCGGCTGCATCGACACCCGCACCCGCGGTGCGCAGCCCGGCGGCGCCGAGGCTGTCGAGGGTCTCGGCCAGCCCGTCCCGGCCGAAGTCGAGGACGTGGTTGTTGGCCAGTGCACACACGTCGGGCCGGACCGCGGTCAGACAGGGCACGTTCGCCGGGTTCATGCGGTAGTGGACGCTCTTCCCGGGCGCGAAACCGTCCGCCCGGGTCACGCTGGTCTCCAGGTTCAACACCCAGGCGTCGGGCCCGGTGGCCCGAAGTTCCGCCATCAGGTCGCCCCACGGCCCGTCGTAGCCGTCGGCCCTGGAGACCGGTCCGTTCACGGCTTCGGCCATCTCGACGTATGCGCGGGCGTCCGACACCCACGGCTCGGCGAGCCGCGGGTCACCCGGGTGCGGCAGCACCTGGTCGATGCCCCGGCCGAGCATCACGTCGCCGGCGAGGCAGACGGTGACCTCGCGGTCCACCTCGGCGCTGCCGCCCGCTCCCACTCCTCCACCGTAGGCCCGGCTCCCTCGCGGGAGGCCGAGCCTTCGCGAGGGCGGCGCCGTCGAGGCCGCACGCCGGGTGTCACACCGTCCGGAGGTCAGGTGTGGAGGCGGCTGTTGGGGCCGTCCTGATCGCCTGCGCTCTCGTCGTTGAACCAGTAGTCGCCCGCGGCGAGGTAGCGGAAGGAGTGGACGGCTTCGCCGGGGAGCTCGATGGTGACCGCCCGTCTGCCGTCCTTACGGGGCTTGAGGGTGTGGACGCCGGGATTCCAGTCATTGAAGTCGCCGACGACGCTGACGGGGCCGGGCGGGCTGTCGGCGGGAAGGACGAAGGTGACCTCGGTGCGGTCCTTCTTCAGCGTGCGCTCCAGCACGGGCCGGCTCCTCACAACGGCGGACGGGGTACGCCGACCATCGTCGTCCCAGGCCCGCCGGTGCGCACCCCGGACCGTCACACCGGCTGCTCGGCGCACGCCCCGACGAGCGGATCCTCCCGACTTCGCCTAGCTTGTGCAGCGACCGACCGTTCTTCGGAAAAGGGAGATTCCTCATGGCGGAGAAGGCCAAGGGCAAGATGGAGCAGGCCAAGGGCAAGGCCAAGGAAGTCGCGGGCAAGGCGACCGGCAGCGAGCGGATGCAGGCCGAGGGCAAATCGGACCAGCTCAAGGGCAAGACCCGCGAGGCCGCGGGCAAGGCCGAGGAAAAGGCCCGTGGGATCAAGGACTCCCTGAGCGACCGCCGCCAGGAACCCTGAACCGCTCACGCACGCACCCACCACAGGCCCCCCTGCACCAGGTGCCCGGCACGCGCTGCCGGGCACCTGGTGGCCGTAGCGGCCCGGGAGGAGGTTGGGCCCGTGTGGGCGGGGCAGGTGCGGTGTGGGACGACTCCCGCCCCCGAGGGTGGGGCGCATGCCCGCAGGAGAAGCGGAGACGTGATGTTCGAGGCGAGTGACATCCGGGAGTGGCGCGGCCACGACGTGCTCGACTCCGACGGCCACAAGATCGGCACGATGGAGTCCGTCTACGTCGACACGGCCACCGACCAGCCGGCCTTCGCCACCGTCACCGTCGGGCTGCCGACCCGCCACCGCCTGGTGTTCGTACCCCTGGCCGGCGCGATGGTGGGGCCCGGCTACCTGAAGGTCGCCCACTCCCGGAAGGCGGTCAAGGCCTCCCCGTCGATGGGCATCGACGACGTCCTGGCGGCCGAGGACGAACCGGCGCTCTTCGCCCACTACGAGCTGACCCACCAGCCGGGATCGGGCGGCGAGCGGCGCCTGGCCCGGCGCTGACCACTCCCGCGGGAGGACCCGATGGCACTGTTCCTGCTCCTGCTCCTCGTCGCCGTCGTACTCGGATTCATCGGAGTGCTCGCCGAAGGCCTGTTCTACCTCCTCGTCGTCGGCGTGGCCGTTCTGATCGTCGACATCGTCGTCCTGGCCTTCCGACTCCGCCGCGGGGGCAGCCGCCTGGTCCGCTGAGGTGGGTGCCGCCGCGGCGGAGTCGTGGTGACCGAGGTGTTCCCACCCGGGTCGACGGGCTACAGGTGTCCGGTGCAGGTGCCGCCGTGGTTGTCGCTGTTCGTACCGTCCGGGCAGGTGGTGTTGCCGTAGATCACGCGGTTCAGGTTCGCCCCGGTGACGGTCGCTCCTGTCATCACGGCGCCGGTCAGGTTCGCACGGTTCAGGTTCGCACCGGTCAGGTTCGCCCCCTGGAGGTTGGCGCCGGTCAGGTTCGCACCGTTCAGGTTCGCACCCATCAGGTTCGCTCCCTGAAGGTTCGCGCCGGTCAGGTTCAAGCCGCTCAGATTGCACCCGACCAGGGTCTGGCACGGCACCTGGGTGACGATCTGGGTGCGGATGGGGGAGGTGCTGGGCGAGAAGGCCGCGTCACCGCTGTAGGCGGCGGTGATGTTGTGGGCGCCGGTGGTCTGCGGCGTGGTGGTGCAGACGGCCGTGCCGGTGGTGGTGGACACCGGGACCGGCGCGGTGCATCCGGGTACGGGCTGACCGTTGTCGGTGAACTGGACGGTGCCGCCGTCCGGTGTGGGGCTGACCGTGGCGGTGTAGGTCACCGTGTGCCCGACCCGCGAGGGGTTCGGCGCCGAGGTCAGGGACGTGCTCGTCGATGACTGCAGCGTGTAGGTGAGCGTCACCTCACCCGTGCCGGTTCCCGTCCCCTGGTTGATCTGACCGCCGGCCGGGACGTGGTCCGACCCGCCTCCGCCCCCACCACTGCCATATGCAACCGTGGGCGTGTACTGAACGAGGTTGCAGCCTCCGCCGCCTCCGCCGCCGAACCAGCCCCCGCCCCCACCACCGCCGGCTGCGCCGCCCCCGCCGCCCTGGCCGCCGGTGCCGTGATCACCGTTGGTGCTGGCGGGGCCCGTGGCACCGAAGGAGCAGGAGCCACCGCCGGTACCGCCTGCCGTCGCCGTACCGCCCCCGCCCCCGGCGCCGCCGCTCGGCCGCATGCCGCCCGGACTGCCGTTGCCGCTGCCGGCGGGGGTACCCGTACCGCCCGCACCTCCGGCACCGCCGGTGCCGTTGGTGTGGTTGGCAATGAGGTCGCTGCCCCCGCCCCCGCCGCCGGCCGCGACGATCAGGCGCGGGTCGGTCGACGGATCGCCGGTCAGGGTGCACCCGCTCACGGTGGGCTCGCAGGTTGACACGCTGCTGGCCCCGCCACCCGCCCCGGCAGGCGATCCCGTGCTGGTGGCGCCGGCGGCGCCGCCACCCACGCCGACGCCGACGTACAGGGTCGTGATGCCGGCCGGGACCACGATGGTTCCGCTCACGGTGTCCCCGGCACCGCCCTGACTCATGGACACGCCGCCGCCCCCGGGCCCGCCGGCAGCGCCCTGCGCCTTGGTGACGTGCACCGACACTCCGGGCGCGACGGGAATCGGCGTATATCCCTGCGCGGTGATCGTGCAGTTGACCGTGCCGCCGGTCTGAGAACATCCAGGGGGCAAAGGCACCGCCGCGGCGGCCGAGGCCGTCGGCGCAACCCAGGGCAAACCGCCGCTCACCATCACCACGGCAGCCAAAGCCAGCCGCGCCCGACCACGACTCGAACACCACATCGAAGAGCGCCCTTCCTCGGTACCCGTGCCGGCCGCGCCGGGTCTCACGCCAAGATTCGACCGGGCGCACAGGCATACCCCCGCCCACCACGCCGGACCCTCCTCCGGTTGGCCCTGCCGCGGCCGTGCGCACGAGCGCGAGCACGGGCGGATCGCTCGCTGAGCCCCGGAAACGGGCCCCGAACATGCCCAAGGCATCGCCCCCTCGACCGCCCACCGCATCCTCGTGCGCAACGGCCTGCCGCCCCTTGCCGCCCTGGACCGGGCCACCGGGGAGCCCGTGCGCCGCTACGAACGGGCCCGGCCGGGCGAGCTGGTCCATGTCGACGTCAAGAAATTGGGCCGGATCCCCGACGGCGGCGGCCACAGGACCCTCGGCCGGGCCGAAGGCCGGCGCAACAAGACCGGCACCGGCTGGGCCTACCTCCACACCGCACTCGACGATCACTCCCGCCTGGCCTACACCGAAGACCTCGCCGACGAGACCGCACCCACCTGCGCTGCCTTCCTCGCGCGGGCCACCGCCTGGTTTGCGTCCCTCGGGATCACCGTCGAACGGGTCCTGACCGACAATGCCTGGGCCTACAGCAAGAACACCTGGCGCCAGGCCTGCCGTGACCTGGGGATCAGCCCCCGATGGACCCGGCCATGGCGGCCCCAGACCAGCGGCAAGGTCGAACGCTTCCACCGCACCCTGCTCGAGGAATGGGCCTACCAGCGGCCCTACACCTCAGACCGGCAACGGATGGAGGCGTTCACCGACTGGCTGCACTGGTACAACTACCACCGACCCCACACCGGCATCGGCGGCCAAACACCCGCCGGCCGCGGCACCAACCTCCCCGAGCAACACACCTAGGGGGTCGCCAGGGTGGCCGCCAGGGCGGGGGAGAGGCCGTCGACCACGGCCTCCGGGGACAGGGAGGCCACCCCGGGGAGTTTCAGGAGGTACCGGGTGAGGGCCAGGCCCAGGAGCTGGGTCGAGACCAGGCCCGCCACCCTCGCGGCCCGCTCCGGGCCGAGGGCCGCTGCCAGTGCCGGGACCACCTGTGCCGCGAACATCTCCCTCATCCGGGCCGCCGCCTGCTCGTTCGTCACGGCGGAGCGCAGCAGGACCAGCAGCGCGTCGTCCGCCGGGTCGCCCTCCCACCGCGCCACGAAGTGCCGCACCAGCGCCGAGGGGAGCTCCGCCGCCGGCACCGCGCCCAGATCCGGCAGCCGCAGGTCGATGGCCAGGCTCGCGCCGAAGAGCTGCTCCTTGCTGCCGAAGTACCGCATGACCATCGAGGGGTCGATCTCCGCGTCCGCGGCGATGGCCCGGATGGTGGTGCGCTCGTAGCCCTGTACCGCGAAGCGCTCGCGCGCGGCCCGCAGGATGGCCGCCTTGGTGTGGCCGGAGGTGCGTCGTGCCGTCATGTCAACAACCGTAGGCCAACAACCGTTGACACGCCAGCCCGGCAGCGCCATCCTTCAGTCAACAGCCGTTGGCCAACATGTGTTGGCCTACTGGAGGAGGCCAGCGATGACCAGCCCCGCCCCGCTCCCCGCCACCACCGGCGTCGCCGTCGTCGGCGCCGGCCCCACCGGCCTCGCCCTCGCCGTGACCCTGGCCGAGGCCGGCATCGACTTCGTGCTCCTCGACCGGCAGGCCGAGGGCGCCAACACCTCCCGCGCCGCCGTCGTGCACGCCCGCACCCTCGAAGTCCTCGACGAGCTCGACCCCTCCCGCGCCCTTTCCGCCGAGCTGATCGGCCGCGGCGTCCCGGTCGGCACGTTCCGGATCCGCGACGGCGCCCGCCCGCTCGCCGAGGTCGGGTTCGAGGGCCTGCCGACCGCCCACCCGTACGCGCTGATGGTCCCCCAGGACCGGACCGAGGCCGTCCTCCTCGCCCGCCTGCGGGCCCTCGGCGGCGATGTCCACCGCCCCTACGAGGTCACCGGGATCACCCAGGACCCGGACGGGGTGACCCTCACCACCGCCACCGGCGAGACCCTGCGCGCCGGCCACGCCGTCGGCGCCGACGGGATGCGCAGCGCGGTCCGGGAGGCCGCCGGGATCGCCTTCACCGGCAGCGCGTACGAGGAGTCCTTCGTCCTGGCCGACGTCCTCATGGACTGGGCTCCGGGCGCCGGCGAGGTCTCCCTCACCCTCGGCGCCGCCGGGCTCACCGTCGTCGCCCCGCTGCCCGGCGGGCACTACCGGGTGGTCGCGAGCGTCGCCGAGGCCCCCGCGGCACCGGACCTGGCCTTCGTGCAGGGGCTGCTGGACGAACGCGCGCCCGGCCAGGCCGCCGTCCACGAGCTCGCCTGGTCCTCACGGTTCCGCATCCACCACCGCGTCGCCGACCGCTACCGCGCAGGTCGCCTGCTGCTCGCCGGCGACGCCGCCCATGTGCACAGCCCCGCCGGCGGCCAGGGCATGAACACCGGGATCCAGGACGCCTACGCGCTCGGCCGCGCCTTCGCCGAGGGGACCCTCGACGGCTACGAGGCCCGTCGCCGGCCCGTCGCCCTGCGCGTGGTGGCCCTCACCGACCGCATGACCCGGATCGCGGCCACCCGCAACCCGGCCCTGCGCGCCGCACGCGACACCGTGCTCCCGATCGCCTCCCGCATCCCCGCACTGCGCCGCCGACTGGCCGCCGAACTGGCCGAGCTCGACTACCGCTAGCCCTCTGACCGGCCCGCGCCCGCGTGGGAACGACCGGCACGCGGCCGGGGTGTCAGTGGGCCGGGCTATCCTTCGCGGCACCGCACACCGATCGTGAGGACCAGCACAAGTGACCGGCCCGTCCGCCTTCCCGCTCCCCTTCCAGACCTCCCGTTCCCCGGCGTTCGCCGCGCCCCGGACGCTGCGGGAACTGCAGATGATGCAGTGCAGCGCGCACCTGCGCGCCAAGCCCGCATGGTTCGACAAGATGAACGACGCCGACCTCGTGGCCAAGTGGACGCGGGAAGCGGTGGCGCAGGGCCTGACCGGCGCACAGGTGGGCTACGTCCTCGCCGAACTGGCGCACTACGCGGCGCTGCGGGACGCGGGGACCGGCATCGAGGTGTCCGCGGTCGACGGCGTGTGGCAGTCGGACGCCCTCGTCGACGAGCAGCTCAGGACGCGGTTGCGCGAGGCGGTCCGGGTCCTGGAAGAGGTCCCTGAAGCGGAGCGGGACTGGCATCCCGGATCCGACGGCCAGGTGCTGGACCTCGTGCACCCCTCGCTGTTCTGCCTGGTGCGGGAGGCGAGCGGAGGGCCCGAGCGGGCCTGGCGGAACCCGACGAACCACTATGCGAAGTACGAGTTCTCCGAGAGGTTCCAGTGGCTGCCCACGGACATCGACGTGAGTGACGACGGCGCCGTGGCCTTCCGCTCCTACGTCAACAACGTCCACCCCGAGACCCATCGCGCGCTGGCCTCCGTCCTGCCGGACGTGTTCGCGCGCCTGCGCCCGCTGTTCGAGAACGTCCTCACCGATCTGCGCCACCCGCGCCCCCTGCGGATCGAGGCCGATCCCTGCGGCTGGTACGACTCGGAACCGGAGTACCCGCGCCAGTCCTCCTACAGCGACAACGAGGCCTACATGGACGCCCGCGCTGCCTGGGAAGAGGCCTACGAGGCCTGGCTGGAGAACCGCCGCCCGATCGTCCCCGACGCCCCGGCCTTCACCGCGCCCGCACGGCCCGACGCGTCCGACCGTGTCGATCTGCGCGGCCGCCGGCTCCAGGCCGTCGTCAAGCTCGCCACCGTCCACCTCACCCCGGAGAAGCCCGAGTACCCCGGCGGCTCCTGGCACGTCGAGGGCATGCTCAACGAACGGATCGTCTCGACCGGCATCTACTACTGGGACAGCGAGAACATCACGGAGAGCCGGCTGGGGTTCCGGGCCGCTCTCGACGACCCGCACTACGAACAGAACGACGACGCCGGCCTGCGCGAGGTCTACGGCCTGGAGGACGAGGACGCGCTGAACCAGATGCTGGGGCAGGTACCGACCCCTGCGGGCCGCTGCCTCGCGTTCCCCAACGCCCTGCAGCACCGCGTGGACGCGTTCCGCCTCGCGGACCCCACCCGGCCGGGACACCGCAAGATCCTCGCGTTCTTCCTGGTCGACCCGACGGAGCAGATCGTCTCGACCTCCGACATACCGCCGCAGCAGCCCTGGTCCGACACCTCGACCATGACGCTGGAGCAGGCCAAGGCGTACCGCGAGGAACTCATGCAGGAAAGGAAGTTCTTCGTCGACGAACACAACGAGCAGCTCTACGAACGGGAGTTCTCCCTCTGCGAGCACTGAACCACCGCCCCCGGACCGGTTGCGGGTCGATCACCGTCGATGACCTGCCTATCTGCCTACCCGCCTTGCGCCGGGCCGGCCGGCCCGGGGGCCCGTCCTGGTGGCCGGGTGTCGGTGAGGCGGTCGAAGGACAGGCCGCTGGAGGCTTCGCCCCGGCCCGCGTGGGTACGGGCGCTGAGCCAGAGCGCGACGCGGCCGTCGTGCCCGCGGGTGCGGTTGTAGGCGAGCGTGAGTCTGGTCCCGGCCTGGGGGACCTCCTCCTCGTTGACGTAGTACTGCCGTCCCGCGTCGAGGCCCTCGCGCAGCAGCGAGGTACGGGGGTGCACCAGTGTGTCGTCGCCGATGACGCTCGGCATCGCCGCGCGCTGCAGCCTGACGTCCCGGTCCTGGTCCGGGACGTGCACGGGGATGAAGGGGATCCAGTTCTCCGGTACCGAGCTCATCGCCTTGTACGCGTCGGGAGCGGCAGGGGCGGCGGGCGGCCTCGGCGGGTGCAGGCGCAGCCGGTGGGCGAGGACCTCGGCCGCGGCCTCGCCGCCCCGGCGGGGCTCGCCGTGCGCGAGGGTCACGGTGCGCTCGACGCCCCAGACCATGTTGGCCATCTCGTCCCGGATCAGGGCCACTTCCTCCAGCACCGGGCCTTCCGCGACCTTCGCGACGGCGGAGGGCAGCAGGAGGCCCGGGCCGGAACCGTCCATCGCGTCGTCGCCCGTGCGCCCCAGGGGGTTGAGGCAGAACATGGCCCAGGGCCGGGGCTCCGCGGGCTCGTGGTCCGCCCCGCCCCGGTGCTCGTCATGGTGCTCGTCGGCCGGCCCGATCCACAGCCGCTCCCCGAACACGTCGGTGACCATCAGGCCGCGGATCGAGGCGAGGGTCCCGGCCGGCAGGTCGCAGGGCAGCAGGAACCAGTCGTTGCTGTAGACCAGCGCGAACTCCAGGAAGACCAGCCGGGCCAGGTCCGTGCTGTCCGGGCGGACGGCGGCGAAGTTGGTCCTGCCGTCCTCCACGGCCCACCACCGGGGCAGCGGCATCCCGGAATACCGGACGGGGGCGGGGAAGACCGTACGGTTCAGGACCTGCGGCGCGGCGCCGGCCGTCGCCTGCGCGGCCTCCGCGGAAGCGGCGCCCGCGGGGGCCGGCGGGGCGACCGAGAAGGCGTGCCAGTCCAGTGTTCCGCCCGGGTACTCGGGGGCGGTCAGCACCTGTTCCGCCGGGCCGCCCGGCCCGCCCGCTGCGTCCAGGTGCACGGAGAAGCGGTGCTCCAGCGCTTGGGGGTCCCAGGCCGTGTTGGGCCGCCGCCGCGCCGGGTCCTGGTTCGGCTGGTCCACCAGCGCGTCGAACCAGGCCACCAGCCGCGCGCCCAGCCTGACCAGTTCGTCCCGGTGCAGGTTCAGCAGCCCGGTGATGCCCTCGTACGCGGGACGGCCCTCCTTGAGCCGCTGATAGAAGGCGTAGCCGTCCATCCTGCGCCCCGCCACCGCCTGGAACGCCGACCACACCTCCGGATGCGCCACCCGGTACAGGTCCGGGTCCGCCTCCCCCTCCGGATCGGGCAGGGCGATCGGATACCGGGCGATGTACTGGCGGCGCACGTTCAGGCTGACCGCGTTGACCCGCTGGCTGGAGGCCACCAGCTTCAGCCAGCGCCGGCCGATCGCCAGCCGCCAGTCGAGGCAAAGGGCCTCGGTGCCGAACGCGAGGGGCAGCGGCCGCCGCTCGACCACGCCTTCCAGGGGGCGGTCCGCCGGCAGTGGCTCCACCGCTCCGCCCGCCGGCCGGAGCCGTGCCGGGGCGGTGGCGGCCACGGAGTAGGTGGCGGTCACCGGCGAGCCGCCGTCCTCGCCCCGGAACTCCCCGAGCTGCCACTGCCGGGTCAGCATCCACAGCGGATCGCGGACCTCCACCCGCAGGGCCCGGTCGAAGTCCGTGGTCCTCGGCCGGCCCTCCAGCCGGTTCCACACGCCCACCGTGGGGGCGCTGCGCGCGTCCAGTGCCTCGCGCAGCTTCTCGATCCTGATCTCGCCCGTGCCGGTCGTGCCGCCCGCTCCGCCCGCTCCGCCCGCCGCGCCCCTCGCGTCCACCTCAGTCATCGGCCTTCCCCCGCAGGTTGCACAGCGCCAGATCCGTCGTGAGCGTGATCGGCTGCCGGGCCGCCGGCAGCACCGTCGCGGGCAGCAGCTGGGCGTACGGAAGCCCTTCGAGGTGGGCCGGCTCGACCGCCCGCGCCCGCGCCAGCCCGAACGTCTCGGTGACCGCCGCCACCAGGTCCTCCTCGCGCCACGCACCGGTCCGGACGGGCGGTACGACCAGCAGCATCGCCTGCGGCGGCTCCGAGCCGGGCCGGTCGTAGTGGACGGCGATCCCGGTGGTCTCCCGGACGGTGGGCACCACCTCCGTCCACTCGTCGAAGAGCAGCCCGCAGCGCTCCGTCCCGATGAGCGGCTCGGGCGTGCAGTGCGCCGTGAACAGGACCCGGTCCTCCTTGATCTCGGTCCCCGCCTTGAACTCCATCGCCAGCCAGTGGTCCCCGGTCCGGTACGGCAGCTGGACCGGGGTCAGCAGCGGCTCCTGCCAGCCCCCCGCATCGCTCATCGGCCCGCCCGGACCGCGCAGCGCGTCCCCGAGCAGCACCGCCTTCTCCCACAGACGAGGCTTCTCCCGCACGCGCGCGATGCCGTGCACCCAGTCGTCGACCGGGAAGTCCCGGCCGAAGTCCGTCTCCAGATGGGAGGTCAGCGCGGCGCTGTCGGCCCGGGCCCGCCGCCACTGCGCGGCCAGATCCTCCGACGGGGTGAACTCCGGGACCACCAGCACGTCCGGCCCCAGCAGGGCCCGCAGCGCGTCGGTCGCCGCACGGACCCGGTCCGGGCCCGTCACCGCCCCGGCGCAGGCTTCGAGCGCCCGGTCCGCGGCCCCGGTCCGGGCGTCGATCTCCCGGCCCAGCGCGAGGGAGCGCTCCAGCAGCTCCCTCCCGTACGCCACGATCGCGTCGTGGAAGGGCGTCAGGTCCAGTCCGACCGGATCGACGTCGCCGATCGGCAGCAGCCGGGAGAGCGCCGCCAGCAGCCCGCTCAGGGTGGTCTGCGTGGTGCGCGCCACCGCCTCCAGATCCGCCAGCCGGCGCCGGAAGGCCTCCCGCCGGTTCCTGACGATCGCCCAGAGGAGGGCCGGGCGATCCGGGCGCGGGCGGGTCGCGGAGGTGGTGAGCAGCCGCTCGGCGGCCTCCAGCAGCCGGAACCGCTCCTCGTCGGAGGCGCCGGACGGCAGGGTGTCGTAGTCCGAGAGCAGCCGGTCCGCCTCCAGCAGGGCGGTGCCCATCCGCTTCGCGGCGACCGCGACGGCGGCCAGTACGCCCGCGTAGATGCCCCGGCGCCACTCGGTCAGCTCGGTCCAGCCGCTGCGCACCATGCCGAACCCGCCGGCCGTGGCGGTGAGTTCCGCGCAGCGCGCCAACAGCGCGTCGATCCGGCCGATGACCTCCTCCCGGTCGGGCTGCGCGGGCGCGGCCGGGTACAGCCGGGTCAGATCGGCCGTCTGCTCGGTCACCTTGCGGCCCAGCTCCGCGAGGTCCGCGCGGACCGCGTCGGGCCGTTCCCGGGGGAGCGAGACCTCCTCGTCGGCGGACCGGTCCGCGCCCGCGGGCCCGGCGGCGGCCATGAGGTCGGTGGGGCGCAGCGGGCGGGCCGTGGTCAGCAGCGTGCGCAGCGCGTCGACGAGCGGGGCGACCTCGAAGAAGCTGATCTTGTCCGGTACGCGCCGCGTGTACCGGATGCTCAGTTCCGCGTCCGGGCGGGGCCGGTCCTCCTCCACCACGATCCCGATGATCCGGTCGTCGAGATCGCTCTTGCCCGCCTCGCCCGCCGGGCGCACGGCCCACAGCAGATCGATCGGCTGGAGCCGCAGGTCGTGCATCGTGACGACCCTGCTCCGCGGTTCCCCGCTGACCGGATCGGTCCAGGTGACGAGCGCGGCGAGGTCCTGCTGGGCCGGCAGCAGGGCGGGGAGCCAGTCGTTGACCGCGGGTTCCGCCTTGGCGCGCGGTCCGTCACCGAAGTACAGCGGGGGCAGGTGACCCACCGCCAGCCCCGGGGTCAGCTGGATGCCGAACCGGTGGGTGAGCGTCACCCCGCTGCGCGGGGTGGCCACCACCTCGGGGTCGGGCGGCAGGCCCTCCTTGGCGTAGGCGTCGAGGGTGGCCGAGGCCCGTTCGGTGTTGCCGGACAGGGCCTGGTGGGCGGCCTCGGCCACGGCGAGGTCCGCCAGGGCGTCGTGGAGGTGGAGCAGCCGGCGCAGCTCGGCGTCGAGGGCGGTGCTCTCGTCCGCGCTCGCCGCCGGCATGTGCTCGGCGCCGAAGGGGTAGGCGGCGGCGTGGTCGCGGGTGGCCCGGCGGACCAGCTCCAGTCCGTCCACGACGGTGCGGGCCTCGACCACCTCCACCGGGACCCCGGGCCCGGGCGTCACGTCGGACAGCCGGCCGGCCCGCAGGGGGAACGCGCCGCGCAGCGCCGGGAGGAACCTGTCGAGGCCCGATCCGTCGGGCAGCCGGCGCTCGTGCAGCCCCCGTTCGAAGCGGTAGCCGAGGAGGGCCCCGAGCGACTGGCCCTCGCGCAGCCCGTCGAGGACCGTGAGGGCGTCGCGCACCCGCTCGGAGGAGAGGTTCACCGCGAAGGAACGCGTCGCGTCCTGCGCTCCGTTGGCCAGGTACCCGGCCCGGAGCACGGCTGCCGTGCGGGCCTGCGCCGGCGACGGGGCGTGGACGTAGCCGCCGTTGTCCGGATCCCGGCTCACCGGGTCGGTGCCGAAGACCGGGACGAGCTCGGGTGGCACGGTGTGCCCGGCGAGGGGCACCTTGCGGGGGCGCACGTCGTACAGCCAGCCGTAGCATCCGAGGTGGATCCCGCGACGCGCCGTCGCGCCGGGCCCGTCGCCCCCGCCCGGCCCGTACCGCATCTCCGCCAGCCGTTCGCCGGCCAGGGCGAGCCGCCACGCGTCCAGCCGGTGCGTGGCCAGGTCCAGGTGTTCGGCGAGGACCCGGTCCAGCCGGGCCGTGGGCACGTCGGCCAGCAGCCCGATGGCGCGCAGCTGTTCGTCCAGCCGGGCGGTCGCCGGATGCGTGCCGAGCACCTGCGGGACGTACCGGTGGACGAGCATCGCGGGATCGGTGCTCCCGGTCACGGCCCGGTCGGGCGCGTACAGCCTGCGGTACCGGCTCTCGCTCGGCGGGTCCGCGGCCTCGCCGTCGCGGCGCGACCTGATGTGGACGAACGGCGGGTCGGTGATCGGCGCCGGCGACTGCCCGGCGGCGGCCGCCAGCCGCCAGGCCGCCTCCTCCCAGCCCAGCAGCACCGAGTGCCGCAGCAGCAGGTACAGCAGCGCCGCCGGCGGACGGGCCCCGGCGAAGCCGTCCTCCAGCCGGATCCGGTCGAGATCGGTCCGCCCGTACCGGGCCAGCCAGCCGAGGTAGTTCAGCCGCTCGGGCGGTGGGGTGCAGGGGCGCGGCGGCCGGTCCTCGGAGAGCGGGAGGTCGTCGACGAGCGGGCCGAGCAGCGGGTACGGGGTCCCCTCGAAGAGCCGTCCCGTCAGCTCGGGGTCCGGACGGGCGGGCCCGCCGGGGGGCCGGGCGTCGTAGCCGAGCCGGGCCAGCAGGGCCCGTACGGGCTGCGGCATGTGGAGCGGGTCCTCCAGCGCCGCGGTGACGGCCGGGCCGCGGCCCGCGAGGTTCTCCTGGTTGTAGAGGTCCGCGACGCTCCGGGCGTACCGCTGGTGGTACTCGGCGGAGGTGGGGTGCAGCGCCAGGATGTCCAGCAGCCGCTGGTGCGGGTCGGCGCTCCCCGCGTCGAGCCGGGCCACCTTGGAGACGGCGTCGGTCCAGTCCGCCGCCATCGCCTCGAGCACCCCGTGCAGCGCCGCCCGGTGGGTCCCGGTCGCACCGGCCGGCCACTGGATCCGCTCGAAGGAGGTGGTGGGCAGGATCCCGTACGGCTGCCGGCCGATGCGGACGACGGGCAGCGGGCCGCGCCCGGACACGTACCGTACGAAGAACGCGCGGGTCCGCTCCGCGTCCTCCTCCGACAGGACCGGGCTCAGCGCCGTGCGCAGGAAGTCGCCCCAGGTCGCGGGCCACAGCGCGGTGTTCGCGGCCCGGGCGTCGCGCAGGTCGGTGCCGTCGGCGTGCGGTACGCCGGCGAGGACGGCCGGGTCGAGTCCGAGGAGGTCGGTGAGCCACCTGCCGTCGGTCCTGGTCGTCCAGTCACCGGGGTCCGCCCCGGTGTCCGCCCGCAGTCCGGCGGCCGCGGCGGCCGCCCGCAGTCCGGCCGCCGCCTCCCGCTGCGCACCCGGTCCCGCGGGGTCCCGCTCGGTGTTGTTGGTCGGCGTGCCCTGCGGTACGAGCCCGAAGCCGGCCGGGCTGCGCAGCTGGCGCGTGATCAGCCCGGCCAGGGCCCCGGCCGACGCCTCCGGGCCCTGGCGCCTGCGCAGGCCGAGGACGAGCAGCCGGTCCAGTCCGCCCCTGCTCCGGTCGTCCAGGCCGATCCGCAGGCCCATGCCGACGTCGACGGCCCGCCGGAACTCGGTGAGCCAGCGCAGGTCGTCCGGGACGTTCAGCGTCCCGTGTTCCTCGTCCACCTTCAGCTGGCCCCCGGTGGCGCCCGGGTCGGGGCTGACCGCGAGCCCGTCCGGGACGTCCGCGCCGGTCTCGTCGACGACGAGCGCGTCGCCCGCCCAGCCGAGGACGGTGAAGCGGTCCGGCAGCAGCCCGGCCCGGGCCGCCCGGGTCCAGGAGTCCCTGCCCACCCGCTCCGGTCGGGGTACCACGAGGAAGGCCACCACCACCGCGTCCGAGGTGCGCGAGGGCGCCGCCTCCACCCCGGTCGGCGGACGGCCCCGGACGGCCCGGGCGCGGGCCGCCCCCACGGCGGCGAGCAGTGCGGCGTCGGCGGCCACGATCCGCGCCCGGTCGCCGTGCGCCCGCCACACCGCGGTCCAGTAGTCGGCCGTGGGCCGCCGGTCGGCGGCGGGCAGTGCGGCGGCGGTGGTGATCACCAGCACCGTGGTCCCGGCGGGGAGGTGCGCCGGCTTCTCCCCGGGGTTGGCCGGGGGCAGCTCGTCGCGCAGCCAGAGCGCGCGTCCGGGCGCGACCCGGCCGGAGAGCTCCCGCCAGGCCTCCTCCTCACCGGCCGGGTCCCCGGCGGCCCGCCACAGCGCGGTCCAGTAGGCCGTGAGCGCCGCGAACTCGGCCTCGCTGGGCTGCGGTTCACTGGAGTCGATCTGCCACTCGTCCGGGAAGATCCGCACGAGCAGCTCGTCGGCCGTGAAGCGGGTCTCGATCCGTACGGGCCCGAGCAGCACCGGGTACTCGTCACTCAGCGGGTCGGGCATCGAGCAGCATCTCCTGTGCGTGTACGGCGACCAGGACGGGTGCCTGGAAGAGCATGTAGGCGAGGTCGGCGGAGCCGAGCCGGCCGGACCAGGGCGGCAGCCGGGTGTCCTCCCGGCGCTGCTCGGTCTTCTCCGCGTCGTCCTCTGAGCCGTCGAAGGGCAGGAGCGGCAGGTCCGGGCCGCCGGGATCGAGGGTGATGAACCGGCCGGGGGGCACGGCCAGGTCCTGCCACGACAGGTCGTTCCACACCTCCAGCGGGCCGGACGGCGTCTCGTCCGCACCGAACCGGGGATCGCCGGGCCGCTCCTCGATGACGAAGAACCAGCCGGGGTCGCGCGGCCGCTCGCCCTTGGCCATGGACGGGGTCAGGTCGAAGCCGAGCAGGGTGATGTCGGGCTCCACCTTCGCCTCGAAGACGGGCAGGCGCACCAGGTGGGCGGGCGGCCGTGCGCCGTCCGGGACCTCGGCCAGGACCCGCTCCCGGTCGCGGTGCTCGGTCCCGTCCTCGTCACGCGCCCAGTCGGCGCGGTGCGCGTACACCACGGCCGTGGGGTACTTGCGCAGCAGTTCCCCGCGGATGACGAGGACCAAGTCCTCCTCCGCGCCCGTGCCGCCGCTCTCCTCGTCCCGCAGGTCGTGGCTTCCCAGCTCGGAGAGCTGGTCCCAGGTGTCGATCGCGGGGATGTCGTACAGGCGTTCCCGCTGCTCGGCGGGGCTCTCGCCGGCCCGCGCCAGGCCGGAGCGGGGATCCCAGAACTGGCGGAAGACGCTGCACCGCTGGTCGGTGGGGAACTCCCGCCACAGCAGCTCCCGGGCCATCTCGTGGTTGAGTCCCACGAGGTACGCCTCGATGAACTCCTGGTCGGGAGAGAGCAGGGTGACGGAGTCCGGCGGGACCAGGCCCAGGTTGGGCACGAAGGTGTCCACGGACTTGTCCACCAGGGCCCGGTACATCGGCAGGTCGATGACCGGGTGGGCCATGACCTCCATGAACCGCTCGGCGAACGGCGTGAGCCGGCCCGGCAGCCGGACCTCGCTGAGCAGGCTCCTCGGCACGGTGGTGTCGGCCCGCAGCCCGGTGAGCATGGCCTCGCCCGCCCCGGCGACCCCGAGCGGGTCACGGGTGTCGGCCCGCGCCGCGGCCGCCGCGGCCGCACGGCCGAGCCGGAGCTCGCGCAGCGCCGTCTTGAACCGTGCGGCCTCCTCGCTGTCGGGGCCGCCGGGGGCCGGGACGAACCCTTCGGCGGGCAGGCTGATCCGGAAGGCCCCGCAGGTCGGCAGCTCCGCCTCGGGGTCCTCGCCGGGCGGCGGGGCGCCCGGGTGGAGGACGTCCGCCACGTTCTGCGGGGTCACCAGTGTGGCCGGGGTGCCCTTCCGAGCGGCCGCGGTGACCGGGTCCGCGTCGCGGTCCATCTTGGCCAGGAGGGCGTCGGGGGGTTCGGATCCGGCGCGCAGCGGCGTGCGGTCCGGGGGGAACAGGGCCCGCATGAGGCGCGAGCCCGGGCGCATCATCCGGCGCATCTCGGGTGACAGCGGCGCCGCCGAGACCCGGCTGCTGGCCACCTGGTGTCCGACTGCCACGGGTGGTCCGCTCACCGCCCCCGCCCCCGCGCTCGCCTGCAGGGCCGTCCCGGCCGTGCGTACCCGGAAGTTCGCGGGCGCCGTCAGCCGCAGGGCACGGCCCGTCGGCGCCGCCACGCGCGCGGCCGCGCCCTGCGCTCCGCCCGGCGGAGGGACCGCAGGCGGCTTCGGCAGGTGCTTGTCCTGGAGCGCGTGCCCGACCTCGCGGGCCAACTGAGCGGCCCGGATCCGGTGGTTGGCGGCCAGTGCGTCCCCCATCTGCTGCCAGGCGGCCGCCATGAACTCCTCCTGGCGCGCCTGCACCACCTGGGTGCCGAAGTTCGCGGCGATCCGGAACCGTGGGTCCAGGTTGAGCCGGTGCACCCAGTTCCGGTTCAGCGGAGCGGGCAGCGGCCGCCCGGCGTCGTCGGACAGCAGCCGGGCCGTGCGGGCGTGCCAGCGGCCGTACAGGGGAGGGGTGATGACCGGATCCACCTGGGCGGGGGACTGCGCCTGCGCAGCCCCGGCTTCCGTGAGCCGCGCGGCCAGCTCCCGGTGTGCCTGGGCGGGCGTACGGGTCAGATAGGCCTCCGCCAGGTTGACCAGCCCGGCCAGCGCCTCCTGGAAGGGGTGCGGGTACGGTCGCGCCGGCGGCGGCAGGGTGAAGCGGCCGTCCCAGTTGTCCCACACGTCCGGATCGCGGAGGGGGACGCGCAGGGCCCCGCCGAGCTTGAGCGTTCCGCCGAGGGCCGCCGGCGCGTCGACGGGCGGCAGCCCGGTCCCGGGCCGCAGCACGTCCACGTCGCGGCGGGCGACCCGCAGATCGGGCCGCCTGGGCTTGAGCGCCCGCGCCAGCTGCTCGAAGTCGCCGGACGGTCCCGTGCGGAAGGACCAGCGGTGGTAGTACGGCAGGTGCAGACCGGCCCGCCCCGGCCCCCAGGCGGCGAGCGTGGCCGGCATGTCGTCGGGGACGGTCTCACCCGTGCCGGTCAGCCGCCCCGTCTCGAACGCGGGGACGAGGAAGGCGTCGTAGGGCGTGTTCGGCCGGAGCCGGCGCGGGCAGATCAGCCGGGAGCAGGCCCGGTCCGGGTCGGTGCGCAGCACCTCGCGCAGCCGGGCCAGCGCCGCGGGCATGTCGTGCGGCTCGGATACGAGCGGTTCGTCGACGGCGCCGTGGACGTGCACGTGGGCCCAGGCCCCGAGCTGCTCGGCGGGCGGCAGGCAGGCGACCGGGTCGCCGACCACCACGTACGGCAGCGGGCGGCCCGGCAGTGGCGGCCCCTCCCGGAACTCTCCCGGGCCGCCGGAGTCGCCGGGACGTTCGAGGACGGCCAGGGCGAGCCAGGGGCGGAGGCTGCCGGTGACGGGATCCGGCACGTCCGGGCTGTACCGCCAGAGGTAGTCCTCGGGGTAGAACTCGATGTGGGCCAGGTAGTTGGGCTCGGTGTCCGTGACACCGGGCCGCGGCTCCACCCGGGAGACGGCCCGCGGGTCTACGCCCACGATGTCGCCGGGCCCGTAGAGCTGGACGGGCCGGTGGAGCGTGCGGCCCGGGCCGCCGGTCTCGTTGGTCACGGTCAGGGCCACGTCGACGGCGGCGCGCTGGGCACCCGCCTGCCGGACGATCTTCGTGGCGATGCCGGTGCGCAGCCAGGGCAGGAAGGAGTAGGCGTTGGCGGTCATGTCAGGCTCCCCGCCGGGCCGAACACCTCGGTGGTGGCGGTGAGGTCGTCCTCGCCCGGCTTCGAGGCGGCCAGACCCGACCGCACGGTGCCGCCCGTCACCAGGACCTCGTCCTCGGCCAGGGCGACGGCGCCCAGCGCCCACCGTCCGGCCGCCGGGGCGGCCGCCGGCGAGGCCGCGCCCGTAGCGGCGTCGACCAGCAGGGTGTTCTGGTAGCCGACCCCGTCGCCCACCTCCCCGGTACCTCCGATCAGCAGGAAGGAGCCGGAGCCGAGCGGTACCAGGCGGTGCGCCTCGCGCCCGCGGCCCGGCAGCGGGGGGAGCGCCGTCCACCGGCCCTGCGCCAGGTCGAACCGTTCGAGCGTCAGCGCGTGGTGCGGGTCGAAGGTCCCGTCCCCGGGAACGCCGGGCAGGGCGCCGCCCACGACGAGGGCCGTGGTCTCGGAGGCCGGTACGGTCTGGTGGCCGCTGCGCGGCGCCGCCATGCTGCCCGTCGGCGTCCACGTGTCGCGGGCCTGGGCCGTGGCGGGGGTGTACAGCTCGCAGAAGGCCAGCGCCGCGTCCGCGGCCCCGGAGACCGGTGCGGTTCCGCCGCAGACCAGGACCCGGCCGCCCTTGAACAGGACGGCCCCGTGGCCGCTGCGGGCGTCGTTCATCTCGGCGGCGTCGGACCACGTGTCGGTGTCGGGATGGTAGATCTCCGCCGTGCGCAGGGCCTTGAGCGAATCCCCGGACCGGGTGGCCACCCCGCCGCAGACCAGCACGGTCCGGTCGGCCAGCAGTACCGCGCAGTGGTCCCAACGGGCCTCCCGCAGGGAAGCGGCCGTCGTCCACGTGTCGTGGGCCGGGTCGTACAGCTGCGCCGAGGCCAGGGCGGGCGCGATCCGGCCCGGAGCGCTCGTGCCGCCGACGACGAGGACCTTCCCGTTGCCGAGCCGGGTCACCGTGTGGTGCCGGCGCGGGATCCCCATCGCCCGGCCGGCCGTCCACTTCCCCGCGACCGGATCGTAGAGCGCGGTCTTGTCGAGGGCCGCGCCCGTGGCGTCGGTGCCGCCCGCGACGAACACCTTCCTGCCGTCGAGGAGCACCGGGCCGTCGTACTGCCCGTACCAGCTGGCCGCCAGCGGCAGGTCGCCGGTCTTCCTCCAGCTTCCGCCGACTGCCGTGATGGGACTGGTCATCGCGTGGAACCCTCCGTGCCGGGTGTGGGGCGGGCGGTCCGCCGTGTGCGGTTCACGGTGTGTGGATCTCGGTGGTGGCGGTGGTGACCGCGGTGTCCCCGGGGGCCGCCGGACCCGAGCGTTCGATCCCGCCGACGGCCAGGACCCGGCCGTCGGAGAGCTCCACCGCCGCGAAGTCGTACCGGCCCACGGCCAAGCAGCCGGTGGCCGTCCAGGCGCCGGTGGCCGGGTCGTGGAGCAGGCTGCTGCGGAACCCGGCGGTGCCCGCCGCGCCCCGGGCGCCGCCGGTGACGAGGACCTTTCCGGAGCGCAGGAGCAGGGCGCGGTGTCCGCTGCGCCCTGCGGGCATGGGCGGTACGGGACTCCAGGAGTCGGCGCCGGGCGCGTACCGCTCCGCCGTGGCGAGCGGATCCGGGCCGAACCGCCCGGCGTGCGGCAGCCCGCTCGCCCCGCCGCCCGTGACGAGGACGGAGCCGTCGTCGAGCACCGTCGCCCCGTGGCCCGTGCGGGGCGTGGCGAGCGAACCGGCCGGGGTCCAGGCGCCGGTCGCCGGGTCGTAGAGCTCGCAGTACGCCAGCGCCGCTCCGGCCGTGCCGGTGCCGGTGGCCAGGGCGCCGCCGACGGCCAGGACCCGGCCGCTCTGCGGCAGGAGGACCGCCCGGTGGCCCGAGCGGGCGTCGGTCATGAACCCGGTGGTGGACCACGCCCCCGTACGCGGGTCGAAGAGCTCGGCGCAGGCCAGCGTACGGACGCCCTCCCCGTCCCGTTCGGCCGTGCCGCCGCAGACCAGGATCCGGCCGTCGCCCAGCGGGACCGCCGCGTGGTCGCCGCGCGCGGTGTGCAGACTGCCGGCGGCGGACCATGCCCGGGCCACGGGATCGTAGATCTCGGTGGAGGCCAGCGGGACCCCCGCACCGTCCCGGCCGCCGGCCACCAGCACCCGGTTCCCGGCGAGCGGTACGACGGTGTGGCCGGTCCGGGCCGTTCGCAGCGGCGGGAGGCTCTCCCACACCAGGGCGACCGGATCGAACAGCGCGGCTGCGGCCGCGGCGACTCCGGCGGCGTCCGCACCGCCCGCGACGACGATGCTCCCGGAGGCGAGGCGGACCGCGTCGGCCCCGGTCGAGCGGACCGCGGCCGGGGTGTCACCGGCGGGGGACCACGTCCCGGGCGCGGCCAGGGGCGCAGCCTCGGCCTCCGGGACGACGTGCAGCCGGCCGGTCAGCCGGGGGTCGGCGGCGACCCACGCGTCGAGCGCGTCGTCCGCCGCCGTCCTGCTGCGGAAGCCCGAGGGGTCCGGCTGCTCCCGCGCGAGGGCGGGGGTGGGCGCGAAGGCCTGCGCGTTGTTGCGCAGATGGGCGATGACGAAGCGCTGACCCGTCACCCGCGCGGAGTCCTCGGCCGTGAACGGCTGCCGCAGCAGCGATTCGCGTCGGGAGAGGGGAGAGCGGCTCGTGCTGCTGCCGGTGAGCAGGTGGTCGAACACCGCGCTGCTGACCTCGTGGAACCGCAGACGGGTGCCGGCCGGTGCGCCTGCGCCCACGCCCGCGGCCCCGGTGCCGGTGCTGTCGAAGACGTGGGCCTCGTAGCGGGCGCTGCGCCGCACCACCCGGACCGCGTCGAGGGCTTCGCGCTCCGTGCCGAGTTCGACGCCGGCGGCCTGGTCCTCGTACCCCGAGGCGGAGAGCTTGTCCGCGTCGTTCATGTCCTGGAACTGGGCCATCGCGAACTTGTCGCCGGTGAGCGCGAGCCGGACGAGCCCGCAGGCGGGATCGGCGGTGACCTGGAAACGGGTGCCGTCACTGGGCCGCTGCGCGCCGACGCGGTCGATGCGGATGCCGAGCGGGATCGCCCGCTGCCGTACGAAGAGGGTCCCGAGCGGGTGGAGGACCAGCCGGTGGTCGTCCGGGAGCTTGCGCAGGGTCACGAGCGGGTCGCCTCCGCCCGCCGGGGGCGGCCGGGTCTCCCACCCCTCCGTCTTGCCGAACTCGGCCTCCAGCAGCGGCAGCACCTCCACCGGGGGCAGGGTGGTGACCTGCTCCTCGCCCCAGGTGATGTCGAAATCGGCGGAGATCTCGAAGAAGAGCAGGGAGATCGAACCGCGGCCGTTGGCCCGCCAGGGCGACACCCCCGAGAGGCTGAAGCGCAGGTCGATCCCGAACAGCCCGACCCCGAAGGCCTTGAGCGAGACCCCGGCGCAGATGTCGATGGCGAACGCGAACGGGGAGAACTGGAACAGGGCGTCGAAGCCGAGGTGGCCCTCGATGCCGAAGTCCTCGAAACCGAGGCGCAGCTCGGCACGGGCACCGAACTGGACGGTGTTGCTGGTGACGGCGAAGTAGCCCGACACCCGGATCAGCCGGCCCGGCTGGTTGAGGATGTCGATGGACAGCCGCTCGGGCACCGGGAAGGGCAGCGGCGGCGGCCGGTAGGAGGGGTGGAACCCGCCGACGGACAGCACGAGCTGAGGGTCGTCGCCCCAGGCGACGACCAGCCCCATGCCGCCGGAGAGCGGCATCGTGAGGATGCGGGAGTCGAAGAGGGCGGCGGTGAACCACAGCCGGGACTTGTCGAACTCGATCGCGCCGATGAACCCCACCTGGATGACGAGCAGCGGCAGTTGCTCGGTCGGCAGCACGCAGCGCAGTACGCCGATGACGGCCAGGTTGCCGGGGATCTCGATGACCACCCCGAGGGAGACGCTGATCAGCGTGGGCGTTCCCCAGCCGATCTTCGCCATCGGTCCGATCAGGAAGGTGCCCTGCTCGGGCGGGAAGAAGGCGCCCAGGTCGCTGATGATGCGCGGCGCGTTGGCCACGACGTCCCGCGGGAACATCACCGACTCGACCCGGCCGGTGACCGTCCCCTCCACCAGGGCGCGCAGGTTCGTGCCGCGGTTGAGGCCGAGGAGGCCGCCGACGGCGAGCAGCGTGAAGCCGTACCCGAGCTGGATGCCCCCGCCGCCGAACTCGGTGGTGATCAGGATGAGCAGGGAGAAGCCGCCCGGCCGGTCGGGCATCCGGGTACCGATGACCCCGATCGCCTTCAGGGCGACGAGACCGGCGAAGTCCAGCTCCAGGGCCCCCGCGTACTCGCCGCGCTCCGGATCGGCGTAGAGGAAGCCGCCGCCGGTGACCACACCGGCGTCGACCACCAGGCCGATGCCGTTGGGCGCCTTGAAGCCGAAGTCGAGCTGGACGGGGCCGACGTTGCCGCCGTCGGGCGGGAACGACAGCTCGGCCGTGAGCCCCATGCGCCGGACGCTCGCGGTGACCGGGCCGAGTGCCACGGAGAAGTCCGCGGACAGTTCGACCGGGACCGTGCCGCCGCCGAAGCGGGCGGCGAGGTGGATGTTCTGGATCTCCAGCGGCCCGGCCTTGACGTGGACCGGGAGGGCGACGTCCAGGCCGCCGCTTCCCCGGAACCGCAGCCCGGTCTCCGGGGCGAAGGCGAAGGCGAGCTCGAACCCCGCCTCCAGGTGCGAGCCGCCGAGCACGGTGGTGAGGAACCCGTCCCCGGAGGAGGCGTCGATGACCAGCTTGCCGCCGGTGACGGCCCCCTCGGCGAGCGGCGCACCGGCGGCGTGCCCGGTCCCCGGGTCCACGGCCGGCCTGAACCCGGCACCGAGCGACCAGCCGCCGATCTCGAGCCGGCTGCCGCCCGCCTGCCCGATCAGGACGACGGGCTGTTCGGGCTGTGAGGTGACCTCGACCGCCAGGAAGGCCTGGACGGGACGTGCGGGTCCGGGCGGGGCGATGCCGAGGGTGAAAGGGGGCCTGATCTCGCCGACGGCGCCGGTGGGCAGGACGATCGCGGCTTCGGCGGTGCCGGTCATCGACGGGGGAAGCCCTTCGAGGGGGCCGGTACCCCCGGACTCGTTGCGCAGCACGAGTTCCAGGCCCAGTCCGGCGCCGTCGGCGGTCGGCCGGACGTCCACGGTGACCGCCTCCAGCAGCGGCGGTGTCGTCGCCGTGGCGGCCACGAACACTGCGGGGATGCCCAGCCTGAGGAGCACGAGTTCCAGTACGGCGAGCAGTTTGGCCGCGTCGAAGGAGGGTGTTCCCCAGCCGTACAGCTCCCGGAACTGCCCGGCCGGGTCGGTGACCGCGGGCAGGATCCGGTCCAGGTGCACCGCCACCCTGTCGTGCGGCGGGCGGGTGGGATCGGTGGGATCGCCCGGTTGACGGGTCCGCTCCACCACGCCGAACAGGTGGTAGAGGGCGGACATCACGGGGGAGGTGTCCATGGCCCGGGCCAGGGACAACCCGACGATCCTGCCCTCCAGTCCGGCGGTGAGCTCGTCGATCTGGGCCTGGCTGATTCCGGGCAGCGTGGGACCGGCGCTCCGCACGGCTTCCTTCAGGCCCACCAGCGAGGCGTTGACCCGTCCGCACTGGGCGGCCAGCTCGGAGGCGGCGGCCGCCATGTCGGTCACGGCCCCGCCCCTGACCGCCGCCACGAGCCGGGCCCTCGGTGCCGCGAGGGCGTACGTGGCGTTCTCGACCACCCGCCGGGCGGGGGTGATGTGCGGGTCGGTCAGGAACTCGGCCGGGAAGGACACGCCCAGGGACTCGAAGGTGGTGAGCACCAGCTCGTCGCGGACCAGGGAGCCGGTCGACGCGACCAGGTCGGCCACGGCGAGTGCGAGACTCTCCAGGGTGCCGGCGGGTTCCGCCATGTCAGGACCTCCTCAGGCTCGCCGGACGGCGTCGAGCAGCTGCGGGTAGGTGAGGCCGGCGAGCGCCGGCAGGGCCGTGTGGGCACGGTCCAGGGCGGCCCGGAGCGCGGGCCCGGCGTGCTCGCGCAGCCCCCGGTGCAGCAGGTCGATCCGCTCGTCGAGCGGCAGGCCGGCAAGCTCCCGGGGCAGGGCGAGCCCCGGCTCGTCCGGGACCCTGGCGAGCCATTGCATGAGGACGGGGCCCTGGCCGCGGTGCCACAGAACGGTGGCCCGCCGTTGGTGGTGGACGAGGTCGGTCAGCTCGCCGCGGTGCTCGTCCCACAGGGCCATCAGCAGCCGGCCGGCCGGCAGTTCCTCCAGGTCCGCGCGGAGCCGGGCGGTGAGCGGCGAGTCGGCGCCCGCGGTCCGCGGCCGGCCCGCCGGGGTGGGCGGCTCCGGAACCGTGTTGACGATGGCCGAGTTGTGGATGGTGGCGACTTCGAGGTCGTACCCGTCGTCCTTGAAGCGCTTGAGGAGTTTGTGGATGGGCCAGGCGTAGGTGATGTTGTGCACGCCCGGACCGGCCTTCGCGGTGGCGGCCGCGCCCGCCTGGAAGACGACTCCGATCACCTCCATGACCGGCCGGTTGTCGGACTCGACCGCGCCCGTGTCCGATACCACGAGGGCGCCCGAATCGGACTTCCAGGCGAAGAAGGCGTGGGGATACTGCTCCGGGGTCACCCGGGCCGGATCCACCCTGATGGTGAGGACCTCCTCGTTGCTGCCCTCCGGATCGTCGAACACTCCGGTGACGAGTCCGCCGGTCTTGCGGGTGCGGGCGCCGAACTTGCGTACGGGATAGTCCCCGGTGGCCGCTTCGGCCACGCTCAGGGCGCGCACGCCCGTGATCTCGCCCAGACCGGCGATGGAGGGGGACCAGGTCCGGCCGGGATCGATGAGGATCAGGGCCTCGTCCCGCAGCTGGAGTTGCCGGTGGTCCTTCACGGTCACCTTGAACGCTCCGGTCTCCCACTTCCCGAAGTCGTCGGGGCAGGACCCCAGGTCCCCCTTGGTGCCGATCGGTTGTCCGCATTTGGTCACCCCCTTCTCCGGCACTGCCGAACCCTGGACCAGCGCCACGTGCTGGCAGGTCAGCGCGTAGTGCTTCCACGGATTGACCTTGTCCTTCACCACGCAGGCCAGCGTTCCGTCCGGGACGCTTTCGGATTCCGATCGTCCGGCGGGGCGGAACATGCCGATCCCGTAGCCGCCCATCAGGTGGTGGCCGGTGTTCATGAAGAACGGCATCGCGTCGGGATCGATGGCCGCGCCGGGGAGTTCCGGGCCCGCGGCGCTCGCGGCCCGGGTGGGCAGTTCCCGGCCCAGCGGGACCGTCGTGCCGATCGCGACGACGTCGGTGACCGCGCCGTCGATGCGTGCCGGGATCAGCTCGTGCGGTGCGAGTTCGGACTCCGGCCGTTTGCGGTCGACGAGCAGTTTGATCGCGGGCTGGGAGGTGAGCTCGTCGCCGACCTCCTTGCATCCGATGCCGACCATGACCACGCCGGGGATCGCGAGGAGACCGGCCTTCTCCCGGTCTTTGATCGCGACGAGTTCGTCAATCGTGGGCACGGGAGGCCTCCTCGGGTGTGCGGAGCGCGTCGAGCAGCTGCCGGAAGGTCAGCCCGACGAGGTCGTCCGGCAGGGCGCTGCGCGAACGGGCCAGTGCCGAGCGCAGTTCCGCGCCGGCCCCCTCCGCGAGCCGGGCGTGGAGCCGGTCGAGGAACTCGGGGAACGGGACGCCGCCGATGGCGGCCGGGACGGTGAGCTCCGGGTCGGCCACCATGCCGATCACCGTGTTCAGGAGCTCCGGCCCGGCGCGGCCGTCCCCCCGGGCCAGGTCTGCCAGTTCCCGGCCGTGGTCCCGCCACAGCCGGATCAGACGCCGGCCGGCGATGGTGGCGGAGAGGTCGGAGCCGAGTCCGGACAGGGCGGCGGCCGGAACCGCCGCCGGAGCCCCGCCGAGGGGCTTCCCCACGACCTTGACCACGCCCTCCTGCTGGGCGGTGGCCAGCCGCACGGGCAGCTGCTTCTTGTTGACGAAGTAGTCCAGCACCACGTCGATCGGCGTCACCTTGGTCCAGCCGAACTTGGCAGGGTCCTCCAGCGGCGGCCCGAACCCGGCGATGAGCATGCCGACGGCACGGCGCTGGTCGTCGACCACCAGCGCGCCTGAATCCCCGTGGTCCGCGAAGCAGTTGCGCACGTGCGCCGGCTGTCCGCGATTCGGGTTCGGCTTGACGACGATCAGGTTGTGGTAATAGGTGCCGTCGATGTTGTGGGAGGCGTTGACGGCCTGCACCGTCCCGCCCGTGCGTCCGGTGGCGATGCCGCGCTTGCGGACCTCGAAGCAGTGGGTGTCCGCGTCCTCCTGCTTGATGGTGTACGTCCCGGTGACCGAGCCGATGCCCAGGATGTCCGCGGACCATTTGGTGCCGCTGTCGAGCTGGGCCACGGCCGCGTCGACCACCCCGTCCCGGTCGCCGACGCGGAACCTCCCGACGGTCCGGTTGTCGAAGAGCCGGTCCAACGGCCAGGTCTGGTACAGGGGGTGGTAGATCCTGGTGTCCTGGTCGGCCTTGGTCGGGTGGTCGAGGGGCGGGCCCTCGCCCAGTACGTGCTGGGCGCTGAGCAGGTAGACCTTGCCCGGGTCGCTCGTGTGCTCCAGGAAGCCTCCGATCGTGCCGGGCCTGCTGGTGTCCACTCCCGAACACACCAGGGCGCCGCCGACGAGCCACCGGTACTTGTGGCCGTCGATCCGGTCGGGTGATCCCGGGGGACTGCCCGTCGGCCCCTGTGGCTCGCAGGCGGGCGGGGCCGGGTCGGGCGCCGCCATGTCGACGACGTCGGTACCCACGCCCTCGAATTCGGGCGGCACCAGTTCTCCGGAGGGGACCTCGTCCCGCGCCAGCTTGCGGTTGACGAAGACCCTGATGCTCCGCTCCCCGGTGGCCCGGCCGCCGCGCTCGCGGCCGCCGATGCCGACGATGACGACCCCGGGAATGGCGAACAGCTGCCCGAGGGCCCGGTCCTTGACCGCGACGTACTCGGCATCGGAGAGCATGCGGCACACCCCCTTCCGGGTCTTCGTTCAGGAGCCAGCCAAGGTGAAGGCTCGAACGAAATTCTGGGATGCGGCCTGCTCGACTCTCAAGAAATAGCCGGACAGTCCATACCAAGGGGTGAATTCAACTTGTTTGGCGCATAGTTGGGAACAACAGGAGAATCCATTCACCAGCTGTGGCCGAGGCGGAGTGCGGAGGCCCGGGTCAGGCGGGACATCCTGGGCGCCGCTGACCCGTTCCTGCGACGGCCCGCCCACCGCCGGGTCCGGCGCGGACCGCACCCGGACCATCCGCACCGGGCCCCACGGGCCGCGCGTTTTCGCACCCGTGCGGTGGGCAGGCGCGCAGGCATGGATCAGTCGCGGACACCCGTACTGGACGCGTTGGCCGCTTACCACGCATCCGGCCAGACGCCGTTCACCCCGCCGGGACACAAACAGGGAAGGGGAGCGGATCCCCGCGTGCGCGCCGTGCTCGGTGACACCGTGTTCCGTTCGGACGTCCTGGCCACCAGCGGCCTGGACGACCGCACTTCCTCCCGGGGGATCGTCGAGGAGGCGCAGGCGCTCATGGCCGAGGCCGTCGGCGCCGACCACGCCTTCTTCTCCACCTGCGGCAGCTCGCTGTCGGTGAAGTCCGCGATGCTCTCCGTCGCCGGACCGCACGAGGAGCTGGTCGTCGGACGGGACGCGCACAAGGCGGTGGTCTCAGGGCTGGTCCTGTCCGGCATCCGCCCCGTGTGGGTCGACCCGCAATGGGACGCCCGACGCCACCTCGCCCACCCCCCGCCCCCCCGGGGCGTTCGAAGAGGCACTGGCCGCGCACCCCGACGCCCGCGGCGCGCTCGTCACCACCCCCACCCCCTACGGCACCTGCTCGGACCTGGCGGCCATCGCCGAGGTCTGCCATCGCCGCGGCGTCCCCCTCATCGTCGACGAGGCGTGGGGCGCCCACCTGCCCTTCCACCCCGACCTGCCGACCTGGGCCATGGACGCCGACGCGGACGTCTGTGTCACCTCGGTGCACAAGATGGGATCCGCACTCGAACAGAGCTCGGTCTTCCACCTCCAGGGCGATCTGGTCGCCCCCGAGGTACTCAAAGGCCGGGAAGACCTCCTCGGCACCACCAGCCCCTCCGTCCTCGTGTACGCGGCCCTCGACGGCTGGCGCCGTCAGATGGTCGAGCACGGCAAGACCCTCTACGACGACGCGCTCGCCCTCGCCGGCCGGGCCCGCGACCGGATCTCCCGGATCGGCGGCATGCACGTCCACGACCGCACCGACTTCTGCGGCCCCGGCAAGGCATCCGACCTGGACCCCCTCCAGATCATCATCGACATCAGCGCCTTGCAGGTCACCGGATACCGTGCCGCCGACTGGCTGCGTGCGAACCACCGCGTCAACCTCCACGTCTGCGACCACCGCCGCATCAGCGCCCAGCTCACCCACGCCGACGACGACCACACCGCCGGCGTCCTGCTCACGGCCCTGACCGACTTCGCGGCCCACGCGCCCGAACTGCGCACCGGACAGCCCGTGCACCTCCCCTCGCCCCTCGAACTCCGACTGGAACAGGTGGCGCTGCCCCGCGACGCGTTCTTCGGCCGCACCGAACAAGTCCCATGGGAACGAGCCGACGGGCGCATCGCCGCCGAAATGCTCACTCCCTACCCGCCCGGCATCCCCGCCGCGCTGCCCGGTGAACGGCTGACCGCCGACGTCCTGCGCTACCTGCGCACCGGCGTCGAGGCCGGCATGGTCGTGCCCGATGCCGTCGACACGGACGTGAACAGCGTCAGGGTCCTGCGCGAGCGGCCCTGAACCCGCCCTGCCCGGCCTCAGCAGCCGGGCGAGGGCCCTACGCACTCGGAAGGAGACGGCCATGTCCGCGGATTCCGGACCCCGGCCGACGTCCTCGGCCCCCGATGGGGCGGCCGTGTGCCGGTTGCTGTTGGTGAGGCATGCCAAAGCGGTGCCGAAGCACCAGCCGTACGAGGACATCGATCGTCCTTTGAGCAAGCGCGGAAAGGCCCAGGCACCTCTGACGGGCCGCTGGCTCGCGGACGCCGGCTTCGAGCCCGAGCTGGTGCTGTGCTCGCCGGCCCGCAGGACGCGGCAGACGTGGCAGCTCGCGGTGCCCGCCCTGAGGGACCCGCCACCGGCCCTGTACGACGAGCGGCTCTACAACGCGGCGCCGAGCGTACTCGTCAGCGCATTGACCGAGCGGGCACCGGCCATCGGCTCCCTGGTACTGGTCGGCCACAATCCGGGCATCCACGAACTGGCCGTCGGCCTCTGCCGGAGCGGTCCGCCGGAGCTGTTGGAGCTGCTGGAGGAGGGATTCCCTACCTCGGGCGTCGTGGTGGTGGACGTGCCCGGCGGCTGCCGGCGGCTGTCTCCCGGCAGCGGCACCCTGACGGCCCTCTGGTCACCGGGCGACTGACCCGGCCGTGCGGCTCGTGCGGGACCGCGGGTGGGCCGTTCGTCGCCGGCTGCTCCGGCTCGCCATGAGCCGTTCGAGCGGCAGGTCGTGATCAGCCGGTCCGTTCCCAGGACCCGTGCGGGCCGGGAGCCGTGTCCACCCGCACCTGGCACGCGCCGCCGCGCGGCGCACCGGCCCGCCGACGTTCCGGGCGGCTCCTCTGTGTATCCGTGGCCGAATCGGGCACACGGCAGGGCATGGACACAATGAACCCCTTTACGGTGGTAACCGGCGCTTCGAGCGGAATCGGATACGAGCTGGCGCTCCAGCTGGCCGACCGGGGCTACGACCTCGTCATCAACGCCGAGGACGACGCCCGGCTCCAGACGGCGGCGCAGCGGATCCGGCAGGCGGGCACGCTGGTGGAGGTCGTGCGCGCAGACCTGCGCAGGTACGAGGAAGCCGAACGGTTGTGGCAGGCCGTCACCGCACGAGGGCGCCCGGTCACGGTCGTCGCCCTCAACGCCGGCGTCGGCCAGGGAGGGGCGTTCGTCGAGACCGACCTGGCCGACGAGCTCGAAATCGTCGACCTGAACGTGCGCTCGACCGTCCACCTCGCCAAGCGGGCCCTCGGACACATGGTCGAGCGCGACGAGGGGAGCGTACTGATCACCTCCTCGATCGCCTCGACGATGCCGGGCTCCTTCCAGGCCGTCTACAACGCGTCGAAGTCCTTCCTGCAGTCGTTCTCGCAGGCCGTGCAGAACGAACTCAAGGACTCGGGTGTCACCGTCACGGCGCTGATGCCCGGGCCGACGGAGACGGACTTCTTCCGGCGCGCGGACATGGGCGACACCAAGGTCGGCCGGCAGGACAAGGACGACCCCGCCGACGTGGCCCGCCAGGGTCTGGACGCCATGGAGTCCGGGGACGACAAGGTCGTCGCGGGCTCCCTGAAGACCAAGGCGCAGGAACTCCTCAACAAGGTGCTGCCCGACGCGCTCAAGGCCGAAGGCCACCGCAGGATGGCCGAACCCGGCAGCGACACCTCCCGCGCCCCTGGCACGGCCGGCGGGGAGGAACGGCGATGAAGGCCCTGACCTGGCACGGAAAGGCCGACGTACGCGTGGACACCGTCGCCGACCCGGTGGTGCAGGACCCGACCGACGTGATCGTCAAGGTCACCACCACCGGCCTGTGCGGTTCCGACCTGCACCTCTACCAGGTGTTCGGACCGTTCCTCGAACCGGGCGACATCCTGGGCCACGAACCGATGGGCATCGTCGAGGAGACGGGCCCCGACGTCAGCGCCGTCCGCCCCGGCGACCGGGTGGTCGTGCCCTTCAACGTCTCCTGCGGCACCTGCTTCATGTGCGCCCGCGGTCTCCACTCGCAGTGCGAGACCACGCAGGTCCGTGAACACGGCAAAGGCGCCTCCCTCTTCGGCTACACCAAGCTCTACGGGCAGGTGCCCGGGGGCCAGGCCGAGTACCTGCGGGTGCCCTTCGGCAACACCCTGCCCGTCAAAGTCCCCGACGGCCCCCCGGACGACCGCTTCGTCTACCTCTCCGACGTGCTGCCGACCGCCTGGCAGGCCGTCCAGTACGCCGACGTCCCCGCGGGCGGCAGCCTCGCCGTCCTGGGCCTCGGCCCCATCGGCGACATGTGCACCCGGGTGGCCGCCCACCTCGGCGTGGACACGGTGATCGGCCTCGATCTCGTGGCCGAACGCCTGGACCGGGCACGCGGGCACGGCGTCCAGGTCTTGGACCTCGGCCAGGACGACGACGTCGTGTCCGCCGTCCGGGACCTCACCGACGGCCGCGGCCCGGACGCCGTGATCGACGCGGTGGGCCTGGAGGCGCACGGCGCGACCGTGGCGGCGGGCGCCCAGGCCCTGACCGGACTCCTGCCCGACCCCTTGGCCGCCCGACTGATGAAGCGCGCCGGAGTCGACCGCCTCTCCGCCCTGTACCTGGCCATCGAACTGGTCCGCCGCGGCGGGACCATCTCCCTGTCCGGGGTCTACGGAGGCATGGCCGACCCCATCCCGATGCTCACCCTGTTCGACAAGCAGGTCCAACTGCGCATGGGGCAGGCCAACGTGTGGCGCTGGATCGAGGACCTCCTGCCCCTCGTCCGCGACGGCGACCCCCTGGGCGTCGAGGACTTCGCCACCCACCGCCTCCCCCTCGGGCAGGCACCCGAGGCATACGAGATGTTCCAGAAGAAGCGGGACGGCGCCGTCAAGGTCTTGTTCACCCCCTGACCCACCCGGCCGCGGGCCGGCCCGCGGCCGGCCTCCGACACCGGTGGTCGTGTGCGTGGGGAGCGCCGACGGGTTAGGACTCGGGCGAGCCGCGTGGGCGGAGGTGGACGGAGAGGATGGCCGTGGCGGTCACGGCCAGGAGTTCGGGCAGGGCCTGGGCATCGACGGTGGTCCCGCTGGAGGGTCTTCCCCCTGCGGCGGCGCAGCGCAGCGCACCGTCACCCGTCCCGGGTACCGCCGCACGATTCAGCCACGGACCGGCGTCCTGGAGCAGCGGCCGCGGCCGCCCCGGCCGGTCAGCCCGCCACGCGGGCCATCCACGCCTCGACCTCGTCCGCCGAACGCGGCAGGCCCGCCGACAGGTTCTCGTGGCCGTCGGCGGTCACCAGCAGGTCGTCCTCGATCCGGACACCGATGCCGCGCCACTCCTCGGGGACCGTGAGGTCGTCCGGCTGGAAGTACAGGCCCGGCTCCACCGTGAGCACCATGCCCGGCTCCAGCGCCCCCTCGACGTACTCCCCGGTGCGGGCCTGGGCGCAGTCGTGGACGTCCAGGCCGAGCATGTGGCCGGTGCCGGCCATGGTGAAGCGGCGCTGCAGGCCGAGCTCGTACGCGCGGTCCGCCGGGCCCTCGATGAAGCCCCACTCGACGAGCTTCTCCGCCAGGTACCGCTGCGCCGCCACGTGGAAGTCGCGGTAGGCGGCCCCCGGCTTCACTGCGGCGATGCCCGCCTCCTGGGCCTCGTACACGGCGTCGTACACCGTGCGCTGCACGGGCGTGAACGTGCCGCTGACGGGCAGGGTCCGGGTCACGTCGGCGGTGTAGAGGGTGCGGGTCTCCACGCCGGCGTCCAGCAGGAGGAGGTCGCCCGGTCGTACCGGGCCGTCGTTGTCGGTCCAGTGCATGATCGTGGCGTGGTCGCCCGAGGCGCAGATCGAGCCGTATCCGACGGAGTTGCCCTCCAGCCGTGCCCGGCGGAAGAAGGTCCCCTCGATCCACCGCTCGGAGGAGGCGATCGCCCGCGAGAGCTCGCCGACGCAGTCGGTGAAACCGCGCACGGTGGAGTCGACCGCCTTGCGCATCTCGCCGATCTCCCAGACGTCCTTGACGAGCCGGAGCCCGCTCAGGGCCTCCTCCAGCTCGGCGTCGCGTCCGGCGTCGGTGGTGACGGAGGCCTCCAGCGCCGGGTCGACGCCGCGGACGATGCGCGTGGGCACGTCGGTCGCGGCGGCCAGGTCGGCCACCACCGTACGGACGTCGCGGCAGGCCAGCCCGAGCACGCGCTCCGACTCGGCGAGGGAGCGGCGACGGCCCATCCACAGCTCGGCGGTGTAGCCCACCCAGAACTCGTCCGTGTCCCGGCTGTCGCGCGGCAGCAGATAGCAGTACGCGTCGTGGCCGCCGTCCGGGCGGGGTTCGAGGACGAGCGCGCCGTCGCGGGCCTGGTCCCCGGTCATGTGGACGTAGCCGGAGTAGGGGCGGAACGGGTAGGTGTCGTCGTTCGAGCGGGCCTTGAGGTTGCCGGACGGGACCACCAGCCGTTCGCCGGGGAAGCGGGCGGAGAGGGCGGCGCGGCGGAGGGCCGCGTACGGGGCCTGCTCGTCGACCGCGAGGTCGTGCCGTTCGGTGTCCGCCCAGCCCGTCTTCATCAGGGCGGACAGCTCCTCGGAGATCTCCGAGTAGAGGCCGTTCTTGCGAGCGTTCGCCACCTCGTGCACCTTCTTCCGGACGGTGTCGGCTGCCGGGAGGCCCCGACGATGCCCGGACGGTACTGCGGCGGCGCGCCCTGCGGAGGCCCTGTCGTGCCAGTGGCACCGATCGGCCATCCCCGCCCCCTGGTCGTCGATAATGCGGTGCATGGCGAACGCGAAACTGGACGAGGCCCTGCGGATGCTGGGGATCGGCCCCGCAGCGGGTCGCGTGTACCTGTCCCTGCTGGAACGGGCCCCCGCACCGCTCGCCGAGTTGCGACGGGCGGCCGGGCTGGAGGGCGCCGAGTTCGCCGCGGCGTACGGAGAGCTGGTCGACGCCGGGCTGGCGGGCGCCGCCGAGGAGTCGGACGTGGTGGCGCCGGTCCCTCCCGCCGCCGGCCTGGAGGTCCTCGCCCGGCGCCGCGCGGCCGAGCTGGAGGCGTCCCGCGTCGCCGTGGGCGGCGCGTTCGAATCGTTTCGCCGCCGGCGGCTCACGGCCCGTGACGACAACCTCGTCGAGGTCGTCACCGGTGACGCCGTCGGCCCGAGGCTCCGCCAGGCCTGGGCCAGCGCCCGCGAGCAGATCCGCCAGCTCGAATCGCCGCCCTACTTCCCGCAGACCGAGGCCCTCGACGACGCACTGGCGACCCTCGCCCGCGGAGTGACGCAGCGGGTCGTCTACTCGAAGGCGTCACTGGAGACGCCCGGGCGGCTGGAGGGCGCCATCGAGCCGTGCATCGAGGCGGGGGAGCAGGCCAGGGTGGCGCCGACGGTGCCGGTCAAGCTGCTGATCATCGACGAGGCGTACGCGCTGGTGTCCCTGTCGATCAGGGAGGCCGACGTGCACAACACGGCGCTGGTGGTGCAGCCGTGCGGCCTCCTCTCGGCCCTGGTCGCCCTGTTCGAGCAGACCTGGCAGCAGGCCCTGCCCTTCCACGGCCGCGCCACCCGCCCGGCCGGCCTGCCGCCGGCCGACCGCCGACTGCTCCGCCTGCTCGCCGGCGGCGCGGGCGACGAGGCCATCGCCCGTGAACTGGGCATCAGCCGCCGCACCTTCTTCCGCCGCCTCCAGATCCTGATGGCCCGCCTGGGCGCCGAGAACCGCTTCCAGCTGGCGCTCCAGGCCCAGCGCAACGGCTGGCTGTGAGCGGTGGAGCCGAGTCCGGTGGCATGACCGCCGGCACCCGGGGTACGCGCCCGAGAGCCTGCGGCCCGACAGGGCGCCCCTGCCGGTCATCCGGGCGCTGGCGGACGTCACGGAGCAGCTCCCGCACGCGCGGCTGCGCGTCGACACCCACACCGACACGCACGACCCCGGCGCCCGCGCGTACGCGCCCGAGGTCGTGGCCGGGCTGGCCGCCGCAGGCCGCGTGGACCTCCGGGTCCACGACGACCTCGACGACGACGCACTGTGGGCGTACCTGGGTTCTCTGGACCTCTCGGTGCTCCCGTACACCTCCAGCACCCCCTTCAGGCTGGCTGGAGGCCTGCTACGACCTCGGCACCGCCGTGGCCGTCCCGGACTGCGGCTTCTACGCCGGCCGGCGCCCCTGTCACCTCTCCGCCACGGTCCCGAGGGCCTGGACGCACGCTCCCCGGACGCAGCCGTACGCCAGGCGCACGCCCACCGCCCGGCGCCACGCGCCGACCCGCAGGCCCGGAAAGGCGAACGCGCGGCCCTGGCGGCAGCCCACCGCGTGCTCCACGAACGCTGCCTGGCGTGCTCCGCCTCCTGCGCATTTGCGCGCGGCCGTTCGCAGCGCCCCGGCGGAGGCAAGGACGACGCCTGCACCGGCGTGGACGTGCGGGAGGACCCCAAAGGCTCCGCAGGGGATGACTCCTGAGGGCCGGTTCCAGGAGACGTCATGACGGGACGGGCCAGGGCGCGGCGGGGGAGTGGTCGAGGGTGAAGAGGGCTCCGTCCGGATCCCGGACCGTCACCTGCCCCGGTCCGGCGGGCCAGGGGCCGTCGGCGACGACGCGGCCGCCGTGTGCGACTGCGGCGGCTGCGGCGGCGCCCAGGTCGCGGACACGGAAGTGGACCAGCCAGCGCGGGCGCAGGTGGGGCTTGGCGGCCGCCTCCTCCACGGGCCCGCTGTTCAGGCGCGCCACCGCTTCGTCCGCGTAACGCAGGACGACCTGGTCCTGCTCGTAGGAGATGTCGCAGCAGCCGCGGCCGCTGGCGGTGCTCCACTGCAGGGCCTCGCCGTAGAAGAGGGCGGCGGCGAAGGCGTCCCGACTGTGGAGCTCCAGCCAGGCCGGCGCCGTGCCGGGGCCGACGCGCCACTCGGACAGGACCCGCCCTTCCCAGATCCCGAAGGCCGCCCCCTCGTGGTCCGTCGCCAGGGCCGCCCGCCCCCGCGGCGGGTAGGCGACCGGGCCGACGCCGACCGTGCCGCCCCGCTCCCGGATCCGGGCCACCGCCCCGTCCGCGTCGTCCACGGCGAAGTACGGGGTCCACGCCACGGGCACGGCCAGCTCCCCGGCCACCTCGGCGAGGCCCGCCACGGCCACCCCGTCGGCCTGTGCGACCGAGAAGGCCCGCCCGAAGGACCCGCGCCGGAAGGCCCACCCGAACACCGCCCGGTAGAACGCCTCCGAGGCGGCCAGATCCCGCGCCGCCAGACTGATCCAGCACGGCGCGCCCGCGCACTCCGCCGGCACCAGGACCATGGCCTCTCCTCTCGTCCCCACCGCGGGGGCACTCGCCGCGCGAACCCGCCCGCCGGCGCGAACGCCTCACCCGCGCCGCGGCCCGTCGGTACCGGCACCTGCCCGCCCTCCCCGCGCCCATGCGGGCGGACGGTGCACGGATGGTGCGACGGCATCTGGCACCGAGGGCCGCCCGCCGGCACGAAGCCCGCCGTTCGGCGGCGCGTGCGTCCCGGGCGACCGGGTAGGCGACCGCCATGCATCCGCTCACCGACGACACGCTCGCCCTCCTGACCCGCGGCTACGCCTGGGCGCCCGAACTGCGCCGACGGCACGGCGGCGGCCCGGCCGTCCCGACCCGGCTGATGGGCCGGCCCGCCCTCCTGCTGCACGGCCCGGCCGCCGTCGACTTCTTCTACGACGAACGCCACGTCCTGCGGCACGGCGCCCTGCCCGGACCGGTCCTGGACACCCTCTTCGGCCGAGGAGCCGTCCACACGCTGGACGGCGAGCCGCACCGGGTCCGCAAGCAGCTCTTCACCAGCCGGCTCATGACGCCCGACGGCGTGGAAGCCCTCGGCCGACTGGCCCGCGAGCACTGCCTCCGTGCGCTCGACCTCGGCCCGCGGGATCACGGAGCCGTCCTCTTCGAGGAGATGGCGGTGGGGCTCGCCGCCGCGGCCTGCGCATGGAGCGGGCTCCCCTCCGCCGACGGCGCCGCCGTGCGCCGCCTGGCCGAGGACTGCGTGGCCATGGTCGACGGGTTCGCCACCCCCGGCCCCCGCCACTGGAAGGCCCGCCGCGCCCGAAGCCGCCAGGAAGCCGCGCTGGCCCGGATCATCGCTGACGTACGCGGGAACACGGCGCTCTCGTCGCCCGGCCACCATCCCACCGTCCTGGAAGCGGTGGCCCGGCACCGGGACGCGGACGGCACCCTGCTCGACCCCCGTACCGCCGCCGTGGAACTGCTCAACATCCTCCGTCCCACCGTGGCGATCACGTGGTTCACCGCCTTCGCGGCCCACGCACTGCACCGCTTCCCCGCCGTCCGGGAGGAACTGCGGGCGGACGACGACGGAACCCATGCCAGGGCTTTCGCCCATGAAGTGCGGCGCTGCTACCCGTTCGTGCCGTTCGTCGGCGGTCTCGCGGCCCGCGATCTGACGTTCGAAGCGCAAGAGGTGCCCGAGGGGACGCTGGTGCTCCTCGACGTACCCGGCCACCACCGCGACCCCGACCTCTGGCCGGAGCCGCACCGCTTCGACCCGCGCAGGTTCCTCGGCAGGGAACCGGGCGCCGGCGAGCTCATCGCCCAGGGCGGCGGGAATGCCCGGACGGGCCACCGCTGCCCCGGCGAGGACATCACCGTCCACCTCCTGGCCACCCTGACCGCGACCCTGGCGGAACTCGGGCTCGACCTGCCGGAACAGGACGTGCGGATCCCCGTGCGCCGCATCCCCACCCGGCCCCGGAGCGGCATGGTCGTCCAGTTCCCGTCCGGGGCCCCAGCGGCGGACCGCAGCCCCCTCCCGCAGTGACGCCCGGGCCCGTGCGCTGGACGTGGGACCCGGACGGGAGGCGGCGCTGCACGGAATGCCTCCCTGGGGTGAGCCGGTCGCTTCCGCTCAGGCGCGCGGCTCCGCGACGCCGGAGGGAGGGGTGGTCCGGTTCTCGTCCGCCGGACCGCCGCGTGGTACGCCGCACCCGGGGCCGCGCAGTGCCTGCGCGCCCGCTCCTGGTGCCGTGAGGTACTCCAGTGTGCCGGTGAGCTCCAAGAGGCGGTCCAACTGTACGGTCCGCGCGTCGAGGTGGAGCCCCGCGCCCGCCGCGCCGGTGCGTCGCCGGACCATGAGCAGCGCCGCCAGGCCGCTGGAGTCCACGGCCGACAGCCCGGCGCAGTCCAGCCGCAGGTCCCGAAGCCCGGGATGCTCCGTGAGCAGCCGGTCCACGGCTTCGACGAGGAGGTCGGCGTGGAGGTGGTCGAGGTCGCCGCTCAGCTCGACGCGCACCGTGTCGTGCGAGGCGGAGTACGTCAGGCCGAGCGGGGCGGAGGGCAGGCTCGTCATTCGGCGGTCCCGGCAGTGGTGAGAGGGGTACGGGTCAGGCGGGCGGCTCCGGCCCGCAGGGTTGCGGCGGCGCGCGGGAAGTCCTGCAGTTCCCGCTCCAGGAGCTCCAGGGCGGGCAGCAGCGAGGCGGCGGGAACCCCGCGGGCGTCCAGCACCGAGGCGGTCCACACCAGGAAGCCGCGGAAGAGGTCCTCGTCACCGGTGTAGAGGGCGGCGGCGAGGAAGTCGACGATGTGGGAGAGGTCCTCGGCCGTGCGCTCGAGCTGGACCTCCGTGTAGGCGCGCATCGCCGGGTAGGCGTCCGCCAGTTGCCCGAACACGGCGCCGACCAGCCGCCGACGGCTGCGGGCCACCAGCGTGTACTCCTGGTCCTTGAGGTGGGGCAGGTCGTCGATGGCCTGGTGGCCGGGCCGCACGCGCGGCAGCGGGCCGCGGGCCAGCTCGTCGGCGGCGGCCCGGGCGTCGGGAGCCCAGCCGTCCGCGCCCAGCAGCCGGGCGTAGCGGCCACCGGGGCCGAAGGCGGCCCCGCCCACGATCACGGGGGTCCCGACGGCCTGGCAGGCGGTGATGGTGGCGTGTGCGGCGGGCAGCCGCGTCGCCAGGGAGCCGGAGAGGGCGACGGCGTCCGGCCCGGTCCGGTGCAGGTGTGCGACGAGGTGGGGGGCGGTGATCTGCGCGCCGAGGTAGTCGACGTGCCAGCCCCTGATGCGCAGCACTTCGGCCAGGAGCCGGGCGGGCAGGGCGTGCCACTCGCCGTCCACGCAGGCCACCACCACTCGGCCGCGCGTCGGCGCCGTGCGTACCGAGGGATGCAGGGCGACGGCCGTGACGGCCCGGTCGTTGATGGCGGTGGCGGCGTGCTCCTGGGCGACCGTGATGCGGTTGGCGGCCCACTCCCGGCCCAACCGCACCTGGACGGAGGCGATGACGTCGAGCAGGAGGTCCTCGGCGCCCATGCCCTCGTCCAGCGCGCGGACGACCGTGCCGATGGCGCCGGCCTCGTCGAACGCCATCACCGACTCCCACACCCGCGCGCGGAGTCCGCCCGAAGCCGATGCGGAAGCCGAGGTGGCGGCAGGGGCCGGTGCCGGTGCCGTGGTGTCGTACGGGCTCACGCGGTGAACCGCCCGCGGGTGTGGCCGTCCACGGCGCTGAGGTGGTTGGTGCGCGGCGCCGAGATGACGACGACGGCCATGTCGTCGTGGCGGCCCGCCCCCACCCACTGGGAGGCGAGCATCTGCACGTGCTCCACCACCGCCTCGGCGGGCATCGCCGCGCACTCCGACAGGGCGCGGCGCAGCCGCTCCTCCCCGAACATCACACCGCCCATGGGCCCTCCCCGCGCCTCGCTGATTCCATCGGTGTACAGCACGCAGGTGTCCCCGGGGGCGAGCGTCACGCGGGCCGTCCGCGTGGTGATCGCGGGCAGCGCGCCCACCAGGGTGCCTTTGGTGGGGGCCTCCTCCACCCGGCCGTCGGAGCGCAGGATCAGAGGCGCCGGGTGCCCGGCGCTCGTCAGGCGCAGCCGCACGGCGTTGCCGTCCCGGGCCGCGGAGGCGAGCACCATGGTGGCGAAGCGGGCGTTCTCGGAGTTCAGCAGCGAGGTGTTGAGCAGGCTGAGCATCCGGTGGTGGTCGTCGGCCATCGGCAGGAGGGCGTGCAGCGTGTTGCGGATCTTGCCGGTCATCACCGCGGCCTCCAGCCCCTTGCCGCACACGTCTCCGAGGACGACGAGGGAGGGCGCGCCCTCGTCGGTGGCGGGGTGGACGTCGTAGAAGTCGCCGCCGACCCGCTCGTGGTCCTTCGACGGCCGGTAGCCGCCGGCGTACTCCACCCCGGAGACCTGGTGCAGAGAGGGGGGCAGGAGTTCGCGCATCAGGGTGTCGGTGATCGACGCCTGCTCCGCGTAGAGCCGGGCGGCCGACATCGCGGCGCCGGCGCGGGCGGCGAACAGGCGCGCGAACACCTCCTCGCCCTCCGTGAACGCCTCGGCGCCGTCGTTGCGCAGCAGCACCAGGGCGCCCGCGGGCACACCGTGCCCGGGCAGGGGCGTGATGACGATCGACCCCAGGGTGTCGAGACCGTCCGGGACCAGCCAGGCCGGCGCGGCCGACGGGTCGAGCCACCGGGAGGGCACGGGCGGGAACCCCTGGAGCGCCTCGGCCAGCCCGGGCACGTCCCCGGGGTCGACGGCGGCGCGGGACACGGACGGGCTGCCGCCCCGGACGCACGAGACGACGTGGAGCTCCCGGCCCTGTACGGGGGCGATCACCAGGGCCGCGTCGGCGAGGTGGTCGGCCGCCATCTGCGCCGTGACGTCCATGCAGCGGTCGAGGTTCAGGGACGACAGCAGGAGGTTGGAGGAGCGGACCAGGAACTCGGTGCGCTTGCGTTCCGTCCACAGGGCTTCGCGGGCCAGGCGGTGGTCGGTGTCGTCGACCAGCCACCACACCACCGTGCCGTCGTCACGCGGTGTCGGGTGCGCCTCGTAGGACCGGTCGCCGACTCGGCCCCGGACGGTCCCGGCATCGGCCGGCGGGCGCTGCGCGGGGAGCGGGGTGGTGCAGCGCGCGTGCGCCGACACCAGCCAGCCGGGGACCGCGGCCGCCATCGACGAGCCCGGGCGGGCGTCCGGGAACACCAGCCCCGCCGCCTCGTTGGCGTGGACCACGACCGCATCCGCGTCGGCCACCAGCACCGGGTAGGGGGCCTGGCCCCACGGCCGGGCCGCAGCGGGCGCGTTCGACGTCGTCTCGGTGGAAGGAACCAAACGTTGAAGGCCCGCTGCGCGGACCCCTCACCTCTTCATCGCGTTCATCACGGCGGAAAGACCTCGGAATAACAGTTGTCCTGCGGCAACCATCCTCCATGGGCCGTACACCGTGCAACCGGGCCCCCGGCGGACGGTGTACCGAGGGCTCATTCCCCCGAGTAACGGAAGCGAAGGGCTACTTGCCCCGGGTACCCGGTATCCCGGACCGTGCGCGATGGAGCAGAATGGTCCGGTGACCGGAGGGGAATCGGTCGTCACCACGTCCGCAGGACGCGATGCGACCGTCATCAGCCTGCACGGCGAAGTCGACGAGGGCGACGCGCCGTTCCTTGCCCGTGCCCTCGCGCAGGCGTCGGAGGGCGGCCCGCCGCGCACCGTCGTGGACCTGTCGGGCACCCCCTTCGTCGACTCCTCCGTGCTGCACGCGCTGCTCGCCGCGCAGCGGGCCCACGCGGCCGCGGGCTCCGTGCTCGTCCTCGCCGGCCCGCTGCACACCGCCGTCCGGCGGCTGTTGGACGTCACGGGAGCCGCGCCGGCGTTCCGCATGGCCGACAGCCTGGCGACCGCGCTGACATGCTGACCACCCTCCGGCGTCCGCGAACGGGACGTCACGGTATGAGCCGTACGGCCGTGGGCAGGCGATCAGCATGAACCACCCACCTCCGCCGCCCCAGGCCCCCCAGGGCCGGCAGCGGCACCGCGAGGAGGCGGTCGGCGACGGGCACGCCGCACCGCCCCGGTCCGCGGCCGCGGCCCGTGAGCGCGTCCGGGACCTGCTGCTCCTCGCGGGTGTCAGCCTCGACAGCGTTCCCGCCGCGGACGCGCTGCTCGTCACCTCGGAGCTGGTCACCAACGCGATCCGGCACGGCGACGGTGTCACCGCCTTCCGGGCCGACATAGAGGACGGCGTCCTGCTCCTGTCGGTCGCCGACGCCGACCCGCGCCTGCCCAGGGCGCGTACGGGGACGGTCGAGCACCCCGGCGGTTACGGCTGGCCCCTCGTCCAGCGTCTGGCGGAGCGCGTCCACTGCAGCGCCCGTCCCGACGGCAAGACCATCACGACGGCGCTGCGTCTGAACTGACCCGGCGTCGGAGGGACCCGTGCGGCCCCGGCTCCGGGCCCGCCGCCGGTCCGGGCGCCGTCCGGTTCAGGCCGTCCTGGTGCCGAAGGACTCCTGGGACGGCAGCCGCAGCGGGTGCGCCACCGCGGCGCAGAAGGCCGCGAGTCCCGTCGCCAGGGCGGCCCGGGAGGCCTCCGGCATCCCGGCCATCGCCTCGGCCAGCACCTCCTGCCTGCGGGTGCGCAGTCGTTCGAGGTACGTCAGGCCCGACGGGGTGAGCCGGAGCAGCACCTCGCGGCGGTCGTCGGCCCCGGGGTGCCGTTCGAGGAAGCCCACGGCCTCCAGACGGTCGCAGAGCCGGGTGACGGACGGCGGGGCCGCCTCCAGCAGCCTGCCGAGCTCGCGCAGGTTCAGCCGGCCGTTCGTCTCGACGAGGAACAGCACCCGGGCCTGCGCGGAGGAGACCGGCGGGGCGCTGGCGGTGTCCCGGCCCCGCTCCCAGACCACCTCCAGCAGCTCGATCAGCTCGCTCATCTCCGCCACGTCCGGGGAGGCGGGCCCGGAGGAGCCGATCGACCGCTGACTCATGTGACACTCCCTACCGGACGTACGCGCCCGCCCTTCCTCGGTGGACCGGCGGCTTCGTCGTCCCCCATTTTGGCAGTTGCGAGCGAGACAGGAACGGGGCCGGTGACCGGAGTCGTACGCGGAGAGGGCGTCGGGGGCGGCGGTGGCGTCGAGCGCGTGCTGCGCGGCGCCGCCCCGCACGAGGTGTTCGAGGAGGTCCGGGGCGTCCTGGCCCGGGAATACGGGGCGGCCGGTGCCGAGCTGCTGATGGCCGACTACGCCTCGGCACGGCTCCAGCCCGTCACCGCCCGGCCCTTCACCGTCGATTCCGTGTCGGCGTTCAACGGTGCCGAGGGCCGTGCCTTCGGCGCCCAGGAGCCGCACGTGGTGCCCGGGGCGAGCGGGACCACCGTGCACCTGCCGGTGACCGTGCGCGGCGACCGGCTCGGCGTCCTGAGCGTCCGCTTCGCGGCCGGAGTCCCGGTCGGCGGACTCCTCGGCCCGCTGCAGGACGTGGCCGACGCGCTGGCCCACGAGATCCTCGTCGCCGACCGCGACACCGACTTCTTCCTCCAGGCGCGCCGGGCCAGGAGACTCACCCTGGCGGCCGAGATGCAGTGGCAGCTGCTGCCGGGCCGCTCCTGTTCCCGGCCGGAGTACGACCTCGGGGCGCAGCTGGAGCCCGCGTACGCGATCTTCGGCGACAGCTTCGACTGGTCGGCCTCCGCCGACCACCTGACCCTGACCGTCAACAACGGCATGGGCGAAGGCGTCGAGGCGGCGCTGCTGACCAGTCTCGCCGTCAGCGCCCTGCGCAACGCCCGGCGGGCCGGCCTCGGCCTCGCCGATCAGGCGGCCCTGGCGGACCAGGCCCTGTACGGCCACTACCAGGGGCGCCAGCACCTGTCGATGCTGCTGCTCTGCTTCGACCTGGACACCGGTGAGGTCGAGGTCATCGACGCCGGGTCGCCCCGGCTCTGGAGGCTGCGCGGGGGCGCCGTGGAGCCGATCGGGCTGGAGGCGCAGCTGCCGCTCGGCATGTTCGAGGACACCGTCTACACCTGTCAGCGCTTCAGGGTCCTGCCGGGGGACCGGCTGGTCCTCCTGAGCGACGGCGTCTACGACGTGCTCTCCCCGGCCGGAGAACCGTACGGCCTGCACGCCCTGACCCGGGCCGTCCTGAACACCCGGCTGCTGCCGCCCTCGCAGGTGCCGCGGGCGCTCCTCGAAGAGCTGCCGGGCTACCGGGGCGGCGTGGACGCCGCCGATGACGCGATGGTCGTCTGCCTCGACTGGCACGGCAGGCCCGGCGCCGGGTCCGGAAGCGGCGGGCGGTAGCGCGGGGGCCGACCGCGCCGGACAGTGGCACAGTGGGGGCATGCCCCGCCCCGGCCGCTCCGGCGCGCACGAGGACCCGGCCGCGGCACTGGCCGCCGCGGCGGACCTCCTCGCGGTGCTGCACGCCCGGGGGCAGGACGGTGTGGCACCGGCGGTCTCACCGTCGCAGCTGCGGGCGCTGCTCGCCGTCGAGGGAGCCGAGGGCGTCAACCTCCGGGCCCTGGGCGAGGTGCTCGGATCGCGTCCGCCGTCGGTCACCCGGCTCTGCGACCGGTTGGAGGCCATGGGGCTGCTCACCCGCTCGCCCCACCCGCTCAGGCGGCGCGAGGTGGAGGTGCGGCTCACTCCCCGGGGACGGGCGCTCCTGGACGAGCGGCGGGCCATCCGGCTGCGGGAGCTGTCGGCGGTGCTCGGGCGGATGGCGCCCGAGGCGGTGGACGCGCTGGTGGCGGGGCTGACGGCGTTCCGGGAGGCGGCTGCCGCTCCCGAGCCGGGAGGCGGTTTTCGGTCAGGCCGGGGCAGGACAGAATCATTGAGTCCGTAAAATATTGCCTAACGGCAAATGATCACCCTAGGCTTGTCCGACGCAACCACGCGTCCGTCGGGCGTCCGCCGTCCGCAATGAGAAGGGACAGACCCGACGCCATGGTGAGCACGTCCGGGCTGGGGGCCCCGCGCCCGGCCGCCCCCACCCACCCACACCCGGTGATCCGGCCGCGGCAGACGCCCTCGGCGCAGCCCGACGACTCACTGGCACTGTGGAACGGCGTACCGCCGCAGGTCCTCCTCATCGAGGACGACGAGGGCGACGCCGTGCTCGTCGAGGAACTCGTGGAGGACAGCGGAACCGAGGTCCGGCTCGCCCGGGCCCGCTCCCTCGCGGACGCCCTCCACCTGCTGGAGACCGAGGCCCCCGAGTGCGTCCTGCTGGACCTGCACCTCCCCGACGCCCAGGGCCTGGACGGCCTGAAGAAGGTCCTCGCCGTGTCCGCCGAGACGGCGGTCGTCGTCCTGACGGGCCTGTCGGAGGAGCGGGCGGGACTGACGGCCGTCGCGGCCGGCGCCCAGGACTACCTGGTCAAGGGGCGGCTCGAAGCCGACGTCTTCATGCGGGCCATCCGCTACGCGATCCAGCGCAAGCGCACCGAGCTGGCTGCCGTCGCCCTCCAGGCGGGCCGACTGCGCGCCGAGGAGAACGCCCGCCTCGAACGCGGCCTGCTCCCCACACCGCTGTTGCTCGACGACGCGGCCGACACCGTAGCCGTCTGCGCCCGCTACCACCCCGGCCGCGCCCAGACACTGCTCGGCGGGGACTTCTACGACGTCGTCCAGACCCCCGACGGAGCCACGCACGCCGTGGTCGGCGACGTGTCGGGCCACGGCCCCAGCGAGGCGGCACTCGGCGTCTGCCTGCGCGTTGCCTGGCGGTCCTTCGTCATGGCCGGAGCCCGCGGCGCAGAACTGCTCGCACTGCTGGAGCGGATCCTGGTGGCCGAGCGATCGGGCCCGGAGATCTTCGCCACCCTCGTCTCCCTCACCCGTCCGGCCGGCACCCGCGCCGTGTCCGTCCAGCGCGCCGGGCACCCCGGCCTCCTGGTCCGCTCCGCGGGCGGCGTGGAGCTGCGCACCGTACCGGGAGGGCCCGCGCTGGGCATCCTGCCCGGCTGGGGCGTCGGCTGGCCCGTCAGCGAGGTCGCGGTGGAGGAGGGGGGCGCCGTGATGCTCTTCACGGACGGCCTGATCGAGGGACGCGTCGGTCCCGGCTCCGACCGCCTCGACGAAGCGGGACTCCTGGAGATCGCCCGCAAGCACGCCGACCTGCCCGCGGAACCGTTCGTCGACACCCTCATCCAGACGGCGCAGGGCCTCGCCGCCGACTGGGGCGGCCTGGCCGACGACGTCGCCGTCCTCCACCTCGAATGGAACCCGTCCTCGTGACCTCCCCCGCACAGCCCGCCGCGACACCCCCTGGACGAGCCCCGGACCGTCAGGGGCCGAGTCTCCAGGCCTGGCTGACCACCGTTCTGGTCGTGCTCGCCCTGATGGTCGTCGGCACGGGGGCGCTCGGCGCCGCCCTCCTGTCCCGCACCACCACGGCAGGGAACCGGCTCGTCGACGAGATCCTGCCCGCCCAGCGGGACGCCCTGCGGCTGGAGACGGCCCTGCTGGACCAGGAGACCGGGGTCCGCGGCTACCTGCTGGCCGACGAACCCGCGCTCCTGGAGCCGTACGAACGCGGTCTGGCCAACGAGACCGAGGCCGCCCACCGCCTGGCGACGGTCCTCGACGGCGACGACGGCGTACGCCAGGACCTGGCCGCCGTGCAAGCGGCGGCCCGGACCTGGCGGGACGAGTTCGCGGCCCCCGCCATCACCTCGGTGGAGAACGGCACCACCCCGCCCTCCGCCCAGGCCGGCAAGGACCGCTTCGACGAGGTCCGCCGCCGGATAGCCGCGCAGCAGGCCCGCCTGGACCGCCTCCAGGACGACGCCCGCACCACCTTCGGCGAAGCGCGTACACAGCGCGACCGCGTCCTGCTGGCGATCGTCGCGGCCTTCCTGCTCGCCGGCGCGGCCCTCGCCGTACTGCTCCACGTCGGCGTACTGCGGCCGCTCGCCCGGGTCCGGACCACCTCCCAGCGCGTCGCGGACGGCGCGTTCGACGAGGAGATCCCCCTGTGCGGCCCCTCCGACCTGAAGGACCTGGCCCGGGCGGTGGAGGCCATGCGGCACCGGACCGTGGCCGAGCTGAACACCTCGCTGCGCAACGCCGAACGCCTCGACCGCACGGCCGCCCAGCTCGACGCGCAGGCGGTGGAGCTGCGCCGCTCCAACGCTGAGCTGGAGCAGTTCGCCTACGTGGCCTCGCACGACCTCCAGGAGCCGCTGCGCAAGGTGGCCTCCTTCTGCCAGCTCCTGGAGAAGCGCTACGGGGACCAGCTCGACGAGCGCGGCACCCAGTACATCGCCTTCGCCGTCGACGGCGCCAAGCGGATGCAGGTCCTCATCAACGACCTGCTGACCTTCTCCCGCGTGGGCCGTGTCCAGGACACGCGGGAGACCGTCGCGATGGACGCCCCCCTGGACCGGGCACTGCGCAACCTGGCCACCGCCGTGGAGGAGAGCGGCGCGGAGATCGTCCGGCCCGAGCGGCTCCCCGACGTGGTGGGCGACCCGACGCTGCTGACGATGCTGTGGCAGAACCTGGTGGGCAACGCCGTCAAGTTCCGCTCGTCCGACCGGGCTCCGCGCGTGGAGGTGGCCGTGGCCGACGACCCCGCCGCCGAGCCGGGCTTCCACACCTTCACCGTCACCGACAACGGCATCGGGGTGCCCGCCGAGTTCGCCGAGAAGGTCTTCGTCATCTTCCAGCGCCTGCACGGCCGGGAGGCCTACGGCGGCACCGGCATCGGGCTCGCGCTCTGCAAGAAGATCGTCGAGCACGCGGGCGGACGCATCCGGATCGACACCGGCCACCGGGAAGGCACCCGGATCGTCTTCACCCTCCCCGTCGCCGCGGCCGCCACCCCCGGCCCGACCGGGACCCCCGCGCCCGCAGCCGACACCGCTACGCCCGACCCCGCACCCACCGAAGGAACCTCCCGATGAGCACCCCCACCGACCGGCCCCAGGCCGCCCCCGCCGAGATCCTGCTGGTCGAGGACGACGCGGGCGACGAGCTCATGACCCGGGAGGCCTTCGAGGACAACAAGATCGGAAACGTGCTGCACGTCGTGCGGGACGGTCTGGAGGCCCTGGACTTCCTCTACCGCCGGGGCGAGCACGCCGGCGCCCCGCGCCCCGACCTGATCCTGCTCGACCTCAACCTGCCCAAGTACGACGGACGGCAGGTACTCGAACGGATCAAGACGGATCCGGAACTGAAGCACATCCCCGTGGTCGTGCTCACCACGTCGGCCGCCGAGGAGGACATCCTGCGCAGCTACAAGCTGCACGCCAACGCCTACGTGACGAAGCCGGTGGACCTCGACCAGTTCATCCGGGCGATCCAGCAGATCGACGACTTCTTCGTCACCGTGGTCAAGCTCCCGCGCACGAGGTGAGGCCGGTGGCCTGGCCGGTGACGGGGCGGAAGGTTTCGGGAATGCGAACGGAAACATGGGGAGACCGGACGTGAGCAGCATGGACACGCACAACGCCGAGGCACGCAGCCGCGTCGAGACCCGCTGTGACGGCGACGCGCGCATCGTCGTGATGGCGGGGGAGTTCGACATGGACAACGTGGCGGGGCTGCGGGCGGCGATGGACCCCGCGTCCCCCGGTGTCGCCCGGTTCGTCCTGGACGTCGCCGAGGTGACCTTCGTCGACTCGACCGCGCTCAGCATCATGCTGCAAGCCGCGCTGGACCACCCCGTGGTCCTGGCGGGCACCGTGCCGCGCAGACTGGCCCGGCTCCTGGAGATCACCGGTGCCGAACTCGCCTTCGCCACCGCGCCCACGGTGGCCGAGGGCACCGTCGTGAGCGTGCCGCCCCGGCGGGCCTGAGCCGGGCCGTCGGGCCTCGACCGGCTCCGGCCGCCCGGGGACCCGCCACAGGACACGCATGGACGGCCCGCCGCGGGTTACACGCCGTCCATGAGACCCGGACACAGCGCTCCTCCCGCCCCGTGCCGCCCGACCGTCCTCTGGCTGCTGCCCGTACAGGCCGCCCTCATGGTCGGCTTGGGGCTGTTGGTCACCGGTCCCCTGGCGGACCGCCGGCCCGTGGCGGCGGAGGACGGCGTCAACCGCAGCCTGGCCGCGCACCGGGCCGGCCCCGCGCTCCCGCTGTCGGAGTGGCTGTCCCGGCTGGCCGGCACGCCGAGCATCACGGCCCTGACCGTCCTCGCCGTGGTGGTGGTGCTGGCCGCCTCGCGCGGGCGCCGGCTGCGGGAGGCGCTGTTCCTGGCCGGGGCCGTGGCCGCCCAGTCGGCGGTCTTCCTCCTCGTCACCCTCATCGTGGAGCGGCCGCGTCCGTACGTGCCCCACCTGGACGCCGCCCCGCCGACGTCCAGCTTCCCTTCCGGACACGTCGGCGCGGCGACGGCCCTGTTCGGAGGCCTCGCCGTACTCGTGGCACTCCGCCTGCGCCCCGGCCGGCAGTGGACGCGGGCCGCCCTGGTCTCCGTCCTGCTCGCGGTCCCGGTGCTCGTGGCGTGCTCCCGGGTCTACCGGGGCATGCACCACCCGTCGGACGTCGTGGTCGGCCTGCTCAACGGCGCCTGCACCCTGCTCGTCCTGGCGCGGGCGCTGCTGCCGCCCGCGCGTCACCGTCCCCCCGCGCGGACCGCCCTCGGCGCCGACGCCGCGGACCGGGTGCCCGTCGGCCCGCAGGCCGGGCCCGCCCCCGCCCCCGGCGGCGCCGGGGCCGGCCGGCGCGCCGTGGTGGTGCGCCACCCGCACGGCTGCGCGACCGAGTCGGCCGAGCGCGTCCGGGAGGTGCTGCACCGGCACGGGTACGCCGACCAGGCGTGGACGGAGACGTCTGCCGAGCACCCGGCCGGCGCGCTCGCCGGGCGGATCGGCGAGGACGACACCGCCCTGGTCGTCGCGTGCGGCGGGGACGGCACCGTCCGCGCCTGCGCCGACGTGCTGGCCCACACCGGGATCCCGCTCGCGGTGGTTCCCTGCGGCACCGGAAACCTGCTCGCGCACAACCTGCGGCTGCCCGCGGACCCTTGCGCGGCGCTGGAGGCGGCCCTCTCCGGCGAGACCGCCCGCATCGACGTGGGCCGGGTCCGCGGCGACGGGCCGCGACCCGTCCGGTTCACGGTCATGGCGGGCGCCGGGTTCGACGCCGCCATGGTCGCCGACGCGTCCGAGCGGGTGAAGCGGCGCCTGGGCTGGGGCGCCTACGCGCTGTCCGCCCTCCGCCACCTCGGGGACCCCCGCATGCGGCTGTCCATCCGGCTCGACCTGGGCCCGCAACAGGAGCGCCGCGCCCGCATGGTCGTGATCGGCAACGTGGGCAGCCTTCAGGGCGGACTCCCGCTGCTGCCCGACGCCCGGCCCGACGACGGCCGGTTGCAGGTCGTCCTGCTCGACCCGCGCGGCGTCCGCGGCTGGCTCGCGGCGGCCGGGCACCTCGGGGCGCGCATGCTGCCCGGGCGGCCCGTGCCCGGCGGTGACGGCGGATGCGGCACGGTGGCGGGCGGCGCGCTGGAGTACTTCAGCGCCGAACGCATCGACATCCGCTTCGCCCGGCCCCAGCCGTGCGAGGTCGACGGCGACGTCATCGGCACCGGCACCCGGCTGAGCGTGGAGGTGGAACCCGGCGCGCTGCTGATCCGGCTCCCCCCGCGCACTCCGCAGGCCCAGGCGGAGCGGGGGCGTACGGCCGCGGCCGGCGGAACGGGGAGGGCCGGACGGGCCGCGCACACCGCCGGCGGCTGAACCGGGCCGCCGGGTACACGACTTCGACAGGGGGTGACGGGCATGGGAACCGCGACACGCGTACCTCAGCGCCGGGACGTGGAGGCACGGCAGACCGGGCTCGCGGTGCAGGGCGAGGAGCTGTCCGCGGAGGAGGCGGTGGCCGCCCTGCGGCGCCACGGCGGATGGAGCCTCGTACGGGACTCCTTCATCCGCTTCCGGTACGCCGACGGCTTCAGCCACTCCAGGGCGCTGGCCCTTCAGACGGTGCTGGCCATCGTCCCGCTGGCCATCGCCTTCATCGGGCTCTCCGGCGCGCTCCACACGGAGGCCGTCGGCCGGATCGCGGAACTGACGATCCGGCAGCTGGCGAGCGGGCCCAGCCGGGACGTGGTCGACGACGCCCTGGCGCAGAGCCGGCACCGGCCCGGCGACGGCAGCCAGGCCGCGCTCTGGCTCGGCCTGCTGTTCTCCGTCGTCAACGTGACCACCGCCCTGTGCCAGGTGGAGCGGGGCGCCAACCGCATCTACGGAACGGAACGCGACCGGCCGTTCCTGCCCAAGTACACCCGCGGGCTCGTCATGTCCGTACTGGCCGGCCTGCCCCTCGGGCTCAGCTTCTGCGTCACCGTCCTCGGCGCCCACCTGAGCCGTGCCGTGGCCGAGGTGTACCACCTCGGGTCGGGCACCGCCCGTGCCTGGGACCTGCTGCGCTGGCCCGTCGGTGTGCTGCTGGCCCTCCTCGCCACCAGCGCGATCTTCCGCCTCTCACCGCGCCGTACCCAGCCCGGATACACCTGGCTCGCCTTCGGCGCGACGGTGTACCTGACGCTGTGGCTGCTGGCGACGTGGGGGCTGAGCCTGTACGTGGGTACAGGCGGTTCCTTCACCACCGTGTACGGGCCCCTCAGCGCGTTCGTGTCCCTGCTGTTGTGGTCCTACCTGACCTCGATGGCCCTGTTCCTGGGCCTGGCCTTCGCCGCGCAGCTGGAGGCCGTACGGGCCGGGGTGGCCGAACCGGTCACCCCGGACCCCGGCGTCTGAGACCCCGGCGGGCGACCCCGAAAGGACCCCGACCATGACCCGACCCCCTGCGCCGTGGCGCGCGCTCACCGGGCGCGTTCCCGACGGCTCCGGGCCCGACGCCCGGTTCGGCGCACGGCTGATCACGACCGTGGCCGTCACCGCCCTGGTGTCCGTGCCGTTCGCGCTGGCCCTCGTCCTGGTCGAGTCGCAGTGGGAGCCGCTGCTCCGGCTGGACCGGGGCACCGCCGAGCGCCTGCACGCGGCGGCGCTGGAGCATCCCGCGTGGGTGCGGCTGCTCGACTTCCTGACCCACGTGGTGTGGGACCCGGTGACGATGCGGCTGCTCGTGGCGGCCCTGGTCGTCTGGCTCCTCGTCCGGCGCGCCGTACGGCTGGCGCTGTGGGCGGCCGTCACCGCCACGGCCGGCGGGCTGCTCGGCCTGCTCGTGAAGGACGTCGTCGCCCGCGCCCGGCCGCACCTGCCCGACCCGGTCTCCCAGGCGCCCGGATTCTCCTTCCCCTCCGGGCACGCCATGACGGCCACGACGTCCTGCGCGGTGCTGCTGCTGGCACTGCTGCCCCTGGTGTCCCCCCGGTGGCGTCCGCTGGCGTGGACGACGGCCCTGGTCTCGGTGGTGGGCGTCGGATACACACGGGTGGCGCTCGGCGTGCACTGGGTGAGCGACGTGGTGGGCGGCTGGCTCCTCGGCCTGGTCGTGGTGACGGCGACGACCCTGGCGTTCGAAGCCTGGCGGGCGGATGCCGGACGGCGCCCCACCACGCCCGCGCAGGGGCTGGAGCCGGAGATCCGCTCCGAGCACCCCGAGCCGCCGGTGGGCGCGCCGGAGCGCTCCTGAACGTCCCCACCTCCGGGCCGTCCGCTCCCGCTTCGACGAGCGATTTCTTCCGATCACACCTAATTTGTTCACCGACCGACCGTTTTTCGGAAAGGAAGTGTTTCCTCATGGCGGAGAAGGCCAAGGGAAAGATGGAGCAGGCCAAGGGCAAGGCCAAGGAAGTCGCGGGCAAGGCGACCGGCAACGAGCGGATGCAGGCCGAGGGCAAGACGGACCAGCTCAAGGGCAAGGCCCGCGAAACCGCGGGCAAGGCCGAGGAACAGGCCCGCGGGATCAAGGACTCCCTGCGCGGCCGCCACCAGGAACCCTGAACCGGTCCCGGACGTACGGACAGGCCCGCGACAGGTGCCCGGCACACGCTGCCGGGCACCTGTCGGCCTACCGACCCGCCGCCCGGTGCTCGTACCCCCGGCCGGCGCAGCCGATGGCGCCGAGCATCAGCCCGACGGGCTTGTAGGCGATCTTCGACGTCTTCACCGGCGCCTCCGGTGGTGGCGCAGGAACAGGACGCCGACGACCGCGGCGGCAACCACGAGCGGGGCGCGGTTGGCCCGCGCCCCCGTGGCCGCCGAGGCCGCCTTCTCCCGAACCCGGTCCGGAGCTCCGGAGGCCGCCCGGCACCCCGCCCGGGCCGCTCCCGCCGCCCGCGCACAGCGGAAGGACCAGCGAAAGGCCGCGACAGCGGCGACGACCACGGCTTGGGCGTCCCTGCACGGCGACGAGGACGGCGCCGCCGAAGAGGCCGCCGCCGACCCCGGCACGCTTGCCCTTCCGGGTCATCTCCGCCCGGGCCGGCAGCAGCTCCTCCCTCCTGCTGCGTCCTGAGCCGGGCAGGGCCCGGCCCATCGCCCGCCCCTGCAAGCCCTCTCTGTCAGTGCTGCCCAGTAGCGTGCTCCCGCACCGCCGGGTTTCGCCGTAGGGGAGGATCGTTGGGAGGCAAGACCGGGCTGCTCGCGTACGCGGACGGGGAGGTGCCGGGCCTGCTGAGGCAGGTCGGTGCGGCGGCCCCGGAGCGGACGGCCGCCCTGATGCGCCGCCTGTACCCCGGCCGGGCGATCGAATTGACCGCCGGCTCGGACCTGTGGGACGGGCGGTGAAGGGCGCGGAGCTCAGGGCGGCCGTGGACGCGATGCCTGCGCCGCGCGTCTACGCGTTCGGCCCCGACGGCAGGCTGATCGAACAGGACCCCACGTAGCCGGCGGGCTTCCTCACAGGGCCGGCCACGTCGGAGCCGGTCCCGGGTCCGGACCGTGGCGCCGTCACTCCTTCGGGGTCGCGGGGTCCGCTTCGGTGGCGACGGCCGAGGCGGACAGGAGGGTGGCTGCGGCCAGGGTGCCCCAGAGGGCGGTCGGGCCGTGGGGTGCCAGCGAGGTGATCACGGCAGGCGAGACCGCGAGCCCGAAGCCCGAGGAGAGCTCGAAGCGGGCCAGCGTGCGACCCAGGGCCCGGGACGGGGCGAGGGCCGTCACCAGGGCGGTGGCGCTGCCGGCGTAGACGATCTCGCCGAGGGTGCAGACGACGGAGACGGCCGCGATGCCCGCGGCGGCCCGGCCCTTCCCGTGCCCGCCCCCCTCACCGAGCAGCGTCACCAGCAGGAAGCCGACGTACGAGACGGTGAGGACGACGCCGGCGACGACCAGCGCGGTGCGCCGGGCGTAGCGGGCCATCAAGGCGGTGACCGGGACCTGGAGCGCGACCACCAGCACCGTGTTGGCGACGAAGACCGCCGCGGACCATGCCGGCGAGGCGTGCAGCTGCGTCAGCAGGACCAGGGGGAGGGCGATCTCGGGGACGTTGAGGCAGAAGACGTACACGACGTTGGCGGCCAGGAGGGCGCGCATGCGCGGCGGCGTTCCCTCCCGCCCCGCCGCTGCGGGGGACCGGTCCACCACCGGATCCGGCCGCTGGGCGCGCACACGCACCGACCACGCCAGGACGGCGGCCACCAGGTACGCCGCTCCCGTGACCCCCGCGAGCGCCTGCAGGGCCGAGGTCCCGCCCGTCAGGCAGAGCATGGCGAGGAGCGCCCCCGCCCCCAGGCCGGCGTTGCGCAGGGCGCGTCCCGCGGCGAGGGCGGTGTCGCGCTCCCGACCGTGGGCGAGGGTGGCGACGAGGGCCGCATGGGCGGCCGGCCAGGCCTGGTTGCCGATGCCGAGGAGGAGGGCCGCGGCGGCGAACGGCCAGACGTGTCCCGGCGGGGTCGCCACCAGCACGGCCACGCCCAGCACGCGGACCAGCATCGCCGCGGCGACGACGGTGCTGCGCGCGCCCCGGTCCAGCCACCACCCGACCGCGGGCACGCACAGCAGGCCCGTGACGATGCCGGCCGTCATGGCGGCACCGGTCGCCGACGCCGACAGCCCGAGCACCGTCACTCCGTACAGGAGGAGGAACGGCCTCAACAGGCCGGTGCCGAGGGCGTCGACGGCCAGGGCGACGGCATAGCGGGGGCCGCCGGAGGCGCGCAGGAGGGCGCGCGGCCTGACCCCGGGGGCGGGGGAAGGGGGCGCCGGGGCGGCGGTGCTCGTGATCGTCATGGGGTGAACAGTGGGTTCGGCGGCCTGGTCGGGCACCTCGGTTGACGGAGATCGTCAACAGTCGTCGGCGCGATCCGGCGCGGCGGGGATGATGTCCGGATGACGTTGAGGATCGACATCGGCGGTATGCCGTCCGAGGGGTTGCGGTTCGCCGCGTCCCCGCTGGCCGAACTGACCGCGATGCTGCACGTGCTCGCGGAACCGGAGCACCATCCGGAGTTCGGCGCATGGGCCGCCGACGTGTGGGCCGGGCTGCGGCCGGGGCTGGCCGACCGGCTGCGGGAGGCGGAGTTCCTCTGGCGTACGTCCCAGGCCGACTTCATGCTCCCGGCCCGGCCCCGGCCGACCCTCGGGGAGGAACTGGACGACGTGGACCGGATCGACGACGAGCGGTACGCCTCCGCCGCGCTGGTCACCACCTGCGGCAACCGCGTCCACTTCACCTGCCCCTCGCCCCTCGGCGACACCGCCGCCCGCGATCTGGCCCTGGACCTCGCCCAGGCCCGGGGGCCGCGTCAGGAAGCCTTCGCCGAGCGGCTGCTCGCGGACCCGGCGGCGGTACGGGCGCGCGTGCGCGAGACCCTGGAGGCCTGCGCCGAGGCCTTCTTCGACTCGGCCTGGGCCGACGCCGCCGTGCGGCTCGCCGGCGACCTGCGGCTGAAGAACGACCTGCTGAAGCGGCAGGGGCCCGGGGCCGCCCTCGCCTCGGTCTCCGGAGCGGTCACCCTGGCTCCGGACGGCGACGGCATCCTCGTGGACAAGCTGCTGGACAAGGTGACGCACGCCCACGGCACCGGCGTCACCTTCATCCCGAGCGTCTTCGGCCGGCCCCACCTCGCAGTGGTCCACGCCCCCGGCTGGCAGCCGGTGGTCCAGTACCCGGTGACCGAGCCGGGGCCGTCGCAGCCCGTCTCCCTGGACACGGTCGCCCTGCGCCTGGAGGCCCTCTCCCACCCGGCACGCCTGCGCCTGCTCCGCACGCTGGCCCGCGGCGCGCACACGAACGGGGAACTGGCCCACGCCTGGGACATGACCCCGCCCGAGGTCTCCCGCCACCTCGCCCTCCTGCGGCGTGCGGGCCTGCTCGTGGGCCGGCGCGAGGGACGGTACGTCCGCTACAGCCTCAACCTCTCGGACCTGACGGCGCTGGGCACCGATCTGCTGGCGGCGGTACTGCGGTAGGGACGGGCCGCGCGCCGACGGCCCCCGGCTCCGGACGCCGCCACCCGCCCCGAGTCCCCCGTCAGTCCGCGCGGCGACTCAGGCTCGCCATGGGGGAGCGGACGGTCCAGCCCAGCGCTTCGTACAGGGCCTTGCCGTCGGGCGTGCCCACCAGGACCCCGTCCCGCGCCCCCGCCTCCCACGCGGCGTTCTGCAGCGTGCGCATGACCAGGGCGCCCAGGCCCCGGCGCCGCTGGTCCGGGGCGGTCTCGATCTGGTCCGGCACCGCCACGGGACCTGCCAGCCCCGCCTGGCCCCGGGCGGCGAGCCTCCCGTCCCCGGCACGGACCAGGACCTTGACGACCCCGCCCCGGCTCCACGTCGTCACGGTGTACCCGGCCGGCGGCGGGCCGGGCGACGCCGGGGCGAGAGGCAGGGTCATCAGGAAGCCGGCGATGTCCAGGTCCCACTCGTCCCCGGCCCAGGGCCGCACCACCTCGTCCGGGGCGAAGAGCTTGAGCCAGGTCGCCGGAGGGGCGGTGGCGGCCAGCTCGCGGACGTCGGCCTCGGCCGGAACGGGCAGCACATGCCGCGCGACCTCCTTCGAGGCCCCCACCGCGACGGTCCACCCCCACGGTTCGTCGAAGGGATCGGCCGCGCCGCGCGAGACGATCCAGCCGTCGACCCACTGCTTCACCCAGCCGGTGATGCGCTCCTCGGACACACTTCCCCCTACGTGTAACGACCTTATGTTCATAGGGATCATTACATCATTGGGGTCCGACAGCGCCGCCCCTCGCGTTCGGCCTCCCCGGCAGCCCGCGATCCGGTGTACCGGCGCCCGCCCGGACCGGCGGGCGAGCGAAGCGCGCGGTGCGCGGAACGTGGCAGGCTGGGCCGGTGAACGACGCCCTCACCGCCGCCTGGCGGCGCGCGGCCGGCCATCAGCGCCGGTTCGACGCCCGCTTCGCCGGCTACTTCGACTCCCTGACCGACCCCGCGGGCGGCAGCCTGGACATACCGCGGCAGGGCGCCTTCCCCGCCCGCGCCCTGCAACTGGTGCGCGAGCTGTCGCTGCGCGGCGGCAAGCGGCTGCGCGTGACCCTGCTCCACGAAGCCGCGGCCCTGGTCACCGACGAGGACGTGCCCGGACTGGACGAGGCCGCCATCAGCATCGAGCTGCTGCAGACCCACGGCCTGATCCACGACGACATCATCGACGACGCGCCCACGCGCCGCGGCGGCCCCTCCACCTACTACGCGTACCGCGAGGAGTTCCCGGACCGGCCCGACACCGCGCTCGCCCTCGCCGTACTCGCCGGTGACCTCGCCGCCTTCCTCGCCGGCCGCGTCCTGCTCACCGGAGCACTGCCCCCCGACCGCGCCCTGGCCATGGCCGCCGTCCACGCCGACGCGGCGGCCGCCACGGTGGCGGGGCAACTCCTGGACCTGGAACGCGACTTCCACCCCGCGCCCGACACCGAGCTCCTGCACGAGGTCACCGAGTACAAGTCCACCCGCTACTCCGTCCTCGCCCCGCTGCGTCTGGGCCTGCTCGCCGCCGGCGCCGACCTCGCCCCGCACGACGGCGAACTACGCCGCTACGCCACCGCCGTGGGCATCGCCAACCAGATCCACGACGACTGGCTCGACCTGTTCGGGGACCCGGAATCCCTCGGCAAGCCGGTCGGCTCCGACGTTCGCTCCGGCCGCCGCAGTTACGCCGTCCGCGCCCTTCTGGACGTCTGCGACGCGGGCGAACGCGCGCTGTTGAACGCAGCCCTGGGAGCCCCGGGCTGCGACGACGACACCCTCGACCGCATCCGCGACATCGCGCGGGCGCACGGCGTCGACCGACTCCTTCGGGCCGAAGCCGACCGCCACGCGCACGAGGCCGCGGCCCGGGCCGCGACGTGGCGGGAGCGCTGGCGGCCGGACGCCGTGGCGTTCTTCGAGCACATGCCGGCCTGGAGCGTCACCCGCGACCGATAGCCCGAACGGGGCCCTTGCGGACGGAGGGCCCGCGGGCCCGTCCTGCACCCCTACGGCCGGCGGGCGAAACGGTCGAGGGCCCCGGGGAAGCGGGCGTGGTCTCAGCCCTTCGGGGCGCGGATGACGACGGTGCCGCACACCTTGTCGGCGAACGTCTGCTTCTTCTCGTCCCACAGAGGCCACAGCCAGCCGATGTGGCAGGGCAGGGTGTCGAGGACGTGGGCCAGCTTGCGGACGAGGGACCTGCCGAAGCCGAGGGTGCTGCCGTCCGCCTCGCGGCGCAGGCTGATGCCCACCACCTTCTTGCCGGTGCTCTGGCCGGTCGAGCCCTCCTGGAAGAGCTGGAAGAAGCCCATGGCGATCGCGTACAGGACACCGACGGTGAAGAAGACGCCGGGTTCGGCCGTCTCCGGGTCGGCGGCGGTGGCCAGGTCGACGAAGCCCAGGGCGTACATCGGCCCGAGGACGATCAGCGTGTCGAGGAGGTCCGCGCCCACGCGCAGACCCCAGTGGGCCAACTGGGGTGCGCCGCCCGGCATCCCGTGAGCGGGGTAGGAGCCGTACGGGGAGCCCGGGGAGGGCTGCTGGGGGTAGCCGTACTGCGGGGGCACGCCCTGCGGTGCCTGCTGCGCGTATCCGGACCGGCCCTCCGGGGGCTGCTGGGCGTAAGGGTTGTTCGGGTCACCGAAGCTCATGGTGAAGTCTCTCCGAGGTCGGGAACGGGGACGTCGCGGACCGAGCGGAAGAGCGGAAGGACTGCACCACGCGCCCGGTTCGCCCCCCCGGGCAGTCGTGATGTGGATGCGTCATCGTGGTGGTCGATTCGACCATTTGTCCAATCATGAGCGGCGAGTCCGCACGGGCTCGTGGCCGGATCCGATGCATACACGCCCCACGCCGGTCCGCTGCGGGCAGGACCACCGTCGCGCACCCGCTTCGTCTCCGAGCCGGAGCCGCCGTCGGCGCCGAGGCCGCCCGCGGTTCAGGCGGCGTCGCCGACGATGTCCTGGAATCGTCACGGACGCCGGCCCCGCTCACGAGGCGCGGCTTCAAGGAGGACCGCTCCCGCCTCTACGACCTCCAGCCCCTCGATCCTCACCCGGCACGACCAGCAGCCGGGCATCCACGGCCTGGCGCATGAAGGCGCCGACATCTGCATGCGGAGCCCGACCGAGGCCCGCCACCGGCATGGCTACCGTTGCCGGGCATGAAGACACCTGACGAACTGCACGCCGTCGACTGGGCATCGCTGCACCACGGCCTGCGGGCGGAAGCCACCGACGTCCCCCGGCGGATCCTCGCCCTCTACAGCGACGACGGAGAGCGGGCGGACCAAGCCGTGCGCGGGCTCTGGGTGTTGACGCGGTGGGCCGAGGCGTACCCCGCCACGGTGGCCGCGATCCCGTTCCTCGCGCACGCGGCCGTGCACGTCCCCCGCCACCGGGCACGGCTGATACGCGCGCTCGTCTCGATGGCCGACCTCGGCGGCGCCGAAGAGGACCGTACGGCCTGCCGTGCCCTGGTGATGGCCGAGGTGCCGGCCCTGCTCCCGTTCCAGGACGACGAGGACCCCGCCGTACGACGCGAGGTCCTGACCCTGCTGACCCTCACCCGTACCACGGGCGAGGACCCCTGGGCGGACCTCGTCCGAAGGTACGAGCAGGACCCCGACGGGCAACTCCGCGCCGACGCCCTCACCACTCTCGCCGGCCTCGCCGAGCAGGGCGCGGACGGCGGCGACCGTGCGGCGGCCGTACGGCGGTGGGCGGCCGAGGCCCGGACGGACCCGGAGCCGCCGGTGCGCGAAGCGGCCGCCGTGCTGCTCATGGAGGAGGCCGGGGCCCCGTACCCGGACCGGCTGGTCGCGCTCCTGGCCGAGGCCGGCACCCATGCCCGCCGGTCCGGCTGGGACCGGAGCTTCCTCGTCGGCCTCCCCGACCCCGGCCCGCGACTGGGGCGGGTCCTCGACGCCGACCCGAGGGCCGCGGCGACCGTGGCCCGGCAGTGGATCGCCGCCGCTGACCGGGACCGACGGGGATCCGCCCTGGCGGCGCGGCTCACGGCCCGATGGCGCGACCGCGAGGACGAAGCCGTCGACCTGCTGCGCGAGGCCGTCCCCTACCGGCAGGCTTCCACCTTCCGGCATCTCGAAGAGCTCCTGCCGTTCACCCGCCGCCCCGCCCACCGCGGCCTCGCCGCCGTCCTCCTCCCCCTCGCCGCCGACGAGCGGAAGGGCTCCACCCGAGACCCACGCCTCCTCCTCGGACTGCTCGGTGACGAACGCCTGACGCGGTTCGTCACCGAACCCGACATCGAGGACGACGCCGACGCCCTCGGCGCCCTGGCCGCCTCGACCGGCCGCCTCGACCTCTGGCGGGCCGTCCTGCGCTCCCCGTACCTCACCGAGGACAACCGCGCGCTCACCCGCCTTTCACCGGCCGTCACCTCGGAACTCCTCCCCGAACTCACACACCTGCTGCTGCGCCGCCGGCACGTCACGGACGTGGCGCGGGCCATCGGGGACGCGGGGACGGCCGACGCCGAGACGATCGCGGCACTGACGGCGACAGCCCACGAGGAGGACGGGTACGAGCCGCCCGCCGACGAGCACCACACGTGGGACGTGCTGGCACGCCGCCACAGCGGGGAGGCGCGCACGGGGAACGCCGTCGCGGCCGCCGTCGCCCTGGCCCGCGTCGGGGGGACGGCCGACCGTGCCCTCACCCTCCTGTCGACGAGCCCGGACCCCCCCTCCCACCTCGACCTGGTCGGCCTCCTCGGTCCGGCCGCCCGCCCGCTCCTCCCGCGCGTCGAAGCCGCCCTGGAGAGCCCGTGGCCGGCGCCCCGCCTGTCCGCGGCACGGGCCCACCACCGCATCACCGGGGACGCGTACGCGCGGTGCGTACCCGCCCTCCTCGACCTCGTACGGGAACGGCTCACCGGCGACGACTGCGGGGCCCCGTCCCCGACCGCCCTGGCGGCACTCGCCGAACTCGGCGTCACCCCGCACGAGATCCGCCCCCACCTGCGCACCTGGGCCGACTCCGAACGCCGGATCCTCTCCTGCTCCACCGGAAGCCGTCGCGACGACCGCCTGAGGGAGGCCGCCCGGGCCCACCTCCGGCTCGGCGGAGAGGCCTGAGGGCGGGCCGTTGCCGATGTGCTCCCACCGCCGCCGGCCCTCGTCGACGAAGACGATGCGAGGCGCCAGCGTGCGGAGGGCCGGAGGAGTGCGGGAGACCGCACGTCCCTCAATCGCCCGCTTCGGGCCCGAACAGGCTGGCGCTCTGAGTGCCCTGCAGTTCGTCGATCTTCAAACGTTGGCGACTACCCCACGCGGCGACGTTCCTTGGTCGATATTCCGGGTCGTCTCGCCAGCGATCAAACACGCTGGCATCTACGACTTCACTCATCAGTTGCGCAGGGGCTGTCGACCCGGTGTCGTCGGCATTCCCGATCTCCCGCCAGTGGCGCTTGTTTCGCGACACAGCACGGTAGGCGCCACCAAGGAATGAGCTGAAACTGTCGTGCACAGGCCCTAGATGCTCATCACCGTGCAGCGTAACCCGCTCTTTGAACTCCAGTCCGCAAGCAGCAGCACTCTTTTGCATCCACGCGAGGGAGAGTAGCGCCAGAGTGTCGTTTTTGTGGCCGCCCCCGACGTTGGAGTGGTCTCCCGGGAACCATCGCTGCTCGACTACGGGCACGGCCACGGCGTCGAGCGCGACGTGAGGGAGCAAGAGTTCATGTCGGTAGGCGAACCGGTGCTCATCCACAGCGAGTGCCTGATAGACCCTCCGAGTTGCCGAACCGGGATGCACGGCATGGAAAAGGTTCTGGCTGCGGCTGAGCCCCCGGACCGAACCCAGGGGAAGGTCGTGATAGCGCACCGTGTCCCACACGCCCAGGAAATCGATCTGAATCACCTGGGAATGACGCCTCAAGTCTGCATCACGACGGATCGGCCACCGCTCTTCCTTCTCCTCCGGGGCCGAGATGGAGGCGGATGGGGGAATCGTGCGGTAGCGGTCGAAAACCTCTCGTACGGTCAACGGAGCTCCAGGGCGCAACAGGCCGCAGCGTTCAATGAAACCCGTCAGCGAGCGCGCAATGTAGGCGCCTCTACTGAAGCCGAATATGAATAACTGGTCACCTGGGCAGTAGTTTTCCATGATCCATGAATAGCAGTTGCGTACACTACCATTGATTCCCTTGCCGAAGGCGCCACGCAGGCGGTCACTGACGTCCCGTCCGATCCCCTGATGGTAGAAGGCTAGTTGCGTCGTCTCTGTTGCGTGCAGTGCAGTGAGGAGGTTCATCCGCCAAATGTTCGTGTTGCTGTCGGGGATGTTCCATGTGCCGTCGATGTAGACAGCCAGACGTTTCATCGAGCCTCCGAGGGCTATAGGTGGCAGCAGGTCTTCCCAACGACTGCTGGGACAGTCATACGGCCAGTGGTGACCGACCGGCGCTGGACCCGAGCTACCGATGACGGTGCTGGTGTACTCGTTGTGGGGGTCTACTGGCGATCTTTGGGCCGAGACGCCCATGAGTTGGAATCGCCGCAGCTACGAGGAGTACGGCGGTGACATCGCGAGGTGAATCTCAGTAACGCAGCCGGGCCGTGGCGATGTGGATCTTGAAGCCGTAGGGGACGGTGCCCTCCGGTGTCGTCAGATCGCGCACATCGGCGAAGAAGGCGTCCCGCAGGCGTTCCACAGCTGCCGCATCGAGCGGGCCGAGATCGTAGACGCCGGAGACCGAGGCCCACACCTCTTCCACCGGCCCGCTCAGATCGATGGCGACCGTCTCCCACTCCACCGCCGTGAAGCCCGCCGGGGCGAGCACCTCGTCGAGCCCCTCACGGCTGCGCGTCCGCCGGTCGCCCAGCGTCGGGATCCGCTGTGCGGCGGGCGCCTGCGCGATCGTGTCCCGCAGCAGCCCGAGGAACCGCTCGTAGGCCTCGCCGCCGGCGGCCCCGCCGCCCAGTACGCACGCCAGGACCCCGCCCGGAGCCAGGACCCGGGCGATCTCCGCTGCGACGTGATCGATCTCGCCCATCAGCATCAGCGCCATGTGGGAGACGCAGGCGTCGAAACTGCCGTCGTCGAAGGGGAGTGCCTGGGCCCGCCCCTCCTCCAGCCTGGCCCCGGCGAGCGCCGGTCGACGGCGTGCCAGTGCCAGCGCTTCCGGAGAGAGGTCCAGACCCGCGAGGCGTCGCTCCTCGCCGCCCCTGGCCAGGAGCTCGAGCAGCAGGCCGTCACCGCAGCCGAGGTCCAGGACGCGTTCGCGTCCGGCCACCCGGTCGCACAGCAACTCGTAGCTGGACCGGCCGTCCGCAGTGCGACCGTGGCCGAACGCCTCCGCGGTCACCGCCGGACGCTCGGCGTGGAAGGCCTGCAGGAATGCTTCTTGTGCCGCTGTGGTCGTCGTCATGGGGCCAACCTACGACGCACACCGGCCCATGACCGGAGAGAAGTCGTTGGTGTCCGCGCTGTTCCGCGGTGACAATGCGGGACCTGGGCTTGGGCCGCTCAACGGCCGAGGGGGAGAGGACAGATGATCACAGACGCCCCGCGTGGGGGCACCGAGGAGCCGATGGTGCGCCACTGCGATTCCCGGCACGCCGCGCGTCTGGCCGCCTACGGGACGGTGGCCACCCGTCTGTCGCTGCTGAGCGACCGGCGGCTCGGGGACCTGGTGGCGTCCGCCGATCCCGCCGGATCCGGCATCGGAGGCAGGGCGGCGGAGCTGGAGGTCGACGGGATCCGTGTCTTCGTCAAGAGGGTGCCGCTGACGGACCTCGAAATCCAGCCGGAGAACGTGCGGTCCACGGCGAACCTCTTCGGTCTGCCGGCGTTCTACCAGTACGGAGTGGGCTCGGCCGGGTTCGGTGCCTGGCGGGAGCTGGCGGTCCACACCATGACCGGCAACTGGGTGCTGGCGGGGGAGTACGAGGGCTTCCCCCTCACCTACCACTGGCGTGTCCTGCCCGATTCCCCGCCCGAGGACTTCATGGACGAGTTCGGGGGAGTGGAAGGAGCGGTCGCCCACTGGGAAGGCTCCCGGGCCGTACGCGAGCGGTTGGAGGCCGTCGGCCGGTCCTCCCACAGCCTGGTGCTCTTCCTCGAGCACGTGCCGCACACGCTCGGCGCGTGGCTGCACGAGCAGCGGAACGACCCTGCGCCGACCGGCCCCGGATCCGCCTACCCCTGGGCGGAGGACGCGCTGGCGCGCGGAGCGGCGTTCATGAGCGCCCGCGGGCTGGTGCACTTCGACGCCCACTTCCGCAACGTCCTGACCGACGGCCGGCTGGTCTACTTCGCCGACTTCGGACTCGCCCTCAGCGCGGACTTCGAGCTGTCGGCGGCCGAGGGGCGGTTCCTCTCCGACCACCTCGCGTACGACCGCCACTACACCGCGGGCCACCTGCTCCGCCACCACCTGGTCGACCGCCTCCGGGGGGCTGCGGAGCCGGACGTCTTCCTGGAGGAGTGGATCGCGGGCCGAAGGCCCGAGGGGGTGCCGCCGGAGCTCGCGGCGATCATCGAGCGGCACGCCCGGACCACCGTGATCCTGGACGGCTTCCACCGCCGCCTGCTCAGGGAGAGCAAGCGGACGCCGTTTCCGGCGGCCGAGCTCGACCGCGCCGCGGCCGCCGGTCCGGCGTTCGAAGCCCCCGGCTCCAGGCCGCCGGTGGCGGCGCGGCGGGGCCGCGGTGACACCCGGCCGGCACTACCGTGCGGAGAGTGACGGGAACCCAGGCTGACCACACGTGGTCGGAGTCGATGCCGGCGGCGTACGAGCGGTACCTCGTGCCGGTGGTCTTCCGGCCCTTCGCCGAGGACCTGACCGCGCGGGCAGCGGCCTTCCGCCCCCGCCGCGTCCTCGAACTCGCCGCCGGGACGGGGGTGCTGACGTCCGAGCTCCTCGCGATGGCGCCGCCGCCGGCCGAGGTGACGGCCACCGACCTGAACGGCGCGATGGTCGCCCTCGGGGCGGCGCGTGCCCCGGGCGCGGTCTGGCGGCAGGCCGACGCGCAGCGGCTGCCCTTCCCGGACGAGGCCTTCGACCTGGTGGTCTGTCAGTTCGGCGTCATGTTCTTTCCCGACCGGGTCGCGGCCTTCGGTGAGGTCCGGCGGGTCCTGGCCCCGGGCGGCCGGTTCCTGTTCAACACCTGGGGTCCGATCGAGGAGCACGCTTTCGAAGTCGCCCTGCAGGCAGGTCTGGAGCGGGCCTTCCCGGACGACCCGCCGCGGTTCTTCCCGACGGTTCCGCACGGCTACGCCGACCCGGCCGCCGCGGTCGCGGACCTGACGGCCGCGGGGTTCGTCGTCGAGGAGGAGCAGGCACTCACGCTCGAGGGCCGGGCCGAGTCGATCGCCGACCTCGTCACCGGGTACCTCACCGGTACGCCGGTGCGCGCGGCCGTGGAGGAGCGCGGCGGCGGGCCCACCGTCCGGGAGACGGTCCTCGCGGAGATGACGGCCCGCCTCGGCCCCGGGCCGGTCACCGCGTCGATGGGGGCGTACGTCTTCCGCGCCACGGCCTGACCCCGGGCCGGGCCTGCCCCGGGCCACGGCCTGACCCCGGCCGTCGGGCTGACCCCGCGCCACGGGCTGGCCCTGGGCCGGGGCCTGACCCCGGGTCCGGGCCCGCGCCACGGCCTGACCCCGGGCCGGGGTCAGAACCCGCATGCTGGCCCCGCCCCGGGGCCGCAATCCCGAGCCCCGCCGCGGTCGGCCCCGGGCAGCTGCCCGACCGACACCGGCAGAAGTACGCCGGGCCGTACTTCTGCCGGTGGAATTGCCTGGTCCGCCCCGTCCAGGCGCGGTTGGCTGATGGCGACCCGGAGGGGGCCCACCAGCCCCCGCAGGGCCGGTCCGTCGCTCACCGCCACACCCCCTGGTGCGCGGCTGTGCGACGGACCGGGGAACCTCCAGACTCCAGGCCGCCGGCGCACCCGCGCCCGCGGATGCCGGCGGCCGCCTTCCACCAGGGAAATCCACCATGAGAACCAGTCGTGCCGTGCCCCGCCCGGGCCCCGGCCGCCGTGCCCGCCTGCTGCGCCTGTTCGCGCTGCCGACGCTCCCGCTCCTCGTCCTGGCGTCGATGCTGACGGCGCCGACGGGCGCCGCCGCGGCGGACACCGGCAAGTACGGCTACGCGCGCTACGACCAGTGGTCCTGGGTGACCTCGCACAACGCGTTCGCCGACGACTGGTCGCAGCTCCCCCTCCCGCCGAACCAGTCGCAGAGCATCAAGGAGCAGCTCGAGGGCGGGGTGCGCGGGCTGATGCTCGACACCTACGACCCCAACGGCTCCGGTCCCGTCGGGCTCTGCCACACCAGCCGGGTCACCTGCTACGAGGACTTCAAGTCCGCGGTGCTGACCATCGTCAACTTCCTGCAGAAGAACCCGCAGGAAGTGGTGACGGTCTTCCTGGAGAACTACGCCAGCCGGGAGACGCTCACCAGGGACCTCACCTCCATGCTGGATGCCAAGGGTGCCGGCAAGCTGCTGTTCAACCAGAACAAGTACGGCATCTTCGGCAACAACTGGCCGCGCCTGCGCGACATGGTCGCCGACGACCAGCGCCTGGTGATCTTCCAGGACAGCTGGGACGACGTGGCCGCCGGGTCCGGAACCCTGATGAACACCTGGTCGCACACGGTGGAGAACAAGTACGGCTACGGCACGGGCAACGCCCCGTCGGGCTGCGCGGTCCGGGACCACAGCCAGCCGCTGAACACCAGGATCATGCCGGGCACGAAGAACCTGACCCCGCTGTTCACGATGAACCAGTTCAACTCGGACGCGATCAATCCGCAGGACCTCGCGGCGGGCCACAACGGCCAGGCCCTCAAGGAACGCATCGAGACGTGCCGGGGCGTCACCGGCCGGGCCCCGAATTTCGTGGCGGTCAACTTCTACCAGAAGAGCGACACCGCGGGCGTCAATCCCGTATCGGTGGTCGAAGGGCTCAACAAGGACGCCTACGTCTACCCGCCGGACCCGGCGGTATGGCTGGTCAACGGCAAGCAGTACCGCAGCACCTACGGCTCGGGCCGGTGCATGGTGCGCGGTGACGAGTTCACGGACGGCAGCGGCGGCCTGGTGACGCAGCGCGCCTGCGCCGACCCGGTGCCCAGCAGCCACCAGTGGACGGCCACCAAGCCGGACTACGACGGCAAGGGCCACTACTGGATCAAGGCCGGCAACGGCACCTGCCTCACCATTCCGTACAACAACGGCACCCCGCCCGGTGACGGCACGCAGCTCTTCTGGTGGCCCTGCGAGACCAAGTCGTTCTCCGGCAGCCAGCTGTGGAACGTCATCCCGGTGAACCTGGGGGCCGGTGGACAGGAGCGCGGCTACTACTTCATCAACCAGTGGACCGGCAAGTGCCTGACGCTGGACCCCTCGACCTCGACCGCGAAGGCCGGCAAGGTCACCCAGGCCTCCTGCCCCTCGCACTGACGCCCCGCCGGGGGACGACCGGCGCACATACGCTCAACGGACCCGGTCCGGCACCGCACACAGCGGTGCCGGACCGGGTCTTCGCGTTGCGGCCCCCGGTACCCGGGGGCGGGTGCCGAGGGCGTTTCACCTGCAAAAGTAGAGTCGTGCATACTTTTGCGGGCAGGTACGGCGTTCCGGCTGGGCCGCACTGACCAGGGGAAATCCAGACATGGGCACCGGCACACCGGCCACCGGCACCTTCGGCGCGCTCCTGCACGGTCTGCGGACGGGGGCGGGGCTGAGCCAGGAGGAGCTGGCGCACGCGGCGGGAGTGAGCGTACGGGCGCTGTCGTACATGGAGCGCGGACGCTCCCGGGGCCCGCAGCGCCGCACCGTGCGGGCGCTGGCAGCAGCCCTGGGTCTGGACGCGGCCGGAGCCCGGGAGCTGGAGCACACCGCGAGCCTGGGACGCCCCCGCCGGACCCGCACGACGGACGTTCCACCACCTGCCGCCGGACCGGATGCCGCCGCACGGACCGGCGCGCCCGATCTGCTGCCGCGCGCGCCGCGCGGCTTCCACGGACGGGAGGCCGAGCTCGCCGCTCTCTCCCGGGCCGCCACGGGCGAGGCGCCGGTCTGCCTGGTCATCGGGCCCGCCGGAGTCGGCAAGACGACCCTCGTGCTGCACTGGTCCCACCACGGCAGCGCCGCGTTCCCCGACGGGCGGCTCTACGCCGACCTGCGGGGCTTCGGCGACACGGGCGAGCCCGCCCTCATGGAGGTGCTGCGCGAGTTCCTGCCGGCGCTCGGTGTGCCGCACGGCCGGATACCGGATTCGGTGAACGGGGCGGCCGCGTTGTTCCGGTCGGTCGCCGCCGAGCTCCGGCTCCTCGTGGTACTCGACAACGCGCGGGACTCCGAGCAGGTCAGGCCGCTCCTGCCGGGCGGTCGCCACTGCGTCACCGTCGTCACCAGCCGGCACCGGCTGCCGGGGCTGATCGTCACCGACTCCGCCACGCCCGTCGCCGTCGACGTGCTCGGGCCGGAGGACGGCACGGTGCTCCTCGCCGGGGTGCTCGGCACGGAACGCGTACGCGCGGAGCCGGCGGCCGCACGACGGCTCGCCGAGCTGTGCGGCGGGTTGCCCCTGGCCCTGCGGGTGGCGGCCGCCCGCCTGGCGCAGCGGCCCTCCTGGTCGCTGGGCGCGATGGCCGCCGAGCTGTCCGACGAGACGCGCCGGCTGAGCCTGCTGGACGTGGAGGACACCGGCGTACGGGCGGCGCTGCGGCTGACGCTGCAACGGCTCCCGGGGGAGGTCTCCGGTCTGTTCGCCCACCTCGGCTGCCACCCCGGCACGCACGTCGACCGGTACGCGGCGGCCGCCCTGGCGGGCACGGACCCGGCAGCCGCCGAGACCTCCCTGGAGCGGCTGGCCGTCGCGCACCTGGTCACCGAGTCGGCGCCCGGCCGGTGGACGATGCACGACCTCGTCCGCCTCTACGCACGCAGCCTGGCCGCCGGGCCCGATGCCCTCAAGCGCGTGCTCGACCACTACATCGCCACGGCCCTCGCGGCGGTGGCGGCGGCCGAGCCAGGCAACGAGGACTGCTTCCCGCTGCCGGCGGACTACCTGCCGCCCGCCGCGGTGCGGGAGTTCGCCGACCGGTCCGCCGCCGTGGCCTGGTACGCGGCCGAGAGGGACGACCTCACGCAGGCGGCGGCCGCGGCGCACGCCGCCGGCCTGCACGACCGGACCTGGCGGATCGTCATGACGCTGTGGCCGCTGATGGTGTGGCGGGTACGGGACGGCTGGGTCCCCCTGCTGGAGACCGGGCTCGAGGCGGCACGCGCCGACGCCGACGAGTACGGCGAGTCGCGGGTCCTGAACGTCCTCGGCTGGGTCCTGACCGAGGAAGGACGCATCCCCGAAGCGCTCACCCACCTGCGGGCCGCCTCCGCACTCGCCTCCCGGTCCGGTGACGCGATGGCCGAGGCGAACGCCCTGATCGTCCTGGCCCTGGCACAGGCGGCGCTCGGCGGCCTGGACGAGGCCGCGGAGGGCTGCGAGCGGGCGGTCGGGCTGGCGCGCGGGGCCGGCGACCGGACCATGGAGAGACTGGCCATGCAGCACCTCGCCCGGCATTGGGCCGACGCGGGGAAGTGGCGCCGGGCCCTCGACACGGCGACCGACGCCCTGGCCTTCGAGGACCGGTCGGACACGGCCGACGTACCCCGGATCCTGCTCCTCATGGTGCGGGGAGAGGCCCTGCTGGGGCTCGGGAACGAGGCGGAGGGAATCGCGCAACTCGACCTGGCGGCCCGGGAGGCGGAGTCGTCCGGCAACGAGGACGGCGCGGTACGCGCCCTCGGCGCACTGCTGCGGGTATCGCCGGACGAGGCCCTCCAGGCACGCTACGACGCGGCGCTTACGCGCCTCACGCAGCGGACGTGAACCGTTCCCCCGGACCGTGCCTAACTCAGGTAGAAGACGTCGAACCTTCCGTCGGGCCTGGGGGCGATGGTCGCCTCGCCCGGGCCCTGGGGCGGGTTGATGTTGAGGAAGTGCGCCGCGAGCTCCGCGTTCGGCTGGACGCTGACCTGCCAGGTCTTCGTCCCCGCGACGCCTGCCATCGCCGACGACTTCTTGAGCTCCGCGTCAGCCGCGCTGATCTGAGTCATGGCCTGCTCCTTCGCATGGTGGCCGAGAGCGCCGCCCCGACCGGGGCGGCAGCTGGAAGCTAGCACCTGAAGTGGCCGAAGACGCGCCGCAGCAGGGGCGGTTCGACACCCGACGATGGGTGTTCCGCCAGGTGGCCTACAGCGGGGAGGGGCCGGGCGTGCGGGCCCGCTGCCGGCCTCCGCCCGCACGTGCCCCGGCCTCCCACGGGCTGATCGGCCCCTTGCCGCGCACGGGTCCCGCCATCGACGGGTGGACTCACCTCGCTCCTCGCGAGCCTGCCGCCGGGCTCTGAACACTTGCTTGCGGTCTCGTGGCGGAGGCGACCGCGACGGCCGTGGCCAGGGGATCGCGGGCCGGGCGGCCGAGCAGGTCGACGAGGTCGGGCGAGGCACCGTCCAGGAAGCCGTGCCGGACGCCGGTGGCGATCGAGGCGATCATCGGGGGCTGGAACGGCAGCAGCCCCGGCGTCTCGTGCAGGAGCCTGCGCCGGTATTCGCCCAGGCTGATGGTGCGGTGCGGGACCCCGAGCCGGTCGGCCACCTGCCCCGCCGTGATCGGGGTGCCGACGAGGTCGTAGACGCGCCCGCTGTGCGGTGCCGGATCCGCCGCGACGACCGCCGCGGCATCGGCGAGGTCCTCCCGTACGACCGCAGCGAGGGCGCCGCCGCCGAACGCGGACTCCACACCGTCGCCGGACCACATCAGGAGAGCGCCGAAGAGCTCGGCGTAGAGGCCGTTGCGCAGGATCGTCCATGACAATCCGCTCGCCCGCACCAGGCGTTCGGTCGCGCGGTGCGCGACCGCGAAACCGAGGTGGTCGCCGGCACCCGTCAGGCTGGTGTAGACGACGTGGCGGACGCCGTCCCTGACCGCGGCGTCCAACACCGCCGCGTGCCGCCCGAGGACGTGATCGTCCTCGGCGTAGCCGGCGGAGACCAGCACCAGCGTCGACACCCCGGCGAGGTCGAGACCCGCGCGGTCGTCGAAGTCGAGGCGCCGCATTCCGACGCCCGGCGTACGGCTGCCGCCCGCCACGGCAGTGCCGCGGGCACGCAGCGCCGTGAGAGTGGCCGAGCCGAGGTTGCCGTTCGCTCCCGTCACCAAGATCATGGTCAGTTCGCCGTCTTCCGTCGTGGTTCTCATCAGTAACTACGCTTGATCTTCGACCGCACGCTCACCGGCGACAAGAAGGCAGTTCGATGTCACTCACGCACACCGGGGTAACCACCACCCCCGCCGACCTCGACCCCTGCGGACGCGAGGACCACCCCGACTGCGGCATCCGCGACGTCCTGGACCGCATCGGGGACAAGTGGTCGGTGCTCGTGATCGTCGAACTCGCCGGCGGACCACGCCGGTTCCGCGCACTGCAACGCGCCATCGACGGCATCTCCCAGCGCATGCTCACCCTCACCGTGCGCAGGCTCGAACGCGACGGCCTCGTGCTGCGCACCGTGTACCCGACCGTCCCGGCCCAGGTCGACTACCGCTTGACCGAGACCGGGGCCGGCCTGACCCACCTCGTCAAGGCGCTCGCCGACTGGTCCCTCGCCCACCGCGCCGTGATCGCCGAAGCGCGGCAGGTGTACGACCGGGCCCACCCCGACCACGACATCCGCTGACGGCGACCGCCATCGCCGCCTGCCAGAGCCGGTCGGCGCCTCAGCAGGGGCCGGGTTCGATGCCGCCCTGGCGGCGGAGGTGGGCCAGGACGGCACGGACGCGTCGGTGGCCGCTGTCGCCGGCCGACAGGCCGAGTTTGAGGAAGACGCCACCGATGTGTTTGTGGACGGCGTTGTCGGTGATGAAGAGCCGCTGGGCGATGGTGGCGTTGTCGTGCCCTTCGGCCATCAGGGCCAGGACCTCGCGTTCGCGGGGGGTGAGGGCGTCGACGGGGTCGCCGCGGACGGCGAGGAGCTGGGCGATGACCTCGGGGTCCATGACGGTACCGCCGCCGGCCACGAGGCGCAGGGCGTCGGTGAACTCCGCGATGCGGCTCACCCGGTCTTTGAGCAGGTAGCCGATGCCACCGCGGGTGTCGGAGAGGAGACGGCCGGCGTACTCCTGCTCGACGTACTGGGACAGGACCAGGACGGGAAGTCCGGGGTGGTCGCGGCGGGCCCGGAGGGCGGCGCGGATTCCTTCGTCGCGGAAGGCCGGGGGCAGCCGCACGTCGACGATGGTGACGTCCGGGCGGTGGGTCTCGACGGCCGCGAGGAAGCCGGGGGCGTCCTGCGTGATCGCGGCGACCTCGAAGCCCTGGGAGCTCAGCAGGAGTTCGAGTCCCGAGGACAGCAGGACGTTGTCCTCGGCGATGACTACGCGCACGGCAGCTCCACGGTGAGGGTGGTCGGCCCGCCGGGCGGGCTGCTGATCTTCATGGTGCCGTCCAGGGCGGCCGCGCGGCGGCGGATTCCGTCCAGGCCGCTGCCCCGGGACACCTCCGCCCCGCCGGTCCCGTCGTCGGTGATCTCCGCGGACAGCGTTCCGCCGCTGCGGGTGACGTGGACGGCGGCTTTGGTGGCCCGGCTGTGCCGGGCGATGTTCGCCAGCGCCTCGGTGACGGCGAAGTAGGCGACCGCCTCGACCGCGGCGGGCACCTCACCGAGGTCGCCGATGTCGATGCGGGTCGGCACGCCGGCCCTGGTGCCCAGGGTGCCGAGCGCGCCGACGAGGCCCTGGTCGGTGAGGACCGGGGGGTAGATGGCGCGGATGACGGAGCGCAGCTCGGTCATGGCCTCCTCGGTCTCGGCTCGGGCCTGCCGTACGAGCGCGGCGGCCGAGTCCGGGTCCCGGGGAAGGGTCTCCCCGGCCACGGCGAGCCGGATGGCGATGGCCACGAGCCGGGCCTGGGTGCCGTCGTGGAGGTCGCGTTCGATCCGGCGGAGTTCCGCGCCGTGCGCGTGAAGGACGTCCGCGCGCGTCCGGGTCAACTCGGTGACGCGCGCGGTCAGCTGCTCCGTGGGAGACGATGCCAGAACCGCCAGGCAGCACCGTGCGTGGAGCCGGGCGAGCGGTGGCAGGACGGTGGCGGCCAGCGCCGCGAGGAGCAGGAACTGCGCCAGGTTGACCGTCAGCGCCGATCCCCAGCCGTCGATGCGGACGGAGAGCAGCAGCAGGCGTGGCGGATCCGACGCGGGGAAGGCCCACCACCCCACGGTGACGACGAGGGTCAGGAGCAGGTTGCCCAGGCACAGCAGGGCGAGCGTGCCCGCGGGCAGGCCGGTGGCCACCTGCGTGACGAGCCACGCGAGATCACGGCGGAGGGTGCGACGGCGGGGTTCCACCGCCTCGCCCAGCAAGGCCGCGGCGCTTCGGCGGTGGCGCTCCGCCCACGGAGCCGCCAGCGACGGTACGCACAGCAGCGGCGCCGCCAGGAGCGTCACCGCCGCGGTCAGCAGGGCGCCGAGCAGGTAGCGTCCGCTGCGCCCGGTCTGGACCAACCGTGCGGGGGCCTCGCTGATCATGCCGTGCACAGCTTCGCCTTCGTCTGTCGTACGGGACCGGGGAGCGGCTTTCGGACGCGCCACTGTACGTGCCGGGCGCCGCTACGGCACTACAGCCACCTGTAGGTTCCCTTCGGCCGCCCGGGGTAGCGACGCCGCACTCGACGCATCCCTAGCGTGCGGCCCATGACATCCACCACTCCGGCCTCCGCGCCGCAGCACAGCCCGTCCCGGCAGCGCAGGCGTCGTATCGGCCGAGCCTGGGCCCTCGCGGCGGCCGCACTCGTCACAGCGGGAGTGGCCGTGGCCGTCCAGTCCTCGGCCGGCGCGGCGCTGACGTCCGCCCCCGGCTACCAGCGGGACGACCTGCGCCGTGACACCCGGGCCATCGAGGCGCTGGGGGTCACCGGCGTCCAGGCACGGGTGACCACCACCTCCGGCCGGGAGCTGGTCGCCACCGCCGGGGTCGCCGTGGCGGGCACGAACCGCCCGGTGCCCAGCGATGGCCACTTCCGGATCGCCAGCACCGGCAAGGCGCTCATGGCCACGGTGATCCTGCAACTGGTCGACGAGGGCCAGCTGTCCCTGGACGACACGGTGGACCGCCGGCTGCCCGGTGTGATCGACGGCAACGGCAACGACGGACGGAAGATCACCGTACGCCGGCTCCTGCAGAACACCAGCGGCCTCCACGACGACCTTCCCGGATTCGACACCCCGCAGGAGTACCTCCAACACCGCTACGACACCTACACCCCCGAACAGATCGTCGCCCGGGCGATGAAGCACCAGCCGGACTTCCCACCGGGCACCGGCTGGGGCTACTCCAACACCGGCTACGTCGTCCTCGGCATGATCGTCGAAAGGGCCGTCGGCCGCCCATGGCGGGAAGAGGTCACGCGCCGGATCCTGAAACCGCTCGGCATGAACCACACCTACCTGGCGGGCACCACGCCCACCCTTCGCAGTCCGCACGCCGACGGCTACCAGGTCTTCGCCCCCGGCGAACGGACCGACGTCACCGAGCAGATCGTCCCCGACCTCGGCGGCTACGTCTCCACGACGGCGGACGTCAACCGTTTCTTCCGAGCACTGCTGGGCGGCAAGCTGCTGACCGGGGCGCGCATGGCCGAGATGCGGGACACCGTCCCGGTGGACGAGCGGACCGAGGCGTTCTGGCCCGGCGGGCGCTACGGCCTCGGCCTGGTCAGCCGTCCCCTGAGCTGCGGCGGCCGCTACTGGAGCCACGAAGGAGGCGAAGCCGGCTACATCACGGTGAACGGCGCGACCGAAGACGGCAGTCGGGCCGTCACCGTCTCCATGTCCACCAGCTTCAACGACCTCGACCGGACGCTCCGGCAGAACAAGGCCGCCGGTGACCTCGTCGACCGCGCACTGTGCGATGCCCCCGGCAGCGGACGGGCAAAATGACGACCGAGGACCTGCGGCAGCGGCCGTGTCGGAAGGGTGAGACGGGGCCGCCGGGGTCAGGGGGTGAGGGCGAGGCCTTCGAGGACTTCGGCGGAGGGGAGCTGGGTGAACGCCGCGCCGGGCATGATGAGTTTGCCGCGTCGGCGTCCGCTGCCGACGAGCACGTAGGGCATCTCGGCGACGGCCGCGTCCACCAGTAGCGGCCAGGCGGCCGGCAGGCCCACCGGCGTGATGCCCCCGTACTCCATGCCCGTCGCCTCGACGGCCTTCTCCATCGGCGCGAAGGACACCTTGCGGGCGCCCAGGTGGCGGCGCACCGCCCCGTTCACGTCGAGCCGCCCGTACGAGGGCACCAGGCACGCGGCGAGGGTGGTCTCGCCGCCCCGCTTGGCGGCGACCACCACGCAGTTCGCCGACCGGCCGAGCAGTTCCTGCCCGTAGTGCGCGACGAAGGCGGCGGTGTCGGCGATGGCCGGGTCGGTGTCCACGTACAGGATCCGGTCCGCGGGGACGTCCCCGGACCAGCCGCCGATCGCCTCGGCCACGGGCGGGGTGAGCCGGCCGAGGCAGGCGGGGGCCGGTACGGCGTGGTCGAACCTGTCGAAGATCCCGAGCGGAGCGCGCATGCCCGCAGGCTAACACCGCCCCGATACCGGAGCGGCGCCCCGGGACGCAGCCCCGCCGCACCACACGACACGACGCGGACGTACCCGTCTACGGGGCGCACACCGGGCCGGTGCGACGCCGGCGGAACGCGGTCCGGTAGGCGCTCGGGCGGTGGCCGGTGTGGCGGGCGAAGAGCGCGGCGAAGGTGCCGGGGTCCTGGTATCCGACGGCCTCCGCGATCGCGGCGACGGTGCGGTCGGTGGACTCCAGCAGATGGCGGGCCCGGCGGACCCGGGCGGCCTGGAGGTGGACCAGAGGGCTGTGTCCGGTCTCCTCGGCGAAGCGGCGCAGCAGCGTGCGGGTGCTGACCTGGAAGGCGTCCGCGAGGGCGGCGAGGTCGTAGCGCTCGGCGAGGTTCTGGTCGAGCCGGCGCATGACCCGCTGGGAGAACTCCCGGCCGGGCTGCGGCAGGAGCCGGGTGTCGACGTACGGGGTCTGGGACGCCCGTGCCTCGTCGAGGAGCGCGACACGGGCGGTGGCCCGGGCCACGCGGGCGCCGTGGTGCCGGCGGACCAGGTCCAGCGCGAAGTCGTACATCGCGCTGAAGGCGGCCGTGGTCGTCACCCCCGTGTCGGTGACGACCAGGTGCTGGGGCTGCACTTCCGTATCGGGACAGCGCCGGGCCAGTTCCCCGGCGTACAGCCAGGAGGTGGTGGCCCGGCGCCCTTGGAGGAGGCCCGCCTCGGCGAGCAGGAACGCGCCGACGCACAGGGAGACGACGGAGGTGCCGTCGGCGGCCTGCGCCCGGATCGCCGCGGTCTCCGGGCTGAGCCGGCCGAGCAGGGCGTCGAGATCCGCTCCCGCCCGCAGCTCGAAGCCGGGCACCACGAGGACGTCCACCTCGCGCAGGGGCCGTACGTCCAGGCTCGCGCCACCCGAGGCCGTGACCCGGCGGCGGGGCGAGACGACCGACACCCGGCAGCCCGGCGCGTCCGGCCCGGCGACGTGCCCGGCCATCGTCAACAGGTCCGGCACGCCGAACACTTCGGACGCGAAGCAGCCCGGGTACGCCAGGACCCCGACCCGCAGCTCCCCCGGCCCGTCGCCGCCCGCCGCCGGCTGCCCGTCTCCCGCCCCCATCCGTACCCCCTGCTGCCCCTCGCTCCGTCCCGCTCCCTCCCAGGGTATGGCGGGATCACCCCCGGTCCTGGCGATCCCGCCCCTCCCCCGGCGGCCGGTCGCGCGTCAGGCTGGCCCCATGACCGAAGACGATCCGATCACCGACTTCACCCGCCGGACCGTGGCCGTGGAGGGGGTGGAGAAGACCGTGTACGTGGCCGGGGCCGGTCCCGCGGTCGTGGTGCTGCCCGAGATGCCGGGCATCAGCCCCGACGTCCTGCGGCTCGCACGGTGGGTGCGGGACGCGGGCTTCACCGTCCACGTCCCCTCCCTCTTCGGGACGGACGGCGCCCTTCCCACGGTCGAGGGCGGCCGGGAAGTAGTCCGCCGCGCATGCGTCAGCGAGGAGTTCCGCGCCTTCGCCGGAGGCGGCACCAGCCCGGTGACGCTCTGGCTGCGCGGCCTGGCGCGCCAGGCCCACGAGGAGTGCGGCGGGCCGGGAGTGGGAGCGATCGGCCTGTGCTTCACCGGAAACTTCGCCCTGACCATGGCCCTGGAGCCCGCCGTGATCGCCCCGGTGGTCAACCACCCCTCGCTGCCGCTCGACGACCCCGGCGGAATCGAACTCGACCCGGCGGACGCCCGCGCGGTGCGCGACCGCCTCGACCGCGACGGACTCACCGTCCTCGCCTACCGCTTCGAAGGCGACCGCTGGTGCACGGGGCAGCGCTTCGCCGCCTACCGGGCCCTGCTCGGAGACGCCTTCGACGGCCGCGTCCTCCCGGACACGGCAGCCAACCCCGCGCCGCCGCCCTTCTTCGCCGACCTGGTCGGCACGCCGCACAGCGTCGTCACCGCCCACCTCGTCGACGAGGCGGGCCACCCCACGGTCCGGGCACGCGACGCGATCCTCACCTTCCTCACCGACCGCCTGCACCCGACGGGCGTCGCGCACCCGGCCGAGCGCCGCAGCTACCGCCGGGCCCGATGACATGCCCCTGCGGGAGCCGGTTCAGAGGGTCGTGATCAGGCCGCCGTCGATGGTGTGGTCGGATCCCGTGGTGTTGCCGGCCCGGTCGGAGGCGAGGAGTACGACGAGGTCGGCGACTTCCTCGGGGCGGGTGAAGCGTCCGGTGACGAGCTGGGCGGAGACTTTGGTGACGATGTCGTCCGGGGTGTGTGCCGTTCCGGCGGCGAGCGTCGCGGCCACACCGCGCTCGCCGAGCCAGAGCCCGGTCTCGACCGGGCCGGGGCTGACGGTGTTGACGCGTACGCCGTGCGGGCCGAATTCCTTGGAGAGTGCTTTCGAGAAGTTGGTGAGGGCCGCCTTGGCCGCGCAGTAGTCGATCACTCCGGGGTCGGGGAGGAAGGCGTTGACGGAGCTGACGTTGACGACGGACGCCGTGCCGCGCTCGATGAGGTGGGGGAGGGCGGCCCGGGTGGTCCGGACGGCCGTGAGGAAGTTGATGGTCAGGGCCCGGGTCCACTCCTCGTCGGTGACCGACAGGAAGCCGCCCAGTCGCGGGCTGACGGCGCCGACGTTGTTGACGAGGATGTCGAGCCCGCCGAACGCTTCGACCGCGTCGCGGACCGCGTGCGCCGGTCCGTCCTCGGTGGTCAGATCGACCGCGACCGGCCGCACCCGCCCACTCGCCGCCAGCTCGGCCAGCGGCCCGTCCACCGTACGGGCGGCCGCGACCACCCGCGCGCCCTCGTCGGCGAGCGCCCGGGTGACGGCCAGCCCGATGCCCTTGCTCGCTCCCGTGACCAGGGCCACCCTGTCCGTGAGATGCAGGTCCACGCGGTGCTCCTCGCCGGGTTCGGAGCCGGGAGCGGCCGCCCGGCCCGGGAGCACCGAGTGTGCAGGGACCCGTGCCTTCGGGCCGGCCGACAGGGCCACGGCGTCAGGCAGGTGGCCCAGCGTTTCGCCCCGCGCCGTGCACCGTCCGATCAGGGCGGGCGGCCATGACAAGGTGGGCGCGTGAGCGAGCGACGGTCGAGGACACTCCCGTATCTGAAGGTCGCCGCGGACCTGCGCGCCGCCATCACGGCGGGGGAGTACGGCTCCGGGGCGAAGCTGCCGGCGGAGGACGAACTCGGCCGCCGCTACGGCGTGTCCAGGGGGACCGTGCGCCAGGCACTCGCGTCGCTGCACGCCGACGGGCTGGTCACCTCCCGGCGCGGCACCCGCCGCGTGGTGCTGGGCGCGCCCCGCCTCCACGGCTTCGGCGAGCTGCGGAGCTTCACCGACCAGCCGGCCTCGGGGAACCGGCCCACGACCCCTGCCGCGTCCCACAGCTCCTTGTCGTCCTCGGTGCGCCCGTCGCCGGCGGCGGTCCGGGCGCCGGGGAGGTGGGCGCCGAGCCAGGCCTCGGGATAGACGGAACGGTGGCCGTCGGGAGCCCAGACCACCTCCCGCGCGGGCGCCCCGTCCGCCGTGAGGGTGTCGAGGACCGCGTCCACGGTGAGCCCGGTGGGCAGGTCGGTGATCTGGAACAGCTTCTGGCCGTTGCGCGGGTCCCGGCCTGTGGTGCAGGGACAGTTGTCGCGCAGCCAGAGCGGTGGTGCGGCCGTCAGGGTGGACATGAACGCGGCTCCATGTTGTACAGACAACTTCTCCGGACGTCCGGGAGCCTTCCAAGCGGGAATGATGTGGTGGTTGCGGGCAGGTGGCCGTGCACATCGTCCTCGCCGCCACCTGCGGCGGCCGCCTGCCCGGCCGCGGGCCGGGTGCCTGGGCGGCGGTCAGGTCAGGCGGAAGACCGGGCCTTTCGGGGTGAAGGGGAGACCGGCGCCCTGGGGGATCAGGTAGGCGTGTTCGCGGCGGATGCGCAGGGTGTCGCACCAGCCGTCGGTGATCACCAGCAGCGGCGCCGCGGGAGGGAAGTCCTCGGCGCGCTGGAGCAGGTCGATGCCGGGCTGGAGCACCGTGCCGCCCCGGCCGCGGACCCGGACCCGGCCCGCGATCTCGGCTGGCGGGACGTAGCCCGCGTCGTACGGTGCCGCGTCGCAGAAGACGACCCGCGCCGCCGGTACGTCGCGTGCCTCGGCGTACGAGGCGATCGCGCCCAGCGCCTTGCCGAGCAGGGCGGCGTTCATCGACCCGGAGGTGTCGAGCACCACGCCGAAGGTGCAGCGGGCGGTCTCCTCGGGTGGGAAGTACCGGCCCGCGCGGGGGATGTCGGGGGTCGAGGCCTGGCGGCGCGCCGGGCGGGCGTAGGACCGTACGGCCTGCGGCCTCGGCACGTAATCGTCGAACCAGCGGGCGAGCCGGGCGTCCCAGGGCACCGGCGGGTGGGCCAGGGCCCGGATCTCCTGGACGAGCCCGGCGGGCAGCAGGCCGCGCCCATCGCGGACGTGCAGGTCGAAGCCCTGGACGAGGCCGCGCCGGTAGAACTCGTCGAGATCCGCGTAGGGACGCCCCGCGCCGTGCGCGAGGGGCTCGCCCAGGATGTCCCCGGCGCCCCTGCCGCGCAGGGTGGCCAGGCGCCGCATCCGGCGCAGATCGGTGGCGATCCGGTCGTAGACCTCCTCGACGGAGAGCCCGCGCAGCGCCGGGTTGTGCAGCAGCCCCTCGGGCATGCTGCCGATCCGCATCTCCACCAGCCAGTCGTTGACGACGTAGTCCGCCGCGACGTTGTGCAGGTACGGGTCGCGGCCGCCGCGGCGCTCACCGTGGCGCAGGGCGGCGTGCAGCATCTCGTGGGCCAGGATGAACCGCCACTCGTCGTCCTCGAAGGTGCGCAGCGGGTTGACGTAGATCTCGCCGGCGGTGGCGCTGACGGCGGCGACGGCGATGTCCTGGGCGCGGGCCAGTTCGGCGTCGGCGACGACGGTCAGGCCGGCGGCGAGCCCGCCGAGCAGCGGGTACGAGGACACGAACCAGTTCAGGGCCCGGTCCCAGGGGCGCTGGGCGACGCGTTCTCCGGTGGTCCGGTCGCGGCGGCCGCCGGCCACGTCCATGGCGGCGGAGACGCTGCGGGTCAGGGCGGCGGCGAAGCCGGTCTGCCAGTCGGGGACGGCGGTGCCCCAGGCCGCCCAGGTGGTCAGGACCTGGTCGGGGCCGCGCCCGGCGGTGCCGCAGTGTTCGTAGGCGGGCGGGATGCCGTCGCGGCGCCAGCGGGCGGCGAGCTCGTCCTCGTCGCCGCCGGGATACTCGGCGGGCAGGTGGTCGGGGGCACGGCCGACGGGGAAGGTCAGCAGGAAGCGGTTGACGACCGCACAGCGGGCGGCGAGGTCGAAGGCGTCCGGCTGGGCGCGGTCCTCGTCCTTGGAGGCCGGGACGTGGCCGAAACCGAGGTGGAGCAGGGCGTGGGCGATCGTCCACGCCCACTCGCGGGGTTCGGCCCGCAGGGTGGGGTGGACGTGGACGACGCCGTTGGAGGTGACGGCGGCCAGGCCCCCGTCGGGGGACTGCGCACAGCCGGCCTCGCGGCAGATCTTGCCGCTGAGGGCGCCGAGTGCCGGGTTCCGCTTGACCAGGGCCAGGCCCTCGGCGAAGGCCTGGGTGGCTGGGTCGGGCTTGGCGGCGGCCTTCGCCCGGGCCTTTCCGCTCCGGCTCACCGGCGGGCCTCGACCAGGCGGGGCATGTCGCGGGCGGCCTCGATCAGGAACCACCCGGGCAGCACGGGCAGGCCGTCCGCGTCGTCGGCGATGACGGTCTGGGCGACCTCGACGGAGATCTCGGCGAGCTGGACGAGGAGCGACTTGAAGCGGTGGGTGTGCTGGCGCAGGGCGGGCGAGACGTGTTCCTTCTGCGCCGGGAGTTCCTTGAGCAGGCGGCCCCGGAAGGCTTCCGCGAGGTAGTAGAGCAGGTCGCGGTCCTGGAGCCGGGCGGGCCAGGAGGCGTCGCCCTTCAGGATGGCCTCGATGCCGAAGGTGTGGCGGACGATCTTGGCATAGCCGCAGAAGGAGACGGCGTGCGCGGGCGTGAGGGTGCCGTGGGCGACCACCTTGAGGGTCTGCTCGTCCAACTCCGCGCCGAAGGAGTGCAGGGCGTCGGAGAGCATGTGCCAGGAGCGCGGGGTGGAGAAGGGCTCCTCGGTCTTGGGCGGCTGCGACCAGAGGTGGTCGGGGCGGTCGGTGAGGTAGTCGGTGACCCACGGGTGGATGCCGTGCTCGCCGGCCCACACCAGCCAGTCCTGTGCGGACGCCTGGAGGTGGACGTGGGTGAGGCGGTTGACCAGGGCGGAGGCGATGGGCCGGGCCAGCGCGTTGTCCGTGGCGCGGTTGCCGGCGCCGATGACGACGGATCCGGCGGGCAGTTCGTAGGAGCCGATCCGGCGGTCGAGGATCAGCGAGTAGAACGCCTTCTGGACGTCCGGGCCGGCGGCGTTGAGTTCGTCGAGGAAGAGGCAGTACGGCTCGTCGCGGGCGATGGCCTCGGGCGGGCAGAAGACCGAGCGGCCGTCGCGGATCTGGGGTACGCCGATCAGGTCCTCCGGGGCGAGCTGCGTGCCGAGGAGGCTGACGCATTCCAGGCCCAGGGATTCGGCGAACTTCCTGACGAGCGAGGACTTCCCGATGCCGGGCGCCCCCCAGAGGAAAACGGGCCGCACGGTGGCGAGGCCGAGCAGCAGTTCGGGGATCTGGGCGGGAGTGACGGTGACGGCAGCCTGCACGGGCGAGGACGTCCTTCGGGGTGGGGCGGTGTGTGGTGCGGCCAGTGTGGCCACAGCGCACCCTGCCTGGCATCCGGTTTTCCCACGGGCCGTGCGGCACGTCGTTCCCGCCGCGGAGGGACGATGGCCGGGGGCCGGCACGCTGCCGGTTCCTGCCACCATGGCGAAGGAAGACAGGGCCGTGACGGGGTGAGGGGCCGCTGGGTGGCGCCTGGTCCCCACCGGCGCCGGGGGAGGAGGGGCATGACGAGACCCGAGGCCGGAGCGGCCCTGCGACGCTGCGCAGGGTGCGGCGGATACGAGTATGGTGGCGCACCGGCCTGCACGTCCTGCCGGGATCTGGTGGACGGCATCGTGGAAGAGCAGTGGGCCGTCTTCCTGCACGACTGGGACGCCAGTGCCGACGCCGGCCAGGAGGCCGGGTTGGCCGAGATGGTGGCGGCCGAACCGGACCGCCATGACTGGCGGGTGGTCGATGCGGCTCTGGACAGGCTGGTGTGCTCCGGATGCGGAGACCGGCTCGGCCGCGGCCCTGCCGGCTGCTCTTCCTGCGACCTGGCCCACGGCTTCCGCTACGCCGCGATCGAGACGGACCGGCCGGGCGTCCCGCCGGGCAATGAACATGCCGTCCGGGTCAACGTCTCGGTCGTGCGCCGCCCGCACATCACCTCCGACAACGAACTCCTCGTGCGGCGCCTCCTGCTCCCGCTGATCCTGGTCGGATACCTGCCGACCACCGAGGAAGCCCAGCGGGTCAGCGCCCGCATCAGGAGCGCCTCCCCGGGGCAGAAGCCCGCCGTCATGAACCTGACGGTCGAGGAGATCCTCCGGGACTGGCGGGGCAGGCCTGGCTCTTCCGCGTGAGGGGGGTTTTCCAGCGGCGCGGGACGGGCGCAGGTCGTACGCCGCGGCGTCCCTCACGCCTCGGGCGGTGCGTCGTTCTCCCGGCGCTGCCGCCGGCGGTAGTTGCGCATGGACACCTGGGAGCCGCAGCCGGTACTGCAGTACAGCCCGGCCCCGTTGCGGGTGCGGTCGAAGAATCCGAAATGGCACGGGGGGTTGCGGCACGCCTTGACGCGCCCCCAGTCGCCGGCCTGGGCGAAGGTCGTCACCGCGGCCAGTACGCTCCCGAACACGTGCGCCACCCCGTCCTGCGGTGACGCCAGCTCGACGCCGCCGGCCGTGACCACCGTCGCCAGCGGGTAGAGCGCACCGGCGCGTCGCAGGTGCCGCTCGGCGTGCCGCAGCGGCTCGCCGAGGCTCTCCTCGTCACCCGAGTGCGCGAGCAGCAGGGTCACCAGGGCGTCACGCAGCTCGCGCGCGGCTGCCGCGTCGGCATCGGTCGCCACGATCTCGCCGCCGAACTCGTCGTGCTCCGCGAGCCATGCCGCGAACGCCTCCCCGTCGCCGAACAGCTCCGGTCGTCCGGCCCCGTCGGCGCGGGTGTTCACGAACGCGAGGAGCGTTTCCACCATCGGCGTGACCGTACGCGGGCCGGGTTTCGCGGATCCGGATGCAGTACTGCTCATCACCCCATCCTACAGCAGCAGGAAGAGAGGCTAAATCGCCTCACAGGCAACGCTCGGCACCCACACGCTTGACTCGTTATGAGCTAACGACTTACGGTCGCAACATGAACGGAACATCGAACCAGCAGGCCACCGCCCGCACCTGGCTCATCACCGGTGCGACCTCCGGCATCGGCCGCGAACTGACCCTCCAGGCACTGCAGCACGGAGAGGCCGTCGCGGCGATCGCCCGCGACACCGCCTCCCTGGGCGAACTGACCGAAGCGCACGGCGACCGCCTGCTCACCGTCCGGGCGGACGTGAGCGACGAGCAGGCCGTCCGGGAAGCGGTGCAGCGCACGCTCTCGCGCTTCGGCCGCATCGACGTGGTCGCCAACAACGCCGGCTACGGACTCTTCGGAGCCGTCGAGGAAGCCTCCGACGCGCAAGTCCGCGCCGTGTTCGACACCAACGTCTTCGGAGTGCTCAACGTGCTCCGCGCGACACTGCCGGTACTCCGCTCCCAGCGGTCCGGACACGTCCTCCAGGGCTCGTCGGTCTACGGGCAGTCCGCCCACCCCGGCGTGGGACTGCTGGCCGCGACCAAGTACGCGGTCGAGGGCCTGTCGGACGCGCTGGTGGCCGAAGTCGCACCGCTCGGCATCAAGGTCACGGTCATCCAGCCCGGAATGACCGCCACCCCCTTCCTGTCCCACCTCGACGTCGCCGCGGGGCTCGACGATTACGACCAGACCGTCCGCGAGGTCCAGAAGGGCATCGGGGAACTGCCCGCATCCGCGTTCTCCTCCGCTGCCCGGATCGCGGAGGGCATCCGCACCGCGGTCGACACCCCCAACCCCCCGCTGCGTCTGGCCCTCGGCACCGCCGGTGCCGCCGCCATGCGCACCGCCCTGGAAGCCCGCACCGCGGACCTGGACGACTGGAACCGTGTGACCGAAGCCGTCAACGGGTAACCGCTCGGCGGCGACGAGGCCGACGGTGGCGCGGGGCGGTTCACGGGCGCCAGTCGGCCCCCAGGTCATGGGAACCGGTCTTGGTGAGCTGGGTCAGCGCGGTGCCGTCGGCCCGTACCAGGTGCAGGTGTTCGGGATCCGCGTCGTCAACGCCGCCTCTGGTGACGACCAGGCGGTTGCCGTCCGGGGACCGCGTCGGGCCGTGCCGTCTGCTCCGGTCCGGCCGATTCCCCGGGCCCCTCCGGTGGTTCTTCCCCTGTCGGCGGTGCGGTGTCGGAGGCGTGCCAAGGTGCCCACCCCTCCCTCCCGGCGGCCTGCTGCGGGCCGCTGTGGCCCGTAGCCATCCCACCCCGGGGCTCCGGGGGAAGCCGCAGGACCTGGCGGTACGGGCCCTGTGACACGTTCCGTACACCGCGGTCACATGCGCCGTACCAGCCGGCGGCCGGCCGATTCCCGGTCCGCACGCCGGTGGCGGCGAACCGGCGCTGCGCGGCCGTGCCGCGCGGAGTCCCACCGGCTTGTCTTCTCGGCGGCGTGCCGCAGTTCTCCGAAGAAGCCTTGAAATCCGGTACCTGGAAGGGGGTTTGGGTGTGCCGGACGGGGACACACGCGCTGATGACGGTGGTACGCCTCGCCGGTCCGGTGACCTCACGGTCGGCGACCGCAGGCGGTATCCCTTCCCCCTGGGGTGCCGCCTGCGGGCCACCGGCACGGCACCGCTCCGTCGTCCCGCCGCAGGCACCGCCGTGGCCGCGTCCATGCCCCCCGCGTAGGCGGTCAGGCCAAGCCCCCGGCGTCCGCTGGCCACACAGCGGCCCCCGGGCCCGTCGGCGGGTCGACGGCCGTCCCCGAGACCGGCTCATCGTCAAGCTGTCCCCGATCACCACCGGCGCCGGCATGCCGCTGCTCGCGGGTAGCACCGGCTTCGACGTGCGCCAGTGGCAGCTGACCGCCTACGCCGCCCTGCCGAGCGGCTTCCTCTTCCTCACCTGTGACCGGCCCTCCGCTGCGTGACGCTCCCCGCGGACGACGGCGCGCCGCTCGACTGCCGGCCGTTCAGCCCCAGCGGCTTGCCGCTCACCGGGTTCTGTCAGCCGGTCTCCACGAGGTCGTGGACGGCGTTCTTGGACAGCTCGGCCCTCACGAGGGCGGCCGCCAGTCTCGGCAGGTTTTCGGCGTCCACCAGGCGCGCGAGGCCGTGCGGTGTGGTCGGGAGCCCGAGTTCGGAGGCGGCCTCGCGTGCGCGGTCGTCGAACGACGGGCAGAGCTCGGGCCACACGCCCTGGGCCTCGCGGCAGAAGATGTCGGCGCCCACCGGCCCGATCCGCGGGAACTCCCGTAGCAGTTCGCGGATCCGGTCCGGGTTCCCGTCGGCCTCGTCGCGGAGACGGCGCAGGTCGCCCCGGTACCGGTCGAGGACGCGTTCCGCTCCGGTACCCAGCGCGGTGGCGGTGCTCTCGTCGTAGCGGCGGTAGTGGGCGCGCCCGAGTGCGTCCACCCGGTCCTGCCAGGACGCGTCCGCCATGGCCCGCGGCGTGCGCATTCCGGCTCCGAACAGCTCGCGGGCGGCGGCCACGGCGATGTCGGCCTTGATGCGCACGGAGAAGAGCACGCAGAGGACCAGCAGTTGGTAGAGGGGCGCGGGGGTGTCCCGCAGCTTGATTCCGGCTTCCTCGGCGTGGGTCTGCCCGTAGCGGTCCATCAGCCTTAGTACGGTCGCGTGTCGTCGTCGTGTCATGGCGTCGGGAGTCCTTCGTCCCGGCCCAGTGAGGTGAGGAGCTCGCGTGGCCTCCGGAGGGAGCGGGGCCGGGGAGGGTCCCTCCAGGGGTCGTCCGCCAGCAGGCCGTCGAGGGTGGAGAGGGTCCAGCGGCGGGCGGTGAGGCCGGAATCGTCGAGGTCGCTCCAGGCCAGCGGGGCCGCGACGGGGGCGCCGGGGCGGGCCCGGACGGCGTACGGAGCGACCGCGGTCTGGGCGTAGGCGTTGCGCCCGATGTCGAGGTAGAGGCGGCCGCGGCGGGCCTTCTTGCGGGCCTCGGTGGTGAACCGGTCGCGATGGCGGGCGGCCAGGACGTCGGCGACACCGCGCGCGAAGGCCCGTACGTCGTCGAAGGGTGCACGGCGGTCGAGGGCCACGACGACGTGCAGGCCGCGGGAGCCCGTGGTCATGAGCAGGGACGGCAGTTCCAGCTCCTCCAGGAGCCGGTGGAGGGCGAGCGCGGCGTCCCGCACCGGGGCGAAGTCCTCACCGGCCGGGTCGAGGTCGAACACCAGCCGGTCCGGGTGGTCGGGCCGGTCGGCCCTGGACAGGAAGCGGTGCGGGGTGGTGCACGCCTGATCGGCGAGGTAGACGAGGGTGGCCGCGTCGTCGCAGACCGGATAGGTGACGGCGCCGTCCTCCTTGGGCAGCTCGGCACGGTGGATCCAGTCCGGGAAGTGGTGCGGGACGTCCTTCTGCATGAAGGCCGGGCCGTCGATCCCGTCGGGATGGCGTTCCAGCATGAGGGGCCGTCCGCGCAGGTGGGGCAGCATGCGCGGGGCCACCGTGCGGTAGTGGCCGGCGAGGTCGGCCTTGGTGATGCCGTCACCGGGGAAGAGGACCTTGCCCGGCCGGCTGATCTCGACGGTGCGGCGGCCGGTGCGCAGGCGCAGGGGTGGCCCGGGCCGCTTCTCGGGGGTCATCGGGCCCTCCCGACCGGTTGCTCGCGGACCCCCAGGCCGGAGGTGGTCCATTCGGTGGATGCGGCCTGCGCGGCCTGCGCGCCCTGTACGGCTGGCCCGGGGCGAACCAGTGCACGGCCCCGCTCCCGGGCCTCGCCGGCGGGCACAGGCGGCTGATCCCCTTCGAGGCCGTCGAGGCCGTCGAGGCGGCGGCGCAGGCCGCCGGGGGTGCAGCGGGCGCCGCCGTGCCTGCGGAAGCCGGTCCGGGGCCGCGATCAAGGGTGGTCACCCCGCCCCGGGGCGCGCGTCGGCGGCGACCTGCTTCAGGGTCCTGCCGGTGCGGACCGATCTCGCCCGCCGCGGGTCGGGAGTACCGGTGGAGGAAGCCCGTCCCCGTCCATCGGCGTGTTTGACCAGCAGCCAGGCTTCCTTTCCGCCGTCCTCCGGGCCGCGGATGCGGGTGAGCGAGTAGCCGCCGTGCAGCTTGCGGCCGTCCAGCCGGAACGAGGCGTGCCCCTGCTCCAGCGCATCGGTGAGGGGGATGCCGTGGCCGTCGTGGTCGGTGGTCGCGTTGCGGTAGGTCCCCTGGTCCCAGACGATCACCGTGCCGCCGCCGTACTCACCTCGCGGAATCGTTCCCTCGAAGTCGCGGTACTCCAGCGGATGGTCTTCCGTCGGTGTCGCGAAGCGCTTGTCGTGCGGGTCGTCGGAAGGCCCCTTGGGCACGGCGAAGGACTTCAGCACACCGTCCGCTTCCAGCCGGAAGTCGAAGTGCATGCTGCTGGCGTCATGGATCTGGACGACGTACGAGAGCCGCTCGTCCGACGGTCCCTCCAGCCGGCCCTCGGGCTCGGCCGTCCTGGAGAAGTCCCGTCGCCGGTGGTAGCGGGCCAGCGAACTCTTGGCTGCCATCACACCCTCTTCACCCCGTCCGGCGTACCCCCTCACCACCCGCCTACCCGGCATTGCCGTGGTCACCCGCGGCGTCGTGTTTGAACTGCGGCACAGCGAGCACGCGAGAGGGACGGGCGGAGGCGGCCGGCCGCCGTGGTAGGGGGGAAGGAGCAGATCATGGTCGTACACCGGGACGTCGTCGCAGGCGCCCGTACGGGTGACTCGCGGCCGCGGCCGCAGGCCACGGCCCGCGGTACGGACCATGCCGCGCCCGGCGGACGGGACGGCGAGACGCGCACGACGGTGTGGGTGGCGCTCGCGGCGAACCTCGTGATCTGCGGGGCCAAGGCCGTGGGAGGGTTCGTCGCAGGGTCGCCGGCCCTGCTCTCGGAGGCCGCCCATTCGGTGGCCGACAGCCTCAACGAGGTGTTCCTCCTCGCGTCGGTCCGCCGCAGCAGGCGCCCGGCCGACGAGCGGCACCCCTTCGGCTACGGCAAGGAGCGGTTCTTCTGGTCGCTGCTGGCCGCGGTCGGGATCTTCGTCACGGGCGGCTGCTTCTCGGTGTTCCAGGGAGTGGAGGCCTTCCGCTCCGGCGGCGGGGAATCGCATGAGGGGTACCTGATCGGCCTGGCGGTCCTCTTCGTCGCCCTCCTCGCCGAAGGCGCTTCCCTGCTGCGCGCCGTCCTCCAGGTACGGCGGGCCGCACGGGCCGCCGGCCGCGGCATGGCCGAGGAGGTGCGGCAGGGCCGCGATCCGGCCCTGCGGACCGTGCTCGCCGAGGACGGCACGGCCTGCGTGGGCGTGCTCCTGGCGATGGCGGGGATGGCGCTGCACATGGCGACCGGGCAGGTGGCGTACGAGGCCTGCGCCTCCATCCTCATCGGCGTCCTGCTCGTGTACGTGGCGTACGTGCTGGGCAAGGGCGCCCGGGCCCACCTGATCGGCGAGGCCGCCGACCCGCGCCTGCGGGACGAGGTGCACGCCTTCCTGGGTGGACAGCCCGAGATCGACTCCGTGACGGCCCTGCTGACCATGCGCCTGGGTCCCGACGCGGTACTCCTCGCCGCCGGCATCGACCTGACCCCCGGGTACGACAGCGAGACCGTCGAGGAGGCGATGGTCCGCGTCCGCGGCGAGCTGAAACGGCGCTGGCCGGAGCTGGAGCAGGTCTTCCTGGACGTCACGGATGCCGCGGCGGCCCGGCGCTCCGCCCACGCCGCCGCCCGGGCGCAGGCACCAGCGGCGGAGGCGTGAAGAAGTCCCCGAAGCACCTGGTGGGCACGGCGGGCGGCCGCTCCTCACGCGCCTGTCCTACGGGCCCACGCCTGCCCGACACGCTCCCGTCGATCCGTCGATCCGTCCGCGCGACGGTGACCGGCACGGTTTCCGCTGACCGGGTGGTCGGGACGACAATGGAACGGTGAACCGGTCGGGAGGGCTGGAGCGCCCCGTGTCGCCGCGGGCACGAGTCGCGCGCGAGCGCCTCGGCGACGCCCTCTTCCGGCATGTCGCCGGTCCGTCGGGCGCTGAGAACCGGTCCAGGATCCACGACACTCCCGGCCCCAGGTGGTTCGCCCCCGAGGAGCCGATCTGCCGTGTCCACGGCGATGCCTCGATGTTCGTCGGCGGGCTGAGCGCGCTGCTCCTGCAGTCGCTGCACCCGCGGGCGATGGCCGCGGTGGCGGCCCACTCCGGGTACCGGGGCGACCCCTGGGGCCGTCTCCAGCGCACCAGCACCTTCCTGGCCTTCACCACGTACGGGACCGCCGAGGACGCGCAGCGCGCGGTGGACGCCGTACGGGCGGTGCACGCCCGCATCCGCGGCCGCACCCCCGACGGCGAGCCGTACCGCGCCGACGACCCGCACCTGCTGGAGTGGGTGCACATCGCCGAGATCGACAGCTTCCTGCGCGCCCACCAGCGCTACGGTGCCCGGCGCCTGGACGCCGGTGAATGCGACGCGTACGTCGCCTCGGCGGCCCGGGTCGGCCGGGCCCTGGGCATCGTGCGACCGCCCCGCACGGCGCACGAACTGGCCGAGCGGATCGAAGCCTTCCGGCCGGAGCTGCGCGGGACGAGCGAGGCCCGCGCCGCGGCCCACTTCATCCTGTTCCGGCCCCCGCTGCCCTGGCCGGCGCGGCCGCCGTACGCGATGCTCGCGGCGGCCGCGGTGGCCCTGCTGCCGCCCTGGGCCCGACACCCCCTGGGCCTGCCGCTGCTCCCGCGGACCGAACGGTGGTGCGCCGCTCCCGCGGGGGCGGCGGTCACCGGCGCCATCCGCTGGGCGATGCACCGCCCGCCCCCGCCCGCCCGCGGCTGACGCCGCCGACGGGTCCGTGGCGCGTCGTCCCGCCCGCTCGACCCCGGTCTGGGCACGCCGGGCACGATGCTGCGCGCGGCCGGCTACTACTGCACGTACCAGGGCGAATAGCACGAGCGGTCGTGGTTCATGGCGGTGAACTTCGTCAACCTCTACCGGCGCCGCCGGGACTTCGACCTGCCCGCGAGCCTGCACGACGACCTGTCCGCCGCCGCCCCGGCGATCATCGAGTACCAGCGCATGGTCGACACCGTCTTCGGGCTTGTGGCCTGACCGCCATCGAGTCGATCATGATGCTCGACGCCGACTTCTGGGCACGGCGACGCCGAGCCGGCCGGGGCCCAACGGTCCCCTGCTCTGCCCCGTTCGGCCCCTGCCGACCCGTTCTCCGGGCGCCGAGGATCGGAGGTGAAGGTGGGGTCACCTCACCGGCGAGGAGGCGAGAACGGTGGCAGAGATCGGGAGAGTCGAGTGGTTCGCCATCGGTGTCACCGGCATGGCGCTCGCCGGAGCCGCCCATGCCGCGGTCGGCCTGGCGCACATCGCCAGAGAAATGCTGCGCGCACCGGTCGAGGACGCCGTACCGGGTGCTGCGGACCTCGAGGTGGTCAGCGGCCCGGGCGGCTGGATCCTGTTCGGCGCCCTGATCCTCACGGGCGGGGCCGTCTGCCACTTCGTGTCCGGCCTGGGGACGATCATCAAGGACGTCGTGCACGTAGCGGAACACTGACAGGGGCGGGCCCGGTGTCCGTTCCCGTCGCGGTGTGCGGCGAAGCGGTACCGCGCGGCCACGGCCTCCTGACCGGCCGGCACAAGAAGGACCTCATCGCCCGGACACCCTCACCCGCCCACGCCGAAGTCCTCCTCACGTCCTCGACCGAACAGGGCCGCACCGTGCTGGACCGGGCCTACCAGGAGGTCGTCGTGCCCGAATGGACGACACCACTCAGGCGCCCAGCGGCGGACGTCGACCGGGCGGCAGCCGCCGGGTGATCCGGTCGAACAAATCGGTCAGGGGCTCGGCGACGTCCTGGCCGAACTCGGTCACTCCGTAGGTGACCTGGGGTGGCGTCGTCGCTTCGACCTCCCGCCAGACCAGGCCGTCCTGGACGAGGGCGCGCAGTGTCTGGGCGAGCATCTTCTCGCTGATGCCCTGAATGCTGTCGCGCAGCTCGAAGAAACGAAGGTTGTTGTTCCGCAAGGAGATCAGCACCCAGATGCCCCACCTGCTGGTCACGTGGTCGACCACGTCGCGGGCGGGGCAGTCGGTGTGAAACACCTCATACGGCTTGCCCGCCTCGGCCTGTGTCAGCTGCGCGCCTTCCTTCATGTCCGGAGCTTACCTCCGGGTATGTCCTTACGGAAAGTAAGTCCGTCTCCTAGCGTCGGCTTTCACAGCGCACAACTGCCAAGGAGCTGAACATGATTGTGGTGACCGGGGCCACCGGGAACGTCGGCCGGCCTTTGACACAGGCCCTGGCCGAGGCGGGCGAGAAGGTGACGGCGGTGTCGCGGCACACGGGCGTCGTACCGGACGGAGTCCGGCACGTGGCGGCCGACTTGGCCGAGCCGCGCGGTCTGGCCGCCGTGTTGGAGGGGGCGCAGGCCCTGTTCCTCCTGCTCTCCGGCGACCTGCACGCCCCTGGTGCCAGACCGGCCGACGTGATCGACCTGGCGGTGGCCGGCGGGGTCCGCCGCGTCGTCCTCCTGTCCTCGCAGGGCGTGGCCACCAGGCCGCTCGGCCCCTCGCGGATCGCGATGCGGGCGGTCGAGGACGCGTTGCGCGGGTCCGGCCTGGACTGGACCGTCCTGCGGCCTGGCGGCTTCGCCTCCAACGCACTGGCCTGGGCGGAGTCCGTCCGCGCGCGGGGGACGGTCGCCGCGCCCTTCGGCGATGTCGGGGTTCCGGTCGTGGACCCCTCGGACATCGCCGAGGTCGCGGCGGCCTGCCTGCTCGACGACCGGCATACGGGCGGGGTCTTCGAGCTGACCGGGCCCGAGGTGATCACGCCGCGTCGGCAGGCGGAAGCCATCGCCGCCGCGCTCGGAACGCCGGTGCGGTTCCGCGAACTCACCCGTGCGGAAGCCAAGTCCGCCATGATCCGGTCCGTACCGCCGGAGCTCGCCGACGACACCCTGGACATCATCGCCGCCCCGAACGCCGCCGAACTGCGCATCAGCCCGGACGTCGAACGGGTCCTCGGCCGCGGCCCGCGCCCCTTCGACGGCTGGGTCGCCCGTAACGTCGCGGCCTTCCGCTGAGCCACGTGCGACGTGCGGGATCCCACCGGCGCGAGCGCGTCCGCGGCCTCACCACCGTTACGGGCTACGGCAAGGGGCAGGTGAGGGGGAGGACGCGTTCGGTCAGCCGTCCGGTGAGATGGGTGTCGGTGACGACCGGGGCGGTGAGCCACTCGGCCGCGGTCAGCTCGTCGACCAGGTGCCGCAGCTCGCCGGGATCGACCGCGACCCGTTCCGAGAGGGACTCCAGGGCGATGCCCTGGCCGCCGGAGCCCAGCTCGCCCGCGGCACCGGCCTGCGTGGCCAGCGTCAGGGCGAGCAGCCGGACGCCGGCGGAGGCCTTGGCCTTGCGGAGCTTCTTGTCCGAGACGACCCTCTGGGCCCATCCGGAAAGCTTGGGCCGCATCTTCTTGCCGAACGTGAACGGGCCCGGCCCGTCCTCGGGGGGGACCAGGGAGGGGACGGTGATCGAGGTGGGATTCTCCGGCCGGGAGGCGAGCAGGTCGCCGACGTCGCCGGGCAGCGCCAGCCAGCCGCAGGCCGTCAGCTGCTCGACCAGGTCCTCCGGGTCGGTCAGGCCCAGTGCGCCGATGTCCTGCCCGACGAGGTTGCCGGTGCCGGTGCGCGCGGTGCGCAGGGTCAACATCAGCACCAGCAGGCGTGCCTCCGGCCCCGGCAGCGGGGCGTGGTCGGCGACGTAGGCGAGGAGGGAGCGCACGAGGTCCCACTGCGTCGGCACGGTCAGCAGCCGGGCCACCCCGGGTTCGCCGTCCACGCCGCCGCCGGTGCGCTGGAGGTGCTGGGAGCGTGCGGTGGCGGCGGCCTGCTCGGCGCGCCGCGCCTCCCACCGCAAGGCCCCGTCGCAGGTGACGTCGGCCCAGGTGGAGAAGGCACGGGCCTTGCGCTCCTGGAGGTCGGCGAGCAGCCCCAGATCCGGTTCCGTGCGCTTCTGGTAGGCGCGGAACAGGTCGCCGAGCTCGATGAGTTCGTCGCGCAGGACCACGGGCCTCAGGTCCTGCGGGACGACCCGCTGCGCGATCTTCTTCTGCGGCTGGTGGCGTCGCGGAGGCGCGGGGCGCGGCGTCGGCACCTCCCCCTGGCCTGCCGTGGGCGTGGGAGCGCCGGAGAACTGCGGCACGCACGCAGGCGGGCGGCCGGCGACGACCGCGGTCCCGGCCGCCGGATCGGAGGCGACGGGGGGCGCGACGACGACCTTCGCGCCGGGCGTGGCGGCCGCGCAGCGCGCGCAGCACTCCATGGCCCGCCACCAGCGGCCCTCCCGGTCGGCGACCACGGCCAGGACGACCGCCCCGCCACACCGCCAGGCCTGCCCCCGCGGCTCGCGGTCGGTGGGGCGGAGGTGGGTGCTGCAGCTGTCCGCCCGGCACGCGCAGTAGGCGTCGACCCGCGGGGCATGGGCCGCCTTCAGATGGGACTTGAGGTGCGCGACCGCGGCCGCACGGCCGGCGGCCGTGGTCGGCAGACGCTCCTCGGCACAGGAAGGGCGGCTGCAGGAGACGCGTACGGCGGTACTGCCACGACCGGCAGCGTCCAGACGCACGGTCCACCTACGCCCCAGCACCCGCTCGTCCAGCTCGTTCGCCGTGGTCTCCGTCATGCTTCCTGTCCTCCGCTGCCGATGTCCCGCTGCCCGTGCCCGCGCCCGTGCCGGGAACGACAGCGGGCCCCACCGTACGCGGCGGACGACCCGAGAGCAGGTGAACTCGCCCTGGGTGTACATCGATGAGTGAATGAGGGGGCATGCGGCCGCGCATGGACGGGACATCCGGGGGCATGCGAGGGCCCGGAGGTGATGACCATGGTTCCCCTGCTCCTCGTTCTTCTGCTCGCCCTGGTCCTGTTCGGCGCCGGTTTCGCACTGAAGGTCCTCTGGTGGGTGGCGATCGCCGTGCTGGTGCTCTGGCTCCTGGGGTTCGTCGCCCGGCCGAGGACCGGCGGCGGGCGGTGGTACCGCTGGTAGCCGCGGCCGGTGTGCCATGAGGCCCCGGTGGGCCCGCACCGTACGGTGCGGGCCCACCTGCGTGTCACCCTGCCGCCCTCCCGGGATCCGGGCCGAACGCGGGTACCCCGTCCGGGTGCATGTCCAGGCGCAGGCGGCGGAAGCGTACGGGGTGGCGGTAGACGCCTCCGTGGTCGACGGCGGTGTCGGCGCTGATCTCCGCGACGAGGTCCTGTTGGACGAGGGCCACTTCGAGGGGGTTCCGGCTGCCCCGGGCCGAGGTGAACCGCATGCCCGTCCAGGGATGCCCTTCGTCGGCCGGGATCAGGCTGCCGGCGACGAGGCGTGCGGCCTCGGGGCGCAGCGGACCGGTGCGGCCGACGGGGTGCAGGTGGCCGTGGGAGTCGTGGCGGCCGAGCAGGAGGAGGTGGGGGCGGGCCAGGGTGCCGGTGACGGCGCCGATGAGCGCTTCGGTGGTGTCCCGGCGCCGCAGTTTGTACCAGCCTCTGCATCCCGGCTGGTAGGGCTGGCGCATGGGCTTGACCACGATGCCCTCGAGCCCGGTCTCCGTCCCGCTCCACTCCTCCAGCCACTGCTCGGCCTTCACCAGGTCCGTGGTCATGGGGCACAGCGTCCACGGCGCGGTCAGCCGGTGGGAGGCGAACAGGTTCTCCAGTCGCTGCCGGCGGTGCCAGTAGGGCTGGCGGAGCAGCTCCACTTCGTCCTGCTGGAGGACGTCGAAGGCGATGAAGAACGCGGGCAGCGACGGGGCGAGCCGGGCGGCGGTGCGGCCCCGGGCGGCCGTACGGCGTTGCAGTCCCTCGAACGAGAGACCGCCGGCGTCGGCGTCCCAGGCGACGAGTTCCCCGTCGAGGACCAGGCCGTCGGGCAGCCGCACGGCTGCGGCGGCGAGGTCGGGGAACCGGTGCTGGACGTACACGCCCTGCCGGGTCTGCAGCACCGGCCGGCCGCCGGTGAACAGCAGGGCCCGGTAGCCGTCGAATTTCTGCTCGAAGGCGAGCTCGCCCATCGTGCCGGGCCCGGGGATCGCCTCCACGGCCCTCGCCAGCATCGGCTGCACCGGAGGGCTCAGGACCACCTCGGCGGCCCTCCTTCGCCGTTCATGTCCCGGCCGAGGTGAGGGCCTCGACCAGGTCGTCGCGGGACATGTGCGAACGGCCGGGGAGGTTCGCGGCGGCGGCCTTCCTGTAGAGGTCGGCCTTGGTCAGACCGGTCAGGTCCTCCTTGGGCGCCGAGCGGATCCGCTTCTTCGCCGACGGCTTCGTGGCGGCCTCCTCGGACGATGCGGAGGCCCGGTGGGAGGCGGTGGCCTTGCCGCCGGTGGCCTTCGGGCTGCCGGCGCGCTCGATGCTGGCGCGCAGGGCTTCCATGAGGTCGATCGCGCCGGTCGGCTCGGCGGCGGGTTCGGCCTTCTCCACGGTCTCGCCGGTCTTCTTCGCCTCGATGAGGGCGGCGACCTTCTCCTGGAAGGTGTCGTGGAACTGCTCCGGGTCCCAGTCCATGCTCATGGCGCCGATGAGCTGCTCGGCCATCTTCAGCTCCTTCTCCGCCGCCTTCGCCTTGCCGGGGAGGGCGTCGATCTCGTTCTCCGGGTCCCGGATCTCGTCGGCCCAGTGCAGGGTGTGGAGGGTGAGCAGGCCGTTTTCGGCCTTGAGGGCGACCAGGTACTCGTGCTGGCGCATCACGAACGTGGCTATCCCGGCTTTTCCGGCCTTGGCGAGGGCCTGCTCCAGCAGGCTGTAGACCTTCCCGAACTCGGCTCCTCGGGGCCCGAGGTAGTAGGTCCTGTCGAAGAAGATCGGGTCCACCTCCGCCAGGTCGACGAACCCGGCGATCTCCAGCGACCGCGAGCGGCCCGGCGCGATCTCGTCGAGTTCCTTCGGCTCGACCAGGACGTACTCGTCGCCGGTGTCGTAGCCCTTCACGATGTCGTCGGGCCGGACCTCGTCGCCCGTTCTCTCGTTCACACGGCGGTTGCGGATCCGGTCGGAGGTGCCGCGTTGGAGCTGATGGAAGCGGATCGTGTGGCTATCGGTCGCCGTGTATATGCCGACCGGCAGGCTGACCAGCCCGAACGACAGATTTCCGGCCCAGACGGGACGCGCCACGGCCGCCACCTCCTCCAGTCGCCCCCTTCTTGCGGTGCACGGCGCCTACCCGGTCTGCGCCGCCGGATCGCTCCGTTGCCCGCGGAGCGCCTGTGCCTGCCGCCGGGACGCGGCGGAGCCGGGCGCCCGGATGCCCTGCGGTGGGTACCGGCGGCCGGCGCGGCATGCGGGTGTCCGGCCCGAGGAGCGCGGGCGCTGCCTCCGGCCGGACCCAGCACGTACTCCTCGTAGCGGGCGAGGCCCAGCACGGCACACAGCAGCAGGGGCGGTACGAGCAGCGCCAGGAACAGCACGGGAGGACTACCTGCGCCGGGTCGAGGTCGTTACGAGGACGAGAACGGCGAAGGCCATCACCAGCAGGTGGATCCAGACGGGACCGGACTGTGCGGCCCAAGCCGAAGGCATGGTCAGGTTGGGAGTCATTTCACGCGTTTGCCCCCGTACCGGGCGGTGACACGGGGCGGCCGCGGCCGATGCCGGTCGAGCAGCCGGACCGGCGGGGCTTCGAGGCGTTCCTCCGGAGGCAGGGCCCGCGGGACGCCTCGGCTCATGGGCCGGCGCCGTCCGCTTCGGAGCGGCCGTGACGGCGGCCGTCGTCGAAGTCGACGTCGACGTGCTGTTCGGGGCGGCGCTCCTCCTGGCGGGCGATGTCCGCGAGCACCCTCTCGTCACCCTCGGTCAGCGGGGGCTGGAGCAGGCTGCGCGGGAAGAGCCGGCGGGCGCGAACCACGTTCGTCTCCGCGGCGTACACGGTGATCTGCGCTGCGAGGAACAACCAGGACAGCAGGCCGATCACGGTGGCGAAGAAGCCGTAGACCTGGGTGGCGTGGCGCAGCTGATGAGCGACCAGGACGGCGCCGAACGCCTGGAGGACGGTGAACAGCGGCCCGGCCACGACCGAGCCGGGCAGCATGGCGCGCCACGGGATCTCCTTCGGCGTCAGGATCCGGAAGCATGCCAGGCACAACCCGGTGTTCAAGAGCGCGGACAGAATCAGTGCCCCGACACGGGCCGGGTCGCCGGACAGCGTGGTCGCGACCAGGCTCGCGGCCGCGGTGGCCAGCAGGAGACCGCTGCCCAGCACCGTGAACAGGAGCAGGCTGCGGGCCAGGCGCGGCCAGTAGCCGGGGCGCTGGACGCCGGGGACGTTCCAGACCTCGGCCATCGCGTGCTGGAGGACCTGGGCGATGCCGAGTGCGCCGTACAGCAGCCCGAGTATGCCGATGACCAGGGCCAGGCCGCTTCCGTGGACGGAGTGGACGTTCTGGCGCAGCTGGTCGCCGATGATCGGGAAGTCGGCGAGTGCGGAGTCGACCACGGCCCTCTGCGCCCCGGGGTGGCCGTGCAGGACGAAGCCGAGGACGGTGGACAGCAGGAGCAGCATGGGGATCAGCGCGATGAAGCCGTAGTAGGTGATCAGCGCCGCCAGCAGCGACCCGCGGTCGTCGCCGAACTTCTTGACCACGCCCACGGCGACGGCGGGCCCTGTGTGGCGCTGCTGGGCGCGGTCCAGCGCCCGCAGAGCGCGTTCGACCGGGTTCATTGCGCACTCCTCCCCGTGGGGCCCACGCGTCCGCTGCCTGGCGGAGGGGCTGCCCATGCGCGTGCCCGCTTTCGCGTCCGCGAACCGTGGCCGGAAGCGTTCGCCGCGGTGGGGAGCGGGCGCGCCGGCGCGGGCGCGCCGGCGGGCGGTCAGCCGGCGAACCGGTCGGGGTCGGCCGCGGCCCGGTCCCCGGCCCAGGAGCGGGGTGCCCCGTCGAGGAGCTGCCCGGGGGAGAGCCATTCGTAAAGGTGCGCGCCGGAGCGGATGGTGTGGGGACCGACGCGGTTCAGCAGGAGCCCGGGGTGGAGCTGCCGCGGATGGTCGACGCCCATGGCGGCCATGATCTGCGGGGCGCTCCGGACGGTGGCCTCCTGGTACCGGTGGACGCGGTCCGCCTTGTCCGCCACGTCGAGGGCGGCGGCCCGGCGCGGGTCCTGCGTGGCGAATCCGACCGGGCAGGTGTTGGTGTGGCACTTCTGGGCCTGGATGCATCCCAGCGCGAACATCATCGGCCGGGCGGCGTTGGCGTAGTCGGCGCCCTGCGCGAGGCGTTTGACCAGGTCGCTCCCGGTGGCGACCTTGCCGCTGGCACCGATCCTCACGCGGTCGCGCAGGCCCGTCCCGACGAGGGCGTTGTGGACGGTGATCAGGCCGTCGGTGAGCGGCAGTCCGACGTGGTCGGCGAACTCCAGGGGCGCGGCGCCGGTCCCGCCCTCGGCGCCGTCGACGACCACGAAGTCCGGGGCGGTGCCCTCGTCCAGCATGGCCTTGCACACCGCGAGGAACTCGCGGCGCGAGCCCACGCAGAGCTTGAAGCCGACCGGCTTGCCGCCCGAGAGTTCGCGCATCCGTGCGAGGAAGCGCACGAGCTCGCGGGGCGTGGAGAACACGGTGTGGAACGGCGGCGATACGACGGTGACCCCCTCGGGCACCCCGCGGACCGTCGCGATCTCGGCGTTGACCTTCGCCCCGGGCAGTACCCCGCCGATGCCGGGCTTGGCGCCCTGACTCAGCTTCAGCGAAAGGCACTTCACCTGGTCGTGGGCGGCCTTCTCGGCGAACTGCCGCTCGTCGAAGGGGCCGTCCGCGGTGCGGCAGCCGAAGTAGCCGGTTCCGATCTCCCAGACCAGGTCGCCGCCCGGCCGCAGGTGGTACTCGGACAGGCCGCCCTCCCCGGTGTCGTGGGCGAAACCGCCCCGCCGGGCGCCGTCGTTGAGCGCCGTGACGGCCTGGGCCGACAGCGAGCCGAAGCTCATGGCCGAGATGTTGAACAGCGCCATCTCGTAGGGCCGGGTGCAGTCGGGGCCGCCGATCCTGACCCGCGGGGGGTCTTCGGGAACCGGCCGCGGGGCCATGGACGGGACGAGGTACTCGCTTCCCGGCAGGTAGAGGTCGCGTTCCGTACCGAACGGCGCTTCGGCGTCGGTGCCCTTGGCGCGCTCGTAGAGCGGGTGTCGCGGTCGAAGGGGCGGCCGTCGACGTTCCTCTCGATGAAGTACTGCTGGAGTTCCGGGCGCAGCGCCTCCAGCGCGAACCGGAAGTGGCCGAGGACCGGGTAGTTGCGCAGGACGGAATGCTCGCGCTGGCACACGTCCCGGACCGCCAGGGCCAACAGGAGGGTCAGGGGGGCGGCCGGGACCCACCACCAGGCGGAGAGCGCCACCGCCCCGAGGGCAGCGCCGGCCGTCAGGAGGCCGAGCAGCGCGAACGTCGTCACCTTGATCTTCGTCATCACGGCACGCGCACGCCCTGCCGGCATCCCTGCATGCCGGCGGCCAGTACGGGGGAGTGCTCCCGCGAAGATCCCGGGGGAAGATCCCGGGCGGTGAGGAACCTCTAGTTGATGATCTCGGCGCGGTCGTCCGTCCGGATCGCGGCCAGCCGCTCCCGCCACGTCCGGAGGGCTTCGGGCGTCTGCCGCGTCCAGTCCGTGACCTCTCCGACGATCAGGAGCGGATGCCTGCTGCGATAGGAGCGGGTGGGATTGCCGGGGAACTTCTTGTCGGTGACGTTGGGGTCGTTCTCGAACTCCCCGGTGGGCTCGACGGCATAGACGCGCGGGGCGCCCTCACCGGAGGCGAGTTCGGCGGCGAGTCCCGCGCCGTCGCGCAGCGCGGTGAAGTAGATGTGGTTCATCACGATGTCGGGCCGGTAGTTGGAACGGAAACCCGCTGTGAGGTGGTCTCCGACCCGCAGCTCTGCTTTGGTGCCGTGAAAGAACGGTCCGTCGTCCAGCGCTTCGTCCACCGACGCAGGCTACCAAACCCGGTGGGCGCCGGTGAGGACGACGTCGCGTCCGTTGTGCGGGCCCGCGTCGAGGAGGGCGTGGACGAGGGCGGTGTCGCAGGGGGTCGGGGCGGTCGGGGGTGAGGGGACCCGCGGTGGGTAGGCGCCGGACGAGCCGGCCGACCTGCCGGCACGGGGGGAGCGAGGAGGCAGTCATGTCCGCACGTATTCCGGACCCGGAGCCGCGCGACACCTTCACGCCCGGCCAAGGGGTGCCGCCCGGTGAGACGCCGCCCGGTGAGTCGAGCACCGGTTCCGGCGCGGGGCCGTACCGGCCTCTCACACGCGGCTGGGCCAAGGGCCCCCTCGTGCTGATCTGCCTGGTGGCTCTGGCCTGCGCCCTCTTCTTCCTGGCCTACGCCGTCATGCTGAACGTCTGAGCCGGCCGGGCGTCGTTCAGTGGGCCGACGCCCACGATCGCAGCGCTCCGGCGGTCAGGAGCGGGCTCCATGAGACGCATTGCGACGATCGGCGTCTACGGGTTCACGGCCGACACCTTCCTGGAGAAGCTCGTCGGCGGGGGCGTCGGGCTGCTGCTCGACCTCCGCCAGCGCCGCGGTGCCCGGGGCCACGACTACGCCTGGGCCAACGCGACGCGCCTGCAGCACGCGCTCGCCGCGGCCGGCATCGGCTACCGGCATGTGAAAGGGCTCGCGCCGACGACGGAACTACGCCGGCTCCAGTACCGCGAGGACGACCGTCAAGGCGTGGGCAAGCGCAATCGCATCGCCCTGGCGCCCGAATACGCCGAGCGCTATACCCGGGAGATCCTGGACCATTTCGATCTCGTCGCACTCGCCGCCGACCTTCCGACCGGCGTGGTGACGGCCCTCTTCTGCGTCGAGCGCGATCCGCAGGCGTGCCACCGTTCGCTCGTGGCCGAGCGCCTGCGCGCCGAGCACCGCCTTCCGGTCACGAACCTCCTTCCCGGTGAGGCAGGGCATGAGCCGGATGCGCACCGCGAGCAGACGTGACGAGTCGTGGGCGGAAGACCCCCGCGTCCCGCGCTGCCGGGGCACGGGATGCGGCGGACACGGGCCGGCGCGCTGCCCCGCAGGTCAGGGCGCCGGCGCCAGGACGGCCTGCGGGCTGAGGCTCCTGCGCACGCACGGCGTCACCACCGCCACGGATCCGTAGAGGTGCACCTGTACCGTGTAGGACTGCACAGCGGGCTCCCCCTCACGGCGGGGTACCAGCCCTGGAAGCGGCAGGAGGCAGCCGCAGCTGCCTCGGGGACGCGTCCCGTCAGGCGGGACGCATGCGTGTCCGGCGTCTTGGAGCGACGGAACCAGAACGGTCGTCCCTCTCCTCCACCATCCCACACCTCGGCCGGGGCGAACCCCACGGATCGCAAGGGACACGGAGCCGGCTACCGTGCCCGCGGCGCCCGGTGAGGGCGCTGCCTGCCTGATGCCCAAAGCCGTCGTACTGCGCCGGCACCTCGACCCCCTGCGCGCCGGGGACGCTCGATGACCGACCGTCGTACTCGCCGCGCCCCCCGTCCGGTCGGGGGGCGCTCACCGGACGTTCACGTCGGCCGCCATGGGCGCCCGGGCCTTGACCAGCAGCCCGGCCGCCAGTGCCGCCAACAGCAGCGCGCCGGCCGCCCACCAGAGGGTGTCGGTGTAGCCGTGCACCAGCTGATCGGACTGGCTCTCCTCAGACGAACCGGCCAGACGGGCGCTCACGAGGGTCACGAGCAGGGCCGCACCGATCGACTCGCCCACCTGCTGGGCCACGACCACCACCGCCGAGGCCGCGCCGGAGTGCCGCGGGGCGACGCCGGAGGTGGCGGTGGCGAAGAGCGGCCCGAAGGCGAGACCGCCGCCGCATCCGGTGAGGAGCATGCCGGGCAGGAGATGGGGCCCGTACGCGCTGCCCGGGTCGGCACCGGCGAGGAGCAGCATCCCGGCCGCGGCGGTGACCAGCCCCGACACGATCAGCACGCGGGGCGCGGTGCGTTCCTGGAGGCGCGCCGCCACCTGTGTGGCGGCGATGACGGCCGCGGCGGCCAGCGGCAGGAGCATCACCCCGGTCATGCCCGGGGTGTAGCCGTAGCCGTACTGCAGGTGAACGGTGAGCGCGGGTAGCAGGGCCAGGAACCCGGTGCCGGTCAGGAGCATCGCCAGGGCACAGCCGAGGCGGTCGCGGTCCCAGCCGGGGGACCCGGCCGACGGGGCGCCGGACTTGGCGGTCTGCCGCCACAGGAAGGCCGTGACCAGGAGGACGCCCGCCGCGAGGAGGCGCAGGGCCAGGGGAGCGGTCCAGCCGAGCCGCCCGGCCTCGTCCATGCCGTAGACCAGGGCGGCGAGGCCGCCGCACCCGAGCAGCACGCCGAACCCGTCGGAACGCGCGCCGTCGCCCGGCGGGCGGCCCGGCAGCCAGGTGGCCGCGCCGGTCAGAGCCAGCGCCGCCAGCGGGACGGAGGCGTACTGCGCCATGCGCCACGACGCCAGCTCCGCGAGCCAGCCACCCGCGAGCACGCCGAGCACCCCGCCGCCGGCCGCGACCGCCCCGTAGATCCCGAAGGCCCGGGCGCGTTCCCTCCGGTCGGTGAAGCCGGTGGACACCAGGGAGAGCGCGGACGGTGTCAGCAGGGCGGCGAACGCGCCCTGCAGGGCGCGCGCCGCGATCAGCAGGCCGGGGCCGCCCGCCGAGCCGCAGAGCACGGAGGCCACCGTGAAGCCGGCCAGGCCGATGATCAGGGCCCGTTTGGCGCCCAGGAGGTCGGACACGTACCCGCCGAGCAGCAGCAGCCCGGCGAAGGCGAACACGTAGACGGTCACCGGGTGCAGTCCGCCGTCGGCGAAGCCGAGATCGGCCTGAACGGTCGGGAGGGCGGTGCTGAACCCCATCACGTCGAGCAGGACCAGCAGCTGCGTCAGCGCGATCACGCCCAGGCCCCACCAACGCCTGGGGTGCGGGGCCGCCGGGTCGTCCGGAACCGGCCCGAAGCCCCGCGCTGGATCGGACCGCGCCGCGGCCGGGGCCGTGGGCGCGTACGGGGGAGGCGGCGCGGGCACCGGCTGGTGCTGGCGCGGTACGGAGGGGACGCGGGGGTCCGGCGGCGCGGGGGGCTCCACAGCGGGTGTCTCGGGGGCCCAGTCCAGCAACCTGGCGGCGCGGCGGCCGAGTTGTGCCAGGACCGTGCCCGGCAGCCATTCCCCGGCGCGTTCCACCGCCGTCCGGTCGGCGATTTCCTGCGGGGTCGGCCGGGCGGCCGGGTCCTTCTCCAGGCAGGCGCGGACGAGGCCGGCCAGCTGCTCGGGAACGCCGGTGAGGTCCGGCTCCTCCTCGGCGACCCGGAAGAGGTGGGCGTTCAGCCCGGAGTCGGCGGCGCCGAACAGGAGCCGCCCGGTGGAGGCGTACACGAGGACGGCGCCGAGACAGAAGACATCGCTGGCCGGGGTGAGTTCGCGACCGCGGACCTGCTCCGGAGACATGAAGCCGGGGGAGCCGATGAGCATGCCGGTGCGGGTGTGCAGGCTGTCCCCGGTGAGGCTGTCCATCGCCCGCGCGATGCCGAAGTCGATGACGCGCGGGCCGTCGACGGTGACGAGCACGTTGGACGGCTTCAGGTCACGGTGGATCAGGCCCGCTCCGTGCACGGCCCGCAGGGCGAAGGCGAGCCGGTTGGCGAGGGTGTGCACCGAGTACTCGGGCAGCGGCCCGAAGTCCTCGGCGACCACGGTCCGCAGGTCCGGCCCCGGAATGTACTGCGTCGCCACCCACGGCACCGCGGCCCCCGGGTCGGCGTCGAGTACCGCCGCCGTCCAGTCCCCGCCCACCCGCCGCGCGGCGGCGACCTCGCGGGCGAAGCGCCTGCGGAACTCGGGGTGCCCGGCGTGCTCGGCCTGCACGACCTTCACCGCGACGGTCCGCCCGCCCTCCGAACGTCCGAGATAGACCAGGCCCATGCCGCCCTCACCCAGCCGGGCGATCAGACGGTACGGGCCGATGTGCGTCGGATCTGCTGCGATCAACTGGTCCACGGAGACGAAGTATGCCAACTGCCCGGATGGCCCGTGCGGTCACTCGCGAGGTTGAGGCGCCGCGCCCCGCAAGCCCCTGTGCCCGCCCTCCGCGACCGTCACGGCGGACGGCATCGCCCCGGTCATGGAGCCGTTTCACTGATGCGCGCCGCCGCTCTGCGGTAGAAGTACCGCATGATGCCCGCAGAAGAAGCCCGGGACGAACTCAAGCACCTGCTGAGCCGTTGCGAACGCTGGTTGTCCGGCGAGGACGGCCCGCGCGCCCTCCTCGCCGACGAGGCAGGACTGGCCGACGACGCCGCCCGCATGGAGGCCCTGCGCACCCGCGTCCTGTCCTCCATGCTCAACGTCGCCCTGCTCGGACGACAGTCGTCCGGCAAGAGCTTCCTGATCAGCGGCCTCCAGGGCGGCCTGGAGTACGTCCCGGTCACCGACGAGGACGGGATGCCGACGGCGGAGTTCCTCGGGGTCCTCCCGTCGTCGGCGCGCCCGACCACCGCCTGCCCCTGCACGGTCGTCCCCGTCGGGGACGAGCTCTCCGGGACTTCCACGGGCCGGGCACTGCTGCGCGTGAGGTTCGCCGGCGGCAGGGTGGAGGACATCGGGACGGACCTGCCCCCGGCCGTGGTCTCCGCCTACGGGGCCGTGGACGGAGACATCACCAACCGACGCCGCGAACACATCGGCCTCCGGGTCGAATCGGTCGAGGTGCTGCTCGCCGACGCGCGACTGCCGGTCAAACTCTTCGACCTGCCCGGCTCGGAGTCGCCGATCGAGGAACACGAGATCATCATGCGGGAGGCGTGGGCCAAGGCCGACTGCTTCGTCTACGTCAGCCACGCGACCTCGGCCCTCACCGCCAACGAGCTCAACCTCATCCGGGACCTCTACGCCCACCACATGCAGAGCAACGCGAACAAGAAGGTGCTGTGGGTCCTCAGCGGGATCGACCTGGCGACCCAGCGGGAACAGGGGCAGGCCGCCTGGAAGAGCGTGCTGGCCACGAACAACGCCTACCTGCGCACGCACTTCGGCTCCCCGGGCGGGCAGTTCATCGGTGACGGGTTCCTGCCGGTCTCCGCCGCCTGGGAGGCCGAGGGCACGTTCAAGAAGGTCCAGGGCGAGGACGGCGACACCCTGGGGCGGCTCAGCGGCATGGAACCCCTGCGCGACCACCTGCGCAGCCTGATGGAATCCGGCGCCGGCCACGCGCACCTGCGCCAGGTCGCCGACGAGGCGCGCTGGCTCGTCCGGCGCCGCCAGCGCCAGCTCGCCGACATGCTCGACACCCACCAGCTGGCCGTGGAGGACCTGGAGGTCCAACGGGACAGCCTGCGCAACCGGATCGCGGGCGCGGAGCGCTCGCTGGAACGCATCCGGACCGAACTCGGACGCGAGCTGCAGCGCAGGATCCGCGCGGCGAGGGGCCCCTTCGGCGGCCTGGCCGACGTACTGCACCGACAGCTCGACCCCCTGATCGACCGCGGCAACCTGAGCGCCGAGCACGCCAACGAGGTCGACGTCCTCCAGGTCCAGCTGTTCAGCCGGTGGATGACCTCGCCCGCAGGCCCGGCCACCTCGTGGGAACGCGAGCTGAGGGAGTTCGACGCGAGCGCCCGGCAGCTGCTGCGTGCGGAACTCGGGGTGGACACCGGCTCCGAGCTGGTGGCACCGGAACCGCTCGACACGAGCCACTTCCCGATGCGGACGGACGGCCGCCAGCCGCTGACGGCCTACGGGGTCGTCCAGGCGGCTGCGAACACCCTGGGCGTCGCCAGTCCGCTCGCGGCCGGGGCCGTATGGCTCACGACCAGCCTCAGCCTGACCACCATCGCGGTCCCCGCCGGCGCGGCCGTCCTGACGGCCATCGCCATCGCCAAGGTCACGGACCTCCTCAAAGACCGGGAGTCCCAGGTCCAAAGGGCGCGCCAGGAGCGCAAGGACATGATCGACGAACACGTGAAGCAGGCCCGCAACGCCTTCGAGAGGGTCACCCACAGCCAGGGCAGGATCCTGATCGACGCCGTCGAGCACCACCACGCGCAACACCAGGCCCGCCTCAAGGCGACACTGGCCCAGATCATGGAGCGCATCAACGCGGAGGACACCGTCCGCAGCCGCGCGGTCATCGACCGCCTCACCCCCGTCAACCAGACCGGCCAGTCCCTCGTCACCGAGCTCCAGGACCTGCGCGACGCCCTCGGCGACCACCTCACCGGCCGATGACCCGCCGGACACCGGACCCGAAGCGCCCGTAGGCGGCCCGCGCGCCGGACCGTGCCACGGGCGCGAGCCGTGCTCCGGCGTGGCGATGAGTTCGCCGCGCCACGAGGGTCTATCCCTTCGACGGGAACAACCGGCTCCGAGACTCCCGGGGAGTACGCCATGGGCTTCATCCAGATCGAACTGTTCGCGACCCTCGACCTGGTCGGGCAGGCGCCCGGCGGTCCCGACGAGGACCCGCAGGGGTTCCCGTTCGGAGGCTGGCAGGCACCTCTGCTCCAGGAGGTCACCGGGGAACAGATCGCCGCCGCGTACGCGGGCACGGACGCCCTGCTGCTCGGCCGGCGGACCTACGACATCTTCGCCGGCTACTGGCCGCACCAGGAGGGCGGCCCGGACAACGAGATCGCCGACCTCTTCAACCGTGTCCCGAAATACGTCGCCTCCCGCGGGAGGCCGGACCTTCGCTGGTCCGGATCCAGGCAGCTGGGGCCGGACCTGGCGGCCGCCGTCCGCGAGATCCGTGACCGCCACGAGAACGTGAAGGTCGTCGGGAGCCTGGACCTCGTCCAGAGCCTGCTGCGCGAGAAGCTCTTCGACCGCCTCGACCTGTGGGTGCACCCGATCGTGCTCGGCGTCGGGAAGAAGGTCTTCGACGGCGGCGCGGTCCCCACCAACCTCACCCTCCTCACACCCCCGGTGGCCAGCCCGAACGGAACCGTCTACCTCCGCTACGGCCTCGCCGGCGGAACACCGGCCACCGGCGACATGAGCGCCCCCGACCGCGGCCTCACGAGCCAGGGCTGACGGCTCCGGACGTCTCCGGCGCCCCCGCCTGCGAACGGCGGCGCACGGGTACGCCTGTGCCTACGCCTCCACCCGGACGACGCGTTCATCCGCGAACAGCGGGTAGGCGCGGCGTGCAGATGCCGTGTGCCCTGCGAGTGAGTGCCGCCAGGGCACCGTTTCCGGCCGAGGAGGAGAGACGATGACCACCAAGCACTCCGACGTGAACCCGGAACGGGGCGACGGCCTGCCGGGGAAGCCCGCGCCGGCATCTCCGTCCGTGGCCGAGCCCACGCAGCCGCAGCAGCCGCCCGGGCCCGAGCCCGACCAGGGCGGACCCGAGACGATGAGCCCGACCGGGCAGGCGACCGGGACGGACCGGGCCCGCAGGGCGCAGGGCGGCGCGTACCTGACCACGGCCCAGGGGGCGCGGCCGTACGACACCGACCACTCGCTGAAGGCGGGTCCGCGGGGGCCCGTCCTGATCCAGGACCACCACCTGCGCGAGAAGATCACGCACTTCGACCACGAACGGATCCCGGAGCGCGTGGTGCACGCCCGGGGCGCCGCCGCCCACGGAGTGTTCCAGGGTTACGGCACGGCCAGTGAGGTGTGCAAGGCCGCGTTCCTGGCGAAGGACGTGCGGACACCGGTCTTCGTCCGCTTCTCCACCGTGCTCGGCTCCCGCGGTTCGGCGGACACGGTGCGCGACACCCGGGGGTTCGCGACCAAGTTCTATACGCAGGAGGGCACTTACGACCTGGTCGGGAACAACATCCCGGTCTTCTTCATCCAGGACGCCGTGAAGTTCCCCGACGTCGTCCACGCGGCCAAGCCGCACCCGGACCGGGAGGTCCCGCAGGCGCAGAGCGCCCACGACACGTTCTGGGACTTCGTCTCCCTGCACACCGAAGCGACCCACCACACCCTGTGGAACATGTCCGACCGCGGCATCCCCCGGTCCTACCGGATGATGGAGGGCTTCGGGGTCCACACCTTCCGCGTGGTCAACGCCGTCGGTGAGACGGCGCTGGTGAAGTTCCACTGGAAGCCGAAGCTGGGCGTGCACTCCCTGGTCTGGGAGGAGGCCCAGCTCCTCTGCGGCATGGACCCCGACTTCCACCGGCGCGACCTCTACGACGCCATCGAAGGCGGCGCCCACCCGCAGTGGGAGCTGGGCGTCCAGGTCTTTCCCGACACCCCGGAGCAGGCCTTCGAGGGGGTCGACCTCCTCGATCCCACCAAGATCGTGCCCGAGGAGCTCTGCCCCGTTCAGCCCATCGGCCTGATGACCTTGAACGCCAACACCAGGAACTACTTCGCAGAGACGGAGCAGGTCGCCTTCCACCCCGGGCACCTGGTTCCCGGCATCGACGTCACGGACGACCCGCTGCTCGCCGGCCGACTGTTCTCCTACCTCGACACCCAGATCAGCAGGCTGGGCGGGCCGAACTTCGGACAGCTCCCCGTCAACCGGCCGCACGCTCCCGTCAACGACATGCTCCGCGACGGCATGCACCAGAGCGCCGTGCACACCGGCGTGGCGCCGTACCGGCCCAACAGCCTGGACGGCGGCTGCCCGTTCCTGGCCGGCGCCGACACCGGTGCCTTCGTCGAGGTGCCGGTCACGGTCCCGGACGCGGCCAAGGTCCGCGAGGCGGCCGCCTCCTTCTCGGACCACTTCACCCAGCCACGGCTCTTCTGGCTGAGCATGAGCGAGCCGGAGCGCGAGCACATCATCGCCGCCTACACCTTCGAGCTGAACAAGTGCCACGAGCGGGCCGTCAGGGAACGCACCCTCACGGTGCTGGCGAACATCGACCCGCAGCTGTGCGAACAGGTCGCCGCGGGCCTCGGCCTCCCGGCGCCCCGGCCGACGGTTCCGCTGGTGACGGCGGACGCCAGTCCGGCGCTGTCGCAGATGGGCGGCACCTGGCCGACGGACGGCCGGGTCGTCGGCATCGTCGCCGATGACCAGGCCGACCTGGACGGCGTACGGGCCGCCCGGCGAGCCGTGCTGGAGGCGGGCATGGTGCCCCTCGTCATCGCCCCGGCCGGCGGCACGCTCGACGCCGGCGGCGATCCCATCGCGGTCCAGCGCACCTTCGCCACCGCCCGGTCCGTCGAATGCGACGCCCTGCTGTTCGCCGGGGCGCCGGCACCGGGCGACGACGCCCACGGCGCCCGCGACGCGAAGGCCGGTACCACCGCGCAGGGGCCCGACCCGCGGGTTCTGCTGCTGCTCACGGAGGCGTACCGGCACGGCAAGGCCGTCGGCGGCTGGAACGGCGTTCCGGACCTCCTCGAAGCCGCCGGCATCGCACCCGACGGGCCGGGCCTCATCGCGGGCGGGGACGCGGCGGCGGCCGTGGAGGCGACAGCGGCGGCCCTGTCCGGCCACCGCGTGTGGCACCGGTTCCCTTCGCCCTCTGACCCGCTGGCAGGCGGATGGAGGGCAACGGGGCTTCGGTGTCCCCTCGGCCGCGGGCCGTGACGCCGGATCGTCCGGACGCGTGGGCGAGGCGATCGGGGATGAGACGGGCTTCGTCGGCCGGGGAACGGCGGCCCGCGCGCCTGGCCGGCTCCTCGCCGGCCCGCTGCGCGCCGGCCCGGTGGGTGGCCATGAGCGCGCCCTCGGCCTGTTCGATCACGGCGGAGATCGCGACGGCGTCCTGCACGCCGGTCGGCTCAGCGCTCGGGCCGGCCGCGACCTCCGCCGTCCGCAGCTCGTCACCTCGCGCGGGGCCCCTCGGTTCCTCCGTCACACAAGGAGCACGGCACGACTCCCGTGACGGGGGCACGCACGGGTGCGGCCCGAGGACGCGGGGTCGGCGCGTGTCCATGGGGTCCGGGTACCCCGACGGTCGGGCCGTATCCGTCCTGGCCGTACGACGCCGCGCCCAGGTGCTGCGCGCCTCGCGGGGTTGAAGCGTGGCGGGCCGGGCAGGCGCGGCTCAGTCGGCGGGGCGCCGACACGGCTGCAGGGAGGAGAGGCCTCGTGAGCATGGTGAAGGAATCCATCGACATCGATGTCCCGGTGAGCAGCGTCTACAACCAGTGGACGCAGTTCGAGGAGTTCCCGCGCTTCATGGAAGGCGTGGAGGAGGTGCGCCAGATCGACGAACGGCACTGCCACTGGAAGACCAGGGTGGCCGGTGCCGAGCGTGAGTTCGACACGGAGATCGTGGACCAGATGATCGACGAACGGATCTCGTGGCGGTCGGTGACCGGCGACGTCGAGCAGAACGGCGTCGTCACCTTCCAGCGTCTGGACGACGCCCACACCCGCGTCAGCCTGGCCATGGCCTTCGAGCCCCATGGCATGGCGGAGAAGGCCGGGGACGTGCTGGGGATCCTGGACCGCCGGGTCAAGGGCGACCTGAGGCGGTTCAAGGGGTTCATCGAGGAGCGGGGCGCGGAGACCGGCGGCTGGCGTGGGCGGATCAGGCCGGCCGACACGGCCGGGCCCTCCTCCGGGACCGCGATGCCCGGCGCCGCCCGGCCGGACGAGCAGCGGTACGGCTGAGGCCGGCCCCCGCGGCTCCCCCGGGCGGGCGACCGCCCCGGGGCAGGCCGTTCAGGGCGAGGGGGCCGCGAACGGCCCCCTCGCACGATCGATGGGAAGGACGCGTCGTCATGCCGGTACGCATCGGGTACACGATGATGACCGAGCAGGCCGGACCGCTGGAACTGGTCGCCCACCTCGTGGGAGCCGAACGGGCGGGTTTCGACTTCTCCGTCATCTCGGACCACTCGTTCCCGTGGCTGGACTCCCAGGGGCACGCCCCGTACGCGTGGAGCGTCCTCGGGGCGGCCGCACAGGCCACCTCCCGGATCCCGCTCATGACGTACGTGACCTGCCCGACGTTCCGCTACCACCCCGCGGTCGTCGCGCAGAAGGCGGCGACCCTGCAGATCCTGTCCCGGGGCCGTTTCCGCCTGGGGCTGGGCTCCGGCGAGAACCTCAACGAGCACGTCGTCGGCGCCGGATGGCCCGCCGCACACGTGCGGCTGGAGATGCTGGAGGAAGCCGTCGGCATCATCCGGCGCCTGTTCGGCGGCGGGTACGTGAGCCACCACGGCGCCCACTACGACGTCGAGAACGCCAAGCTCTGGGACCTTCCCGAGGAGCCGCCGCCGATCGGCGTCGCCGTCTCCGGGCCCCGCTCCTGCGCACTCGCCGGGCGGTACGCCGACCTCGTGATCGCGACGGAAGCGGATGCGGAGCTCCTGCGGCGGTTCGATGCCCAGGGCGGCGCGGGCAAGCCGAGGGTCGGACAGCTGCCCGTCTGCTACGACCCCGACCGTGACGCGGCGGTGGCCCGTGCCCACGACCAGTTCCGCTGGGCGCTGGGCGGCTGGGGGGTCAACAGCGAGCTGCCGGGCCCGGCGGGCTTCGAGCAGGCCTCGCAGCACACCCGGCCCGAGGACGTGGCCGCCTCCATTCCGTGCGGGGACGACGTGGACGCGTTCGTCGAGGCCGTACGCCCGTACGCGCAGGCCGGATTCACCGAGGTCGCCCTCGTCCAGATCGGCGGCGACCGGCAGGCGGCCTTCCTCGACTGGGCCGAGGCGAAACTCCTGCCCGCGCTCGGGCGCCTCTGAGCATCAAGGCAGGCCGAACGGGCTCTGGTCGAGGTGGGCCAGGAGTTCGGCCGGGTCCCGGTAGACGGCCCGGGCGCCGGCCTGTTCGAGGTCGGCGCGCGGGATGCCGCCGCAGAGCAGCCCCACACAGGCGACGTCGGCCCGCGCGCCCGCCTCCATGTCCCAGACGGAGTCGCCGACGAAGACGGCCCCGGACGCGGGGGCGTCCGCGAGGCCGAGGGCGTGGTGGATCGGGTCGGGTGCGGGCTTGCCTGCGCTGACGTCGTCGGAGCTGGCCGTCGCGGTGATGGCGTCGTCGGCGTCGACGGCCCGGCGGAGGGCCTCCAGCTCGTGGTCCTGGGCGGAGGTCACGAGCACCACCTGCCAGCCCCGCCGGCGCACCTCGCGCAGGAGCTCGGCTGCCGAGTCCAGCGGTGCCAGCCGGTCGAAGTAGGTGCCGTAGAGCGTGTCGTGCGCCCCGCTCAGGGTGTCGTCCTCGTCCCTGTCGCGGCCGGTACCCAGGAGGTGTTCGAGCAGGTCCTCGCCGGGCAGCCCGAGCGCGCGGTGGATGTCGTGCATCGCCACGCTGTGGCCGCCCTGCCGCAGGGCTTCCCACCAGCACGTGACGTGGAGGTGATTGGTGTCGGCGAGGGTGCCGTCCACGTCGAAGAGCGCGGCCCGGTTCATGCCCCCCACCTGCCCCGGCCAGCCTGGCTCGTGCGTGGACTCGGCCGTGTACGGGTCATGCTCACTCCTCGGTCGAAGAAGCCGGGCGGCCGACGTCCCCGGACCGGCCCCTGCCGGGCCGGTCCGGGCGCGGACACGCGTCCGGGCGTGCGTGTCGTGACGGCGGCCATGCCGAGCGCCTACCCGTGACGTCTGCGCGCACTCCTCGCAGGGAGCCGGGAGGGCCGCGGCGGAGGATCCGGTGTGGGTTGACACCTGCCGACGGGGGAAGGCGCCCGGCGTGACGGAAGGCGGCGACATGGGCCGGACGGCACTCATCGTGATCGACATGCTGAACACCTACGAGCACGAGGACGCCGAGGTACTGGTGCGCTCCGTGCGCGAAGCCCTTCCGGGCGTGGGAGCCGTCCTCGGGCGGGCGCGGGGCGCCGGAGCACCGGTCGTCTACGTGAACGACAACTTCGGCCGTTGGCGCTCCCACCACGGCGAGATCCTCGAAGCCGCCCTGGCCGGCCACTACGCCGATCTGGTCGAGCCGGTCGCACCCGACGAGGAATCCCTGTTCGTCGTCAAGGCGCGGCACTCGGCCTTTTTCGAAACCCCGCTGGCCTACCTGCTGGGGCAGCTCGGGGTCCGGCGGGTGGTGCTGTGCGGGCAGGTGACCGAGCAGTGCGTGCTCTACTCGGCCCTGGACGCCCACATCCGCCACCTCGACGTCGTCGTGGCCCTCGACGCGGTCGCCCACATCGACGCCGGCCTCGCGGACGCGGCCCTGCGGATGATGGAACGCAACATGGCGGCCGAACTGCGCCGGAGCGGCGAGATCACCTTCGAGGACGCCCCGGCAGGCTGACGTCGTGGGGTGCGGTGCCGGCAGGGTCGGGCCCGGCCGCTCGTTCGACGAGGGTGAGGGCGGCCGCGGCGGTCTTGAACTGCGGCTGCTTGGAGACCGGGTCCCAGAGGGTGGGGATCAGCTCGTTCGCGGCCCGCCCGGCACCGCCGGGGGCCGGGGCGTTGCCGGCCGGGGTGTCCCAGTACCCGTAGTGGAAGGGCACGAACAGGACGCCCGGGCGGACGGACCCGAGGCGCAGCCGTCCGCGCAGCGTCCCGCAGCGCGTGGTGACCTCGACGAGGTCGCCCGCCGCCAGTTCGAGCCGTGCCGCGTCGGAGCCGGCGATCTCCACCCATACGTCCGGTGCCGCGCGGGCGAGTTGGGGCACCCGTCCGGTCTTGGTGCGGGTGTGGAAGTGGTAGAGGGTGCGCCCGGTGGTCAGCTGGAAGGGGTGGTCCTCGTCCGGCCACTCCTGCGGGGCCAGGTAGGGGGCGGGTCTGATGAGGGCCTTCCCGTCCGGGTTCATCGACCGGTAGCGCTCCTCGCCCAGCGGCTCGCCGGTCACCAGGTCCTTGCCGTACGTCTCGCACAGGTCCGGGTGCGCCCAGGCCGCGCCTTCGCCGTAGAGGCGGTCGGTGCCGTCGGGGGCGTGCTCGGTGCACGGCCACTGGATGCCGCTGGGGCCGCGGAGTTTCGCGTAACTCAGGCCGGTGTAGTCGCAGGGGCGTCCGGCGCTGCACCGCTTCCACGCCTCGAAGGCCTCTTCCGGGACGCTCCAGTGGACCAGCGGGCCGCCGTCCTTGTCCTCGAAGCCCATACGGGCCGCGTAGTCGAGGAAGATGTCGAGGTCCGGCCGGGCCTCGCCGGGCGGATCGACGGCCTTCTCGGACAGGTGGACGGTGCGGTCGGCGTTGGTGAAGGTGCCCGTCTTCTCACCCCAGGTGGCCGCGGGCAGCACCACGTCGGCGAACTGCGCCGTCTCGGTGGGGAACACGTCCTGGACGACCGTGAACAGGCTCTCCCGGGAGAGGACGGAGCGGACCCGGGCCAGTTCGGGCAGGGACACGGCCGGGTTGGTGGCGCTGATCCACAGCATCCGCACCGAGCCCCGCTCCGCCAGGCGGAAGATCTCCATGGCATGGGTGGGCGGCCCGTCGTGCGGGATGGCCGACGGCTCCACGTTCCACACCTTCGCGAGGTCGCCCACGTGCTCCTCGTTCTGCCAGTTCCTGAAGCCCGGAAGATCCCCGTCAGCCCCGCATTCGCGGGTGTTCTCGGCGGTGGGCTGGCCGTTCATCTGGAGCACCCCCGCACCGGGGCGGCCGAGCATGCCGCGGATCAGGTGCAGGTTGTTGACCTGGACGGCGGCCGCGGTCGCCTGGTTGGCCTGGTAGAACCCCTGCAGCACGGTCGACAGCAGCCGGTCGGCGGTGCCGAGCAGCTCGGCGGCCTCCTCGATCGCGGCCGCCGGCACGTCGCAGATCCCCGCGGCCCACCGCGTCGTGCACGGTTCGACCTGCTCGCGCAGCGCCTCGAAGCCGACCGTGTGCCGGGCGATGAACCCGGGGTCGGTCCGGCCCTGCCGGATGATCTCGTGCAGCAGGGCGTTGAGCAGGGCCACGTTGGTGCCGAGCCGGGGCGCCAGGTGCACGGTCGCCCGGCGGGCCACCGGCGTGAGCCGCGGGTCCACGCACAGCAGGCGGGGCGGCCCGTCTCCGTCCAGCCGGTCCAGGATCCGCATCCACTGCACGGCCTGCGTCTCGGCGATGTTGTGCCCGAACAGGGCGATCACATCGGCGTGGTCGATGTCCTCGTACGAGCCGGGCTGCCCGTCGCTGCCGAAGGACTCCTTCAGCGACTCGCCCGCCGTCGCCGTGCACAGCCGGGTGTTGCCGTCCAGGTGCGGGGTGCCGATCCCGGCACGGGCCAGGACGGCCAGCGTGTAGTACTCCTCCAGGAACAGCTGCCCGGAGGTGTAGAACGCGACCGCCTCCGGCCCGAGGGAGCCGATGAGCTCCTGCGACCGGGCGACGACGCGGCCCATCGCCGTCGGCCAGTCGCTCTCCACGAGGAGTCCGCCCTCCCGGACGAGCGGCCGGGTCAGCCGGTCCGGGGAGGCGTTGGCCTGCCACGTGTACAGGTCCTTCGGCTCCAGTCGGCCGCGGTTGACGCGGTCGCCGGCCCGGCCGCGGACCCCGACGATCCGCCCGTCCCGGACGGCGATGTCCATCGCGTCACCGTCGGAGTGCAGGAGCGAGGCCGTCCGCACCCACGCGTCGACCTCCCCCTCGGCGACTCCGTCGGCCAGGCAGGAGTCCATCCGTACGGGCCACCGGCCACCCCGGCCGTAGGGCGTACGGCGGCCCCACGGATCGGCGATCCGCTCGCCGGCCCCGTTCACCCGATCGCGCCCCACAGCAGCTCCTCTCCACCGTGCGGCGCCGCCGCCACCGCACCCGTCGATGAGCGGCGCCTACCCGGCACGCGCCGCCCGACACGGCGCGCACCGGGCGACCGGGTGCACGATCGGCACGGGGCCGCTCGCCGACCGCACCCTCGCCCCCCTGACCTGCGGCTACGCCTGGGCTCCCGGCCGGCGTCACGGCGACGGCAGCGCCGTCCCGACCATGCCGACGGGCCGACCGGCCCTGCCGCACGGCCCGGACGCGTCCGCCCCCACCTCCCTCGCCCCCCGCGGCCGGTCCGGGCGACGGTTCAGGCCTGGGCGGCGATCGCGGCGCAGAGCACGGCCACGCCGAGGGCGAGCCAGGCGAGGTAGTCGCCGAGGTGCCCGGAGTGCAGGCGGCGCAGCACCCGTACGAGTGGCAGGGCCGGTCGGGCGGGGGTGGGCCGCAGGGCGGCCGTGGTGGCGAGGGCGCAGGCAAGTCCGGCGGAGAGCAGGCCGAGGGCGATGCCCGCCCCGGTCCAGCCGGCCTCCCCGGCGACGGCTGCCGCGGCGGGACCCCCCGTGGGGGTGACGGCGGCGGTGTAGCGGGCCGGATCGGTGAAGGCGGCCGCGCCGCCCGCCAGGGCGGTGGCGACGGCGGGCACGCAGCCCAGCAGCAGGCCGAGGCCCAGAAGGGTGGCGGGGACGGCCAGCATCATGGGCGGGAGATTGCGCTCCGGCTCACGGATTTCCGGCTCCTCGCCCTCGCCGGTGGTGACGTCGTCGGCAGGTCGGGCGCGTGGCACGGGCCCGACGCCGAAGAAGACCCGCAGTCCCGCGCGCAGGACGGCCGCCCCGGTGACGGCCGAGGCGGCGACGAAGACCACGGGCAGCCAGGGCTGGAGGCGGCCTGCGGCGTCCTCGGTCAGCGCCTTGCCCAGGCCGGTGCCGAACGGGGGCAGTCCGGCCAGCGCGAGTGCCCCGGCGGCGAACAGCAGGCCGACCGCGCGCAGCGGGCGGGCCCTGCCGTGCAGGCCGTACTCGTCGACGGACCCGAACCGGTCCAGCAGGACACCGGTGAGGCCGAACAGGGCGGCCTTCACCAGGCCGTGGGCGGCGACGTACAGCGCCGTGCCGGCGGCGCCGTCGGGGGTGAGCAGGGCGATGCCGACCAGGAACAGGCCGACGTGGCTGATGGTGGAGAAGGCGAGCAGCCGCTTCAGGTGCCGCTGCTGCCAGCACATCACGGCGCCGAGCAGCGCGGTGACGGCGCCGAGCGCGGTGAAGGTGGTGCGGAACGCCTCGTGGGGGAGGCCGCCGGGACCGGAGAACACGGTCCAGTAGACGCGGGCGATGCCGTAGACACCGAGTTCGACCATGACGCCGGACATCAGCATGCACACCGGTGTCGGCGCGACGGAGTGGGCGTCGGGCAGCCAGAAGTGGAACGGCACGGCGGCGGCCTTCACCAGCAGGGCCGTGCAGACCAGGACGAACGCGGTGACGGTCAGCAGGTCGGTGCGGTGTCCGGCGAGCTGCTGACCGAGGCGGGCGAGGTTGAGTTCGCCGGTGCGGGCGTAGAGGAGGGCGATGCCGAGCAGGGAGCAGTAGGCGGCGAAGGAGTTGACGATGCCGAAGGTGAGCGCCCCGTGCAGGGGGCGGGGATCCTCGATGCGGTAGCCGGTCAGGGCGTAGGCGGCCGCGCCCATGAGTTCGAAGAAGACGAAGGCGTTGAACAGGTCGCCGGTGAGGGCGAAACCGACCATGCCGGCCTCGAACAGCAGGATCAGCGCCGGGAACACCCCGGCCCGTCCCCCTGTCGGCTCGTCGAAGTACCGCCAGGAATAGAGGATCACCGCGAGGACGAGGACGGCGACCAGCAGGGCCAGGCCGGCGCCGATCGGGTCGGCGGCCAGCACGATGCCCACCTGGGCCGGCCAGCCGCCGAGGTCGGCGGTGGCGATGCTGCCGCTCTCGGCCCAGAGCCGGGCCAGCACCACCACCTCCAGGGCCGCGACGCAGGCGGCGAGGAGGTCGCAGCCCAGGCGGGGCAGGCGGCGTCCGCCCAGTGCCAGGAGGGCGGAGCCGAGCAGCGGAACGGCGACGGCCAGCGGGAGCAGGTCGGCTTCGGCCACGTCAGCCCTTGAGGCCGGTGAGGGCCTGGGGGCCCTGAACCCCGAACACCTGTCCGGCGCGACGGCGGCCAAGGCTCGCGCCCCGTCCACCCGTTGGAGGTCGTCCCGATGCGTCGCTCCGAGCCCCCCGCCGCCCGTGACCACGCCGTCGTGCTGGGCGCGGGCATCGCGGGGCTGTGCACCGCCGCGGTGCTCACCCGTCATTTCGCCCGCGTGACACTGGTGGAACGCGACCGGGTCAAGGGGCGGCGGGCAGACGGCGGCGCCCGGCGGGGAGTTCCGCAGAGCCCGCACATCCACACCGTCCTGGCACACGCGGCACAGCAGATGGAACGGCTGTTCCCCGGGCTGATCGAGCAGTGCCTGGCCCACGGTGCCGTGAGCGCCGAGCTCGGCAGCCAGAGCCGCATCACCTACCACGGCCACACGTTGCCGCAGACGTTCGCGGGAATCGACGCGATCATGGCATCACGGCCGTTCCTGGAAGCCGAGCTCCGCGAGCGCGTGTTGCGGCTGCCGTCCCTGTCCCTCCGCGACGGCGCAGAGGCCACCGGGCTGGTCACCGACGGCGCCGGGGGAGAAGCGGCCGTACGTGGCGTGGGCCTGCATCCGGGCAGGGGAGGAGCCGGGGGTGAGGTCCTGGAGGCGGACCTCGTCGTCGATGCGATGGGCCGCGGTGCGCGGAGCGGAGCCTGGCTGGAGGAAATGGGCTATCGAAGAGCCCCGGAGGAGCGCACCCGGATCAACGTCACGTACGCCAGCCGGCATTTCGCCCTCCCGCCCGATGCGCTCGGCGCCGACCGGGCCCTCATGATCGGCGCCACCCCCTCCCGGCCACGCGGGATGGTCCTCGCAGCGCAGGAGAACGGCAGTTGGGTGGTCTCCCTGCACGGTTACGGCAACGTCCGGCCCCCTGAAGGCGACGGGGAATTCCTGGACTTCGCCGCCGCGATCGCCCCTCCCGACGTCATGGGCGAGCTACGGCGCGCCGAACCGCTGGATCCGATCGCGGTCTACCGCTTCCCGTGCGGGGTCCGGCGCCGCTACGACCGGTTGAAGCGCTTCCCCGACGGACTGCTGGCCATCGGGGACGCCCTCTGCTCGGTCAACCCCGTCTACGGCGCCGGGATTTCGCTGGCCGCCCGCGAAGCCGTCCTGCTCGGCGAATGCCTTGCCGAGGACGGCACCAGGCCATTGGCCCGTCGCTTCTTCGCCTCTGTGCACGACGCCACCCGTGCAGCGTGGTGGCTGTCCAAGATCGGCGACTACAGCCTCATGCAGGACGGATTCAGCGCCCGGCTTCTGGGCTCGTCCTTCCGCCGTCTCATGGCCGCCGCCGCGCAGGACCCGGACACCGCGTCCGCACTCCTCAGATCGCTCGCCTTCGTGGGTTCCCCCCTCGAGCTCGCCCGCCCCCGCATCCTCCGCCGGATGCTCCACCATCCGACCCCGCCACGCCCGGAGGCGACGGCGAAGTGACCCGGCTGGCGGCCGGGTCGGGCGGCTCAGGAGTTGCGCTGGTCGTTGCTGTCCTGGCGGAGCCGGTCGGTGTGGCGGGTCATGGCGTCGATGCGGTCGGTGAGGCCGGCGTCCTGGGGCCGCAGGTGGTCCCGGGAGGCGGTCAGGGGGCCCACCAGGCGGGCGGCGTCGCTGTCGGCGAGGGCCAGGTTCAGCTCGCCGATCGCCCCGTCCGCGCTGGCGGGGAGGTCGGCGAGGGAGGTGACCTGGCCGGCGAGCCGGCGTAGGTCGGCCGCGTTGTCGCGGGCCCAGGCGTTGACCGACCGGTCGGCCGCGCGCGAGTCCCGGGTGGCCTGGACCCGCTGTTCCCCCGTGCTTCCCGCGGCGCCGGGGCGCAGCCGCAGGTAGCGGCGTTCGGCGGCCTGCCGACTGGCGACCCCGAGCGGTGCGGCGAGGTCGGCCCAGCTGGCGCCCTGGCCACGGGCGGTTTCGATCAGGACGCTCTCCCAGCCGGTGAGCTGCTCGCGGACCTCGCGGAGCACCAGCAGGGCGGCCAGGGCCGGGTGCGGGCCGGCGTCGTCGGCGGGCGGGGCCGAAGCCGTCGAGGTGCCCGGTGAGGACTGCTGCGCCTCCTTCACGGACCGGCTGATGGCCTCCAGTGCCGCCGCGGCGGCGTGGAAGGAGACCGCTGGGGTCGGCGGTTCTGCTTCGGTCATGGCACCCTCCGGCGGCTTGTCACCCTTTCGATGACACCGTGCTTGTCATCGTTTCGATGACATGTTACAACGGAAGCACGTTGAAGCGCATTGGCAGTTCCTGCCTGAACCAAGTGGAGGTGTTTCGCGATGTTGATGCGCACCGACCCGTTCCGCGAGATGGACCGGATCGTCCAGCAGCTGTCGGGTACGTCCGGGACCTGGTCGAAGCCGTCGGTCATGCCGATGGACGCCTACCGGGAGGGCGACGCCTACGTGATCGCGTTCGACCTGCCCGGTGTGAGCACGGAGGCGATCGACATCGACGTCGAGCGGAACATGCTGACGGTGAAGGCCGAGCGGCGCCCGGCCGCCAAGGGCGACACCGTGCAGATGGAACTCTCCGAACGGCCCCTCGGCGTCTTCTCCCGGCAGATCATGCTCGCCGACACCCTCGACACCGAGCGCATCGAGGCCGGCTACGAGGCGGGCGTCCTGACCCTGCGGATCCCGATCGCCGAGCGCGCCAAGCCCCGCAAGATCAGCATCAGCGGCGAAGCCGGCCGCAAGCAGATCTCCGGCTGACCCCGCACCAGGGACCGCGGAGGGCGGGACGCCTCGATCCCCCCCTCCGGCACCCGCCCTCCGCCCCCTTGGTCTTCCCCACCCCTTCGTTCTCCGGAGGTGAGGTCGATGTCGATGCGCAGGGAGCCGTTCCTGGCCCGAGTCCAGGAACGCGGCGCGTACGAGACCCCCGGCGAAGCCGACCGTGTGGCGCGCGTGGTCCTGGCCCTGCTGGGCGCCCACCTGGTCGGCACGGTCCGGGCCGAGCTGGCCGCCCGGCTCCCCGAGGCCTACGCCCTGATCCTCCTGAACCCCCTGCGGGCGGCCGAGCCGCTCTCCCCGGAGCGCTTCGTCCGCGCGACGGCGGCCTGGATCGAAGGCGCCACCGAGGAGACGGCCCTGTGGGACATCGGGGCGGTCCTGTCCACCGCGGCCTCCGCCGCGGGAGACGCCCTCACCCGCGAGGTCCTGCTCCAGCTCCCGCCCGGCTACGACATCCTCTTCGGCCACCCCCAACCCGCCTGACCCCACCGGCCGCAGACCGGTTCCCCTCCGCACAGAAAGGCAGCCACAGCCGTGTACGACCAGCCTCAAGCGAACCCGTCCCGCACCCTCATGACGTTCGACCAGATGCTGGAAAGCGTGCGCTACGAGGGTGCCTACCCCACCCGCGAACGCGCCGCGGAAGCCGTCCACCACGTCCTGGCCGCCCTCGGCCGCCGGCTCACCGGCCAGGAGCGCAGCGACCTCGCCCGCTGCCTGCCCGTCGAAGCCGCCCTCACCCTGACCGCCCAGATCCCCGACCCGCAACCGGTCACCGGCTGGGGGTTCGTCAAGGACCTGGCCGCCCGCACCGGCGCCACGCCCGCCACCACCCGCTGGGACACCGGCGCCGTCCTGGCCGTCGTCGGCCGCCTTGCCGGACCCGACCTCGTCACCAGGATCCTGTGCCGACTCCCCGACGGCTACGCCCTCCTCTTCGGCCGGGCCGAACTGCCCCGGCCCCAGCCCGCCGCCGCCTGACCCACTCGGCCGCACGTCGACATGCGCCGGCGCCGGGACGGCATCGCGGTGTCGGCCCTGGGACCCGACGGCGGGCGGATGGCCGTCAGGCCGGTCTCGTCAGGACGTGGTCCGCGTCGGACAGCTCCCGGATGTGGGCGGCCGTTCCCTCCAGCGGAAGCAGAGGGCGCAGAGGGCAGGAGGCCGGTGAGTGGTCGTGGTCGACCTCCCAGGTGGGCAGTGCGGCGCCGGCGCCGCGGATCGAGACGGCGTAGAGGGTGCCGGAGCAGCCCTGGCACACCAGCGAGGTGTGGATCACGTGAGTGCTCTTCCCGCGGTGCCGACGCGCAATGCGTCGTGCGGCGGGCTTCACCCCGGCGGAGGCGCACCCAGGCCGCCGGCCGGATCCTCATTCGCAGGGCAGCCGTGCGGCCGAAGGAGTGAATCCGCCGACCGGGCTCGGAGGCCCGCCGCCGCCGGAGCCCGGCGCCGGAGCCCGGTGCCAGACCCCCGCATCCGTGACGCGCCACCGTTCCTCCTCCCGGAACCGGGGGCGCGGGCGTGTACCGTCTGGGCCAGCTGTCGAGGTTCGGACGCTCCCTCCGCCTACGCCGAGGCGCCGGCGTTCTGCTGTGCTGTGCCGCAGGAACCAAGGCGATCACCTCAGCCTTCCGCACGGTGCGCGAAGGCTTTTCCCGGCTGGAAGGCATGGATATGGCCACGGGCACTGTGAAGTGGTTCAACGCGGAAAAGGGCTTCGGCTTCATCGCGCAGGACGGCGGCGGTCCGGACGTCTTCGCCCACTACTCCGCGATCAACTCCTCGGGTTTCCGAGCGCTCCAGGAGGGCCAGGCCGTGTCGTTCGACGTCACCCAGGGCCAGAAGGGCCTGCAGGCGGAGAACATCAACCCGGCCTGACCTACAGCCGGGGGCCCACCAGGCGGTAGCGGAGTGGCGGTGCGGCGTCCGAAGCGGCCTTCTGCACCGCCCCCTGAAAGGCTCCGGCCCTGAACGTCCTGTTCGCTGAAGTGCTGTCGCTCATCCTGCTCCTCGTGGTCCTGGGCTGTGCGGTGATCAGGCCCTGGGGCTGGCCGGAGGCGGTCGTGGCCGTCCCTGCCGCGGGAGTGGCCGTCGCCGTCGGCGCGATCTCCCTCGACGATGCGGCGGCCGAGGCCGCCCGGCTCGGGCCGGTGATCGGCTTCCTCGCGGCGGTTCTGGTCCTGGCCCAGCTGTGCGACGACGAAGGCCTGTTCCACGCCTGCGGCGCGTGGATGGCGCGCCGGGCGGCGGGCCGCCCCCGCCGCCTGCTGGTCCTCGTCTTCGTGATGGCTTCCCTCATCACAGCGGTCCTCAGCCTCGACGCCACCGTGGTGCTGCTGACTCCGGTGGTCTTCGCCACCGCCGCACGGCTGGGCGCCCGCGCCAAGCCGCACGTCTACGCCTGCACCCACCTCTCGAACACCGCCTCGCTGCTGCTGCCCGTCTCCAACCTGACCAACCTGCTGGCCTTCGCCGCCAGCGGCCTGGCCTTCACCCGGTTCGCCGCACTGATGGCGCTGCCCTGGCTGGCCGCCATCGGAGTCGAGTACGTGGTGATCCGCCGCTTCTTCGCCACCGACCTGGACGCGGGCGCCGACGCCCCGCCCGCCGCCGACGCACCGCGGCCGCCGCTGTTCGCCCTGCTCACGGTGGCGGGCACCCTCGCGGGATTCGTGCTGGCCTCGGTAGCCGGTATCGACCCGGCCTGGGCCGCGGCCGCGGGCGCCGCGGTCCTGGCCGCCCGCGCCTTGGCACGGCGGCGCACCACGGCGCCGGCGATCGTACGGGCCGCGGCGCTTCCGTTCTGCGTCTTCGTACTGGCCCTCGGCATCGTCGTCCAGGCCGTGGTCGACAACGGCCTGGCGGACGTGCTGGGCCGCGTGATTCCGACCGGAACCGACCTGCCGGCCCTGCTGGCGATCGCGGCACTGGCGGCCGTCCTGGCGAACGTGATCAACAACCTGCCCGCCGTCCTGGTACTGCTCCCGCTGACCGCGCCCACCGGGGCGGGCGCCGTCCTGGCCGTGCTCCTCGGGGTGAACATCGGCCCCAACCTCACCTACGCCGGCTCCCTGGCCACGCTGCTCTGGCGGCGCATCGTGCGCGAACACGACACCGACGTGGAGCTGGGCGAGTTCACCCGCCTCGGCCTGCTCGCCACGCCGGCCGCACTGCTGCTGGCGGTGCCGGCACTGTGGGTCTCACTCCACACGATCGGAGGCTGAACACGGTGAGCGTCATCGTCTGGATCGTCGAAGGCACCTGGCCCGCCTGCGTCGACGCCGCACGCGTCCACACCCCAGCGGACACCGAACCGGTCCTGCTCCACGTCAGTGCTCCCCAGGCACCCGGCCTGGCGCACGGCGCGTACGCCGGGCTGCTGGGCCGGGCCCGCCCCGATCGCGACCCCGGTACACGGGTGGAGCACCTGGCCCATGCGGCGGGCGAACAGCTCCTGGCCGGCGCGGCCGCCCGGCTGGGACGCCCGTGCATCCGGCAGGAACGCGCCGGCCGCGTCGAACGCGAAGTCGTGGCCGCCGCCGAAGGCGCCGACCTGCTGATCCTCGCCCGCGACGGCGACCGAACCCACCTGGGACCCCGCAGCCTCGGGCCCGCAAGCCGCTTCATCGTCGACCACGCCCCCTGCCCGGTCCTGCTCGTCTGGCCGGAGAGCGCACCCCCCACCACCACCCTCCCGCCACCCCCGCCCCACCCTCCGCACGACCGCTGAGCCGTCACTGACGTCCTGCCGTCCCACCGGGTCCGCCGGCCGCGCGCGGCCCCTTCGGTATCAGGTACGGGCCGGGGCGGTACCCGCGATCATCTCGGGCCGCAGCAGGGCGGCGAGTCGTTCGGCCGGCAGCAGGCCCCGTTCCAGGACGAGTTCGGCCACACCGCGGCCGGTGGTGAGGGCCTCCTTGGCGATGTCGGTGGCGGCGGTGTACCCGATGTGCGGGTTCAGGGCCGTCACCAGCCCGATGGAGTTCTCGACGGTGGCGCGCAGCATCTCGGTGTTGGCGGTGATGCCGCCCACGCACCGTTCCGCGAGGGTGAGGCACGCCGCGCGCAGGTGGGTGACGGACTTCGACAGCGAGTGCAGGATGACCGGCTCGAAGGCGTTGAGCTGGAGCTGTCCGGCTTCCGCGGCCATGGTGATGGTGACGTCGTTGCCGATGACCTCGAAGGCGACCTGGTTGACGACCTCGGGGATCACCGGGTTGACCTTGCCGGGCATGATGCTGGAGCCCGCCTGGACCGGCGGCAGGTTGATCTCGCCGAGTCCGGCGCGGGGCCCGGAGGACAGCAGGCGCAGGTCGTTGCAGGTCTTGGACAGCTTGACGGCGATGCGCTTGAGGACGCCGGACATCTGGACGAAGGCGCCGCAGTCCTGGGTGGCTTCCACGAGGTCGGGAGCGGTGACCAGGGGCAGGCCGGTGATGCCGGCCAGGTGGCGGCGGGCTGCCTCGGCGTATCCGGCCGGGGCGTTGAGGCCGGTGCCGATGGCGGTGGCGCCGAGGTTGATCTCGTGGATGAGGCCGACTGCCTCCGCGAGCCGGCTGCGGTCCTCGTCGAGCATGACGGCGAAGGCGGAGAACTCCTGTCCCAGCGTCATCGGCACGGCGTCCTGGAGCTGGGTGCGGCCCATCTTCAGAACGTCGTGGAACTCGGTGGCCTTGCGGGCGAAGGCGTTCTGCAGGACGGCCATGGCGTCGAGCAGGCCGCGGACCGCGAAGACGGTCGCGATCCGAACGGCGGTCGGGTAGACGTCGTTGGTGGACTGGCCGAGGTTGACGTCTTCGTTGGGGTGCAGGTACCGGTAGTCGCCCCGGGCGCGTCCCAGCAGCTCCAGCGCCCGGTTGGCTATGACCTCGTTGGCGTTCATGTTGGTCGAGGTGCCGGCGCCGCCCTGGATGACGTCGACGACGAACTGGTCGTGGAGCCCGCCCGCGCGGATCTCCTGGCAGACGGCGACGATCGCGGCCGCTTTCGCGGGCTCCAGCAGGCCGAGTTCCGAGTTGGCGAGGGCCGCGGCCTCCTTGACGGCGGCGAGGGCGTCGATCAGGTGGGGGTAGGCGCAGATCGGCGTGCCCGTGATGGGGAAGTTCTCGGTGGCGCGCAGGGTGTGGACGCCCCAGTAGGCGTCGGCGGGGACGTCGCGGTCTCCGAGCAGATCGTGTTCCCTGCGGCTGGAGGCGGTCATGGCTGTGCGGGTCCTTCCTGGGGTGGGTGGATCGGAGTGGTCTGGAAAGGGGACGGCGGGGGTCAGCTGTCGGTCGGGGAGCCGGGCGGGTTCAGGGCCGCCGCCGGGCGGACGCCGCCGACGGTCCGGCCGCCGCCGGTCACCGGCTCGCCCGCGAATCCGGCGAGCAGCCCGGCCTCGACTCCCGCACGGGCGAGGGCGGCGGCCGTCACCGCGATACGTGCCCGGGCGGCCCCGTCGGCGATCTTCACGGCGATGGCCCGGCCGTCGGGCAGTGCGGCGACCTGGACCCCCTCGAAGCCGTCCTTGGCCAGCAGCCCGGGCACCGCCCGCATCAGTTCGGCCGTGTCCCGCCCTGTGCCGGAGGCCATCTCCGGATGGTGGCGCAGCGCGTTGGCGACCCGGTGCTCGGCGGTGTCCGGCGCGGCCGTGGCGATGCGGGCACCGGCGCGGGCCAGGCCGTGCAGGGACACGGCGAACAGCGGCGATCCGCAGCCGTCGACGGTGACGTGCGCGATGTGCTGGCCGGTGAGTTCCTCGACCACCTCGGCGATCATCTTCTGGAGCGGGTGGTCCGCGTCGAGGTAGCTCTCCAGGGGCCAGCCGGACCGCTTGCACAGGTACAGCATCGCCGCGTGCTTGCCGGAGCAGTTCTGGGCGAGTCGGGACGGCCCGCGGCCCTCGCGGACCCAGGCGTCCCGGACGGCCGGGGCGTACGGAAGGTCGGGGACGTTGCGCAGGTCGTCCTCGGTGAGCCCGGCCAGTTCCAGGATGATCCGGGTGCCCGCCAGGTGGTGCTCCTCGCCGGAGTGGCTCCCCATCGCGAGTGAGAGCAGGGCCCCGTCGAGCGGCAGGCCGGCCCGGACCATGGCGACGGCCTGGACCGGTTTGAGGGCCGAGCGCGGGTAGCAGGCGGCCTCGATGTCGCCGAGGCCCAACCGGACGCCGCCCCCGCCGTCGAGGACGACGACGGAACCGTGGTGGACGCCCTCGATCACACCGCCCCGTACGACGTGGGCGACGGGGACATGCTGGGGCTCGCGGATCGCGGGAGCGTCCGCGAGGAGGGGGCTGCGCATCACTGCCTCGTTCGGTGGTGGGTTGTTGCTGAACGGGCCGGCCGGGTGTGGCCCGCCCCGAGGACGACCGGGGCGGACCGCACCCGGCTCAGCTGTCGCTGTGGGCGGCGGCGCGCGCCACGCGGCCGCGGACCGCGAACCAGCCGGCGACCAGCGCCGCGGCGATCAGCGGCACGCACAGCACCGTGGTGCGCGCGGCTCCTCCGTCGGCGTACATGAGGGCCAGCACGGAGACGAGGAAGGCCAGCGTCACCAGTTCGGTCCACGGCGATCCGGGCAGGCGGTAGGAGGGACGGGTGAGCTCGCCGCTGCGGGTCTTCCGCCAGAAGAGCAGGTGGCAGATCATGATCATGCCCCACGTGGCGAGGATGCCGATCGCGGCGAGGTTGAGGACGATCTCGAAGGCGTCCGCGGGGACCACGAAGTTGAGCCCGACGCCCAGGACGCACATGCCGCTGGTGAGGAGGATGCCCCCGTAGGGGACCTGGGTGCGGCTGAGCCGGGCGGTGAAGCCCGGGGCGGAGCCGTTGACGGCCATCGAGCGCAGGATGCGGCCGGTGGAGTAGAGGCCGGAGTTGAGGGAGGACATGGCCGCGGTGAGGACGACCAGGTTCATCACGTCGCCGGCCGCTGGGATGCCGATGTGGGAGAGCACGGTCACGAACGGGCTCTGGCCCGCGCTGTAGCTGCTCCAGGGCATCAGCATCGACAGCAGGACGACCGAGCCGACGTAGAAGAGGCCCACGCGCCACATGATGGAGTTGATCGCCTTCGGCATGATCTCCTCGGGGTTCTCGGTCTCGCCGGCCGTGACGCCGACCAGCTCGACCGAGGCGTAGGCGAAGACGACACCCTGGATGATCAGCAGCATGGGAAGCAGCCCGTTGGGGAAGATCCCGCCGTTGCCGGTGATCAGGGCCGGGCCCGGGACGGCGCCGTCGACGGGGTGCCGGGTGACCAGGAGGAAGATCGCGATCCCCATGAAGACGACCAGGGCGCCGACCTTGACGATGGCGAACCAGAACTCCAGTTCGCCGAAGATCCGCACCGAGATGAGGTTCACGGTGAGGACCACGGCCAGGGCCACGAGGGCGATCACCCACTGCGGGACGTCGGAGAACAGGTGCCAGTAGTGGGTGTAGGTGGCCACGGCGGTGATGTCGGCGATGCCGGTGGTCGCCCAGTTGAGGAAGTACATCCAGCCCGCGGTGTAGGCGCCCTTCTCCCCGAGGAACTCCCGGGCGTAGGAGACGAAGGCGCCGGAGGACGGCCGGTACAGGACGAGCTCGCCGAGCGCGCGCACGACGAGGAACGCGAAGATCCCGCAGACGGCGTAGGCGACGAACAGTGACGGGCCGGCGTCGGCGAGGCGTCCGCCCGCGCCGAGGAAGAGCCCGGTGCCGATCGCACCTCCGATGGCGATCATGTTGACGTGCCGGGGTTTCAAGGACTTGCTGTAGCCGGTGTCCCCGGCGTCGACGTGACGGGTCGTGGGGCGCTTCTCGTCTTCGAGGAACTGCTCGCTCACGCCTCGGGTCTGCCTTCCGTAGGTGGGGCCGTGCGCTGGGGGCGCACGATGTCGGTGAGGGTCGTCTCGACCCGCAGCAGGTGGTGGGACATGGCCTCCACGGCGTCGTGCTCGCTGCCGTCGGCCAGCGCCTCGAGGATCGCCCGGTGCTCGCAGTTGGACTGCTCGCGCCGGCCGCCCAGTTCGTTGAGGAAGGTCGACTGACGCGCCAGCGCGTCGCGGATCTCCTCGATGACACGGCGGAAGACGGGGTTGCGGGAGGCCTCGGCCACCGCCAGGTGGAAGACGGTGTCCATCGCCACCCATGCGGTGGTGTCGGTCTCCTGCTCCATCCGGTTCAGCAGGTGGGCCAGATGGTCCAGGTCCTCCGGGGTACGGCGCAGGGCGGCGTACCCGGCGACCGGGATCTCGACGTGCCGGCGCACCTCCAGCAGGTCGCTGGCGGCGTAGTCGCCGAAGGTGGGGTCCTCGACCGTGTTGGCCACGACGAAGGTGCCCTTGCCGCTCTTCGAGACGGTCAGCCCCATGGCCTGCAGGGCCCGAAGGGCCTCCCGCAGGACGGGGCGGCTGACCTCGAGGGTGCGGCACAACTCGGCTTCGGAGGGGAGCTTGTCGCCCACGACGTACTCACCGCGCTCGATGGCGCTGCGCAGGTGGCCGAAGACCGCTTCCATGGCGCTGACGCGCCGCGGAAGGGGGCCACCTGTCTGGCTGTCTGACAGGTTCACGCTGTGATCCTCCGGGGTGCACCGCAGGGTGTCAAGACACCTGTGTCGGAAAGATCCCGCCCGGCGAGCTTCGCGCCGTGTGCTCCTTCGGTCCGGCCCCCGCGGTCCTTTCGGCGGCCGCGGCGAGGGTGGCGGCGGCCACCAGGGCCTCGATGACCGGGGCGTCGGCACCCATCTCCGGGTGCCACTGGACCCCCACGGCGAAGCGGTGACGGGTGCTCTCGAGCGCCTCGACGGTGCCGTCCGCCGCGCGAGCCGCCACGACCAGCCCCGCGCCCAGGCGGTCCACCGCCTGATGGTGGTGCGTGGCGACCTGCCGGGTCCCCGGCAGGAGGGAGCCGATCCGCGTTCCCGGCACACTGGTCACGGCGTGGGCGCAGAAATGGCCCCGGTAGGGGTTGTGTCCGTGGTGGCCCACACGGTCGGGCAGGTGCTGGACGAGGGTGCCGCCCGCGTGCACGTTCATCAGCTGCATTCCGCGGCACACGCCGAGCACGGGGAGGCCGCGGGCGAGGCCGGCGGCCAGTACGGCCCGCTCCCATGCGTCGCGCTCGCGCACCGGAGGCCCCGTGCGGGGGTGGGGCACCGCCCCGTACAGGGCGGGGTCCAGGTCCTCGCCCCCCGTCAGGACGATCGCGTCCAGACGCCCGACGACATCGGCCGCGGCCGATGTCGCGTCCGGTGGCAGCAGCACGGTGCGGCCGCCCGCCGCCCGGACGCAGTCCGTGTACGCCGCGGGAAGCACTGCGGCGGGGAGGTCCCACTCGCCCCACTGCGCGTGGGCGAGGTAGGTGGTGAGGCCGATGAGTGGTGGCGGGGGCATACCACTTCCTTTCGGGGTATGAGGGGTGGCCGTCGACGGCTGGATCCGCACCCGTCCGACGGCCCGGCCCGGCCACGGGGGCTGCGGCGGGGGAGCGGACGGGGTGCGGGCGGGAGGGTGCCGCGTCGGCTGGGGGAGGCGTTCGCGCGGCCCAGGAGCGCTGGCTTGCGTTTTTCCTGCCGCGAGCAAGAATCCTGCTGGCGTTCATCTGGAACCACAAGAAAACACATCTTCGCGACAGATAAGTGAGCCTTAACTCCGTGCACGGACTCGACCCCCGCCTGCTCGCCACCCTCGAAGCCGTCGTACGGCACGGCTCCTTCAGTGCCGCCGCACGCGAGCTCGGCTACAGCCCGCCCGCCGTCTCCCAGCAGATAGCCGAACTCGAACGCCGCGCGGGTCTGCGGGTGCTCGAACGCCGCCCCGTGCGCGCCACACCGGCCGGGGAAGTCCTCCTCGACGCCGAGCAGGGCGTCCGCAGCGCCCTTGCGGCGGCGCTGGCCGAACTCGACGCCATGCGCGCCGGCACCGCCGGACGGATCCGCCTCGGGGCCTTCGCCTCGGCCGCCACCGGCATCGTTCCCCAGGCCCTGGCCCGGCTTCACGGCGCCTACCCCCACGTCCAGGTCAGCCTCAGCCAGATCGAACCGGAAGCCGGCTACAGCCGGCTCAAGCGCGGCGACATGGACCTGGCCCTCAGCTACGACTACGACTTCATCCCCGCGCCCCCGCCCCGGATGCTGCGCCGGACGCTGCTGGCCCGGGACCCGGTGGTGGCCGTCGTCCCGGCGCACCACCGCCTGGCCGACAGGGAGGTCATCGACCTGGCCAGCCTCGCTTCCGAGACGTGGATCGCCGCCCCGGAGGCCGCACTGCGCCTGGAACTGCTCGCGCAGATGGCCGAGACACCCGGCTTCCAGGCCCGCCTGCAATACGAGGGAGACGACTTCAACACCGTGCTCGGCTTCGTGGCCGCAGGCCTGTGCGTGGCGCTCATGCCCCGGCTGGCCCTGCCCCGCGCCAGCCCCGAGGTCGTCGCCCGCCCCTTGGCCGCACCGCGGTTGACGCGCTTCATCTACGCCGTGCGCATCGACACCCGGCACACCCCGCGCGCCGTACTGGACCTGGAACAGATGCTCGCCGCCCAGGCGTTGGCCGCACTTTCCTGAACGCGTACGGCGGCCGGCCGGCCACGAGCGGCGGGCCGGCCGCGTCGCTCGGCAGCTGCGGACCCGGCCGTGGAGTGAACACACCATGAAGACCGAGCAAATCAGCCAACTTGCCGACCGCTTGCACGCGCGTAGACCCCGCCACGACACCAGCGCCCCGAGGGTGTCCGACTATCGGACACGGTGGCTGAAAATTAAACTACTATCTGGCCGGCGGACTACGGTGGCCGCGGTTGACGTTCCAGCGAGAGGAAACCCCTCATGACCGCAGCCGACAGCGCGCCGAGAGTGGCCCGCGTCCTCACCGGCTACCGCCCCGAGGACGGCTTCTTGGCCGCAGAGCTGGACCCGCCCCCAGCCGAGTACGTATGGCACGACGAGCACGCCGAACAGCAGGACCAGCGCTACGGCCCCGGAACGGGATACCGGCAGTGGCTGGCGGTCGACGCGAACGACGGCGCCGTCTGGTTCGGCGACATCGACTGGAGGGCTCCGCGAGAAGGCCTCGCAGGCCAACTCCCCGGACTTCCCCGCAGGGCACTCGGCGACGGGACCATCCCCGCTCCCGGCATCATGGTGCAACTCCTCGGCCACCTCACCCATGACCAGCGGGACGGCTGCACCTGGCGCTTCTTCACCGCGGAAGAGCTCCACGCACTCGCACTGCGCGTCCTGCCCGCCGTGCAGCGCCTCGTCGACTCGGTCCACCGGATCGGGCCGCACGGCGAACTGGAGTGGTCGGCCGAGGCCGCCACCGCCTGGGACGACATCGAACACACCACCGCCCACACCCTCGACCCCACCGGTGCGCTCCACTGGCCCGGGCTCCGCACGACACCGGCCCCCGCCTGGCGCGTGGAGGTCGGCGCGTTCCTCGCCGCCAACCCCGAACTGTGCGAACCCTCCTGGTCCGCGGCCGCCGACGCCGAACTCGACGCCTACGCCGCCTACCACCCCGACACCGGCTACGGGGGAGTACCGGGCAGGGCCTGCCGCGCCGCCGACCGGCAGATCGAGGACGGCTTCACCTTCTACGGCCACCGCGCCGCGCTCTACGCCTACCGCGCACGGGCGTGCGGCGACCGTACCCCGACGGACGCCGGTGCCTGGCTGGAGACGACGGAGTCGGGCAGAGCCGCCTGGGAGGCGGCCAAGCCGCCCGGAGCCACCCTCGCCGACGTCCCCGACTGCGTACTGACCGACCTGACCGAGAGGTTCCAGAACACCGCGCACGAACACGGCCTCGTCCTGACCGGCCTGGACACCTACCTCCGGCGCCTGCGCGCCGAGGAACGCACGGGCGTCGAACAGCAACTCGCCTTCGAGGGCGCGGAAGTCGAACGTCTGGAGAACATGCTCAAGGAATTCCGCGCCGGACGGAACCGTACCGTGGCACGAATCCTGGCCTGGTCCGACGGGCGCAGCGACGCCGAAATCGCCCGCCTGGCCTCCATGTCCGACGCCTGCGTCGGCGAGTGGCGGGCCCGCCTGAACGACGACCGGACCAGCCAGGCCCCCGGACGGTGAAACCACACGCGCCCCCGGCACGGTGTGAGCCGATAGGGGCGGTGTGGATCAACGGGGATGCGCGTGCGGTGCCGGCCGAGGATTCCGTCGTGCCCCGGGAGGGGACGGTCGGGCTGCTCGTCCCCCCTCCGTGACACCTGCCCACATGTCCGGCAGAAGTACGAGGTGGCGTCAGCCCGGCATCGGCGCCTTGGCCGCCTTGGCCGCCTTGGCCGCCTTAGGCGCCGACCCTGCCGGCGTCTCCGCGTACACGCGCAGCAGGAGCGCGTGGAGGGTGGCCCGTTCGGCTTCTTCGAGTGGGGCCAGCAGCTGGTCCCGTACGGCCTCGGTCCCGGCGGTCAGTTCGTCGAGCAGGCCGAGGCCCTGCCCGGTGAGGCGCACCAGCACCCGGCGCCGGTCGGCCGGATCGCGCTCCCGCTCGACGTGCCCGAGCCGCGCCAGGCAGTCGAGCACCTTGGCCACGTCGCTCGGATGCAGCGCGAGGCCTTCGGCGAGCTCCCGCTGCGCCAGCGGCCCGGAGTCGGCGAGCGCGGCGAGCACGGCCATGTCCCACAGCCGCAGCCCGCGCGCGGCGAGCCGGTCGCCGACGAGGGTGCGGGCCGTCTTGCCCACCTTGGAGAGCAAGTAGGGGGTGAGAGCGGTCAGTCGGGGGACGGGCAGAGCGGGGGAAGCCATGGCGGGATTGTAGGCTGAAACCAATCATAGGTTGCCACCTACGAACTGGGCGACCGCCCGCCCTGCCGAACCCCACGGAACGGAGCCCGATGGACGCCCTGTACACCCGACTGCTGACCTGCCGCTTCGACGAGACCTTCCGCTTCTACGACGCGCTGCTCCCCACCCTCCTCGGTGCCACCCGCACCCGCGGAACCGCCGAGGGCCCGTACGCCTCCTGGGACGTGGACGGACAGGGCGTGCTGGCCCTCTTCGACCGCGCGGCGATGGCCGCCACGGTCGCCCTGCACGAGGCCGCCCCCGACGACCGGACCATGCTGGTCAGCCGCGTACCGGACGTGAACGCCGCCTACACCGCCTGCCTGGACCACGGAGCCGCTCCGGCCGGCCCGCCGGCGGACCGCCCCGAGTGGGGCCCGACCATGCGCAACGCGCACGTCCGCGACCCCGAGGGCAACCTCTGGGAACTCCAGTCCTACTGAGGCGCGACGTCATTCGGGTGCTGCCGGACAGACAAGCCATCGGTGTCCACGGGTCGTCAACCGCCCCGGTAGCTGTCCGTTCGCGGAGCAGGCCGTCAGTGCGTGCCGCTCACACGGTGGAGTCCGCCGCCGTCGTGGGCGTACCGCTCCCCGCACACGTGAAAGATCGGGTCGGGGGCTGTCGCAGCGCCTGGGCCTGAATCCGGCCCCGCCGCTCGGCGGGCGCGCCCGGACCGGGTCCGAGCGCACCCGCACATGTATGTCCTGGCCCGTGTCGCGGGATTACGCCGAAGCCTCGGCCCCTGCGCCGGGGGCGAACCCGCTCGCCTGCTCGGCGAACACCTTGATCGCGGCGCCCAGGAACTCCACCATCTCGGGGTGGTATGAATCGTGGAACGCCCTCATGGCCTCGTCCTCGGCGTAGAAGAGCGACATGCCGACGTAAGCCTCCCTGGAGGGGGTGTAGAACCGGCAGGCGATGTCGAAGTGCCTGCGGACGAGCTCCTGGATCTGCTGGTCTGCGGGCAGGGAGCCGCCGTCCAGGAGAGGTGTGATCTCCCGGTAGAGGACGTCCCAGTCCTGGTGGACCCGCTCCCTGTCCACATGTTCCCAGTGGTTGGTATCGGCAAGGCTCTTCGCCTGCTCCTCGGCCAACGACCGGCGACACTCGTCCTCGTAACTGTTCCCCACGACACCGATTCCCATCGTTTCGTCACCTCTGCGGCGGATCGCCGAGAGGCCGCCGGCCTACCGACATCGGCTGGTCGCCGGTGATCAACTGCCGGTCCAGGCCGAACGGTGACACACCGCCACCGGGTGGGCAAACCAATTCCTGGATCCTGCGTCGCTCCGTCCCGGTCAGCCGGCGGCGGATGCCTCTGGTCCTGGTGGTCCTCATGGTCCGCGTGCCGCCGGCCGGCAGCACGGGGTGGCCGTCCTGCCTGCCGCCTGGGCGGAGCTCCGCGGCACGGACCGGACGTCGGACGCCCCGGTCGCCCGACCCCCGGCCGCGGGTGGGCGCCGCCGTGCCGGTCATGGGTGCCCGGCCGGCTGGGCTGTTGGCGCGGCCGGTCACGGGTCCGGCGTGGACGCCCCCTGCTCGGCCGACTCCCGCCGGGACGCCGCGCCGCCCCCGGACCAGGAGCGCCACAGGGCCGCGTAGGCCCCGCCGGCCGCCAGGAGTTCGGTGTGGCTGCCGAGTTCGACGATCCGGCCGGCCTCCATGACCGCGATGCGGTCGGCGGCGTGCACGGAGTCCAGCCGGTGCACGATCGAGATGACGGTGCGGCCCTCGATCAGGGCGGCCAGCGAGCGTTCGACGCGGCGTGACGCGGTCGAGTCCAGCAGGGCGGTGGCCTCGTCCAGGACCAGGGCGTGCGGGTCGGACAGCAGCAGGCGGGCCAGGGCCAGCTGCTGGGCGTGGGAGGGGGAGACCGGTGCGGCGCCCGGGCCGATCTCGCTGTCCAGGCCGTCGGGCAGGGAGCGGGCCCAGTCCGCGAGGAGGACCGTCTCCAGCGCATTCCACAGGCGGGCGTCCGCCGGGCCGGACGGGCCCGCGGCCCCCTCGGCGGCTCCGGCGGCCTCGGCGTCCTCCGGCTCCTGGGCGGCCAGGGTCAGGTTGTCCCGCAGCGTGCCCGAGAACACGTGCTGCTCCTGGGTGACCAGGACGACCTCCCGCCGCAACTGGCCCACCGGCAGCCGGGCCATGTCGGCGCCGCCGATGCTGACCGTCCCCCGGGTGGCGTGGTGCACCCCGGCGAGCAGCTTGCCGAGGGTGGACTTGCCCGCCCCCGAGGCGCCGACGACCACCAGCTTCTCGCCGGGCGCGATGGACAGGTCGATGCCGCTGAGGACCTCGCGGCCGGGACCGTAGCCGAAGCCGACGCCCTCCAGGCGCAGGGCGTGCCCGTCCAGCACGGCGGGCGGACGCGGCTCCTCCCGGGGCAGCCGTTCGACACCGAGGATGCGCCGCAGCGCGGCGTTCCCGATCTGGAGTTCGTCGGTCCAGGTCAGCAGGTCGTTGAGGGGTTCGCCGAGGGCCTGGACGTAGAGGACGACGGCGGTCAGTTCCGCCAGCCCGACCTCGCCGCGCTGGTAGGCCAGCCCGCCGATCAGGAGGGTCAGCGCCATCGGGACCATGGTGGCCAGGTCCAGGCTGGGGAACCAGATGGTCTGCAGCCAGGTGGTGCGCTGCCGGGTGCGGACCACGCGGTCGACGGCCGCACCGTGGCGCCCGGCCTGCCGGGGGCCGAGCCCGAGCGCCTCGACGGTGGCGGCGCCGCGGGTGCTCTCGTGGGTGACGGCCAGCACGTCGGCCTCCTGCGCGAGCAGCCGCTCGTACGCGCGGGTGGCGCGCGGCCGGTACCACCACGTGGACAGGGCGGCGAAGGGCACGCCCGCCAGCAGGCCGAGGGCGAGCAGCGGAGAGGTGAGCAGGATCGCCGCGAGCGTGAACACCAGGGTGACGGCGGCCAGCGCGATGCGCGGGACGGCCTGGCGGATGCTCTCGTTCAGCCGGTCGGCGTCGTTGGTGGCCCGGCTGAGCAGGTCGCCGGTGCCGACGGCCTCCACCTCGGACAGGGGCAGCCCGAGGACGCGGCGGACGAAGTCCTCGCGGGTGCGGGCCAGGACGCGTTCGCCCAGCAGGGTGGCCTGGGTGCGGGCGGCGCGGGCGAGGAGGGCGTGGGCGACGAGGAGGGCGACGAAGGTCAGGGCGAGGACGTCGACCCGGCCGGCGGTGGTGCCGTCCTTGATGGACTCGACCAGGTGGCCCAGCAGCCGCGGGCCGATCAGTCCGGCCACCAGGGCGGCGGCGAACAGCCCGAAGGTGAGGGCCAGCCGGCGCGCCTCGGTACGGACGAACGCGCCGGTCCAGGCGCGGACCTCGGCCCGGTCGGCGAGGGGCAGGCGGCCGGCGGGGGAGGGACCGGCGGGTCCGGGGTCCGCTGTGGTGGCGGCGCCCGCCGCGGGGGCCCGGGTGGCGGCGGGGGTGGTGGTCATGAAGGCACTCCTGTGCAGCGGCCGGGGGCGGCGTCCGGGTCCGCGGCGAGGCGGACCGTGCGGTCTGCGGCGCCGCGCCAGAGGGGGCTGTCGGTGAGCACCACGGTGGTGCGTCCGGCGCGCAGCGCGGCGACCCGGCCGACGATGCGGGCCTCGGTGTGGGCGTCGACGGAAGCGGTGGGGTCCTCCAGGACGAGGACGTCGGGGGCGGCGAGCAGGGCGCGGGCGAGGACGAGGCGCTGGCGCTGGCCGCCGGACAGGGCGCGGCCGCCCTCGTCCAGCCAGGCGTCCGGTCCGCCGGGCAGGGCCGCGACGACGTCGGAGGCGTCGGCGGCGTACAGGGCCCGGGCCAGTGCCTCCCGGGACCGGGCGGAACCGGCGCTCAGTTCCTCGCGCACGGTGCCGCTGAAGAGGGTGTCGGCCGGGCCGGAGCGCAGCAGCCGCGCGGACAGTTCCGCGGGGTCCACCCGGTCCAGCGGTACGCCGCCCAGCCGGACGGCTGCGGGGCCGGCGGGCCCGGGGCGGGCGAGCCGGTCGGCGAGGCCGGCCATGCGGTCGGCCGGGCCGGTGATCACGGTGAGCCGGCCGGCCTCGGCGGTGATGCCGCGGTCCGTGTCGGTCAGGGCGAGGGCCCCGGCGGGCAGCGGTTCGGGGTGCTCGGGCCGGACGGTGTCGGGGGTCAGGCGCAGCAGGGTGCAGACCCGGCCGGCGGCCACCTTGGCGAGGCTGAGGGTCTCGGCGGCCTCGGTGGCCGTGCTCACGGGCAGGGTGAGGAAGGCGGAGGCGCCGTAGAACGCGACGAGTTCGCCGGCGGTGATGGTGCCGTTCAGGGCGAGCCGGGCGCCGAGCCAGACGATCCCGACGGTGACCAGCCCCGGCAGGAAGACCCCGGCGGCCTGCAGCCAGGCCTCCATGCGGCCGGCGGACTCGCCGGCCCGGCGGACCTGCTGGCTGGTGCGGCGGAAGCGGGCGGCGAAGGCCGCCTCGCCGCCGATGCCCCGCAGGATGCGCAGGCCGGCGACGATGTCGCCGGCCTGGGAGGTGGCGACGCCCATCAGCTCGCGCTGGGCCTCGTCGCGTTCCTGCAGGGGCCGCAGGAGCGGGCCGATGCTGAGCACCGCGGCGGGGACCCCCACGAGCACGGCCAGTCCGAGGACGGGTGAGGTGACGGTGAGCGCCACGGCCACGAGGACGGCGGCGACGACCGCGCCGACGGTACGGCCGATGACCTCGAAGGAGTTGCCGATGCTCTCCACGTCGGCGGCGGCGGAGGCCGCGACGTCCCCGGAGCGGGCCTTGCCGCGCAGGGTCGCGCCGAGGCGGACCACCTGACGCATCAGCACCCGGTGCGTGGTGGACAGGGCGTGGGCCTCGGCCCCGACGGCGGCCTGGATCAGGCCGGCGCCGGCGAGGGCCTGGAGGACGCCGAGACCGAGGGCGAGCAGCGACCACAGGTACAGGCCGGTCTGCCCCGTGTCCTGCCCGGCCGCGTCGATGGCCCGGCCGATGACCAGCGGGACCAGCGCGAGGGGGATCATCCAGAGCACGCCGAGCGCGGCGGCGAGCACGAGCGGCCGGGGCCGGATGCGGACCAGCCACCACAGGTAGGCCCAGGGGCCGCGGGAGTCCGCCTCGGGGACGGCGGCGGGGGCGACGGAGGCGTCGAAGAGTCGGTTGCTCACAGGTACCGGTCCAGGGTGCCCGCGCGGTCGACCTTGCCGGTGCGGGTGTGCACCAGTTCGGGCACGGCGATGATCCGGTCGGGGACCAGGGGGGCGGGCACGGCCTCCCGCAGCCGCTCGCGCAGCTCCGCCGTGTCGTCGCCGCTGCCGGCCGGTCCGGCCGGTCCGGGGAGGACGACGAACGCGACCAGCGCCGTGTGGTCGCCCTTGCGGTGGCCGGCCGCGGCAACGGCCGTGACGCCGGGGAGCCGGCCCACCGCCCCCTCCACGTCGAGCAGGTCCACCCGGTGGCCGCGGATCTTGACCTGGTGGTCGATCCGGCCGTGGAAGACGAGCGAGCCGTCGTCGGTCTCCGTGACGAGGTCCCCGGTGCGGTACCAGCGTCCGGTGCCGAGCGCGGGGTCGGCGGCCGTGAACCGGTCGGCGGTCCGCTCCGGGTCGTCCACGTAGCCGAGGGCCAGCTGGGGCCCGGCCAGGAGGAGTTCGGCCGGCCCGTACGGTGCGTCCGGGAGGGGCACGAGCGCCTGCCGTACGGAGGGCAGCGGCCTGCCGATCGGCACCCCGTCGGGGAAGCGGGCGGGTGCGCCCGGCCCGGCGAGGACCGCGCTGTGGGTGACGAGCGCGGTCTCGGTGGACCCGTAGGTGTTGAGCAGGACGACGTCGTCGGCGCCGAGCCGCCGCCAGCGCTCCAGCATGTCCGGGCGGACGGCCTCGCCGCCGATCACGACGGTGTCGACCGAGGCCGGCACGGTCCGCCCGGAGTCCAGCAGGTGGCCCGTCCAGACGTGCCAGTAGTCGACGGGCAGGTTGACCAGGGTGATCTCGTGGTCGGTCAGGACCCGGTCGAGGTCGGCCTCGCTGTCCTCGTCGAGGACGACGAGCCCTCCGGCGAGCAGGACCGGCAGGACCTCCTCCAGGCTGGTGTCACCGTCCATGCGGTGGAAGTTGAGGGCGACCGTGCCGGGCCCGACGCCGTACTGCCGCCGCAGCGGGGGCAGTACGGCGTGGAGCGCGCCGTGCGGGACCGCGGCCGCCTTGGGGGCGCCGGTGGATCCCGAGGTGAACAGCACGTACGCGGGGTCCTCGGCCCGCACCGGTTTCCCGGCCTCGCGGGGCGGGGCCTGCGTGCGGCCCCAGTGGGGCCGCAGCACCCGGTCGACGGAGGGCAGCGCCCCCGGGCCGGCGGTGGCGATCAGCTCCCGGCAGCCCAGCCGGCGCAGGGCCGCGTCGGCGTGGCCGGCGGGGCCGTCGGCCACGGGGACGTAGGCGCGGCCGGCGGCGAGGACGCCGAGGACGGCGGCGATGTCTCGGGCGGCGTGGTGGACCTGGACGGCCACCGGCGGCTGCTCGCCGGCCGGGCCGCGGGTGGCGACCAGATCGGCCACCGCCCCTGCCCAGCCGGCCAGTTGACCGTAGCCGACGGTCACTCCGTGGTCGACGACCGCGGGCCGGTCGGGGTCCGAGCGGGCGAGGGCGAAGAAGGGGTCGAGCAGGCTGGGCAGGGTCATGGCAGGGGGTTCCGGTCCGTCCGTGGGGCGTTCAGCGGGTGGGTGCCTCGGGGGCGGTGGGCGACAGTGCGGTGAGGAGGTCGGTGAGCAGGGCCCGGTGGCGGGTGGCGAGCGCGCGCACGGTCGCCGCCCGGTGCAGGGCGGTGGAGTACCACCATTCGACGCGCAGCGTCCCGTCGTCGGTGGTGGCGATCGCCTCCACCGCGTGCGGGCGGGTCCAGTGGGGCGCGGTGATGTCGCCCACCGGTTCCGGGGCCACCTCCGTCAGCAGGGTGCCCAGCGGCAGGGAGTCGGCGTCGTCGCCCTCGTAGTCGAACGAGACGTCGCTGGGCGGGGCGGCCCGCAGGACGGCGGCGGTCCGGGGCCGGCCGTGCCGGGCGAGCGCTCCGTGGCCGACCCCGCCGCCGGGGAGGGCCGCGAGGTGGCCCACGGTCCGGGCCAGCCGTTCGGCCGGGGTTCCGGGAGCCAGGTCGAGGCGGACCGGGACGGTGGAGGTGAACCAGCCGGTGGTGCGGGACAGATGGGCGTCCCCGACGGTCTCCTCGCGGCCGTGGCGCAGGAGGTCCACGCGTACGGCCGGCTCCCCGAGCCGCTCGCCGAGGGCCTCCCCGAGGGCGTGCAGCACGAGGTCGCCGGGGTGGGCCCGGTGGGCCCGGGCGGCGGCGTGGAGGCGGGCGGTGAGGTCCGGCGGGAACTCCTCCAGGTGCGTGGCGGCGGTGGCCGCGGTGTTCGCGGCCCGCGGGTCGGCCGGAGCCTGCGCCCCCTCCCCGGCCGCGGGCAGGTCCGGCGGCAGCGTGGCGGGGGTGCGGGCCACCTGCGTCCACCACTGCGCCTCGGCCTCCGCCTCGGGGGTGCGGGCATGGGCGGCCAGGGCCTCGGCCCACTCGGGGTACGAGGTGCCCTCGGCCGGCCAGACGTCGTCCCGGCCGGCCTCCAGCGCCGTGTAGGTCTCCTCCAGGTCGGCCAGCACCACCGACCACGACAGCATGTCGATCGCGAGCTGGTGGAAGACGATCAGCAGCCGGCCGGGCCGGGAGGGGCCGGCGTCGAACCGGACGAAGCGGGCCACGCGCCCCGCACGCGGGTCCAGGGAGCGCTGCTCCAGCTCGCACCGGAGGGTGACGGCTGCCGACAGGTCGGCGTCGGCGAGCTCGGATATCTCGACGGTGTCGAGCACCGGGCCCAGGGCGTCGGCGGGCGGCCCGTCGGTCGCCAGGGCCGCCGTCCGCTGCCGGGGCCGCCGGGCGGGGCGCTCCTCGACGGCGAGGCGGAGCGAGGCGTGGCCGGCGACCAGCCGCCGCACGGTCTCGGCGAACAGGTCCGGGTCGATGCCCGGTCGGGTGGTGAAGAGCATGGCCTGGTTCCACTGGCCGCGGTCGCCCGTCTGCTCCTCCCAGGCCTGTTCCTGGGAGGGGGTGAGGACGACCGGGTCGTGGGGGGTGCCGGGCCGGGCGGCCGCGGCGCCGCCGCGGCGGGCGGCCCGCTCGGCGACCAGCGCGGCCAGGGCGGCCGCCGTCAGTCCGGGCGCGAACAGCTCGCGCAGCTGCACCCGCACCCCGTACGAGGTCTCGATGCGGCGGGCGGTGCGGATCAGGTCGATGGAGTCCACGCCGAGGTCGCGCAGCGGGGCGGTGAGGCCCGTGTCCGGGGTCAGGACCGACTCGGCGAGCCAGCCGGTGAGCCGGGCGCGGACCTCCTCGGCGGCGGGCCCGGCCGCGACGGGCGGCGCGGCGCCCGTCCCGGCCGGGGGAGCGTCCTGGCGTGCCGGGGCGGTCACGCGCCGGCCTCCCCGAGGGCTCCGGCGGGGCGGCGCACGAGGAACGGGCCGAGGGCGAGGGCGTCCAGCGGCAGCCGGTGGAAGGTGGCGAGGGCGTCGCGGGGGGTGCACACGACGGGTTCGTCACGGCCGTTGAAGGAGGTGTTCATGACGACGGCGGTCCCGGTGTGCCCGCCGACCTCGCCGATGAGGCGGTGGTAGAGCGGGTCGACGGCGGCGGAGACGGTCTGCGGACGCGTGGTGCGGTCGCTGTGGACCACGGCCGGCATGGCCGCGGCGCCGGCCTCGGTCACCGGAGTGGTGACGATCATGTACGGCAGCGGGGTGGCGGTCCCGATCAGGGACTCGGCGACCTCCTCCTGCATGCTGGGGGCGAACGGGCGCCACGCCTCGCGGTCCTTGATGCGGATGTTGACCCGGTCCCGCGTGGTCTCGGGGTCCGGCACGGCGACGAGGCTGCGGTGGCCCAGGGCGCGGGGGCCGCCCTCGGCGCGTCCCTGGAACCATCCGGCGACCCCGCCGGAGGCCAGGACGCCTGCGGTGGCCGCGGCGATGTCGGCGGGCTCGGTGAACGCGGTGCCGGTGGCCTCCAGGACCTGGCGGATCTCTCCGGCGGACCACTGCGGGCCCCAGGCGACCGAGCCGGTCATGGGCAGGATCCGGTCGCCCTCCTCGGCGGCGACCCAGACCGCGGCGCCCAGCGAGACGCCCGCGTCGCCCGCTATCGGCTGGACGAAGAGGTCCCGGACCTCGGGCATCCGCAGGAGCTTGCCGTTGAGGGTGGCGTTGAAGCCGACTCCGCCGGCGATCATCAGCGTGGTCTCGCCGGTCTCCCGCAACAGGCCGCGGACCAGGCCCGTCACGGCCCGCTCCAGCGCGGCCTGCGCGGTGGCGGCGAGGTCCCGGTACTCGAACGGGTCCCGGTCGGTGGTTTTGGTGTACCGGGCGTGGTGCGGGTCGAAGTGGCACACGGTGCGGTTGGGGGCGTCCCGGAGGGTCTTCTCCAGGTGCTCCAGCCAGTACCGGATGGTGGCGCTCTCCTCGTCGGTGCTGCCGGTCGAGCGCAGGTCGGGCGGGACGACGCCGACGGTGAAGTCCTCGTCGGTGAAGCCGAGGGCGCCGCCGAAGGTGAGGTCGCCGGGGGTGCCGTAGGAGGCCAGGCCCATCATCTTGCCGGCGTTGTCGGCGCCGAGGCCGGCGTAGGCGCAGACGGCGGCGTAGAAGTAGCCGAGGGACCAGCCGGGGGTGTGGGAGCGCAGGGTCTTGATCCGGCCGTCGATGCCGACGGCGAGGGTGGTGCTCGCGTTCTCGCCCTGGCCGTCCAGGACGAGGACGGCGCCCCGGTCGCGCCCCGAGAGGAGGTAGGCGCTGGCGGCGTGGGCGACGTGGTGGTCGACGAACGTGAGCCGGGGGTCGCGGGCGCGCGGGAAGAGGGACTTGGGCAGGAGGTGTTCGAGGGCGTCGGCGTCGCTGTCGAACCAGTCCAGGCCGCGGTCGGCGAAGAGCGTGGGCAGGTCCCACCCGTGGGCGACGACGTCGATGTCGTCCAGGGTGAGACCGCCCTCCGCGAGGCAGTGGGCGGCGGCGTTCAAGGGCGCCTCGCCGTAGGCGTGCTTGTTGCGGGTGAAGCGCTCCTCCTCGGCCAGGGCGATGACTTCGCCGTCCACGACGAGGCAGGCAGCACCGTCGTGGCTGGCGCCGGGCCAGCCGTTGACTCCGAGCACACGCATGGTCAGTCCCCAAGGGTCGGTCGTCGGGTCCGCCGGGTGCGCCGGGGGCCCAGGCCGCCCGGCGTTCCGGTCATGCCAACGGATCTTGGCGGTCCGCCGGGTTGTACACGACCAGGGAGTTTGTGCGGAGATCCGCGGCGAAGATCGCGGAGGCCGCCTTGAGCACCGCGTTCGCGTGCCGCAGTTCCTCGACCTCGCTGCGCAGCCGGCTCAGTTCGGCCCGCTCGTCGGCCGTCAGCGCGCCGGCGGCGATCCGGCGCCGGCCGGGGCCCGCCCCCGGTGCGGGCGGGGCGGAGGACGCGGGGGTGCGGGGCGCGGCCGGCCGCCCGGCGGGGGCGGGTCCCTCGTCCGCGGGGCGGCGGTGGCCGGCGGCCGGCTGGGGCGGCACCAGACCGGGGGTGCGCGGCTGTCCGCGGGCGGGGGCGTCGGGTCCTTCCAGTTCGCTGCTGAGGCGGTACCAGCGGCGGGCCCACGGCTCGGGGTCGCCGTCGCAGGCGGCCACGTAGGCGAGGGTCACTTTCAGGGAGGGTTTGTGCAGCCCGCGGGCCGCTTCGGCGAGGGTGGCCACGGAGTAGTGGGCGCGTTTGGCCATGGTCCGGTAGGAGGGGTTCCCGGCCTGCCTGCGCAGCAGGCGCAGGTCGTGGGCGAACTGTTCCAACGGCCCCGCCGTGGGGTCCAGAAATCGCTCTGGCCTGGGCATGCCTCTCCCCCTGCTCATCGGTGGTGTTGAACGAAGCACATGGTCCATCCGGGCCGTACAACCTGGTCAGGGCGCACGACCCGGGCGGTGCGCCGAGCTGGAGGCCCCTCAGGCGACCGGAAACCTCAGCACCGGATCTCTCGGACATTGGTACATGCCACTGACAAATCGATCAATCACCAGTCGAGAATTCCGGCCACTTCCGGCGCGGGTCGTCCTATTTCGGCTCCTTGCCGAACCGGCTGGCCGCCACCCGTTCTCCGGGCATTCCGCTTCGGTCGCCCGTCAGAGGACCGTACAAGGCCGCTCCCGTCCGGAGACCCGTACAGCGGCTCGTACGGCCCTCCGTCCCCGCCGGCCGGTTGTACAGGGGCGTACGGCAGCTGCACCCCGTACAACCTGGCCTCGTGTACAACGCCGGGGCTCTGCAAGATCGGTTGACGTCAGGCGATACGGCCGAAACCGACGGGATTGGGTGGCGGGTTGGTGGACACAGCACGCAGCCAGACGGAATCAGCGGCTCTCGAAGCCGTCTACGCGTACCGGAGCCGTCCGCTCGTGGAACCCGACTGGAGACGCTTCCCCGGCTGGCGCGAGGTCACCGAGACGGAGTGGGCGGATCCGCAGTGGCAGCGCGCCCATTGCGTCAAGGACGCGAAGGGACTGCGCGCCGTCGTCGGAGACCTGCTCGACGAGGAGTTCTACGAGGACTGGGAGCAGGACCGGCTGCACCGGGCGACGATGTCGGTGCTGCTGCCGCCCCAGATGATCAACACGATGGCCGCGGAGGCCTCGGCGGCCCGCCCCGGCGAGCTGACCAAGGCCTTCTACGACGATCCCGTACGGCGCTACATGCTGCCGGTCCTCTCCGACCGGCACCCGGTGTGGCCCTCGCACCCGATGGCCAGCCGGGACTCGCTGCACGAGCAGGACATGTGGGTGGTGGAGGGGCTGACCCACCGCTACCCCACCAAGGTGCTGGCGGAGCTGCTGTCGACCTGCCCGCAGTACTGCGGGCACTGCACCCGGATGGACCTGGTCGGCAACTCCACCCCGCAGGTCACCAAGAACAGGCTCCGGCTCAAGCCGGCCGACCGGGCCGAGCGGATCCTGGCGCACCTGCGCGCCACCCCGGGCATCCGGGACGTGGTGGTCTCCGGCGGCGACCTGGCGAACATGCCCTGGCCGCGGCTGGAGCGCTTCGTGGACGGGCTGCTGGACGTCGAGTCGGTCCGCGACATCCGGCTGGCCAGCAAGGGCCTGATCGGACTGCCGCAGCACTGGAACTCCGCCCCGGTGCTGAGGGGCGTGGAACGCGTCGCCGCCAAGGCGCGGTCCCGGGGCGTGCGCATCGCGCTGCACACGCACGCCAACGCCGCCCAGCAGGTGACGTCCGGCGTGGCCCGGGCGGCCTGGGGCCTGCTGGGCGCCGGTCTGCACGACGTGCGCAACCAGGGCGTGCTGATGCGCGGGGTCAACGACAGCGCGCACGACCTGCTCGACCTGTGCTTCGCGCTCTGCGACCACGCCGGCATCACCCCGTACTACTTCTACATGTGCGACATGATCCCGAACGCCGAGCACTGGCGGGTCCCGCTGCACGGCGCACAGCAGATCCAGCGCCAGATCATGGGCTACCTCCCGGGGTTCGCCACTCCGCGCATCGTGTGCGACGTGCCGATGGCCGGCAAGCGGTGGGTGGACCAGGCGGACGCCTACGACCGGGAACTCGGCGTCTCGCACTGGAGCAAGAGCTACCTCACCCCGCTGGAGGCGGCGGACCCGGACGCCCACAGCGGTTCGTACCACTACTACGACCCCATCGACACGCTCCCCCTCTCCGGGCAGCGCTGGTGGCGGGAAACCCGTCAGGGGTAGAGAAGGGACAGTTGCACAGCCATGAGCAGTCTCCGTCCACGGCGTGAAGAACCTCCGGTGCTGGAGGAGTGGTACCGCCGGCACCTCGGCCCGGACATCCACGACATCAGCTCCAGCGGGGTCCACCCGTACACCTTCGCCGAGATACGCGACCTGTGCCGGATCTCCGCCGCCGACCTCGACGAGATCGTCATGGACGACAGCGTCTCGCAGGGCGGCGCCGGCATCCGCGCGGCCATCGCCGACCGGTACGCCGGCGGCGACGCCGACCGGGTGCTGGTCACGCACGGCTCCAGCGAGGCCATCGCGCTGACCTTGAGCACGCTGCTGCACCCCGGCGACCGGGTGGTCGTCCAGGAGGGCATCTACCACTCGCTCGGCCACTATCCGCGGGCGGCAGGATGCGACGTCGCCACCCTGCCGGCGACGGCGGTCCGCGACGGCGAGATCGACCCCGAGGTGCTGGCCGCCCTGGTCACGCCGGGCACCGCGGCCGTCATCGTCAACTTCCCGCACAACCCCACCGGAGCCTCCCTCTCCCCCCACGGCCTGAAGGCCCTCACGGAGCGCACCGCCGTCACCGGCGCCACGCTCGTCTGGGACGCGGCCACCGCCGAGATCGCCCACCGCTGGGAGGTGCTGCCCGATCCCGGCGCGGACGGCGGCGACACCGTCTCCTACGGCACCTTCTCCAAGACGTTCGGCCTGCCCGGGCTGCGCGTGGGCTGGGCCGTCGCCCCCGAGCCCCTGCTCACCGCCACCTTCCCGCTGCGCGACCGGACCACCCTGTTCCTGTCGCCGCTGGTCGAGCTGATCGCCGAGCGGGCGATGCGCAACGCCGACGCGCTGATCGGGGCACGGGCGGCCGAGGCCCGGCGCAACCTGGCGCACCTGACGGAGTGGATGGCCGAGCACGAGGCGCTCGGGCTGGTCCGGTGGACCCCGCCGGAGGGCGGGGTGTGCGCGCTGCCGGTCCTCCGCGAGCTGGAGCGGGCCGGCGCCGCCCCCGAGGCGGTGGAACGGTTCTGCCTGGAGCTGCTGGACCGGCACCGCACCCTGCTGGTTCCGGGCACGGCCTTCGGGGCTCCGCACGGCGCCCGCCTGGGCTTCGGCGGCCCGGAAGGGGCCTTCCGGGCCGGCCTGGACGGCCTGTCGGCCTTCCTGCGCACCCGCGGGCCGGGCCGGTGACCGCCGCGACCGGGAGCGGTCCCGGCCTCGACGTGCTCGACCTGTGGGAGCGGTCGGTGCACGCCCGTCCCGCCCGGCCGGCCCTGGTGACCCCGCACCGGGTGCTGGCGTACGGCGAGGCGGACCGGCTGACCGACGCCTGGGCCGACTCGCTCGTCGAGCGGGGGGCCGCCCCCGGGCGGCTGGTGGGCCTGGCGTTCGGCGATCCCGCCCGTACGGTGCTCGGGATGCTGGCGGCGCTCAAGGCCGGAGCGGGCTTCACCGTCCTGGACGACCGGCTCCCGGCCGAGGCCCGCGCGGCCCTGGTCCGCCGCACCGCGGCCGCCGTCTGGCTGGGCGACGGCGACCACGCGCCGGAGGCCGCGTACGTACCGGCGCCGGCGCCCGGCGCACCGGGCCGGGCGGCCGACGGCGCGGTGCACGACGGCGCGGTGCACGACGGCGCGGCCAGGACGCGGCGCCGGTCGGCGGCCGCCGGATCCGACGTGGCCTACGTGCTGTTCACCTCCGGCTCCACCGGGCAGCCCAAGGGCACGGTCGTCGAGCGGGACGCCCTGGGCCGGTTCGCGGCCGCCGTCGCCGAGCGGCTCGCGCTGACCCCGGACGACCGCTGGCTCCAGGTGGCCTCGCTGGGCTTCGACGTACTGATCGAGGAGGTGTTCCCCGCCTTCGCGGCCGGTGCGGCGGTGGTGTGCCGGGAGGACACCCGCGCCCTGGACGCCGAGGAGCTCCACATCGCGATGGCCCGCAGCCGGACCACCGTGGTGGAACTGTCCACCCAGTACTGGCTGGAGTACGCCCGCTGGCTGGAGGCCGCCGCAGCGACCACCCCGCGGGCCCTGCGCACCGTGGTGGTCGGCGGCGAACGGATGGACCCGCGGCCCTACCGGGAGTGGCAGGACCGGCAGCCCGCCGCCCTCGCCCATGTGTACGGCCTCACCGAATGCACGGTCAGCTCCACCTTCTACACCGGACGGCTCCCGGCCGACGCCGACGAAGTGCCGCTCGGCACCCCGCTGCGGGACGTGGAGACCACCGTCCGCCGCGACGGCCGGCCGGTGCCCGACGGCGAGACCGGGGAGATCCACATCGGGGGCCCGCTGCTGGCCCGTGGCTTCCTCGACGACGACGCGGCCACCGCCCGGCGCTTCGTCCCCGACCCGTACGCCACCGCGCCCGGCGCCCGCGTGTACGTGACGGGAGACCTCGGCCGCATCGACGCCGACGGGCAGCTGGTCTTCCTCGGCCGGGCCGACGACCAGATCAAGATCCGCGGGCACCGGCTGGAGCCCGCCCGGGTGGAGCGGGCCCTGTGCGAGGCGGCGGGCGTGGGCCAGGCCGTGGTCTTCCCCGACCCCGCGACCGGCACGGTCCTGTGGGCGTTCACCGTGCCCGCCGATGCGGCTGCGGCGCCGCCGCCGGGGGAGGCCGTACTGCTCACGGGCGCGGACCGGGACGCGCTGGTCGCGCCGCTGGAGGCGCAGCTGCCGGACTGGGCGGTGCCGCGGGTGCTCCATCGGGTGGCCGTCCTGCCGAAGAACCCGCACGGCAAGATCGACAAGAGGCTGCTGGCCGCCTGGGCACAGGCCCCGGCGAAGGCCCCCGCGAGGGCCCCGGCCCTCCAGGACCCCGGCGCCGGGGCGCCCGGCCCGGACGGGGCCGGCCCCGGGGAGCCGCTGGCCACCACGCTGGGCCTCTTCCGCGAGGTCCTGGGCGACCCGCGCCTGGGCCCCGACGACGACTTCTTCGACCACGGCGGCCAGTCCCTGCTCGCCATGCGCCTGCTCGCGCGGCTGCGCGAGTCCCACCCCGGCGCCGCCGGACTCCGTGCGAGCGCGCTGTTCGCCTCGCCCACGCCCCGGCTGCTCGCCGCGGCGCTCACGGCCGCCCCGTCCTGCGGCGGAATGCCGGCCGGGCGCTGAACCGGCGGGCCCGCGCCCCGCGGACTATCCGCGCGCCACCGGACCGAACCGACACGTACCACCCGCACCACCCGAGGGCCCCGGCCCGGCCACCGCCGGCCGCGGGCAGCAGCAACCACCCCCGACCACTCAGCGAGAGTTGGCATGTCGAACCTCACCGACCAGTCCACGCACGGCTACACCCTGACGCCCGACGAGGCCTCCGCCACAGCGGACCTGTGCCTCGAACTGGCCTCCGCCTACCCGTCCTTCGGCGACCCCGGGCTGCTGCACGACCTGCCCCGGCTGGCCGCGGGCCTGCCGCAGGGCGTACAGCGCTTCCTGCGCGAGTTCCAACTGGCCGACCGCCACGGCCACGCCGTGGTCAGCGGCCACGACTTCGACCAGCAGCGCATCGGCCCCACCCCCGAACACTGGCGCGGCCGCCTGCGGCCCGGCCCGGAGTTCCCCGAGGAGCTCCTGCTGATGCTCTACTCGGCGCTGCTCGGCGAGCCGTTCGGCTGGGCCACCCAGCAGGACGGGCACCTCGTGCACGACATCTTCCCGATCCGGGCGCACGAGAACGACCAGCTCGGCATGGGCAGCAAGGAGCTGCTCACCTGGCACACCGAGGACGCCTTCCACCCCTACCGCAGCGACTACCTGATCCTCGGTGCGCTGCGCAACCCGGACCACGTCCCGACGACGGTCGGCGAGCTGGACCTGTCCTCGCTGTCCGCCGACGACATCGACGTCCTCTTCGAGCCGCGCTTCTTCATCGCGCCCGACGAGTCGCACCTGCCGAAGAACAACACCATCGCCTCCGAGGAGGAGGCGGCCCGGTTCGCCACCATCCAGCGGATGATCGACGAACGGCCGCTCGGCCCGCTGCTGTACGGCTCGCGCGTCGACCCGTACATGCGTCTCGACCCGTACTTCACCTCCGTCCCGGAGGACGACACCGACGCCCGGCGCGCCTACGACGCACTGTTCAAGGTGGTGGACGCCGCGATGCGGGAGGTCGTGGCGGACCAGGGGGACGTGCTGTTCATCGACAACCACCGGGCGGTGCACGGCCGGCTGCCGTTCCGGGCCCGCTACGACGGCACCGACCGCTGGCTGAAGCGGGTGTGCGTGACCTCGGACCTGCGGCGCTCGCGCGAGATGCGGGCCACCGCCCGGACCCGGCTGCTGGGCTGACGCGGCGGTGACCCCCACCCTGACCGACCTGTCCCGTGACCCTGGTCTGCTGCCCGCCGTCGACGCCCTGATCGGCGCCAACATGCCGCAGTTCATGAGCTGGGAATCCCCGGGCAACTGGCGCTGGCACGGCATGTACGACCGCTACCCCGCCCACCAGCTGTGCCTGGTGGACGGCGACGGGCGGCTGGTTGCGGTGGCCAACGGGCTGCCCGTCCGCTGGGACGGCAGCCCCGCCTCCCTGCCGGCAGGCAGCGACGAGGTGCTGGTGGAGGCCGTCGACCACGGCCCGCCGGACCGGGCCGACGCCGTGTGCATGCTGTCGGTGTCCGTGGACCGCGCGCACCGGGCGGCCGGGCACGCCGAGCGGCTGCTGACCGAGGTCCGCCGACGGGCCGCCGAGCACGCCCCCCGGGGCGTGGTCATCCCGGTGCGGCCCACCCGCAAGCCGCACTACCCGCTGATCCCCCTCGCCGAGTACGCCGCCTGGCGGCTGCCCGACGGGCGCTGCTTCGACCCCTGGCTGCGCACCCACCTGGAGCTGGGCGCGCGCCGGCTCGGCATCGCCGAGCGCTCGCTGGTGATCCGTCAGCCGGTCGCGCGCTGGGAGGAGTTCCTCGGCCGGCCGCTCCCGGGCCCGGGCGCGTACCCGCTGCCCGGCGGGCTGGTGCCGCTGCAGGTCGCCGAGGACGGCCACGGCACCTACGCCGAGCCCAACGTGTGGGTTCACCACCCCGCCCTCTGAAAAGCCCCTTCCCCCGTTCCGTACACCCTTGGAGACGACCATGACTCCCGTACGCCTCGCGATCGTCGGGTGCGGCGCCGCCGCCCGCGGCTGCCACCTGCCCGCGCTGCCCCCGCTCAAGGGCGACGTGCAGCTCACCGCGCTGATCGACCGTGACCCTCGGCAGGCCGAGGCCGCGCTCGCCCTCTACCGGGAGCTGGGCGGCACCGCCGCCGAGCAGGTGGTGCTCGCCACCGACCCGGCCCTGGCCGCGGACGCGTTCGACGCCGCCGTCGTGGTGGCCCCGCACACCCTGCACGCGCCGATCGTCGAGGCGCTGCTGGCGGCGGGCAAGCACGTCCTGCTGGAGAAGCCCATGACCACCTCGGTCGAGGACGCCCGCCGGCTGGCGCGGACCGCCGCGGCCGAGGGCGCGCCGGTGCTGGCCATGGCCCACCCGCGCCGGCTCTTCCCCGCCTACGCCTGGATCAAGCGGCTCATCGACGCCGGGGACCTCGGCGAGGTCGTACGGATCGACTGGTCCGAGGGGCACCCGTACGCCCACGAGCCGGTCTCCTGGTCGATGTTCGACCGGCGGCTCGCGGGCGGCGGCGTCCTCACCGACACCGCCTCGCACGTCTTCGACACCCTGCTGTGGTGGCTGGGCCCCGACGTCGAGGTGGTCGGCGCCGAGGACAACTCGCTGGGTGGGGTGGAGACGGACGCCCACGTCCGGCTGCGGTTCGGCACCACCGACGTGACCTGCGACTTCAGCCGGCTGCGCGACCTCGGCATCAGCTGCAGGGTCACCGGTACCCGTGCGACGGTGACGATCGGCACCGACTTCCCGGCCGGAGAGTGCACCCTGGTCACCGCCGACGGTGTGGAGCTGCACCGCGGGGACGTGCCGGCCCAGGCCCCGGCGCAGGACGAGTGGGAGCTGCTGTTCGGCGAGCAGCTCGCCAACTTCGCGGCGGCCGTGCGGGGAACGGCCGCCGTCCACTCCACCGCGCAGGACGGCGTGCGGGTGGTCGAGCTGATCCAGGAGTGCTACGGCGGCCCCGCCCACGAGCGTTCCGCGCAGCCGTGGACGACCCGGGGCCGGGAGGCCGCGGCCGGGTCCGGCGCCCTGCCCGCGCTGGCGGGCCGTACCGTGGCCGTCACGGGCGCGAGCGGCTTCATCGGCGGCCGGCTCGTCGAACGGCTGGTGCTCGGCACCGAGGCCCGGGTCCGGCCCGTCGTGCGCGGCTTCGGCCGGGCCGCCCGGCTGTCGGTCCTGCCCCAGGACCGGCTGGAGTTCCGCCAGGGCGACCTGCTGGACCCGGCCGCGCTCCGGGAGGCGTTCGAGGGCTGCGACACCGTCGTGCACTGCGCGTTCGGCAGCTCCGGCGACGAGGGCGACCGCTGGGCCGCCTCCGTCGCGGGCACCGGGAACGTGTTGGCCGCCGCCCGCGCCGCCGGTGTGCGGCGCGTGGTGCACCTGAGCACGATCGACGTCTACGACCCGGCCGTGACCGGCGCCCTGACCGAGGACTCCGCCGCACGCCCGGCCGACCCCGCCGACCAGGAGTACGAGCAGCAGAAGCTCGCCGCCGAACAGCTCGTCGTACAGGCCCACGGCGACGGCCTGGAGACGGTGGTGATCCAGCCCGGCGTGGTCCACGGCCCCTGGGGCGGCCAGTGGACGACGGCGCAGCTCCGGCGCCCGGAGGGCGATTTCGCCCAGCTCCCGGCCGGTGACGACGGCGGCGTGTGCAACGCCGTGTACGTGGACGACCTGGCCGAGGCCGTCCTGCTCGCCGTGGACACCGCGGCCGCGGCCGGCGAGCGGTTCCTCGTGGGGCACTCCGCGGAACTGCGCTGGGGCACGTTCTTCGACGCGGTCCGCGCGCTGCGCGGGCTGGGCGGTCCCGCGGCCGTCACCGCCGGGGAACCGGTGGCCGACTGGGAGCTGGAGCTGTACCGTTCGACGGCCCGCGCCGACTACGCCAAGGCCCGCCGGGTGCTGGGCTTCACCGCGCGCACCCCGTTCGCCGAGGCGTCCGCGGCCACCGCGCAGTGGGCCCGCTGGGCCGGGGAAGCCCCGGAGGCCGGGGCGTGAGCGCGCAGAGGACGGGGACGGGGTCCGCGGTGACCGACGTCCTGGTGGTCGCGCCCCACCCCGACGACGACGTGATCGGCTGCGGCGGCTCCATCGCCAAGCACGTCCGCGACGGTGCCCGGGTGACCGTGGTGATCGTCATCGGCCGCGAGCGCAGCGCCTTGGACGACGCGGTCACCGACGCCGAGTTCGCCGCCGAGACCGAGGCCGCCGCGAAGGCCCTGGGCGTGCACCGCTGCATCCGCTTCGACGAGCCGTCGCGGGACTTCACACTCAGCCGCCGCGTCCATCTGGACCTCGTCCGGGTGCTGCGCGAGGTGCAGCCGCAGGTGGTGTACCTGCCGCACGACAACGACGACGACGTCGAGCACCGCATGGTGCACCAACTCACCCTCGAAGCCCTGTGGATGGCGCGCTCCGAGTTCTTCCAGGAGGCCGGCGGGCCGCCGATGCCGGCGCCGCGGCTGGTGCTCGGCTACGAGGTGTGGGCGCCGATGGCGCGCTTCCAGTACGCCGAGGACATCGGCGGGCAGATCGGGGCCAAGGTGGCGGCGATGCGCGCGTACGTCTCCCAGCTCCGGCACGCCGCCTGGGACGAGGGCGTGGAGGGCCTGGCGCGCTACCGCGGGGCGGTCTCGGGCGGCTCCGGCCACGCGGAGGTGTTCCAGGTGCTGGGCCTGGGCACCCCGCCGCCCGCGGGTCCGGCGGGAGGCGGCCGTGACTGACCGCCTGCTGGTGTGCGGGCTCGGTTCGGGCATGGACCGGTCGCTGACCGAACTGCGCTCGCCCCGCCGGGAGCTGGTGGTGGTGACCGAACGGCCCACGGACCGGGTCCGCGCCGCCGCGGACGTCCTGCTGGTGTGCGACCCGAACGACGCGGTGGCGGTCCTCGCCGCGCTGTCCGCAGCCGGGATCGACCGGGTCGACGGCGTGTTCTCGCTGGGCGCGGACAACCCGCCGGTGATCAGTACGCTCGCCCGGCACCTCGGCTGCCCGGGCCTGCCCCTGGAGACCGCCCTGAACTGCACGTTCAAGGACCGGCGGCTGGCGGTCCTGCGCAAGGCGGGGCTCGACCTTCCGCGGTACGCGACCGCCGAGAGCGTCGGCGAGGCCGTGCGGGCGGTCGAGGACATCGGGCTGCCGGCGGTCATCAAGCCCAGCGACCAGACCGGTTCGCTGGGCGTGATGAAGGTGGAGTCCGCGGAGCAGGTGCGGGAGCTGGCGCAGGAGGCGCTGCTGCTCAGCCCGGGCGGCCGGATCGTGGTCGAGGAGTTCCTGGAGGGCACCGAGCACACCCTGGCGGCCTTCATGGTTGACGGGAAGCTGCACCGCTTCGGGTTCGCCGACCGGGAGTACGGACGCAAGGAGGAGTTCGCCCCGCACTTCTTCGAGGGCGGCGACACCCTGCCGAGCGTGCTGACCGAGGAACAGATCGAGGAGGTCACGGACACGGTCCGGCGCGGGGCCCGGGCCCTGCGCCTGGACCCCGCGGTGATCAACACCGACATCCTGCGCACCCGCGACGGCCGCGTGGTCCTGCTGGAGATCACCTGCCGGATCACCGGGGCCCGGATCGCCACCGAGGTGATGCGGCTGGCCACCGGGGTGGACCCGCTGCCCAACGTGGTCCGCCTCGCCCTCGGGCAGCCCCTGGACCTGGACGAGCTGACGCCGCGGCACAGCCGGGCCGTGGTACAGCGGTTCGTGCCGGCGGACGGCGGGGTCGTCGAGTGGGTCGGCGACCCCCACCACGTCGCCCGCCGGGCCGGGGTGCACGACGTGTTCTGGGGCATGGACCTGGAACCCGGCACCGAACTGCCCGCCTACCGCGGCGGCTCCGACGTGCTGGCCGGGGTGATCGCCCATGCCGAGGCGCCGGCGGAGGCCGAGGCCATCGCCGAACGCACGCTGCGCGCCCTGCCCCTGCGGTTGCGGGCGCCCGCCCGATGACCGCGCACCGACCGGCCCGCGGCACTGCGCGGGCCCACCGTACGGACACGAACGACACAAGGGAGAACGGGATGGCCACCGACCCGGTGGACGAGGCCGCGGTCGACAAGGGCATCGCCCGGACCGCCGTGATCATCGCCCTGCGCGACGACCTGCGGATCGCCGACTGCATCGCCTCCGTCGACGAGGACGTCGAGATCGTCCTGGCGCTGAACGGCCCCAGCGACGCCGTGCTGAAGCTCATCGCCGAGCATCCGCGCCCGCTGACCGTCACGGAGATCGAGGACGTCGGCAACCTCGGGGCGGCCTACAACGCCGGAGCCGCCGCCACGGACCGCCAGTACCTGCTGCTCATGGACTCCGACTGCACCTTCGCCCCGGGCGTCGTCCGCGCCATGGTGCGGTGGGTGCTCACCGAGCCCGTGGTCAAGGGACAGGTGGTCTACGGGGAGTCGCAGGGTCTGCTCAGCCGGCTCACGGCGCGGGTCCGCGAGTTCGACGAGGGCGACTACGTCAGCGCGCTGTCCCCGCCGCTGATCTACAACCGGGACATCGTCGACCACATCGGCGGCTACCACTTCGACGAGCTGATCCACTGGTGCGAGGACCGGGAGTTCGACTTCCGGCTCCAGCTCGCGGGCATCCCCGTGGTGTACCTGCCGCAGGCGCGGATCTTCCACGACGCCCAGCACGGCTTCGCCAACATGCGCAGCTACTTCCGCTACGGCGTCGGCGAGGGCATCGCCCAGGAGACGGGCGTGTTCACCACTCCGGCGGTGCCGGTGGCGTGGCGGCTGTTCGAGGCCTCGCGGACGCTGGTGCACTGCGCCCGGGACAAGGGCGCCGCGGCGGCGGCGTACTACGCCCTGCTGAAGGCGGCCTTCCACGTGGGCACCGCCCACCACCTGCTCAACGACCCGTACCAGGTGCGCGACCGCTACCCGGCCTCGGCCAAGCGGGCCCGGATGGTGCGCTCGATCCCGCAGCACAGCACCAAGCTGTCCGGCGCCCAGCTGCGGCGGCTGCGGCGGGCCCACTGGGAGGCGGGCCGGCGGATCGAGAAGGTGGCGGACCTGTCGGTCTTCCACCCGGACGCCGCCGGCCCCGGTCCCGCGTCAGGCGCCGGGCAGGCGCGGCAGCAGCAGGCGTGAGGGGTGGTCACCGCCGTGGTGGACGGTGTGGTGGGCCAAGGCCGGCGGATGGACGTCGAAGCGCGGTGCGTTGCTGGCCGCGACTTCCAGACGGATCCGGTGGCCCGCGCGGAACACATGGCCCACCGCCCCCACCGCGACGGTGACCTCCACCGGCCCGCCGGCGCCCCCGCCGTCCGGCCCCGCCGCGAGCCGGCGGACCCCGTCGCACAGCAGCTCGGCCCGGCCGCCGGGGTGGACGTCGACGAGCTTGGCCGTCACGTCCGCGCCGGCGGCGTCGGGGGTGACGTACACGGTCAGGACGGTGTCGCCGACGACGGTCAGCGGGGCCTCCAGCGGCTCGCCGGTGAAGCAGAGCACGTCGGGACGGCGTTCCACCTCGCGCTGGTCCAGCGGGCCGCAGTCGCCGCCGGTGAACTGCCCGGGCAGGGCCGTGGCGCCGCCGGTGGTGGGCACCGGGTCGGCCGGGTCGTGACGGATCCGGTCCGTCCCGGCGCGTGCCGGGACGGGGCCGGACGCCAGGCGGCGGCCGTCGAGGTGCAGGACGAGCTCCTCGGTGCCGGGGACGGGCCAGTCGGGGAAGGTGCGCCAGGCGTCGGCGCCGGTGAGGAACAGCCGCACCGCATCGCGGCGGTCGGGGCCCCCGCCGGAGCGGCGCAGATGCTCGTCGAAATGCTCCAGGTGCAGAGCGGTGACATCGAGTTCGGCCTCGTCCGCGGCCAGTCCGTAACGACGCTGGGGAAATATTCCGCCGGTGATGCAGTGCGACCACGGACCGACCACCAGACGCGTACTGTTCCCGCATTCCCGAATTCCCCGGTAATTCTCCAGGGCGCCGGCGAGGAATATGTCGTACCAGCCGGTGAGGTGGAGCGCGGGGACGTCGATCGCCGGGTACGCCTCGCGGGGCGCGGCGCGCAGCCAGTACGGGTCCCCGGCCGGGTGCTCGCGCCAGCGGCGGTAGTACGGCGCCAGGCGGTCCAGCAGGTCCGCGGCGGCGTCCGGGTCGCGGTACAGCTCGTCGATCCGGTCGACGGCCCCGGCCACCTCGGCCCGCTCGGCCGCGCTCAGCCCGGCCCCTTCCAGCAGGAGGTCGTAGAGCACCCAGTACAGGACGAAGCCCAGCTGGAAGGCGCCGCCCTGGCGGGTCCAGCCCTCGTCGAAGCCCGATCCGGCCACGTGCGGGACGACGGCGCCCAGGCCCGGCGGGCGCTCCGCCGCGGCGAGCAGCGCGGCCATGGCCTCGTAGGAGCGGCCGAACAGTCCGGCCGAGCCGTCGCACCACGGCTGCGACACGGCCCAGGCGACGGTGTCCGCGCCGTCGGCGGCCTCGTGCCAGTACGGATCGAAGCCGCCGCCGGAACCGAACCGGCCGCGGACGTCCTGCACCAGCAGGGCGTACCCGGAGCGGACCAGGCGCAGCCCGTCGACGGACGCGCCGCCCGGTGCGCCGGACCTTCCGTAGGGCGTGCGGCGCACCAGAACCGGAACGGGGTCCGCGGTGTCGGGCCGGTAGAGGTCGGCGGCCAATAAGACGCCGTCGCGCACGGGTATTTTCACATCGTGTTCCACAACAATACGCACCCGCTCATATTCCATCAGGACGAGGAAATTCACAATGCAGTCCTCCGGAAACACCGGAATTCCCTTGCTGGAACCGTTCTTCGAAACGGCGCGCACCGATCCCGCCCGCCCCGCCGTCATCGACAACGGACTCGTCATCGGCTACGGCGTCTTCGCCGCCTGGGTGCTGGAGGTGGCGGCCGCCGTCACCCCGCGCACGGACCGGCCGCAGCCGCCGGTCGGGGTGGTCGTGCACCACTCGGCCCGGGACGTGGCCGCCCTGCTCGGCGTGCTCGCGGCGGGCCGGGCGTACGTACCGCTGGAGGCCGGACACCCGCCCGCCCGGCTGGAATCGGTCCTGGCCCGGCTGGGGGTCGAGGAGGCCGTGGCGACCGCGGACACCGGCTGGCAGCCGCCGGTCGCACGGGTGCTCCGCCCGCGCTGGACGCCCGCCGCTCCCGCACCGGGGACCGCCGAGCCGCCCGCCGCCCGCGCCCGCCCCGAGGACCCGGCCTACGTGCTGTTCACCTCGGGCTCCACCGGCGAGCCCAAGGGCGTCGTGGTGCCGCACCGGGCGCTGTCCGCCGTGGTGCCGCCGCTGCGCACGCTGTACGGGATCGGACCCGGCGCCACCGTGCTGCACTTCCACGGCGCCGGCGGCGACACGAGCCTGGAGGAGATCCTCCCGACCCTGACCGGCGGGGCCGCGCTCGTCGTCGACGACGCGGCCCGGGAACGGTTCGCCCAGGTGGCCGAGGAGCAGGAGGTCACCGTCGCGGTGCTGCCGACCGGCTTCTGGCACGGCCTGGCCGGAGACCTGCTGCACCAGGGTGCGGGGCTTCCGGCCACCCTGCGGACGGTGGTGATCGGCGGGGAGGCGGTGCGGGCCGACATGCTGGAGCGCTGGCGGCGCCTCGGCTCCGACGGAGTGCGCCTGCTCAACACGTACGGATCCACCGAGACGGCCCTGGTCACCCACGCCGTGCAGCTGGCCGGGCCTGGGGCGCCCGCCCTCCCCGCGGCCGGCGGCGACCTGCCGATCGGGCTCCCGCTGCCGCACGTCGGGCAACGCATCGACGAGGCGGGGGAGTTGTCCGTGTCCGGGCCGGGCCTGGCCCTGGGCTACCACGGCGATCCCGGTGCGACGGCGGCCGGGTTCACCGAGCACGAGGGCGTCCGCTGGTACCGCACCGGGGACCTGGTCCGCGAGGCGCCCGGGGGAGCCCTGGTGTTCCGGGGCCGCTCCGACCACCAGGTCAAGATCCGCGGCCACCGGGTGGACCTGATCGAGGTGGAGGGCCTGGTCGGCGGCTGCCCGGGCGTCCTGGAGGCCGCCGCCGCCCGGGTGGAGCGCGCCGAGCACAGCACCCTGGCCGCGTTCTTCGTACCGCTGCCCGACCACGACCCCGCCGAGGTGGCGGCGGCCGTCCGCGCCCGCCTCTCGGCCACGGCGGCCCCGCAGCTCGTCCCCAGCGTGCTGGTCCCCGTCCCGGCACTGGAACGCACCCACACCGGCAAGGTGGACCGCGACGCCACGCGGGACCGCCACCTCGCCCCCACCGGGGCGGACCGGTGAACCGGCCCGCAGGAGCGGAGCCGGCCGCACCCGCCTTCGGACCCGGCCCGTCCGAGCAGGCCGTCCGTGCCGGCGCGGACGCGGACGGCCGCGCACGGCTGGACGCCCTCGTCGGGGAGGCCGCGCGGCGGCTCGGCGAGGAGCTCGACCCCGCGAGCGCCCGGGCCGACGAGTCGGGCTGGGACTTCCGGGTCGTGCACGTCCGGGCCGCCGACGGCACGCGGTGGATCCTGCGGCAGCCGCGGAGGCCCGAGGCCGCCGCGCTGCTGGCGTTCGAAGGGGTCGTGCTCACCGCCGTCCGCGACCGCGTGCCCGTGCCGGTGCCGCACTGGCGCCTGCACGCCCCGGACCTGGTCGCCTACCCCCGCCTGCCCGGCGCGCCCGCGGGCACAGAGGACCCGGACACCCTGGTCTACGGCTGGTCCATGGACCCGCTGGGCCACCCCGACCGGTACCTGGAGCCGCTCGCCCGGACCCTGGTCGCGGTGCACACGACCCCGACGGACCTCTCCCCGGCCCTCGCGGCCCGGGCGGCGGGGGAGGGGGCGGACCCCGGCGCCGTCCGCGCCCGCACCGCGCACCGGCTGGCCCGGGCCCGGGCCGAACTCCCCCTCCCGGCGGCCGGGGTACGCCGCTGGCGGTCCTGGCTGGACGACGACCGGCTGTGGCCCGGGCGGCTGGCGCTGGTGCACGGCGACGTCCACCCCGGGCACACCCTGGTGACCCGCCCCCACTCCGGGCCGCCCGTCCTGGCCGGCCTGCTGGACTGGGCGAACGCCCACGTCGGCGATCCCGCCGTCGACTTCGTCGACCTGCTGTACGCGGGCGGCCCCGCCCTCCTCGACCGGCTCCTCGCGGCCTACCGCGCAGCGGGCGGCGAGGTACGCCCCGGCCTGCGGGAACACGTGCTGGCCCGGGCCGACTTCCTGTGGGTCCACGTGGCCCTGCGCGGCCTGGACACCGGCCGCCCCGCCTGGGTGGAGACGGCCCTGCGCAGGATGGCGCCATGACGGGCCCGGGCGCCGGGACGCGCACGAGCGGCCGCACGCCGGGCGGGACGGCGTACACGGTGCACGGTGCGGTCGGCCCGCCGGTGGTCCTGGTGGCCGGCGCGGGCGGGTCGGGCCGGATCTGGGAACACCACCAGGTCCCGGCCCTCACCGCCGCGGGCCGCCGGGCCGTCACCTTCGACCACGGCCCGACGGCCGTGGGCCCCGTCGAACTGGCCGCGCTGATACGTGAGTTGCTGCCGGTCCTCGGACTCGCCGGGTGCCCGCTGGTGGGTCATTCGCTCGGCTCGCTCGCCGTCCAGGAACTGCTGCTGACCGATCCCGGCCTGGTGGACGGCGCGCTGCTCGCCGCCACCCGGGGCCGGCCCGACGCGGTGGGGGAGGCCCTGGCGCGCGCCGAGGCGGCCGCCGCCCGGGCCGGGACCACGCCGCCGCCCGCGTACGAGGCCTTCGTCCGGCTCGTACAGAACCTCTCGCCCCGGACCCTCGCCGACGAGGGGGCGACGGCCTACTGGCTCGATCTGTTCGAGCTCGCCGCGCTGACCGGCCGGTCGGCCGCCCACCGGCCGGGTCCGCCGGTCCGGGACCGGCTGGCCGAGTACGGCCGGATCACGGTGCCCGTGCACGTCGTGGGCTTCGCCGACGACGTGCTGGCGCCGGCCCCGCTGGGCCGGGAGGTCGCACGGGCGGTCCCCGGCGCCCGCTACACGGAGCTGGCGGACGCCGGCCACCTCGGGTTCCTGGAACGGCCCGAGGCCTTCAACACCGTCCTGCTGGACTTCCTCACCGCCCTCGCCCCGACCACCGACCCCGGAGTGTCCCGTGTCCCCTGAGAGCCCCGTCACCGTCGTCCACGTCGGCCAGGAACCGCCCGCGTCCTGGGCGGCGGCCGTGTACCTGTGCGGTCCCACCCCCGCGGACCCGGCCGAGCCCTCCTGGCGCCCGGACGCCGTCGCCGCGCTGCGGTCGCTGTGGTCGGGTGCCGGGCGGCTGGTGGTGTTCCTGCCCGAGCCGGTGCCGGGCGGCGCCTACCCGGCGTACCCGGAGCAGATCGCCTGGGAGGAGGAGGCCATGAGCCGCTCCGACGTGGTCCTGTTCTGGATCCCGCGGGACATGGCCCGGCTGCCCGGCCTGGTGTCCAACGTCAAGTGGGGTACGTGGTACGACTCGGGCCGCGCCGTGCTCGGGGCCCCGCCGCGGGCCGAGCGCATGGAGTACCTGCTTCACTTCGCCGGGGCCCGGGACGTGCCGGTGGCCCGGACCCTTGCGGAGGCCGCCAGGGCGGCCCTGCGGGCGGTCGGACCGGGCGGCGCGCGCGGCGGCGGCGAGCGGGCGGTGCCGCTGACGGTGTGGCGGACCGAGGCGTTCCGGACCTGGTACACGGCCCGCCGGGAGGCCGGAGACCGGCTCCTGGACGCCCGGGTGGAGTGGTACGCGCCGCCGGCGGTGCCGGGCGGCACCGCCGGCTGGCTGCTGACGGTGACGGTCGCGCCGGGCGACGGCTCCGGCCCGGCCGTCGCCCGCCTGCTCGCGGCTCAGGGGCAGGGCATGCTCATGTAGAGCGCGTGCTCGCCCTCGGACTCGGTGCCGTGGTACAGCGCGGTGTCCAGGCCGCAGAAGGAGAAGCCCATGCGCCGGTAGGCGTGGATGGCCGGGGCGTTGACGTTGGTGACCTCCAGCCAGATGTGCCCGGCACCGCGTTCGCGGGCGAACCCGACCGCGCGCCCCATCAACTCCCGCCCCACGCCCCGCCCCCGGTGCCCCGGGGCGACCTCGATGTCCTCGATGGTCAGGCGCCGGTTCCACGGGGAGTAGGAAACCGCGGCGAAGCCGGCGACCGCACCGCCGGCGCCGACGGCCACGAAGGTGCGGCCGTCGGCGTCCTCACCGTCCGCCCCGTCCCCGCTCCCGTCGTCCTCGGGAAACACCTTCACCAGCGGCGGGTCCACCGGCACCTCCCTGAAGGCGAAACCGTCCTCGCTGACGGCGACCTCGAAGACGGTGCCGGTGGTGAAGGACCCGTCGACGGCCTCGATGGCCTCGGCGTCCTCGGGACGGGCGGTGCGGAACTCGTAAGCGGTGTCACTGGTAGCGGTCATGACCCGACCCTAGGCCCACCCCGTCAGGGTAAGGACGGGTTTCAGCCGGTTCCTCTCCCGGGTACAGCAGCTGCACCCACGCCGAGCAGCGAAGGGGGGCGGGGACCGTTGGCGTGGGGCCGGTCCGGGGACGGTCCCGGAGCGCCCAGGGCAGCCGGCTGTTCGACGTCGAAGCCGGCGGCCCTGGCCAGGGCTCGCGTTCCTTCCCCGGCGCCGACGCCGTCGGCGTGCGATGCGGTTCATCGGGCTGCCCTAAGCTGACCCTTCCGGTTGAGGGTCGGCAAGGGGAGAGGTGCATGGGAGGCGGGCGCGAACTGCCGCCGGACGAGGTCCTGGTGCAGCGGCTGCGTGATGGCGACGAAGAGGCGTTCGCCCTGGTGCTGGACACCTGGTCGGGTGGCATGATCCGGCTGGCCATGTCGTTCGTGTCGACCCGGGCGTCCGCGGAGGAGGCCGTCCAGGACACCTGGCTGGCGGTCATCAGGGGGGTCGACGACTTCGAAGGCCGTTCGTCCCTGAAGACCTGGGTGTACCGGATCCTGGTCAACACGGCCAAGGCGCGCGGTACGAAGGAGAGCAGGACCCTTCCTTTCGCCAGCCTCCTGCCGGAGGAGGAAGGGCCGACGGTGGACCCGTCGCGCTTCCGTGGCTCCGACGAGCAGCACCCCGGACACTGGGTCGTCGGGCAGGAACCGCGTCACCAGCACATTCCCGAGGACCACGTGCTGCGGGACGAAGTGCGCGAGATGATCGCGCAGGCGCTCGACGAACTCCCGCCCCGCCTCCGTACCGTGATCGCACTGCGCGATGTCGAGGGGTACCCCTCGGAGGAGGTCTGCGCCCTGCTGGAGATCTCACCGGGAAACCAGCGGGTGCTCCTCCATCGGGCCCGCGCCATCCTGCGCCGTAAGCTGGAGGCCTACTTGTCCAGTGCCCATGACGTTGCGGTGGGAGGGAACGACCGTGGACTGCGTTGACTTCGTAGAGCTGGTGACCGACTTCCTCGAGGGCGCCCTGCCCGAGGGCGACGAGCGGCGCTTCATCGACCACCTGGCGCGATGCCATGGCTGTGAGACCTACCTCGACCAGTTCCGTCAGACGATCGCCGCAACGGGTGAACTGACCCCTGACGGCGTCTCACCGGACGCCAGGCAGCAGCTGCTCGCCGCTTTCAGGGGCTGGCGCGGGCGGTGAGTCCCCCCGGGCGCCCTTCAGGCACCGGGGGAGTGGTGACGCCCGGACCCCTCAGGCGCGCTGCTTCAGCTCGGCCGCACCGAACGACGCACTGAACCGCTCGCACCAGATCGTCACCGTGGAGTACGCCTTCAGGTCGGTCCCCGCCGGGATCGCATAGTTCTGATTGCCCTCGTTGCCCTTGAGGCTGCCCAGGTCTACGTGCTTGCCGTCGTCGAGGTTGCCGCCGTCGCCCCGCCTGACCGGCTGGTCGCTCAGCCACACGTGCAGGGCGGGGCCGTCGGAGGTACGCAGGTTCGTCAGGCGCAGTGTCGCCTTCCCGTCCTCGCCCCGCAGGATCTCCACCGCCCCGCTGGTCTCGTGCTCGTGGGAGATGAAGGCGCCGGTCGCCGACGGCGTGGCCGTGGCCCCCTGCCGTGCGTCGGCCACAGGAGCCGCCTCATTGACGCGTTCCGTGGTGAGCAGGCGCCAGGGCTGGAACAGGTAGAGGCCGACGGCCGCCGCGACGACGACCGCCGCGGTGGTGATCCAGAAGGCGGGACGGTGCTTGGTTCGGGACATGAGGGATTCCGTTTCTGTTCGGTGATCACGGCGGATCGGCGGTCGGCACCTGCGGGGTGTGCGCCGGAAGACAGCGCGGCGCACGGCAGCGCGGCGCACGGGGCCGGCCCGGGACCGGCGCCCCGGCCGGCCCTGCACCTGCCGGCCGTCGGCTCAGGTGACGGGGTGTCGGACGACGGTCAGCACTGGACCTCGGAGGCGTGCCGGTGCTCCTCCCCGGCGGGGCGGGGGGCCCTCTCGCGGCGCAGCTCGTCGACCTCGTCGCGGACGGCGTCGAGGCGGATCTCGAGCATGCCGACACGCGCGCGGTAGCGTTCCAGCTCTGCTCGGACGAACTCGGCGTCCGCCACCTGCCGGCCCGTCTCCTCGCGGATGGCGGCGGTCTCCTCGGCGAACCTCTCCGTCGCGGCGTCGAGCGCGGCGACCGCCATGTCCCCCGCTTCCTCGGCGAGCGCGGCACGCTCCTCGGCGGCGAGGATCCGCTGCGCGGCGGCGCGGGTGACCGCCTCGATCCGGGCCTCGGCCGCCGCGGAGTCCGTGATGATCGCCAACTCTTCGATGTAGGAAGGAAGATCGGAGTTGAGCCGCATGATGAGCGTGACGAGGTCGTCGCGTGATCGAGCGGCGCGGTCGCCGTAGACGACCGGTATCGCCACCGCGGCCGTCATCTCGGCGTCCAAGGCTGCCGTCGGCGCCGGCTCGAACGCATCGGCGGTGGCGACGTGCACGGGTGCTTGAGGCGTCACCTCGGTGTCGGGGACCGCCCCGCACACGTGGGGCAGCGCCTCGGGGGCGGACAGGTGCCCGGGCGTACCGTGCGCCGTACAGCCGGCGGCACGGGCCTTCCCGGCGGCCGGCGCCTCGGCCCTCTCCCCGGCGGCCTTCATGGTCTCGGCTGCCGCGCGCTTGTCCTCCTTGCGCTTCTGCCGCCTGGCACGGAACTTCCTGAACGCGCCGAGCGCGTCGTGTTCCGGGTGCTCGCAGTAGCGCGGCGCCGGCCCCTGGGCGTCGGGTGCCTGCGGCTCGGGCGGATGGGTGCAACCGGGGTAAGCGCAGGTGTGGATGGTCTCGACGGTTTCGGCAGTCATCGTTCTCGGCCTTTCGTTGGCGGCTTGGCGGTGTTCCGGGTCGTCGCACTCGAACCCGCACCCGGATCGGGAGACGACGGGTCCGGCGCCGCGCTGGCGGCTGCCCCCGGGCAGGGCCTCCGTTCGGCTCCGGTCCGGGCTCTTCTTCAGCGGGCGGTCGGGAAGCCGTGCACGCAGGTCGTCAACGCTCATACCTCTCAGTGCCGTTGCCGCGCCGAACGTTACAAGTGACTTTCGAACCGGCCGCACCCTGCGGGTTCGCCGACCGGGCCAGGCGCGGTCGGGCCCCGCCTCCGGACAGTCGCCTGCCTGCTCCGAACGCAACCCTGATCAGCCGCTAACCGGATAGGTCATCCGAATGTATGGTACGGTCGCGCCAAGCGGATGGAGTATCCGGATACTGTCAGGGGTGGAAGAAGTGGTGAAGAGAACCGCTGTGGTCACGGCCGGCACGGCCGGCATCGGTGGGGAGACGGCGCTGGGGCTGGCTGCCGCCGGGTTCGCGGTCACCGTGGTCGGGCGCAACGCCGACCGGGGTGCCCGCGCGGTCGACCGGATCAACGCGGCCGGCCCGGTGCACCCTGCCCGCTTCCTTCCCGCGGACCTCGCCTCGCTCGACGAGGTGCGCGTGCTCGCCGAACGGATCGCCGCCGAGCACGCCGCCTCGGGTGAACCCCTGACCGTACTGGTCAACAACGTCGGGGCGATGTTCGCGGAGCGACGGGACCTGGGCGGAGTCGAGGCGTCGTTCGTCGTCAACCACCTGTCGCCGTACCTGCTGACCGAACTGCTGCTGCCCACGCTGACGGCCGGTGCGCCGAGCAGGATCGTGAACGTGACCTCGGGCGCGGTGGGGGTCGCCAAGCGGGTGTTCGACACGGTCGAGCCTCCCGGGGGCTACTACGGATTCCACTGGTACGGCCGCGCCAAGCTCGCCCACCTCGCCTACACGCTCGACCTGGCCAAGCGGCTGGACGGCACGGGCGTATCGGTCTTCGCCGCAGACCCCGGCGGCGCGGCGACCGACATGACCAACGGCACGATGACCGACCCGAAGATCGTCTCGCCCGCCCTGCGTCTGCTGTGGCCGCTGGTGCGCCGCACGTTCGAACGCTCGACCTCGGGTCCGGCATCCGTGGCGGCCAGGCCCTCGATCGTCGCCGCCACCGACGGCGCTCTGGCGGGGCGCACCGGGGTCGTCATCGGTGCCCGGGCGAGGCCGGTGGCGCCGCCGCGTGCGGCGACGGACCCCCGCATCGCCGAGGCCGTACGCCGGCTCAGCGAACAGCACGCCCCTCTCGCGGCCATCCGATCCGACCCGGCCTGACCCGCCCCGGCCCGACCCGACCCGTGACTGCGATGCGGGCGGCGCGGCCATCCGGATGGGCCATCCGATTATCATGTCCCCATGACGACGACACCCCTGCGCAAGGACGCGGCCCGCAACTGGGACCGGATCGTCGCCGTCGCCCGTGCACTCGTCGACGAGGGCACGCCGCTGCAACTCAACGACGTCGCCCGCCGCGCAGGACTCGGCGTCGGCACCGTCTACCGACATTTCGCCTCTCCCGAGGCGCTGCTGGAGACCGTCGCCGCCCCCTGCCTGGAGGCCCTGGCCGCCGACGGCGAGCGCGCGTTGGCCGACACCGACCCGTGGCGCGCGCTGGAGGGGTTCCTGACCCGCACCCTCGAAGCACAGATCACGGACGCCTCCCTGGCCCCGGTCACCGCCGCACCCGCAGACGCCCTGCCGCGCACCGCGGAGCTCAAGCAGTCGCTGCGGTCGGCCGGCAGCACACTCGTCGACCGCGCCGTCCGGGCCGGGGCGGTCCGCCCTGAGCTGGCCCCGGCCGACCTGCTCCCGCTCATGTGCGGCGTCGCCCATGCCGTGCACGTTCACGGCGGCGACCCCGACGACCGGATCGACACCGCCCGCCGCTACCTGGCCCTGCTGCTCGGAGGCCTGCGGGCCGCGCCGTCGCACACGTGACACGCGTGGCGTCCGGGAGTCGGCCGCGGTCCGACTTCCCGCGCCGGGCGACAAGGTCGACGAGCGGTGACACGGCGCCCCCATGGGCCGCCCGCCGGATCCGTCCGCGGGTTCCGCCTCACAGCCGCTCCTCTCCGCCGTGCGGCCCCGTCAGCGCCGAATCCCCGGGCAAGCGGCGCCTACCCGGTGCGCCCCACCTGACGCGGTGAGCCGCCGGCGGGGTTTGCGTCCCGTGGGCCGGGGCACGCGCCGATCGGGCCATGCCGGCAACCGCGACACCCGAGCGATCGGAATTGCCATGGACACCCCCTTCCCCAGCGCAGAGGTTCAAGCCCAGTCCCCTACGGAGCCGCAGCGCCTCTTGGCGGTCTACCTCAACGACCATCTCGCAGGTGCGGGCAGTGGGGTCGCCCTCATCCGCCGCTTGGCCCGGACCCACCGGAGCGGGCCTGCGGCGAAGCCGTTGGCCGCACTCGCCACGGAGATCGCCGAGGATCGCGAGAGCCTGCGCGAGTTCATGACCGCTCTCGACGTGCCCGCGCAGTGGCCCAGGGTGGTCGTGGGGCGGCTGGCGGAGAAGGCCGCGCGGCTCAAGCTCAACGGCCGCCTGGTGAGGCGCTCGCCCCTGAGCGACGTGCTCGAACTCGAAACCATGCGTCTCGGGGTCGAGGGCAAGGCAGCCATGTGGAGGTCTCTGAGGGCTGTCGCGGTCACCGATCCCCGCCTGGACCGGGCCGCCTTCGACCGGCTTCTGGCCCGGGCCGTGCGGCAGGAGTCCGAGCTGGAAGCGTTGCGGGTGGAGGCCGCGCGGCGGTCCTTCGCGACCTCGGCGGCGGCCGCTGCCCCCGGCCGGTCACGACGATCGCCAGGCCACGGCTTGCAGGGAAGGGCCGGGTGGGCGTCATGAGAGTCGTGGTGACCGGTGCGACGGGAAACGCGGGCACCAGCGTGGTGCGGGCCCTGGCCGCCGACCGGACGGTCGGCGACGTGATCGGGGTCGCCCGCCGGCTGCCGGGACTCCACGTCCCGGGTGTGCGCTGGGCGGCGGCGGACATCGACCCCGGCCGTGCCGAGCTGACGGACCTGTTCGAGGGCGCGGACGCCGTCGTCCACCTCGCCTGGAAGTTCCAGCCCACCCACGACCCCGTCACCACCTGGCGAACCAACGTGCTGGGAAGCATCCGCGTCTTCGAGGCCTGCGCCCGGGCCGGGGTGGGCGTACTGGTCCACGCCTCGTCCGTCGGCGCGTACTCACCGGGCCCCGCCGACGGGCGCCCCGTCGACGAGTCCTGGCCCACCCACGGCTGGCCGGGCGCCGCCTACACCCGGGAAAAGGCCTACCTGGAGCGGTACCTCGACGGATTCCAGTTCGCGCACCCCGGCATCCGGGTGGTGCGGATGCGGCCGGCGTTCCTCTTCAAGGAGGAATCGGCGAGCGAACAGCGCCGCATCTTCGCCGGTCCGCTCCTGCCGTGGCGCCTCATGCGTCCGGGCCTGCTGCCCGCCCTCCCCGCCGTCTCCGGCCTGCGCTTCCAGGCCCTGCACACCGACGACGCCGCCCAGGCCTACCGGGCAGCCGTCGTCCGGCCGGTCCGCGGACCGTTCAACCTGGTGGCCGACCCCGTACTGGACACCGCCGCCCTCGCCGCGATCCTGCACGCCCGCACGGTGCCGCTCCCCGCGGGCGCCGCCCGCGCCGCGCTCGCCGCGGCCTGGCGCATGCACCTCGTCCCCGCCGCCCCCGGCCTGCTGGACGCCGTCCTGCGGCTGCCCCTGCTCGATGCGGGCCGGGCCCGCGACGTGCTGGACTGGGCACCGTCGGCCACCGCCACACAGGCCGTCGCGGAGTTCCTCTCGGGCCTTCACCGCGGCCTCGGCGCCGACACCCCGCCCCTGGCCGCGTCGGGAGCCGGCACCGGCCGCTCCTCTTCGGCAGGAGGCGCGCCGTGAGCGGATCCGACACCCTCCCCCGCGATCACACGCAGGCCATCCTGGAGTCCACCAAACGCGTGGCCGCGCTCCTCAAGGAGGCCGACGTGCCCTTCGCGCTCGCCGGGAGCGTCGCCGCCTTCGCCCACGGCCTGCCCGCCCGATTCCGCCACGACACCGACTTCTGCCTCTGCCGGGACGATGCACCGGCCGCCGTGGCGGCGCTGTCCGCGGGGGGGCGTCACCATCCTCGACGCACCGGAAGACTGGCTGATCAAGGGCCGCGACGGTGGCGAGGACATCGACCTGATCCTGGACCTCGCCGGCAGACCCGTGGGCCCGGAGCTCCTGCGGCGCGCGGACGTGCGGGCCGTGGACTCCGTCCGCATGCCCGTACTGGCCCCGACCGATCTCATGGACAGCGGCCTCACCGCGTTGTGCGAGCACTACTGCGACTTCGCCGATCTGCTCCCCATGGCACGCATGCTCCGCGAACGCATCGACTGGGACCTCCTCGACCGCCGCCACCGCGACCAGCCCCTGCCCGACGCCTTCCTCTACCTCCTCGAACGCCTCAAGGTGATCGAGCCCCGCAAGGAGGTCCGCGATGACCACACGCGAGCCCACCCCGCCCGAGTACCGGGCCCAGCACCTGCGTGACCGACTCGCCCACGAGGACGTCGCCGAACTCGGCGTCCGCGTCGAACCGCGCGGCAGCACGGTCATCGTCTGGGGTCCGGTCTCCAGCCCGGAGTGCCGCGAGACGGTACTGCGCTTGGCCGCAGAGGTCCTGGACCCCCTGGTGTGGCACCACGACCTGACCGTCGTCAGCACGCGCCCGCCCGACCGGGAAGAGGACCTGCCGTGATCCGCGTCGCCGCGGTGGGGGACATCCACCTGGCACCGGGCGGTGAGGGGACGCTGCGGCCGGCCTTCGCACGTCTCGGCGACCAGGCCGACCTGCTGCTCCTGGCCGGTGACCTCACCCGGCACGGCACGCCCGAGGAGGCTGCCGTGGTGGCCGGAGAGGTGGCCGGCCTGCCCGTGCCGGTCGTGGCCGTACTCGGCAACCACGACCACCACGCCGACCGGCCGCAGGAGGTCGCCGGCGTCCTCACGGAGGCCGGAGTCACCGTCCTGGAGGGCGGGAGCACCGTCATCGACGTCCACGGAACCGCGGTGGGGGTGGCGGGGGCCAAGGGATTCTGCGGCGGCTACGCCGGACGGTGCGGCAGCGACTTCGGCGAACCCGAGATGAAGGCCTTCATGCGCTACTCCCGCACGTGCGCCGACGGACTGCGCCGCGCGCTCGCCGACCTCGCGCGGGCCGGCGTCGCGCTGAGGATCGCCCTGACCCACTACTCACCGGTCACGGACACCCTGGCCGGCGAACCCCCCGAAATCCATCCGTTCCTCGGCAGCTACCTGCTGTCCGAGGCCATCGACGAGATCGGGGCGGACCTGGCCGTCCACGGCCATGCCCACCTGGGCACCGAACACGGGATCACCGCCGGCGGAGTCCTGGTCCGCAACGTGGCCATGCCCGTCATCGACCGGGCATACGCCGTCTACCACCTCTCGCCCCGTCCGTGCCCGTGAGTGTCGGGCGGTCGTCGGCCGCGCCCGGCCCGGCTCGGCCCCAGGGGCGTGCGAAGGGCCGAGCGGCCGCTGCTCCATGCGTGCCGGATGTGGGCGGCCAGGCGGTCCTCCAGCAGGAGGGTCGCCGCGCAGCCGAAGGCGATGTCGGGCTCGAGGTCCGGCTCGTCGGAGAGCAGCCCGCCGATGACCTCGCGCCGTACGACCTGTTCGTGGACGGCGTCGGCCTCCACGTGCTCGGCGTAGAAGTGCTCGGCCGCCGGGCCCGCTCCGCACCTGTGCATGGCCTTGGCGAGCCGCCGCGATCCGGGTGAGGACGTCACCTCGACGCAGGCGAAGTGGCCGACGAGCGCCCCGCGCAGGGACCGGTGGAGCCCCAGGAGCGACATCAGGTTGACGGTGGCGAGCAGCGGCGCCGGGGCCCGGTCCAGGTAGGAGCCGTACGCGGTGTCCAGGCCCAGGTCGTCCATGAGGTCGGCGAAGAGGCGGGCGTGGATCCGCTCGGCGTGCCCGGCGCCGAACTCGTCGTACTCGATGGCCACCATGGCCGCCTTGGCCCGGCCGCGCAGCCGCGGGATCACCCAGGCGTGCGGGTCGGCCTCCTTGAGGTGGTACAGGGAGCGCAGGGCCGCGTACTCGCGCAGCTGCCACAGCTCGCCCTCGGTCTCCAGGTAGTGGCTCAGGCTGTCGCCGAGGTCCACCGGTTCGACGAGGAGGGGGCCGAACGCCTCCGCCACGGTGCCGGGGGAACCTGCCGTCTCCGCCGCCAGCGCATGGCCGAAACGATCCTCCAGGGAGCGGCGCAGACGCAGCAGGTCCGGACACCATTCCAGGGCCTCGTCCACGCCGGCGAAACCGCGGTAGTGCAGCTCGTACAGCAGGTACAGGGCGAGCTGGAGATCCTCGCCCCACGGGTCGGCCTTCAGGACCGCCGCGGTCGCGCCGGCGGGGGACCGACCGCCGCGCAGGGCGTCCACCACGGTGCGGGACAGCGGACCTCGTCCCTCGACCAGCGCCGGAGCGGTGGCGTCGGTGGCTGCGGTCATGGTTCGTCCCTCTCCTCGGGCTCCTCGGGTGGCCGCTTCGCACGCTCGCGTGGGCGGTGGCTGGTGTCGCACCAGGGGTACGTACGGCTGCGGCGGCAGGTGCACACGGCGACCATGAACCGGTCCGACCGGGCGGTCGTCCCGTCGTCCAGGGTGACCTCGACCGGTCCCTCGACCAGGACCGGGCCGCATCGGTCCGCGGACCCTGCACGTTCCACGGCCACCCGCCGGGCACTCCGCGCTACGGGGGCCTGTCCGGACGGGCCCCCGGGGCCCCGGCCGTCAGAGGTGCTGGGCACGGACGATCACCAGCTCCTCCCGCTCGTCGCCGTCATCCGCCAGGCCCTGCTCCTGCAGCCAGGCCCTGCGCGACCGCAGCACCGGCCCCCAGGGCACCGAGTCCCGCTGGGTGACCTGCGCGGACATTCCGTGGCGGGAAAGGAGGCGCAGGGTCTTCTGCGCGCCGCACATCCCCGAGTGGACCATCAAGAGGACCCCGCCGGGCCGCAGCAGGGCGGGGGCGGCGGCGCAGATCCGGTCGATGACGGCCCGCCCGTCCGTTCCCGCGTCCCAGGCGCGCCGACTTCCCCGGGCAGGCAGCCGGGCATCGGGACACGGGACGTACGGCGGGTTGGCCAGGGCCAGGTCGAAGCGCTGCCCGCGGGTCCGGGTGGCGAAGTCGCCGTGGAGGATGCGCAGCTCCAGCCGCTGGCGCCACCCGTTCAGCCGGGCGGCCAGCACGGCGGGCCACGCGACGTCGACCGCGGTGACCTCGGCGCCCCGGGCCGCCGCCTTCAGAGCGAGCGCGCCCGTACCGGTCCCTATTTCGATCACCCGCGCGCCCGGGCGCAGGGATTCGCGGGCGAGGGCGTCGGCGAGCAGCAGGGTATCGGCCTGGGGCCGGTAGACGCCCGGTAGGGCGATGAGGCGCGGCATGCGGTCGGCGTACGTCAGGGCTGTGCTCGGCACGGGCTGTCTCCTGGTCGGTCGCGAAGCATCCGTCGCGGTGCCGCGAGCGGCACCGAGGCGATCACGGGCTGCGCCTACCCGCGATCCCGTGCTTTGCACATCCGCTCCGCATACGCCACCGCTGCAGCCCTGCCGTGTCGGCTTCCCCATGCCGTGCGGACGCGGCCCGTGCGGATCCGAGCCGCTCTTCGCACGCCGCTCCTGCCGCGCCGGCGACCAGACAAGGTCGGCTGCCCATGCACTGCCAGGGTGCGGCGGCCGCCGATTGCGGGGTCCGGTGGGCTGTGTCAGCGTGGTTAGCCGGAAGCTCGGGGAGGTCAGGGGCGGGAACGACCCCGAGGAATCCCGGACGAGGGGAAACCCATGAGGCACATTCCGAGTACTGCCGTGAGCGCGGCTGCAGCGCTGTTCCTGTCCATCGGCGGAGCCTCCGCCGCTTTGGCGGCCGATCCGAGCCCCAACTCGAGTGCGGCGGCTGCACAGTTGTGTACCGACTTGAACCAGCTCCGCTCTGACGCGACGGCACTGGCCGGACTGAATCCGTCGTCAGCGACGAAGGACCAGGTCAAGAGCGCGTACAACGACGTCAGGGACGGCTGGGATGCGGTCTCGAAGTCCACGGCGCAATGGAGTGCGGCGCAGAAGGATGCCGTGAAGTCCGCGGCGGACGGGCTGAAGAAGACCTGGGACGACCTGCCGGACAACTCCACCGGCGCCGAGGCCGCCGCCAAGCTGAAGCCGCAGGCCCAGATGCTGGACAGCGCGGTGAAGTCCGCCCGGACCGGGCTGAAGTGCCCGGGCTGACGACCGAACTCGGACCCAAGCCGGTGATCCCCGCAGCGCGACCCACGCTGCGGGGATCACCCGCAAGCGGCAGGCGGCCGGATCGCAGGCCGGGCCGGCACCTGGCCGCGCCGATGGAGGGCCTCGTCGACCACGTCGATCCGTGGTCGGCGCGGAATAGAGGGTAGACGCAGACGCAATTCCTTCGCGTTAAGCTGGGTGTATGAGTGCCCGACCCACCTCGCGCCCCGGCGGGCGCAGCGCCCGCGTCCAGCAGTCCGTGCACCAGGCCGTTCGTGATCTTGAGGCCGAGGTGGGGCGGGACGCGCTCACCGTGCCGCTGATCGCCGCCCGCGCGGGAGTGACGCCGTCCACCGTCTACCGGCGGTGGGGGGACCTGCGGGAGCTGCTGTCGGACGTGGCCGTCGAGCGGTTGCGCCCCGACGCCCCGCCGGCCGACCACGGTGACCTCCGGGCGGACCTGGCGGCGTGGGCGGTGCAGTTCGCGGAGGAGATGTCCTCCACGGCGGGCCGCACGTACGTCCGCGACGCCCTGCTGGGGGACCCCGGGCAGGGCAATGCGCTGCGCTGCTCCGACTACGCCGCCGAGCAGCTGAAGGCCATCGGTGTGCGCGCGGCCGGGCGCGGGGAGGCCGTGCCGGACGTGGAGACCCTGCTGGACGTCGTTGTCGCCCCCCTCCTGTACCGCATCCTGTTCCGCCCCTCGGACCTCTCGTCGGCCTACACCGACCGCCTCGTGGCGGCGGCGCTCGGACAGGGGCCCACCTCGGGCAGCTAAAAGCTAAGTGTTTGCTTTTTGAGGGGCCGGGGGTCTACTCTCCCCCCATACCGGCAAACGCAAATCTTTTGCGTTTGCCGGTATGGGGGGAGAGCTGCTCCCCTGTCCGCCCGTCAGAAAGGACCCGCCGGTGGTTACCGCCCTGCCCCGTTCGACCGACTCCCGCCCGGCCGCGGGTTGGAATCTCGGCGACATCGTGGTGCGACGCGTCGACGAGATCGAACTGCCCCGCCGGACCGCGCCCTGGCTGCTGCCGGACGCGACCAGGGAGGTCCTGGACGAGGCACCGTGGCTGCGCCCGGACTTCGCCGACGCCGACGTGCCGCGACTGGCGAGCCACAGCTTCGCCGTGGAGGCCGGCGGGCTGCGGATCGTCGTCGACACCGGCATCGGCAACGACAAGCCGCGCACCAACCCCGCCTGGAACGGACTCCACACCGACTTCCCGCAGCGCCTGGCGGCAGCCGGCTTCCCGCCCGAGTCCGTGGACCTGGTGATCACCACGCACCTGCACACCGACCACGTCGGCTGGAACACCCGCCTCGCCGGCCAGGACTGGGTCCCCACCTTCCCCAACGCCCGCTACGTCGCCAGCCGCACCGAGTGGAGCTTCTGGGCCGCGACCGACCTGGACGAGCCCCGGCGCCAGATGTTCCGCGACTCCGTCACCCCCGTCCGCGACGCCGGACGGTACGACCTCGTGGACGTCCCCGCGCGAGGGCACGAGGTGGCCCCCGGCGTCCTCCTGCTCCCCGCCCCGGGCCACACCCCGGGACAGGTCGCAGTGGAACTGCGCGGCAGCGACCGCCGCGCGCTGATCACCGGCGACAGCATCCACCACCCCGTCCAGCTGTCCCACCCCCACGTGAACAGCTGCGTCGACATCGACCCCGCCCAGGCCGTCCGCACCCGCGCCCGACTCCTGGACGCCCTGGCGGACACCGACGCGCTGCTCCTGGGTACCCACTTCCCGCAGCCCACGGGTGGCACCGTCCGACGGTGGAACGGCGGCTACCGGCTCCTCGGCGAGCACGGGGTCGAGATCCCGGCCGGCGCGGCCTGACCGCAGGGCCGGGTCCGCTGGACAGACCCCGTACGGCCGCCCCGTCGCGAATGCCTCCTGCCGAGCCGTCGTCAACAGCCTTCCCCAAGCGAACCCGGCCTCCCCAGCGCCGGCCACACCGCCGCCGCTGCCTCCACCGAGAGCGAGAAACCCATGACCGGCATCGAACTCACCCCACCCGAGGCCGCCCGCTGGGCCGCCCGAGCCGGACTGGTCCTGCCCGCCGAGCGACACGCGGCCGTCACCGCGGTCGCCAACCACATCCACAGCGTCGTCACGATCCTGCACGAGCTGGACTTCGCGGACGTACCGCCCGCCGCCGCCTACCGCGCCGCACACGACTAAGGAAGAGAAGCACGATGCAGCCGTATGAACTGTCCGTCGCCGCCGCCGCTGACGCGATACGTGCCCGGCGGCTGTCCCCCGTCGAGCTGGTCGACTCCGTCCTCGATCGCATCGAGGCGGCGGAGCCGCACCTCGGTGCCTACGTCACCGTCATCGCGGAGGAGGCGCGCAGGGCGGCGGGGGAAGCCGCACACGAAGTGGCGCACGGCCGTTACCGGGGACCGCTGCACGGCATCCCGATGGGACTCAAGGACCTGATCGATGTCGAGGGGATGGCCACCACGGCCAGCTCCCGGGTCCGCGCCGGCCATCGCGCGACGGCGGACAGCACGGTCGCCGCGAGGCTGAGCGAGGCCGGTGCGATCCTCCTCGGCAAGACCCACACCCACGAATTCGCGTTCGGTCTGACCACTCCGCAGACCCGCAACGCCTGGGACGGCAGCAGGGTCGCCGGCGGTTCCAGCGGCGGCTCCGCGGTCGCCGTGGCGTCGGGCACGGCCACCTTCGCCCTGGGCACCGACACCGGCGGGTCCATCCGGGTGCCTGCCGCGCTCAACGGGGTCGTCGGCCTCAAGCCGACCTACGGGCTCGTCCCCCGACACGGCGTCACCTCCCTGTCCTGGTCGCTGGACCACGTCGGCCCGATCACCCGCACCGTCGAAGACGCCGCCCTGGTCCTGACCACGCTGGTCGGACACGACCCGCGCGACCCCGCCTCGCTGTCCGTGCCCGCCGCGGACTACCGGCCCACTGGCGGAACGGATCTGGCCGCGCTGCGCATCGGCGTGCCGCGCACCTACTACTTCGACCACGTCCACCCGCAGGTGGAGACCGCCGTCCGGCACGCCATCGCACAACTGGAAGCCCTGGGCGCGCGACTCGTCGAAGTCGACATCCCGATGACCCGTTACATCCAGGCCACCCAGTGGGGCCTGATGGTGCCCGAGGCCGGCGCCTACCACGAGGGCAGCCTGCGCACGGTCCCCGACCGGTACCAGGACGACGTCCGCATCCTCCTGGAGGCGAGCGAGCTGATGAGCGCCGGCGACTACCTGCGCGCCCAGCGCTCCCGCACGCTCATGCGCGCGGAGTGGGCGCGGATGCTGGAGGAGGTCGACGTGATCGCCGCCCCGAGCGTTCCCATGCCTGCGGTCGAGGCCGACGAGGAGACCGTGACGTGGCCCGACGGCACGGCCGAGAGCGTCTCCGACGCCTACGTACGTCTCTGCGCCCCCGCCAACATCACCGGAGTGCCCGCCCTGACCGTTCCGGTCGGCCACGACGTGACGGGCCTGCCCATCGGCATGCAGCTGCTCGGCCGCCCCCTCGGAGAGCCCACCCTTCTGCGGGTCGGCCACGCCTACGAGCAGACCCAGCCCGCCCGGGCACTCGCCACCGCCGTCTGAGCTCCCCGGCCACCCGGCCGCCGCACGAGACCCAGGGTGGGCCGGTGGCGTACGGGTCTCAACGACGACCGGATGCACCCCGACACAGCCAGGGCGCATCCGGGGCGCGTGCCGCGGGCTTCCTCGATGCGCCAGGGCGGAGCAGGCAGAGGCTGCCGCCGTCCTCGGGCAGGATGGCCTCCACGCCGCATGCGAGGCGGAGCGCGCCGCCGGCGCCCGGGTCGCAGCCCACGGCACAGGGCCGGATGTGCCGCTCATCACCACGGCCACCCGTAACCGACGAGCTGCGCCGGATCGCCGCCGCACCACCGTGGCCCAGGCCCTGCTCGCCCGCATCGACAGCGCTTGAGCAGGCGCGCCGCGCCGGCGGTCGGGACACTCACGCGTGCTGAGCGTTGTGGTTGGCCATTGAGCGCGTGAGCCGGCCGGCTGAGCAACACGCTCACCCGACGCAGGCCCTTACTCCATGTCAAACGCCCACATGGGGATCATGTGCCGTATCGCACGTGCATGTCCCGACGAGAGGTACGTCATGAGGTTCGCAGTCATCGGTGGCACCGGCCTGATCGGGTCGCAGGTCGTCAGGATTCTGAACGCCGCCGGTCATGAGGCTCTACCACACTCGCAGTCCACCGGAGTCGACGTCATCACCGGTCGGGGAGTGGAGGAGGCGGTGGCGAGAGCCGACGTCGTCGTCAACCTGACGAACTCCCCGACCTTCGACGAAGCATCTCCGGCCTTCTTCCGGACCTCGATGGACAACCTGCTGGCCGCGGCACGGAAGGGCGGCATCGGCCACTTCGTCATCCTCTCGATCGTCGGCGCGGACAAGGTACCGGAGCTGGACTACTACCGGGCCAAGGTGCTCCAGGAGGACGTCCTCGCCGCCGGGTCCGTCCCCTACTCGATCGTCCGGGCAACGCAGTTCATGGAGTTCATGGACGCCGTCCTGTCCTGGACCGCCGACGGCGACACCGTCCGGCTGCCTCCCACACCGATCCAGCCGATCGCCTCCAAGGACGTGGCCAACGCGGTGGCGGAGGTCGCCGCGGGCGACCCGGTGAACGGCATCCACAACATCGGGGGCCCCGAGGTCTTCTCCCTGGACGAGCTGGGCCGGATCACCCTGTCCCACAAGAGCGACAACCGTACTGTCGTCACCGACCCGACAGCCGGCATGTTCGCCGTCGTCAAGGGTGACGTCCTCACCGACATGGACGCCCACCTCGCCCCCACCCGCTACACCGACTGGCTTGAGACGCCGCCCCATGACTGAGCGCTGTGGTCGGCCAGACCGGCCGGCCTTCGCACGCCGCTCGCCGCCGACGGGCCGCCGGGCGGGATCGTCGCCGACGAGGAGCTCATGGCCCGGCGTCGCCTGGAGCTGCCGTTCGCCTTCGTGCTGAGCTCCGCCGCCTGACTTTGGTCCGACCGGCTGGATGTGCCGGTGGTTCGTGCCGGGGTGCTCCGAGGCGCAGCGGGGTCGAGGTTATGAAGGGAATCGAGCGACATCGGATGGAAGTTCGCCATCCGGTCCTTCCCGAACACCAACCTCAGGAGTGGCATGATGCGCCCCATCAGAGCGGCCGGCCTCGGCACGGCCACGCTGGTCACCCTCCTCGCCTGCACCCCCGTCGCGGCCGCCGCGACGGACACCGGTTCGGCCCAGGCCGGGGACAAGGCCCGGACCATCACAGTCCTGGCCGAGGTGCAGCAGCTGACCCGCTTCCCCGTCACCCCCGGCAGCGTCTCGCAGGGCGATCAAGTCGTCGTCCGCTCGGACCTCTTCGACGATGCGCACAACAAGGTCGGCGAGTCCCACGGCACCTGCACCACCACCCGGGGCGGCGCCGACGAAGCGGAGCAGTGCGTCGTGACCTACGTCCTCCCGGGCGGCCAGCTCACCGTGCAGGGAATGTACTTCAACTACCTCGACCAGGGTCCCTTCGACAACGCGATCACTGGCGGCACCGGGGAGTACAAGAAGGCTCGCGGCTGGGTCCACTCCGACACGATTGCCACGACCCCCAAGGTCGTGAGGCGCTTCACGATCCACCTCGCCTGACGGACCTGGACGTCACATCACCCCGGAGTCCGGCCTTCCCCGAGACGGTCGTACCAAAGGAAGTGCGGGTCAAGGGGACGTCCAGGCCCGCGCACCTTTCAGTTCGTCAAACGCACTGATGACATGAGCGGGTTCGTGGTGCTTTCCTGCAGGCGGGTGGTGGGGAGGACACTGAGCTGGTTGATACGCGCGCGGCGCCTTGCCCGGGACTACGAGACCCGGCCCCAAAGCAGCCAAGCCGCTGTCCTGTGGCTCCGGCCCGGCCGGAGCCTCGGCCGGATCCACGCGGGCGATGGCCCGCCGCTCCAGCACCGCCTCCGCCTCCCGAGGGGCAACCTGGGGGGCGTAGTGACCAGGAAGACCCCGCGTTGCGGTCAGTGCGCAGCGCTTCTGCCGTACGGGCTCCGGAGCAACCGCCGGTACTGCTCCGCGACGTGCAGGACGAGGGCTTGGCGCACGGCGAAGGCCCGCCGCGAAGCGGTCGACGCCGGCGGGGCCGCGCTTCATGTGCCCGGAGTGCGGCAGCACCTGCGGTGGCCGGGCGGGCCGTCAGGCGGCGGTCTTGGACCGCAGTACGTCGTCGCCGTAGAGGTCTTGCACCCAGTCGGCCCGGTAGACGGTTTCGAGGTAGCGCTCCCCGAGGTCGGGGGCGATGGCGACCGCGGTCACCGGCCGGTCCCACCGGGCCAGCCACTGGTCGGCGCCATGGACCACGGTCCCGGTGGAGCCGCCGAAGACGAAGCCGTGGCGGGCCAGTCGGTGGCAGGTGCGGATCGTGTCGGCTTCGTCGACATGGACCACGTCGTCGACGTAGGAGCGGTCGAGGAGCGGGGGGCGGATGCTGGTGCCGAGGCCGGGAATCATGCGGCGGCGGGCCGGCCGTCCGAAGCTGGCGGAGCCCTCCGCGTCGACCGCGACGACGCGTACCGGTCGGTGCCAGGTGCGGAAGTAGCGGGCGCACCCCATGAGGGTCCCGGTGGTGCCGGCCCCGATGAAGAGCACGTCGAGGTCGGGGAAGGCTCGGGCGATGGCCGGTGCCGTGGTGCGGTAATGGGCGGCGTGGTTGTGGGGGTTGGTGTACTGGTTGAGCCAGACGTAGCGGTCGTCGGACGTGCACAGGGCGCGAACGTGGTCGATACGGGCGCCGAGCAGGCCGCCGGTGGGGGAGGGTTCGGTGATGACGTGGACCTCGCTGCCGAGGGCTTCCAGGAGCAGCCTGGTCGCCAGGTTGCAACGGGAGTCCGTCACGCACACGAACCGGTAGCCCTTGCTGGCTGCGATCATGCTCAGTGCCACGCCGAGGTTGCCGGAGGAGGATTCGACCAGGACGGAGTCCTGGGAGAGCAGGCCGTCGCGTTCGGCAGCCTCGACCATCGCGGTCGCGGCCTTGAGCTTGATCGACCCGGCGAAGTTGAACCCTTCGCACTTCAGGAACAGCCGGTGCCCGGTGATCGCCTCGAGGTCGATGTAGAGATCGTCCTGGTTGAATGCCTGGGGGGTCGAGATGACCGGCATGGTCGCCTCCTTGTGTGCACGCGCATCGGCGTCCGGGTGTGGAGGCCCGGTGTGGCGGCGGTTCGGGGAGCACCCCGTCGGCTTCGGCGCCTTCGGGGCCACTTCCAGTACGCGGGCTGACCGCAACCCTGTCACGTCACCTGATCTCGGGACTTGACACCGGCCGCGATCACGGCTCGGCACCGCCGCTCTAGCCCTGCGGACACCTCATGTCAAGCCACGACATCGAGCGGCATGACGGGCGTCCGGAGGCCCGGCCTACTGGAAGGGCGGCATCGCGACCCCGCCCTTGAAGGCCTCCGCCGTGCTGCGCGCCCCGAACCTCGTCGAGGAGCCGACATGCCAGAGAAACCCACTGGTGCGGGGGCGGCCGCCCGGCCGGTCCCCGCAGCACTTCCCGAACCCAGGACCGCGCCCAGGACCGAACCCAGGCCCGCACCCGGGCCCGAAGGCGCGTCCGGTGGCCCCGCGGCCGAGACCGCCAGGCTCCTCGCACAGGTGCTGGCCGATGTCGTGGGCATCGAGCGAGTGTCGGGCGACAGCGACTTCTTCACGGACCTGGGCGCCGATTCGATGGTCATGGCACGGTTCTGCGCCCGGGCCAGGAAGCGGGCGGACCTGCCGCCCGTGTCGATGAAGGACGTCTACCGCCATCCCACCGTCAACAGCCTCGCCACCGCACTCGCCGGCACCGTGCCCGCCGCCAGCGGTCCCGCGCCCGCGCCCACGCCTATGCCCGCCCCCGCCCCCGAGCCCGCGGCCACGACGCCGGCGAGGGCGGGAACGGCCCAGTACCTGCTGTGCGGAACGCTCCAGCTCCTGCTGTTCCTCGCGTACTCCTACCTCGCCGCGGTGGCCACGGTCCAGGGCTTCGAGTGGGTAGCCGCCGGCCAGGGCGTGCTCGACGTCTACCTGCGCTCCGTGCTGGTGGGCAGCGCGGGCTTCGTCGGCCTGTGCATGGTGCCGATCGCGGCGAAATGGACCCTCATCGGTCGTTTCACGCCCCGGGACTTCCCCGTCTGGAGCCTCACGTACGTACGGTGGTGGCTGGTCAAGACCTTGATCCGCACGAGCCCTGTGCGCCTGTTCACCGGCTCGCCGCTGTACGCGGCCTATCTCAGGGCGCTGGGCGCCACGATCGGGCGCGATGTCGCCATCTTCTCCACGCACCTTCCCGTCTGCACCGATCTGCTCACGATCGGTGACGGTGCGGTGATCCGCAAGGACGTGCTCTTCTCCTGCTACCGGGCACACGCCGGCCTCATCCAGACCGGCCCGGTCACCCTCGGTGACAACGCCTTCGTCGGCGAACAAGCCGTCCTCGACATCAACACCTCCCTCGGCGCCCAGGCCCAGCTCGGGCACGCCTCCAGCCTGCATGCCGGTCAGAGCGTTCCCGCAGGAGAGAGCTGGCACGGCTCACCAGCCGAGCCCAGCGGTACGGACTTCCGTACCGTCGGTACGGTCGGTGGCGCCGACCGCTCCGGCACCAGGAAGGTCTGCTACACCGTCGGGCAGCTGCTGGCCCTCCTGATGGTGTACCTGCCGCTGGCCACCGGCGGCGTCGCCGTGCTGCTGGACCCGCTGCCGCGCCTGGACGCACCGCCTCGCGTCGGGACGTCGCCCTTCACCAGCGGGACGTTCTACCTGACCGCGCTGGCCGCGTCCCTGGTGCTGTTCTTGGCCGCCGGGTTCGTCGCGCTCCTCATCCAGGGCGTCGTACCGCGTCTGCTCAACCTGGCGGTCGAGCCGGACACGGTCCATCCGCTCTACGGCGTCCAGTACGGTCTGCACCGGGCCATCAGGGTCTTGACCAACAGGAAGTTCTTCACGGCGCTGTTCGGAGACAGCTCCGCGATCGTCCACTACCTGCGCTATCTCGGCTACGACCTGTCCCGTGTCACACAGACCGGGTCGAACTTCGGGTCCAGCGTGAAGCACGACAGCCCGTTCCTGACGTCGGTGGGCAGCAGGACGATGGTCGCCGACGGGCTGTCGCTGATCAACGCCGAATACTCCAGCACGTCCTTCAGGCTGTCCCGGGTCTCGGTCGGGGCCCACAGCTTTCTCGGCAACCGCATCGCCTATCCCGCGCAGGCCAGGACCGGTGACAACTGTCTGCTGGCGACGAAGGTGATGGTGCCGGTCGACGGAGAGGTCCGGGAGGACGTGGGCCTGCTGGGCTCGCCTCCCTTCGTCATTCCACGCACGGTGCTGCGGGACACCAGGTTCCAGGACGTGGAGAGCGGCGACGAGTTGCGCCGGCGACTGGCCGCCAAGAACCGGCACAACGCCGTCACGGCGGGTCTGTACCTGACGGCGCGGTGGGTCCACTTCTTCCTCGTCGCCCTCGTCGCCCTGGGCGCCAATGCCCTCTACCCCTCCCTGGGCGCGTCGGCGTTCGCGCTGGCCGGCGTCGTCACACTGCTGATCAGCGTCGTCCACTTCGCGCTGGTCGAACGGGCCGCCGCCGGGTTCAGGGCCCAGGAACCGCTGTACTGCTCGATCTACGACCCGTCGTTCTGGCGGCACGAGCGCTTCTGGAAGGCCGCGTCGGTCGACTACACGCAGCTCTTCAACGGAACCCCGTTCAAGAACGTCGTCTGGCGGTTGCTGGGCGTGAGGATCGGCAAACGGGTCTTCGACGACGGCTGCTTCTTCCCGGAGCGGACCCTCGTCACCGTCGGGGACGACTGCACGCTGAACGCGGGCACGGTCGTCCAGTGCCACTCGCAGGAGGACGGCGCCTTCAAGTCCGACCGCACCGCCATCGGTGACGGCTGCACCCTCGGTGTCGGCGCGTTCGTCCACTACGGCGTGACGCTGGCCGACGGCGTCCAGCTCGCCTGCGACTCCTTCCTCATGAAGGGCGAGCAGGTCCCCCAAGGAGCCCGCTGGGCAGGAAACCCGGCCCGCCAGCAGCACGAGGACACCCCGCCACCCGCGACGCCCCCGGCACACGCCGTCTGACACCCCGATCACGCCAGCACCACTAGCACCAGCACCACCACCACCACCAGCACCAGGACAGGAGAGATCGTCATGGCAGTCGAGGCATCCACCCGCAGAGAGTTCTGGCACGACGTCCTGACCGCTGGCAGCCGCACCGGCAGCGGCCGCACGTCCCTTCCACGCTGGACCCGCAGCCCGCTCGAGGGCGTGGCCGCGTACGAGGCCCACCTCCCCGAAGGCCTGGCGCCGGCACTGCGCCGCCTGGCGGACGACCTGGCCGTTCCGCTGGCCCACGTGCTGCTCACCGCGCACGCGAAGGTACTGGCCGCACTCAGTGGTGAACAGGAGGTGATCACCGGGTACGTCACATCCGCCGACCGCCGGACGCTGCCGTGCAGGCTGACGGCAGGGCCCGGCTCGTGGCGGACGCTGCTGCTGCACGGTCACCACGCCGCCGAGCGGCTACTGGCCGAGCAGGACTTCCCCGTCGATGACCTCTGGCGCGAACTCGGCCTGACCGGAGCACCCTTCGAGACCGTCCTCGATCCCACCGGCATCGACGGCGACCGCCCCACCGCCGACGGCGGACTGACCGGGGACGGCGGCACACCGGACGCGGACACGGTGCTGTGGCTGGGCGTCGACGGCCACCACGACACCGGACGGCCGACGCTCCGGCTGCGCTACCGGACCGACGTCCTCGACGCGGGCTGTGCCGCCCGGATCGCCGGATACCACCTCACCGTGCTCACCCTGATGGCCGCCGACCCGGAGGCCGACCACGCGGGTCGGAGCATCCTGTCGGCCGAAGAGCTCCGCTTCCAGCTCCGCGGCCTGGCCGGGCCGCGCCGAGCACTGCCGCCGCGCCGGGCGCACGAGCTGTTCGAGCAGCGCGCACGGCAGCACCCGAATGCCGTCGCCGCCCAGCACGGCGACCGGAAGCTGACCTACCAGGAGCTCAACGTCCGCGCCAACCAGCTGGCCCATGCCCTGCGCGCCCAGGGACTGCGGAGCGAAGGCGTCGTCGCGGTCGCCATGGACAGGACGCTGGACTGGCCGGCCGCCGTCCTGGCCGTCCTCAAGGCCGGCGGCGCGTACCTGCCCGTCGAGCCACACCTGCCGGCCGAACGGATCAAGGCCATGCTGGCCCGTGCCGGATGCGGGCTGGTGCTGACCCAGCGGGCACCCCAGGACGCCCCCACCACCCTCCAGCAGGCCCTGGCGGCCTCCCCGCCCGAGGAGGTCCGCACGCTGATCGTCGACACCGCCTACGACCAGGGGTATCCCGGGACCGACCCCGGTGTGGCGGTCGAGCCGGACCAACTGGCCTACATCTACTTCACGTCCGGTTCGACCGGTGAGCCCAAGGGCGCGATGTGCGAGCACCAGGGCATGCTCAACCACCTCTACGCCAAGATCGACGACCTGGAGATCGGCCAAGGGCAGGTGGTCGCCCAGACCGCGCCCCAGTGCTTCGACATCTCGCTGTGGCAGCTGCTCGCGCCGCTCCTGGCCGGGGGGCGGACCCTGCTGGTCGAGCAGGAAGCCATCCTCGACGTCTCACGTTTCCTCGACACCGTCGTCCGCGGCCGGGTCGGTGTGCTGCAAGTCGTCCCGTCCTACCTGGACGTCGTCGTGTCCCATCTCGAACAGCACCCCCGGACGCTGCCGGACCTGCGGTACGTGTCGGTCACGGGGGAGGAGCTGAAGCGGGAACTCGCCCAGCGCTGGTTCACCGCCCAGCCCCACATCAGGCTCGTCAACGCCTACGGCCTGACCGAGACCAGCGACGACACCAACCACGAGGTCATGGACCGCACGCCGGACGGGGACCGGGTCCCGCTCGGCCGCCCCGTCAACAACGTGCACCTCTACGTCGTCGACGAGCGCCTCGACCCGGTGCCGCTCGGTGCGCCCGGCCTGATCGCCTTCTCCGGGGTCTGTGTCGGCCGCGGCTACGTCAACGACCCCGAACGCACCCGGCCGACCTACCTCGTGAACCCCCACCGTGGGGGCGAGCGCCTGTACCTCAGCGGCGACGTCGGCCGCTGGCGACCGGACGGCAAGCTGGAATTCCTCGGCCGCCACGACAACCAGGTCAAGCTCCGCGGATTCCGCATCGAGACCGGAGAGATCGAGAACGTCCTGCTGCGAGCGCCCGGGGTGCGCGCCAGCGCCGTGGTCGTCACCGAACGGCCCGACCGCAGCGCCCACCTGGTGGCGTTCTACACCGCCCCGCACCCGATCGACACGGGCGTCCTGCTGGACCACCTGGCAACGTCCCTGCCCGGGTACATGGTCCCCTCGGTCCTCCACTGGCAGGAGAGCCTCCCGCTCACGGCCAACAGCAAGATCGACCGGACGGCCTTGTCGGCCCTGGCCGCACGGCTGCACACGGCCGAGCACGGCGTCCAGGCTCCGGACTCGCCCTGCGAACGCCGTCTCGCGGCCGCCTGGGCGAGCGTGCTCGGCATCGCCCGACACCGGATCGGCCGCCGCGACAACTTCTTCGACATGGGCGGGACCTCCCTGTCGGCGGTCAGACTCGCCGTCGCCCTGGACCGCGCGGTGTCCCCGGCGGACGTCGCCCGCCACCCGGTCCTGGCCGATCTGGCCCGGCTCCTCGAGGCCGTGCCCGACCGCAGCCCCACCGCCCAGCCCGCCTCCCCCTGATCGCGCGCCTCCTCCGCGCCCCACCGAAAGGACGAAGACCATGTCATTCACGCGCTGCGTCACCGGCTCCGTGCCGGCCTCCGCGCCCCTGCCCTCGGTGGAGCTGCACCCGGGCAGGCGGCCCCCGGTCCTGCACGTCCCCGCCCCCGCCCCGGCAGACCCTCCAACCTGGGCGGCCGAACACCGCCACGCACTGCGGGGCCTCGTCGCCGAACACGGCGCCGTACTCGTCCGCGGGCTCGCCCTGCGCGACACCGGGCAGGCCGCCGCGGTCTTCGCCCGACTGGCCCCCGCCCTGACGACCGACACCGAATCCTTCGCCCCCCGTCAGGTCCTCGCCCCCGGGGTGTACTCCTCCACGGCGTGGCCCGCCAACCAGCCCATGTGCATGCACCACGAACTCAGCTACGTCCACAGACCACCCGGCCTGCTGCTGCTGGGCTGCCTGACGGCACCCACCACAGGCGGAGCCACCGCCCTCGCGGATGCGGCCGCCGTCCTGGACGCACTGCCGGTAGAGCTCGTACGGCGCTTCGAACGGGAAGGCTGGCTCCTCACCCGCAGCTACAACGACGACATCGGCGCCACCTGGACCGAGGCGTTCGGCACCGACGACCGGGCGGCCGTCGAGAACTACTGCCGCGCCAACGCCATCGAGTTCGACTGGCAGGACGACGGCGGTCTGCGCACCCGCCAACACCGTGCCGCAGTGGTGCGCCACCCGGCCACCGGCCGGCGCTGCTGGTTCAACCAGATCGCGTTCTTCAACGAATGGACGCTGGAGCCCGACGTACGGGAGTACCTCCTCGACGTCTACGGCCCCGAAGCCCTGCCGTTCAACACCCGCTTCGCGAACGGCGACCCGATCGGCGAGGACGTGGTCCAGCTGATCAACACGGCCTACGCCGAGCACACCGTCCGTGAGCCCTGGCAGTCCGGCGACCTGATGCTCATCGACAACATCCGCACCGCCCACAGCCGCGAACCGTTCGAGCCACCGCGCGAGGTCCTGGTCGCCATGGCCGAACCCCAGCCCCCGGCCCCGTTCCCGGCCACCCCCACCGCGTCCCCCGACAGGAGCACCCGATGACCCCGCCCGCGTTCGCAGTGATCCCCGGAGCCCAGGTCCAGCGCATCCTCCAGGGACAGGAACGCCTGATCACGGACCTGATCGAGACCACCTACCACCTGCACTCCGTGGGGGAGTCGGTGAACCCGCCGTCGTACTTCCTGCGCTTCCCCGACCGCCCGACCGCCCGCATCATCGCGCTGCCCGCGTCGATCGGCGGACGGGCACGGGTGGACGGCCTCAAGTGGATCTCCAGCTTCCCCGACAACGTGCAGGCCGGCATCCCCAGGGCCTCGGCCGTGCTGATCCTGAACGACCACGACACCGGCTACCCGTTCGCCTGCCTGGAGAGCTCCATCGTCAGCGCCACCCGCACGGCCGCGATGGCCGCGTCGGCGGCCCACACGCTCAGCCGAGCCCGCGGGACGCGTCCGACCCGCGTCGGATTCCTCGGAACGGGACTCATCGCCCGTTACATCCACACGTTCCTCACTGCCACTGGCTGGTCCTTCGAAGAGACCGGGGTGCACGACATCAGCGCCGACAGCGCGGCCGGCTTCCACGGCTACCTGCGAGCCGCCGACGCGGCCACCGAGCTCACCGTGCACGACAGCCCCGAGCAGCTGATCCGCTCCAGCGACCTGCTCGTCCTCGCCACCGTCGCCGACCGGCCCCACGTCACCGACCCGACATGGTTCGACCACGCCCCCCTGGTCCTGCACGTGTCACTGCGCGACCTCGCCCCCGAAATCCTGCTCGCCTCGACCAACGTCGTCGACGACGTCGAGCACTGCCTCAAAGCCGACACCTCGCCCCACCTGACCGAACAGCTCACCGGGAACCGCGACTTCCTCACGGGCACGCTGCACGACGTCACGACCGGCCGCGCGACACTGCCCCGAGGCCGACCGGTGGTGTTCTCCCCCTTCGGCCTGGGCGTGCTCGACCTGGCCGTCGGCAGACACGTCTACGACGAAGCCGCCCGTACCGGGCAGCTGCACGTCATCGACGACTTCTTCCACGAACTGCGCCGATACGGATGAGCACTCGTGCCGTCTGGCCCAGCGGACCGTCCAGCGATGTGACTAGTATTGAAAGTGCCCATGGAATCTCCCTCGCAAGGAGTCGATATGGACCTACATGCAAACCCATTGCATATGATTCCACTAGGAATCCAATACATTCCCATATCTGCCGAGTTTGCCGCAAGATACAGAGAGGCCGCTGACCCCATCGTGCTCGCAGAACGTGTTTGGATCGAACAGAAGGCACACGAACTGATCCTTCACGTGGGAAGCCGACTCGTGTTCGACGCCGCTCAGCAGGCAAAATAGGGCGGCGAGCCAGTCGAGGTGCTTAGACCGTGTCCTATGTGGTGAGGCGGACGAGTCGTTTGTAGCAGCAGATGGCGGCGGCGAGGCCGAGGAAGGCGAGGTAGTTGCGGGGGTGGCGTTCGTAGCGGTGGTTGAGTCGGCGGTAGCCGGTCAGCCAGGACATGGTCCGCTCGATCACCCACCGGCGCCGCCTGAGTCGTTCTGATGACTCGATGCCTTTGCGCGCGATACGGACGCCGATCCGCTTCCCCCGAAGCCATTTCCGCAGTTCAGGGATATCGTAGGCCTTGTCGGCGTGCAGTTTCCGGGGCTTGAAGTGACGGCCACGATGGGGGTCGTGTCTCGTTTGGTGACCGAGGACCATGGGCTTCAGGGCCTGGCTGTCGTGGGTATTGGCGGCCGAGACGCCGACGAGGAGGGGCAGTCCGGCCGCGTCCGACAGGACGTGCATCTTGGAGCCCGGCTTGCCCCGGTCCACGGGGCTCGGACCTGTGAGTTCGCCCCCTTTTTGGCCCGCACGTGGGCGGAGTCGAGGACAGCTCGGGACAGGTCCAGGAGCCCGGCGTCGTCGAGTCGGTACAAGATCTCCTCGTGGAGCCGGCCCCAGACTCC